>JAJYVD010000088.1 GCA_021792185.1 Nitrospirota bacterium | reverse complement strand
TTATACGGCCTCCTGAGCCTGAATATGCCTCCCATCACAAGCGCTCCTACGCCTATGGCGAAGGCTGCCGCCATAAGCAGCAATACCGGCAGATATTCCGTGGGTATGTAATTGCCTGGTGTCATATCCTAACTCCCGGCATTCTGCTTAGTACAATGCCCCGAATTCAGTAATCTCCTTTGCGAACTTCTCCCGTTTCAGTGCAGATGCCTCTGCTGCCGAAACCCATTTAAGTGATTGGGCGGTGCATTTGGTAACGCATGCAGGTTTTAAGCCCTTGTCCACCCTGTCTTTGCAATAGTCACATTTGATAACCCTTCCAGTCTCTTGATTCCACTGCGGCACGCCCCAGGGACATGCTGTTATGCAGGACTTGCAGCCGACACACAGGGACTGCTCAACAAAGACGATGCCGTCCTTTGCCCTTTTCTGCATTGCGCCTGTAGGGCATGCGGATACGCACCACGGCTTTTCGCAGTGAAAGCAAGGCATAAAGATAAACTGTGTCCTCGGAATATTGCCTACCATCTTAGGCCCTATGGGGATAATCCTGCAAAATCTTGGTCCGACTGGAACATTATTTTTTGTCTTACAGTGAACCTCGCACGCATAGCAACCTATGCATCTTTTTTGATCCTGATAGATGTAATATATGCTCATCTTTAACTCCTCCTTATGCTTTCTTAACGCCTACAAAACATTCAAGATAAGCGACACCGCCGCCGACAGGGTCAACTGTTTCGAGCAATCCTATTTCAAGCTTCGTATCGCTTAGCCCTTTTTTATATGACCTTGTCTTAAGGGGTATTTCACTGCCGAATCCGTGCACCATAAAAATGGCCTCCGGATGTATAAAAGGCGTTACTTTAGCCTTCATCTTTCCGCTGTATCCGGTTGAAGATAGTTCAACCGTGTCGCCGTCCTTTATGCCGAGTTCCTTTGCTTCTCCATCGTTTATCCACAGGACATTTTCTGGCATAAGCTCATTCAGATAGATATTGTTCTGTGACTGGGCATGAGCATGAATTGCGCTCCTGCCAAATGTTAGTCTGAATGTCCCTTTTTCGGGTTTCTTAGGCGCTCCGAATGGTTTAAAGGACTCAAATCCGCTCTTTGCAAGCTCCTCCGAGGCAAACTCGATTTTTCCGGACGGGGTTTTGAATTTGAGGTCGTTCCTGTCCTTAAAAATAGGGTCTTTTGCAAGGCCTACAGAACCTTTGGTATTGAAATCTTCTATCTTAACTCCCGTTCCTTCAAGCTGGTAGTTCCAGATGTCTTCGATACTCTTATACGGGAAATACTGGCCTGCACCCATTCTTTGGGCTATAAGGGTAAATATCTCCCATGCAGGCTTACTGTCATACCGCGGCGGAATGGCCTGCCTTCTCATTATGAATGACGGTTTCGGCCCTTTCGCCGTCCCTATGATATTCGACCTCTCAAGATAAGTGGATTCGGGAAGAATCACATCGGAATACCATCCTGTCTGGCTGTAATTCACATCAATGGAAACTAATAAGTCTAACTTGTCCAGCACCTTTTTCTGTGCCTCGGGGTCAGGAAGCGAAGCTATCGGATCATAACGATAGGCAAAATATGCCTTTATGGGGTAAGGCTCTCCTGTTTTTATTGCCTTATAGAGATTGACCACATGACCTGTTCCGAAGGGCTTGTTTTTCATGGCAGCGTCAACTATCTTGTCCTTTATATCAGGGGTCTTCGCACCGAGGGAGTTTAACGGCTTCTTGCCTGCGTCACCCGGGCCTTTTGCGATTATTAAACCGCCCTTTGTCTCAATATTCCCCATCAGGACATTCAAAATGTAAATAGTTCTGCTGGCATAAAAGGAGTCAAGGTATCGTGCGAGCATCCACCCGGGATGGAATATTACTTTGGGCCTATCATTGCTTATATCACGAGCAAGGTTTGCGATCTCCTGTGCCGGTATCCCGGTCTCTTTTTCCGCCCATTCAGGCGTGTAAGGAACCACAAAACTCTCAAGCCCTGTGAGTCCTGTCGCATTTTTATTTACAAAGTCTATGTCATAGAGTCTCTCCTTCAATATCACATGAATGAGGGCAAGATTAAGGGCGTAGTCCGTTCCGGGTCTTATCATAAGGAATCTGTCGGCCTTTGATGCTGTGACATTTGCCCTGCAGTCGATATACGTGAGTTTTGCACCTTTATCCATACCATTAAGAATATTGTTGACCTCTTTTACCTGTAAAGACTCAAAGACATTTCTTCCGTAAAGCACTATATGCTTTGTATTGGCAAAGTCATAGCTAAACTCACCCCTTCCTCCAAATCCGAAGAGGCTCTTACATGCCATATCCACATTTTTGCCGCATGTGTCATCGTGATTAAAATAATTGGGCGAACCTAATGCCTTCAGAAAACTCGTTGTCAGGTCGGTAAAAGGCCCGCTCCTATCGGAAAGGGCTATGGCCTTGCTGCCATGCTTCTCTGTTATTGTCTTCAACTTGCCGGTTATATAATCGAGGGCTTCATCCCATGTCGCCTTCTTCCATTTCCCCGAGCCCCTTTCGCCGTCCCTTATCATGGGATGCTGGGGCCGCTCCGCATCGTATTCGAAGACAAGACCCGCAGACCCCTTTGCACAGAGGCTTCCCTCCAGCCCGGGCTCGTGTGGATTGCCCTCAATCCACTTAACCACGCCGTCCTCTACCTCTACTTTTATAGAGCAGCGGACAGCGCACATCCCGCACATGCTGTATACAGATTTTGTTTCTCCCATTTCAAATCCTCCTGAAACTATTTTTCTCAATATTGCTATTTTTAACCCTTCATTTATAAATTTCACCGTTAAGTATGGGAGACAAGGCATTGAAGCGACTTCGGCAGTCCATGCGTAACATGGATGTTAAAGCGGGCTGCCGCAGCTTCGGAGGCAGGTTGGATGCCTGCCGAGAATGAAGCGGAAATGCTTTGTCTCCCATCGCAATAACGTTCATAAATAAAGTGTGTTAATACACTCCCAACAGGTTCAATGCCAGCAAAACCAATCCCGCTACCGCTACCCTCTTAACCGTCAATGGGCTTACACGCTTTGCTATCTGCGGAGCTATAAAACCTCCCAGTATTGCCGCAGGGAACATTATGAGAAAGAACAAAAGGTCGAAGTTCCCGAACTGATAATGGCGCATGGTTCCCATCGCCGTGTTAAAGAAAATTGCCAGAAGCGAGCTTCCGACAACCACATACATCGGAAGCCCCAATCCTACGGTCATTAAAGGAACCATAAAAGGCCCTCCGCCGAATCCGAACATGGACGAGACAATAGCTATTAAAAACCCGCCGATGCAACCTAAAACTATATTTACCTTAAACTCATGACCCCAGAATTCTACTACCATATATACCTCCTTTTCTATTTAACGAGCCTGTTCAACAACTCGCTAAGCCTTGAGAATCAAGGTTCTGCAAGTATTTCTGTTTTCCTTTTACCGCAAATCCTGTTAAAATATCTCATCTTAATTCCATATGGAGGCATTTAGATGAGGACA
>JAJYVD010000055.1 GCA_021792185.1 Nitrospirota bacterium | reverse complement strand
TGTTCCCGGAATGATGACGGTCTGGCTGCAAATTTTTCAAGTCGATAACAGATGCTAATGTCATTTTATGTTACGCTTTCAATAGGTTATATGCTTTCATGTTAAAAACTGTCGGACACTAATGAAAGAATATATTAATTTAAACTTGTCAACTTTAAGGAGGTCAGTTATATGCTAAAAATGAAAAGATTTTTAGTTGGTTTAATTGCTGTAATGGTCTTTACCCTGTCCTTTGGACAGGCATTTGCCACAAGCGAGAAGGCAGGCATAACTGCTGATGAAGCGTTAAAGATGCTGTTGGATGGAAATGTGAGGTTTGTTCAGGGCAAGCAGGAATCAAAAAAGTTAGGTGACGACAGGCGGAAGGAACTTGCAAAGGGGCAAAACCCTTTTGCTATTATATTAAGCTGCTCTGATTCCAGGGTCCCTCCTGAACATATATTCAATCAGGGGCTTGGAGACATTTTTATTATAAGGGTTGCTGGAAATGTGGTTGACCCAATTGAACTTGGGAGTATAGAATACGGCGCCGAACACCTGAATGTTCCCCTTGTAGTAGTTTTGGGACACAAATTCTGTGGGGCTGTAAAGGCAACTGTCGCAGGCGGCAAGCCTGAAGGAAATATTGGGGCTATAGTTAAGAAAATCAATCCTGCCGTTGATATAGCGAGGAAAAAGGCTAAAGATAAAGATGCCCTGCTGAATGCTGCCATTGATGAAAATGCCAAACTCACTGCCAAAACACTTACAGAAAAGAGTGCCATATTGAAGCACCTCGTAGAGGAAGGAAAACTTAAGATTGTTGTTGGTGTTTATGATTTGGCAAGCGGAAAAGTAGAACTGCTTAATCTGGGAGAAGAAGGCAAAGCCAGCGTAGAACATAGCGGGCATAAGCATTAAAACCCTAAGGTGTAAGCCACAAAGAGATATTTCACTCTTTGTGGCTTACACCTTTATCATCGCCTAATCCTTAATTCCCCATTCTTAAAAACAGCAAATACACCCATTAACCTATCTGAGTATTTCTCCATAATTTTACTCACTATTTCTATTTTTTTATCTGAGGCTGCATCCTCAAGTCTTAGCAGCAAGGCTCCTTTGTGTGGCAACCCGGAATTATAAATCAACTCTCCAAAATCTTTGCCCATTGTAATAACTAATCGCTTTTCTGAAACTGCTACTTTTAGTATTTCTTTATCAGACATCCAAGGGTTTATATCCCTAATACTTTTTACATCACAACCGTGTTCTTGCAGCCATTTTTTTCAACCCCCTCTTTTTTAATTATAAATGAAACACGGCAAATTGTGTGTAAAGTCTATAATGCCTTGCGCTGTGCCGTGGCCAGTTCCCGCACATGAAGTATTTCTCTATTTTTCATTAATCTTATATCATCCGAAGTAAGCGTAAGGACTGCAACTGTTTTCCCTTCGGCGGTTATAAACTCAACTTCATAGGCAGCGCCATCAGCATAGCAATGCACGACTGCGCCTATATCGCCCTCTGTCAGGCCGTATTCTTTAATGTCGTGGTTCAATACAACGGTGTCTAATTCTTTTATCATCTTAATACCCCCCTTAGCCATCGTTTATAATGGGTAGGCAGTTACAAAACGAGGATAGTCCTGCCCGCTATCAATAATCCAAATGGTTCTCAATTTTATATAGGTTCCAGTCGGCGTCTGTATGGAGCCTTCTATAAGATATTTTACACCATGCGGAGATGTAATGACCTCTTTTATTTCTTCTGTCTGAGAAAGATTTACCAGCGATTGCCTTAATAAATTAACATTTGATTCATTAAAACCAGCCGAACGCAAATACCGAGCCTTTGTTTTGCCGATAGGGTGAGTTTGTGACAGCAAATAATCGAGAAGTTTTGAAGACGAAATATAGGCGTTTTTGCTGTTCGGCAGTTTCATAAGAACATTATATCAGACATGAGATTTTATGGCACTTTTGTGTAAACTATATTTTATGAACAATTTTCAAAAACTCCTCGACATTATGACCGCATTACGCTCAGGGAACGGATGCCCCTGGGATAAAGAACAGACAGCGGAATCTTTAAAGCCTTTTCTCGTAGAAGAGACCTATGAAGTCCTCGAAGCCCTCGATGAGGGAGACCCGAAGAAAATAAAAGAAGAACTCGGCGATTTATTGTTTCAGATAGTTTTCCACTGCCAATTGGCAAAGGAGCGCGGCGAGTTCGATATGGACGATGTCATCAAAAATATCGGCGATAAGATGATATCGCGGCATCCTCATGTGTTTGGTAAAGAGAAGTTTGAAACCTCGGAAGAAGTTTCGAAACAGTGGGATGAGAGAAAAAAGGAAGAGGGCAAGATAAAAGAATCGATTCTCGAAGGCATTCCAAAGGAGCTTCCGTCTCTTCTGAGGGCTCACAAGCTTCAGACGCGCGCTGCAAAGGTCGGATTCGACTGGCAGCGGGTTGAGGACGTGATGGAAAAGCTCGAAGAGGAATTGCATGAATTCAGAAGCGCGCTTAAGAGTAAAGAGCAAAAAGAGATAGAGGACGAGCTTGGGGATATATTCTTTGTTCTCGTGAATATTTCGCGCTTTGTCGGCGTAAATCCTGAAGACGCCTTAAGAAAGACCATAAGCAAATTCATCTCCCGTTTCCGCTATATAGAGATGAAGGCGAGGGACACAGGGAAAACCCTCGAGGAAATGACGCTCGAAGAGATGGACGCGTTGTGGGATGAGGCGAAAAAACGGTGATGCCGGTTTGTCTTAATAAGGCGCTTATTGTCTCTGATTTTAAGAGATAAATTTCCTTTGACTTTTGGTTTTAGCGCATGTTATAAAATTTCATCCCTATGCTTTGTCTTGGGATTAAGCAAGCCTGTTTTACAGGTAAAATAAGGAGGTTGCAGCAGTATGGCATTTGAAGGGAAGGTAAAATGGTTCAACGAATCTAAGGGGTTTGGCTTTATCCAGCAGGATAACGGACCGGATGTCTTTGTCCATTACTCTTCAATCGGAGGTAATGGTTTCAAGACATTAGCCGAAGGTCAGAGGGTTCAGTTCGACGTTGTTGAAGGCGACCGCGGACCTAAAGCTACCAACGTAGAAAAAATCTAACCAACTTGGGGGCCCGCCAAGGGCCCCTTTCAATACTCTCATAACCGTAGCCAACGCATTTCAATAACACAAAGAGCAAATCCGCTTCAACGCCTTTATAAGTGTTATATTTTGTGCAAAGCAAAGATGCTCTATGTTTTATAAAAATAGATGCCGCCGATGCGGATGACGGGTATAAGATAATGTAATTTAAAAGTTTCGTCGATAAAGTCATTGAAGCAGACCTGCTCTTTGTGTTGATTCGATTCAAAGTCATGGGATGTGAGGCGTGCTGAAAAAGCCTTTACTCAGACGGAATATCATAACAGCATTCTCTTTCTCGTGAGCTACAACATTGCCTTCTTATTTAATTAGACAAAGATAATCTTTGGATTGCACAGGCAACTACACTTAGTAAAGGCTTTTGAAGTATGCCTTACATCCCGATGGTTATGTTTATTTTGCATTTTATATTTTATATACGGTATTTTAATAGATTATGCGCTTGCCGGAATGGATTAAAGTAAAGGCTTCAGGTATGCATGAGACAAAGGCCCTCTTGCGTAGCCGCCGCCTTTCAACGGTCTGCGAAGAAGCGAGGTGCCCTAATAAGGGATTTTGTTTTTCTAAACCCACTGCCACGTTCATGATACTGGGTAACAACTGCACGCGCGACTGCGGCTTCTGTTCCGTTAATTCAGGAGTTCCTTCATGCGTTGATGCAGAAGAATCTGAAAGGGTTGCCGATGCATCGCTTGAACTGGGATTAAGATATGTGGTTATCACATCGGTTACGAGAGACGATTTGCCGGACGGAGGAGCGTCTCAGTTCGCGGAAACAATAAAAGCGGTAAGAAGAAAACTGCCTGACGCGAAGATCGAGGTACTTACGCCTGATTTTAAAGGAGATGTGAATGCCTTGAAGATTGTCCTCGACGCTGAGCCCGATGTGTTTAACCATAACGTCGAAACGGTGAGAAGGCTCTATGATAAAGTGCGGCCTCAGGCGGATTACGAATGTTCGCTCAATGTCTTAAAGAACGCGAAGACAATATCTCCGCGTATTAAGATAAAATCGGGACTGATGCTCGGCCTCGGCGAGACTATGGATGAGGTCATGATATTGTTCAAAGACCTTCGGGCTGCGGGCTGCGATTTTTTAACTGTAGGGCAGTATCTTAGACCTACAAAAAAGAATCTGCCTGTTGTAGAATACATAAGACCGGAGGTTTTTGAGGAGCTTAAAAAAACAGCCCTCGGATTGGGATTTGAGTTCGTCGCCTCCGGGCCGCTGGTGAGAAGCTCCATGAATGCGGAGGAAGCGTATGGGAGGAAAGATGTTTGAGTTTAACAGGATTAAAAGGCTGCCGCCTTATGTGTTTGCCATTGTCAATGCACTGAAGACGGATTACAGGAGAAGAGGCGAGGATATTATCGACCTCGGCATGGGCAACCCTGACATGCCCGCTCCGAAACATGTCATAGATAAGTTATGCGAGGCCGCGAATAATCCGAAAAACCACAGATATTCGGCCTCCAAGGGCATAACCCAGTTAAGGATGGCAATTACCGAATGGTATAAGAGGAGATACGACGTCGATCTCGACCCGGAATCCGAGACTGTTGTCACAATAGGGTCCAAGGAAGGGCTTTCGCATCTTGCGCTCGCCACAATCCAGCCTGGAGATGTAGTGATGACGCCGACCCCTGCGTATCCGATCCATCCTTACAGCGTGATAATAGCCGGCGGCGAGGTTACGAGCATTCCCATAGGCCCCGGCATAGATTTTTTCGTGGAGATGGAAAAGGCGTTCAAAAAGACATGGCCGAGGCCGAAGATGCTGATTATCAATTTCCCGCACAACCCCACGACTCAGGTCGTTGACGGGCTCGATTTTTTTAAAAAGGTCGTGGACTTTGCGAAGGAAAACAATATTATAGTTATTCATGACCTCGCATATGCCGATCTTACTTTCGACGATTATAAGGCGCCGAGTTTCCTTCAGGTTCCGGGCGCAAAGGATGTGGGGGTCGAATTTTTCTCTCTGACCAAGAGCTATTCAATGGCCGGTTGGAGGGTAGGTTTCTGCAGCGGGAATAAAGACGTGGTAGGCGCTCTTATAAAGATAAAGAGTTACCTCGATTACGGAATGTTTCAGCCCATTCAGATCGCGAGCATAGTGGCCTTGAGAGGACCGCAGGACTGTGTCGAGGAATTCAGGAAGGTATACGAGTCACGCAGGAACGTGCTCGTAAAAGGACTGAACAGCGTGGGATGGAAGATCGAGCCTCCGAAGGCGACGATGTTCGTATGGGCCGAGATTCCGGAACCGTTTAAGAAAATGGGTTCGCTTGAATTCTGTAAATTTCTCATTACGGAAGCGAAGGTTGCGGTTTCTCCGGGCATCGGCTTCGGCGAAGGCGGGGACAACTATGTGAGGTTCGCTCTTGTCGAAAACGAGCACAGGATAAAGCAGGCGGTCGCGGGCATAAGAAAGGTATTGAATAAAGGATAAGAAAATGAAAGATAAGATTAATGTCGGCATAATAGGATTCGGGACTGTAGGTACAGGCACGGCAAAGATACTGCTTGAAAACGGAGATGTGCTCAAAAAAAGGACAGGCATTGATTTTGTGCTTAAAAGGATTGCGGATCTCGATATAAAAAGGGATAGGGGAATTAAAGTTCCGGAAGGAGTCCTGACTACCGATGCCGCCTCTGTCATTAACGATCCTGATATAGATGTTGTTGTCGAGCTTATGGGAGGCATACGTCCCGCAAAGGATTTTATAATTCAGGCAATAAAAAATAAGAAGCACGTTGTTACGGCAAATAAGGCGCTCCTTGCAACAGAGGGCAATGAGATATTCGCAGAGGCACGGAAAAACGGCGTCGAGATAGGATTCGAGGCGTCGGTTGCGGGCGGCATTCCGATAATAAAGGTGCTGAGGGAAGGGCTTGTCGCCAATAATATAGTCGCGGTTTACGGGATTATAAACGGCACGTCAAATTACATCCTCACAAAGATGACCGACGAGAAGGTCGAATTCTCGGATGCGTTGAAAGAGGCTCAGAGGCTCGGTTACGCCGAGTCCGATCCCACATTCGATATCGAAGGAATAGACACCGCTCATAAGCTTACTATCCTTTCATCCCTCGCGTATGGGATTCCGCTTTCGTATAACGAGGTTTATAAGGAGGGTATCACAAAGATAACGGCTCAGGATATAGAATTCGCGTCAGAGCTCGGATATAAGATAAAGCTTCTCGCGATAACAAAGTTTTCGAACGGAGAGATAGAGATGAGGGTGCATCCTACGATGATCCCAAATGAATATCTCATTTCGAAAGTTGACGGTGTGTTCAATGCCGTTTATGTGGAAGGCGATGCCGTCGGCGCGACCATGTACTACGGAAGGGGCGCGGGAGACATGCCGACCGGAAGCGCTGTGGTAGCCGATATAGTGGATATTGCCCATTGTGACAAATGGCAAAAGGCAAAGGGCAGAGGGTATGTGTCGTCATCCTATAAGATCAAGAAGATGGAAGACATAGAGAGCATGTATTACTTCAGGTTTTCCGCGATGGATCAGCCGGGAGTGCTTTCAAAGATATCGGGTATACTCGGCAATTACAATATAAGCATCGCGTCTGTGATACAGAAAGGCAGGAGGCTCGGCGGCTCTGTTCCGCTTGTAGTATTGACGCATACGGCTAAGGAAAGGGATGTGCTTAACGCGATAAAGGAGATAGACGCTTTGCCTGTTGTTTCGGATAAGACGTTATTTATAAGGGTTGAAGGAAAGGAAGAATAAAATGGAAGAAATAAAGATAGACAAAAAAATAAACATCAAAGGGCTTATATGCCCGTACACATTTGTTAAGTCAAAGCTTGCCGTAGAGGATATGGAAGTCGGCGAAACGCTCGAAATACTTCTCGATTACGAAGAGGCGTCAAGGAGCATACCAAAATCGATGGAAGACCATGGCCATAAGGTATTGAAGGTGGAGAAGATAAATGATACAGACTGGATACTTCTCATTAGGAAAGAGAAGGAATAACGGAGGCGGATAATGGAATTTACCGACGATCAATTACAGAGATACAGCCGTCATATAATACTGCCGGAGGTAGGCGGGAAAGGGCAGAAAAAGATACTTAACGCAAAGGTGTTTATTGTCGGAGCGGGAGGCCTCGGATGCCCTGTCGGCTATTACCTTGCCGCTGCCGGCGTCGGCACTATCGGCATGATAGACAACGACACTGTAGAACTGAGCAATCTGCAGAGGCAGATAGCTCACAATACAAAAAGGCTCGGCGTTCATAAGGTCGATTCAGCAAAGGAGACCTTCGAGTCATTGAATCCGGATGTGAAGGTTGTAGGCATAAAGGACAGGATTTCCAAGGACAATATACTCGACTTGATAAAGGACTACGATATCGTTGTCGACGGCAGCGATAATTTCCCGACAAGGTATCTTGTTAATGACGCGTGCGTAATGTTGAAAAAGCCTCTTGTGAGCGGAGCGATATTAAGGTTTGAAGGTCAGGTTACGACAATCCTTCCGGGAGAGGGACATTGCTATCGCTGTCTCTTTGAGGAAATGCCTCCGGCAGGTCTTGTGCCTTCATGTCAGGAGGCGGGAGTTTTAGGAGCTATAACAGGCGTTGTAGGAGCGCTTCAGGCAACAGAGGTTTTAAAGATAATACTCGGCAAAGGAGATGTGCTGAAAAATACGCTTCTGATATACGATGCCTTGAAAGTTAATTTCAGGCGGGTCAAAGTTCCGAAGAATAACGACTGCGCCGTATGCGGCTCGAATCCGAGCATAACGGAATTGCAGGATTATGACGCTGGATACTGCAGGATATAGAGTTAACGGCTCAACAAGGGTTGCTTTCTTAGGCAAAATGTAGCTCTTTCAAAGACCGCCCCCGCGCCAAAACCGCGCGGGGTTTGTATTCAATATTAAAACAGTATAGCCAGCATTCATTTTAATTTCTATCCGACGAGTTTGACGAGTACGGCGATAACGACGGCTATATAAACAAGGATTTTCACAAAGTATGTTACAATTAAATCAAGAAAGTCATGGGAAAAATGAATATTCCTGAAAAAATGGCTAAAACTAAAGCTGAAGTAATCAGAGTTGTAAAACGCTACCTCAAAGAGGCTCAACAGGTATGCTCTGTGGATAAGGCCGTTCTTTTCGGCTCACATGCTCGCGGCAAAGCAACGAGGCAGAGCGATATAGACATTGCCATCTTTTCGCGGAGCGTTACGGATAAAAACAGGATTGAAACCTTGAGTAAGTTGATTATGCTTATTGCCGAGTTCAAACGGGATATTCAGCCGGTTGTTTTTTCTTATAATGACTATCTGGGCGAAGATAACGACTTCATATCCGAAGAGATAAAGAAAAAGGGTATAGAGGTATCTCTTCAATAGAATCAAAAAATAGCTCTCCCCAATTGCGGCAACTTTTTGTTTCATGATAGGATTAGATAAATAGATTTTGCCGGAGGTGTCCGTATGGCAGAGGCGACCGTGAAAGAGAAAGTGTTGAAGGCGATAGAAGATCTTCCTCAAGATATTACTTTTGAGGATACCCTTGAAAAGCTTTATTTTCTCTATAAGGTTGAAAAAGGGATTCAGCAGGCTGATTCAGGGCAAAAGATTTCTCACGCCGAAGCAAAAGACCGCATGAAAAAATGGCTGTCATAAGCTGGACAATTCAGGCGCTTGATGACCTTGACGCTATCTGTGAATTTATCGCCCGCGATGCTCCGAGATATGCCCAGCTATTCGCGATACAGGCATTTGAAACCGTAGATAGACTCGAAATGTTCCCCCTTTCAGGCCGTGTTGTTCCTGAGATTAACCGGCAAGAAATAAGAGAAGTTATTCTGGGAAATTACAGAATCGTCTATCGTCTCAAAGAAGACGAAACCGAGATTTTAACCGTTCACCACGGTGCACAAATACTAACCGCTGATAAGCTTAAAATATAGGTCAGGAGTATGAATATTAACCCTTTAATAATCCCTTCCGATATCTTCACCGACATGCTTGCTCATTGCAGGGCAGGCTGTCCCAATGAGGCTTGCGGCATACTTGCGGGCAAGGGCAACGAAATATCTAAGATATATAAGCTGACCAATATCGAAAAATCTCCGGTGAGCTATTTCATGGACTCAAAAGAGCAGTTTGAAGTCATGAAAGATATGAGAGATAACAATCTTTCTATGCTCGCAATATTCCATTCCCACCCATCTTCAGGGGCATATCCGTCCGCAAAAGACGTAAGCCTCGCCTTCTACGATGACTGCGTTTATATCATCGTGAGCCTTATCGAAAAGGAGCCGGTTGTAAAGGCTTTTTCGATAAAAGAAGGAAGCATAGAGGAGATTTCACTCACCGTAAAATAGCTTTTCGCAGAGGCAGAACCGCGCTATTTAATTTTCTCACCCATTTAGAGTAAAATACTTTTTTATCTAAAAGAGTTAGACAGTAATTTAAGGTTATAATCTTTGTTATCAGAGGAGGCGCCCATGGGTTATGTTAGCGGTCTTAAATGCAGAGAGTGCGGCAGGGAATATCCCGTTGATCCCATATATGTCTGCGAGTTCTGTTTCGGTCCTTTGGAGGTTGTTTACGATTACAAAAAGATAAAGCGTGTATTGACGAGGAAGAGTATCGAAAAGAGGCCGAAAAATCTCTGGAGGTATAAAGAACTCCTTCCGATAGACGGAGACCCTCAGGTAGGCCTGAACTCCGGTTTCACGCCTCTTGTAAAGGCCGACAATCTTGCAAAGGCGCTGGGAGTTAAGGAGTTATACGTCAAAGACGATACTGTCGCTCATCCTACTCTTTCGTTTAAAGACAGGGTCGTGGCGGTTGCCCTTACAAAGGCGAAGGAATTCGGGTTCGATACGGTCGCGTGCGCGTCCACGGGAAACCTTGCCCATTCGGTATCGGCTCAAGGCGCAAAGGCGGGGTTCAAGAGATTTGTTTTTATTCCTGCAACGCTGGAGCAGAGCAAGATCGTGGCGTCCCTCGTTTATGAACCGAATCTGGTCGCTGTTGACGGAAACTACGATGAGGTAAACAGGCTGTGCAGCGAGATAGCGAATAAATATAAGTGGGCGTTTGTGAACATAAATATCAGGCCGTTTTACGCCGAGGGTTCTAAGACTCAGGGTTTTGAGATCATAGAGCAACTCGGATGGAAGGCGCCGGATAATGTCGTTGTTCCGTGCGCAAGCGGTTCGCTTCTTACAAAGGTCTGGAAGTCATTTAAGGAATTTAAAGAGATAGGAATATTGAAAGAGCTTGAGACAAAGGTCTTTGCTGCGCAGGCTACTGGGTGTTCTCCCATATCCGTTGCCATAAAACAGGGCAGCGATATTATAAGGCCGGTAAGACCTAATACAGTCGCGAAATCCCTTGCCATCGGAAATCCTGCAGACGGCTTTTACGCGGCACAGGTTGTAAAAGAGACCGGAGGATACGGCGAGGACGTTTCGGACGATGAGATTATCGAAGGGATAAAGCTCCTTGCAAAGACCGAAGGCATTTTCGCGGAGACCGCGGGCGGCGTAACTATCGCAGCCGCTAAGAAACTGATCGAGCAGGGCAAAATCGGAAGGAATGAAACTACAGTGGTGTGTATTACCGGAAACGGGCTTAAGACGCAGGAGGCCCTTGCGGGCCGCACTGCCGATGTGCATCACATAAAGCCTAATATGGACGCGTTTGAAGAGATATTGAAAAATATCAGGAGGTGATAGTATGGCTGTAAAAGTGAGGATTCCTACACCCCTTCAGAGATTGACTCAGGGGAAAGAAGAAGTTGAAGGAAAGCAAGGGACGGTTATCGAACTTATCAATGACCTTGAGGCGAAGTATCCGGGAATTGCGGAGAGGATATCGGAAGGCGGTAAGGTCAGGAGGTTTGTAAACATCTATGTGAATGAAGAGGATATAAGGTTTTTACAGGCAGAACAAACCCCTGTGAAGGACGGCGATGAAATTTCCATCGTTCCGGCAATAGCCGGCGGCGAACAATAGCAGAGGAGGGATTTATGAAGAGGAGGGTGAAGTTGACTTTTCCCCAGCACCTTATTAAAGAGCCGATCATATTTACTATGGCCAAGAAATACGATGTTATGCCCAACATCAGGAGGGCGAGGGTAACGGATACGGTCGGAGAGATGGTGCTTGAACTCGATGGAGCGGAAGAAAATATCGAGAACGGGATAAAATCCATCAGAGAGCAGGGAGTAGAGGTTGAGTTGATAGAAGGAGATATAATCGAATAAACGGAGATTTTATGGAGATTGGAGAGTGTAATAGTTCGAGGATTTTGTGGAAAGGGATAATAGAGGAGTATAGAGAATTTTTTCCTGTTACGGACAGGACGCCGGTTGTAACTCTTCTGGAAGGGAACAGCCCGCTTGTCAGGGCGGTTAATCTGCCCGGAAAACTTAATCTGGACATTGATATTTATTTCAAGTTCGACGGCGCCAATCCTACAGGCTCCTTCAAGGACAGGGGAATGACTCTTGCACTGTCAAAGGCCGTAGAATCGGGATCTAAGGCTGTCATCTGCGCGTCAACCGGAAATACCTCGGCATCCGCGGCAGCTTACGCGGCGCGGGCCGGCATAAAGGCCATCGTTGTAATACCGGAAGGAAAGATAGCGCTCGGAAAACTTGCCCAGGCCCTGGTTCACGGGGCTCATGTGGTGCAGGTAGAGGGCAACTTCGACGATTCGCTGAAAATAGTAAGGGAGATAGCCGGGCAGTATCCCATTACTCTCGTTAATTCCATAAACCCATTCAGGATAGAAGGGCAGAAATCGGCGGCATTCGAGGTCTGCGACCAGCTCGGTTTCGCGCCTAAATACCACGCTTTGCCTGTCGGAAATGCCGGGAATATTACGGCCTACTGGAAGGGTTATAACGAATATTACGCTGCCGGAGCCGTTCAGAGATTGCCTAAGATGCTCGGTTTCCAGGCGGCGGGAGCGGCGCCTATAGTCCTGGGGCATCCGGTGGAAAAGCCGGAAACGATAGCAACGGCTATCAGGATTGGAAACCCCGCGAGTTGGAAGCCGGCGGTTGCCGCGCGAGACGAATCGGGCGGCCGGATAGACGCAGTGACGGATGAAGAGATATTAGCCGCATACAGGCTTACGGCAATGGAAGAAGGAATATTCTGCGAACCCGCGTCTGCCGCTTCCCTTGCCGGTGTTATAAAATTGCATAAAGAGGGCTATTTCGAAAAAGGGGAAACGGTCGTATGCACGTTGACAGGCAACGGTTTGAAAGACCCTGACACTGTGTTTAGGGTTGCAGGCGAACCCGTAAAGGTAAAGGCGGAATTCGACGAAGTAAGAAAGGTCATAGAGAAGATACTATGAAATATATAGTTTTGATAGGCGACGGTATGGCTGACAGGCCTATCGGTGAGCTTGGAGGATTGACCCCCCTGAAAAAGGCGTCTGCTCCGAATATGGACGAACTTGCCCGGAATGGAATTATCGGCAGCGTGCGGACAATCCCGGAAGGATTTCATCCCGGCTCGGACGTGGCTAACCTCAGCATTTTAGGTTATGACCCGGCAAAATATTACACGGGGAGGGCTCCTCTCGAGGCCGCGAGCATCGGCGTAAAGCTCGACGAAAACGACGTCGCGTATCGCTGCAATCTCGTTACTCTCAAATTCGACAGGAGCAGGATCCATGCCGTAATGGACGATTACAGCAGCGGGCATATAACTACGGAAGAGGCACGCGAACTGATTAAAGCAATTAAAGCCGGGCTGGAGAGCGACGAGATAGTATTTTATCCGGGCGTAAGTTATAGACATCTGATGGTCTGGAAGAACGGCAGCGTCCACGTGGAATGCGCGCCGCCTCACGATATACTCGATAAAGATATCGCCGACTATCTGCCTGCCGGAGAAAGAGACGGCGTTTTGCGGGAATTGATGATGAAATCGGTAGATATACTATGGGGTCATCCCGTAAATAAAGAAAGGCTTAAACACGGTAAAAAACCCGCAAACAGTATATGGCTGTGGGGACAGGGGAAAAGGCCGCATATCCCTACTTATAAAGAAAAGTATGGATTAAAAGGCGCTCTCATATCGGCAGTTGATCTTACCAAAGGTCTCGGCATATACGCGGGTTTCGAGATATTGAAAGTGCCGGGCGTAACAGGATGGCTCGATACCAATTACAGCGGCAAGGCCGAGTATGCGCTGAATGCCCTTGAAAGTGCGGATTTCGTCTACATCCATGTCGAGTCTCCTGACGAGGCAGGACATTCCGGGAATTATGAGAATAAGATAAAGGCGATTGAAGATTTCGATTCGCTCGTGGTCGGCCCTGTAATGAAGGGGCTGAAAGAACGCTTCAAGGATTACCGCGTCCTCCTTATGCCCGACCATGCGACGCCTGTTAAGGTAAGGACACATACCGATGAGCCTGTGCCTTTTGTGATATATGACAGCAGGCTGAATAAAAACAATGAAGGCGCGGCATACGATGAATCCATTGCGGAGAGAAACGATATAATGGTCGTTAATGAAGGATATAGGCTTATGGATTACTTTATCAAGGGATAAATCTGTAATCATGGATGGCAGGTATTCCTCGAAGCCTTTAATAATGCGATGAGAAATCGTATTGCCTGTTTTTCTGTTGAATGCAAAAGGTGATACTGAAATTGCCCTTAAGCAGCGCGAGGGTTCGGCTTTAAGGTATCGCTATTGAAGGCTTTTCAGAACACCTGTCATCCATATCAGAAAATTTAGCTATTGATTTATGTCAAAGGTGAAAAGTAAACAAATGACGCTTTGATAATTTTGAATAGAGCAAAAATGAAACTGCCGATAAAAATTAGCGAATCCGACCTGCATCCGCATATAGAAGCAAGGATGCGGCAGCGCGGAGTGAGTATAAGCGAGATTGAAACCGCTCTGAATAACGGCCGGGATGCGGATGATGCCAAAGAGGGAACAATAGGCAAGGTATTCGTGTCAGCATATAATGCAGATTGGGAAGGGGAATTCTTTGAAGAAAAAGAGGTAACAGTGTATTATAAAATTAAAAGCGATAAGCTTATTTTATTAACCGTTAAGGCCAGATATGGCAAAGACTTTTTAAAGGAGTAGATTATGAGAATAGAATATGACCCTGAAAGAGACCTGTTGTATATAAGCTTTGTAGAATCCGAAGTGAAAGCGGCAGAGACTATTACTATCACTCCTGGAGTTCACGCTGATTTTGACAGGGATAAACGGCTTATTGGCATAGAAGTAATAGACGCGTCGGAAATTATGGGCAAGAAAGTTGAATTCAAGTTGCCCGAACTTTCAGCGGTATAAATGATCAAGGAGGTCGCGGTTTAATGCTCATCGTTCAGAAGTACGGCGGCACATCGGTCGCGAATGTAGAAAGGATTAAGGCTGTCGCGGATCGGGTATCCAGAACCGCGAAACAGGGCAATAAAATGGTTGTTGTCGTCTCAGCAATGGCCGGAGAGACCGATAAATTGATCGGCCTCGCTCAGCAGGCTTCGTCCAACCCGAGCGAAAGGGAGATGGACCTGCTTTTATCTTCCGGCGAAAGGGTGACCAGCGCGTTGACCGCTATGGCGATAGAAGACCTCGGACATAAGGCGATGGCGCTCACGGGAAGGCAGATGGGCATAGTTACCGATGCGGTTCATACCAAGGCCAAGATAGAAAAAATAACAGCGGAAAAGGCAAAGAAGGCTTTGAACGAAAGCTATGTGATCGTAGTCGCCGGTTTTCAGGGGATAACCGAGAGCGAGGATGTTACCACTCTCGGAAGGGGAGGCTCTGACTTGTCCGCGGTTGCCATAGCATACGCGTTGAATGCCGACCTTTGCGAGATATATACCGACGTGGACGGCGTTTATACTGCCGATCCGAGGATAGTCCCGGAGGCTAAAAAACTTGATAAAATATCTTATGAAGAGATGCTTGAACTCGCAAGTCTCGGCTCTAAGGTTCTCCAGACGAGGTCTGTAGAGTTCGCCATGAAATATGATGTGCCCGTGGTTGTGAGGTCGAGTTTTAACGAGAACCCCGGAACCCTTGTTACAAAGGAGGATGAGGAAATGGAAAAGGTCGTAGTATCAGGCATCGCGCACGATGTCAATCAGGCAAAGGTTACGGTCATGGGAGTGCCGGACAAGCCGGGTATTGCCGCGAAGCTGTTTAAAGGCATTGCAGGCGCGAATATAGTTGTTGACATGATCGTCCAGAATATAAGCGGCGATGGAAAGGCCACCGATATATCGTTCACCGTCCCGAAGACGGACGGCAAAAAGACCCTTAAACTTACTGAGGATATAGCAAAGGAATTAGGCGCCGGGGGCGTTGACCTCAGAGAGGATATTTCGAAGATATCCGTTGTAGGTGTCGGCATGAGGACTCATTCCGGAGTTGCGGCGCAGATGTTCGAAACATTGGCAAAGCACGGGATAAATATTCTTGCCATAAGCACTTCGGAGATAAAGGTTTCATGCTTGATAGACGCGAAATACACGGAGCTTGCGGTGAGGGTGCTGCATGATGCGTTTGAGCTTGCAAAGGCTGCGTAAATATATGTTGTGTAAAAGGAAGAGCACAGTATTTCCGCTCATTCTCGACGGACATCCATATCCGTCTCCGAGGCACCAGCTCGGTTTCGCCATCACGGCGAAACTTCGAGCTGCTGAAACCGCTCCAATACAATGCTCTTCCTTTAGGAGCTTACTCTATGCGTAAGATCGAGATATACGACACGACTTTAAGGGACGGTTCGCAGGCGGAGGATGTCTCTTTTTCCGTAGAGGACAAGTTGCGGATCACTGAAAAATTAGATGAGTGCGGTATTCATTACGTCGAAGGCGGCTGGCCCGGCTCCAATCCCAAAGATGCGGAGTATTTCAAAAAGGCGAGGAAACTCCGTCTCTCGAACGCTGCGGTCGTAGCATTCGGCAGCACGCACAGGCCCCGCCACAAAGTACATGAAGATCAGAACATAAAGTCTTTAATAGCTTCGAAGGCTAAAGTTATTACCATTTTCGGCAAGACATGGGATTTCCATGTCAAAGAGGCATTGAAGATATCCCTCGATGCGAATCTCGATATTATTTACAACTCGGTCTTTTATCTGAAAAAACACGCCGAAAAAGTATTCTTCGACGCCGAGCACTTTTTTAACGGCTGCAAGGACAATCAGGAATTCGCAATAAAGTGTCTCCTTGCGGCTCAGGATGCGGGCGCTGACTGCATAATCCCATGCGATACGAACGGCGGAACCCTGCCGCATGAGATCGAAAGGATAGTGAAGAATGTAATAAAGAAGATTAAAACGCCTCTCGGTATTCATGCCCATAATGATTCCGAATGCGCGGTCGCTAATTCCGTCATCGCCGTTGAACTCGGAGCGGTTCAGGTGCAGGGCACTATCAACGGACTCGGCGAAAGGTGCGGCAATGCCAATCTCTGCTCGATAATCCCTAATCTCCAGTTGAAACTCGGGTATAAATGTTTGACCGACAAAAACCTTAAAAAGCTGCGGGATGTTTCCAGATTCGTGAACGAGCTTGCGAATATCAGGCACTTCAAGCGCCAGCCTTTTGTGGGAGACAGTGCCTTCGCGCATAAGGGCGGCATACATGTAAGCGCTGTGCAGAAGAGACCGGAGACATACGAACATATAAGGCCGGAGCTTGTCGGCAATTCGCAGAGAGTCCTCATATCCGATCTCGCGGGCAGGAGCAATATACTGAGGAAGGCCGCTGAATTTAATATTATGCTTAAAACCGATTCGCCGGAAGTAAAAGCCGCGCTGGATGAGATAAAGGAACTCGAACATCAGGGCTATGAGTTTGAGGCCGCTGATGCTTCGTTTGAGCTGCTTTTGAGGAGGAAGTTAGGCCTTCATAAAAAAAGGCACTTCGACAGCGAATCAATCTGGTATAAGGTGCTTGTCGATAAGGAAGAGACAAAGAAAGAACCGATAAGCGTAGCTATCCTTATGGTGAATATCAAGGGACATCCCGAAACCGTCTCCGCAACAGGGGTCGGCCCTGTGCACGCGATGGATAAGGCATTAAGGGGTGCTCTCAGACACTGGTATCCGGCAATTTACGCGAAGATAAAAGGCGTAAACCTTCTCGACTACAAGGTGCGCGTTCTTACCGCCGGTAAGGGCACATCTGCAAGGGTTCGGGTTCTGCTGGAATCAGGGGACGAGAAGAATAAATGGAGCACAGTGGGCGTTTCCGAGAACCTCATCGAAGCCTCATGGCAGGCGCTTGTGGACAGCATAGAGTATAAGCTGTTGAAGGAAAAAGGATAGTCTGGCGTTTTATGTATTATGTTGTCATGTTTACGAAAATCTTTGCAAAATGCCCCGTGGCTTGCCACGGGGATGAATGCATGCCTTTCACGGAGGGTTATAAGGGAGGCGTGAAGTCTCCCTTATCCGCATAGGCCATTGCGGAGGTATAGAGTA
>JAJYVD010000006.1 GCA_021792185.1 Nitrospirota bacterium | reverse complement strand
TCCTTGTTGGTGGGTCGCACTACTAACTTAACCCTAAACAAATAGGGGGAGGCAAGCTTATTTGAAGCAATGTATTACTGGACAAGGGTTTTAAAGCTTTTAGCTTAAAAACTTTTGACAATACGAACAAAAGGGCAGGGAGGACGACCAATGGCTTTATCTTCCGGCATACGGACAGAAGCTCAAAAGGATCGCCGGCGGAAATAAAAAAGGATACTTCATGGGAACGGATTTCGCTTACGAAGACCTCCGTCCTGAAAAACTCGATGACCATACCTACAATGTCATAAAAAAAGAGAAGCTCGACAACAAAGACTGCTATGTTATCGAATCCCTTCCATCGACAGATGAGGAGAAAAAGACCACCGGATATGCAAAGCGAATCCTATGGGTTACTACGGATACGTTCGTTACCTTGAAGATAGATTTCTACGACCACAGCATGAAGCTGCTGAAGACCCAGACCGCCCATGACATAAAAACAATCAAAGGCAAAATGATGCGTGCGGACAAAATATTAATGGCACACCACCAGAATAAACATCAGACGGTAATGGGCTTACTGGAACGGAAGATAGATGAAAATATAGATGACTCCGTATTTTCCGAGCGCGCGGTAACAAGCTTTAAATAGAGCAAACACTTCGGGGGAGAATGCCATGAATATGGAGAAATTAGTACGCCTGTCGTATGACAGGCCGTGGCGCATACTTATTATTACTGCCATCTTGACCGTTGCGCTTGCCATACCCGCCGTACACTTGAAGATAGATGTATCGAGCGACAGGTTCATGGCGAGAAACACGCCGGAAAAAATAAAATATGAGGAGACCAAAAAGGTCTTCGGTTCGGATGTCCTGTCCTTTGTCTACATCAGGGATAATGAATTATTCACCGAGAAGAAGCTCAACCGCCTCCGCCCCATGTTCGATGAGCTTGCCAACCTGAATGGCGTTGAAAAAGCTGAAAGCCTCTTTACCATTAACAACATCAAGGGCGAGCAGGGCATAATCGATACGGCACCCCTTTTAGACATCATACCGTCCGACCCGCAGGAACTCCGGAAAAAAGAGAAAGACGCCATCGAAAATCCGATTATCAAAAAGAGCTTCGTCTCCACCGACGGCAAATCGACCGTCATATCCCTCTATCTGAAACGCGACAAGAATGACGATAAATTCGACAGCAAAATAAAAAAGGACATCGATAAGGTCCTCTCAGCCTACAAAAAGGATTTCCATGAAATCTTCCAGACAGGCGCGCCTTACGTGAACACTTCCATGTCGGAGTATATCGTTGCCGACCAGTTCATACTGGTGCCTGTCGGCGTGGCCGCGCTGCTTATTACAATATTTCTGACCCTGGGTAATGTGCACGGCGCAATAGTGCCGATAATCAATGCCTCTGTCAGCATCATCTGGACGTTCGGCATTATGAAGCTGCTCGGCATACCCATAAATCCCATGACAGCCATCGTGCCTGCCATCATGATAGTCATAGGGGCGACCGAAGACACCCATATGATTGCAGAGTTTCTCGAAGCGACTTCAAAAGGAGAATCCCCAAAAAATGCGGTTCTTGTGGGTATCGGGAAAAAGCTTAGCACGGCGTTCTTTCTTACCGCGTTTACCACTGTTATAGGTTTCGGCACAATAGCGTTCACGGATGTAGTTATATTGCAGGATTTCGGCATAGCCTCGGGCATAGGCTTTTTCCTCAACTTCTTTGTGACCATAACCCTGACTCCGGTATATTTGCGGTTCTTCGGCAAGTCGGTCATGGCAAAAGGATTTCACGAAGAAACAAAAGGCAATAAGGTTCTCTCTGCTATTGTGCATAAAGTAATCTACTGGGGAGACCGCTACAGAAGAAGGATAATAATTACAAACATCGTTCTTCTATCGGTGTCTATAGTTGCGATTGCCTTTATATATGTAAACAACGATGTCATTTCCTACTTCAGAAAAAGCTCTCCCATCGTAAAGGCCGCAGACAAGATGCACGAAAACCTTTCAGGGCAGAATATATTTTACATAGTATTCGAAAAGGACGCCGGCGACTTCAAAAACGCAGCTAACCTCAAAAAGATAGAAGAGGCGGAATCATATCTCAGGGGTTTGAAAAAATTCGACACGGTATTAAGCCTGCCGGACTATATAGCGCTTGTGAACAAAGGTATGCAGAACGGCGATCCGGCCTATCACAAGGTTCCGGACGCCGATGCCCTGATAGCGCAGTATCTCCTGTTCTTCCAGCGCAGCGATATAGAGCGTTTTGTTTCAGGCGATTTCTCCAAGGTCAATATCATGATCAGGCACAACATCAACTCCTCCACAGAACTGAACAACACCCTCGATAAGATCCGGGCGGATTTGAACAGCGGCCGCTTCGGCAAATTCCACAGCACGCTGATCACAGGCGAAGGCGTCCTGATTGCCGATGCCGCAGAAAATTTCATTTCGGGACAGATAACCTCGCTCGGAACCACGGCGTTTATGATAGCGGCGATAATGGCATTCCTCTTTCTTTCATGGAAGGCCGGACTTGTCGTGCTTATTCCCAATCTCCTGCCGGTCTTCTTGTTCTTCGGTCTGATGGGCATAACCGGCATCCCGCTTAATGCCGGGACGGTCATGGTGGCTGCGGTGACAATCGGTATTGCGGTCGATGACACCACCGTTTTCATGGTTCTCTATAACCAGAATCTCAAAAAATACGGCGATGAAAAAAAGGCTCTTGAAGACACGCTCCTCGCCGAAATTAAACCGATATTCGTATCGAGCGTCTCGCTGGCGGCAGGATTTTTAACGCTGGTATTCTCGAATTTCGTACCTATAGCGCAATTCGGAGCATTAAGCGCATTCGTAATGCTTGTTGCATTCCCGACAGAATTGTTTACAACACCCATTACGCTTTCCTCTGTTCGCCTTATAACATTGTGGGATGCCGTAGGATTGGAGCTTAGAGAACGCCTTATAAAGCAGTCCATCCTCCTTCAAGGATTCAGCAAATTTCAGATTAGGCGGTTTATTTTAATGTGCCATATGGTGGAGGGTAAAGCCGGAGAACAGTTAATACGGGAAGGCGATGCCGGAGACAAAATGTATCTCGTTGTCGACGGAGAGATGTCCGTGTCAAAAATGGTTCACGGCAAAAGGACGGCTATAGCCACATTGGAACCGGGCGATATATTCGGAGAAATAGCGCTGATAAGCAGCCAGCCGAGGACTGCGGACGTATTCGCCGCAACCGACGTAAAACTGCTCACATTAGACTGGAAGACCCTTGAAAGGCTGCGCCGCCTGAGCCCGTTCATAGCATCGAAGCTGTTTTTAAACCTTTCGAAGGTATTAGGAAACAGGCTTGTAGAGACGACGGAAAGGATGGTATGTCAGAATTCAAATTAAAAATCATTTCTCCTGTCATTCTGCTGTGCTGTTTGTTTCCGTCAGCGGCGTCTTCGCAAGGAATGCCCAAGATCGACGACCTCGACGACCTGCTGTCCGAAAAGCCGGCAGGGCAGGAGAAACAAGAAAAACAAAACCCCTTTTATAAGGCGCTCAAACAGGCGAAGTGGACATGGATCGCGACCGGCTATAACTTCACAAAAAACAACGAAAACCAGAGTCAGAGCAGAGGCGATGATACGAAGTTCAGACAGGGGTATACGCAGTTATTGATGGATACATGGCTGGAAACTGCCGGCATCGAGACTAAAATAGACCTTGTCTTGCAATACGGCTCGGAAAGGGATCAATACGGCGGCAGCCGTATTATATATCAGTCGCAATTATATCTGAAAAGAAAGATAGGCGATTCGGATGTAATCGTGGGATATAAATATATCGAAGACGGCATCAGCACGTTATACTCTCCTGCAAAAAGGATTGCGAAGGCCGATGGAACTCACCCTACAGACCCGGACAAGCTTGGGGTATGGCAGGGATCATGGACATATTATTCGTCCGGCAACAACAGCACCGAGCTTAGAATAATGCCTTATTTTCAGAAATCCCGCATCCCTCCCGAATCTTCGCGCTGGATGGCTGTAACAGGCGATTATAACCTCGTAGGCGTCAATCTCCCTACCGATCCGACAACAGGCCAAAGCTATCAGGCCGAAGACAAAAAAATACAGCACGGATTTAGAGACATAGGCTACATGATCAAACAGAAAATGACCGTGGAAAATACGGACTTCTTTCTAAGCGCCTACGGCGGCTATCTGCCTAATCCTTTAATAAAAAAGGCTTCCGAAACCAAATATGAAAAGGTATATATAAAGGGCGGGCTTATTGCAGGCGGTTTTTCGACCGTAAGCGGAAAATGGGAATGGCACGGTGAAATCCTTTACAATATACCGGAAAACCACAAAGACGACAGGTATATCAATTACGTGTTCGGAGCTGAATATGACATAAACCTCCTCCTCGGTATCAGCGGCATAGATTCCGCGAAACTAACCGCCGAATACGCCAATGAATGGGTTCTTGAAGGCAAAGACAATCCCGCTTACACAATAAACGATCCGGCCACGCGTTTAGGCCGCAACGCGATTTACATCCTTCAAAAGGTCGATATCAACGACAAAAACAAGGTGTCTTACGGCGTTACTTATCATATATCAAAAAAAGACAATGCCCACCGTATAAGCTACGAGTATAAATTCGGCGAAGGCAATTCGGCGGAGACGGCATACGAATGGTTTAATGGAAAGGATGAAAGACACTTCGGCCGGTGGAGAGAGAACGACCGGCTTATATTCAAATTCACAAAGAAATTCTAACGAAAACCTCATCGGATGAGAAAATTTGCAACAATACTTTTATTTATCGCTGTCATAGCGGTTATTTCTTCACTGCTCGGACAACAGGCATGGTCTTCGGACGGAATCGAAGAAATTAAAAAACGCGGTTATCTCTTATGGGGTTCCGATGCCGAGGGCGGAGCGCCGTATGTATTTCCCGATCCCAAAAATCCATCGAGATTGATAGGCTTTGAGGTTGACCTTGCGAATGCAATCGCAAAAGAATTGGGCATTGAAGCCCGGCAGTTGCAGAACGCATGGGACAGCCTTATCCCCGCGTTAAAAAGAGGCGATTTCGACATAGCAATGAACGGCATCGAAATAACTCCGCAAAGAGAAGGTGAAGTCCTCTTTTCAAAGCCTTATTACATTTACACAGAGCAGCTTGTCGTGAGGAAAAATGAGACGCGGATAAAAAGCATCGATGACCTCAAAGGAAAAAAAGTGGGAACGCTATCCGGAGCTGTAGCGCAGGATATTCTCATGAATATAGGCGGAGTCGATGTAAAGGTGTATTCGGGACAGGTTGAACCTTATGAAGACCTTGCTCTCGGAAGGCTCGATGCGGTGCTGTTAGACCTGCCCATCGCAGCCTACTATGCAAAACCGAATCCAAAGCTCAAATATGCCGGCAATCCGATAGGAGAAGGGTTTTACGGCATCGCGATAAAAAAAAGAGACTCCGAGTTAAAAAATACAATAGACGAAATCCTGATTAAACTTCTTAAAACAGGTGAACTCGAAAAAATCTATCGGAAATGGGATTTGTGGGATAAGACGCAGGAAAAGCTTTTTCAAGCAATAAAAGATACCGGTTTTGTCGGTCTCGAAGAGTCCAAAAAAGCTCCGATATACACATTTTTTCCTAATCTTTTAAAAGGAGCAGGCATAACAATACTCATCTCGGTTTCGTCAATGCTGTTAGCAGTTGTTCTCGGCCTTATTCTTGCGCTTATGAAAATCTACGGCAGGCCGCCTTTGAGCACCGCAGCCGCCGCATACATCGAAATTTACAGGGGAACTCCGCTCCTCATTCAACTCTATATCCTGTATTACGGCCTTCCGAATATAGGCATATCATTGAATCCGATAACAGCCGCCTTTATAGGCTTAGGAATGAATTATGCCGCCTATGAAGCGGAACTTTACAGGGCTGGAATCAATGCAGTGCCGAAAGGCCAAATGGAGGCCGCGCTTTCGCTCGGCATGCCGCAGTCCCTCGCGATAAAAAGAATTGTCATGCCGCAGGCAGTAAGGACAGCGCTTCCCGGCGTTACCAATGACTTTATCGCCCTCTTCAAAGATTCATCACTCGTATCCGTCATAGCAATGGTCGAACTGACTAAAACATACAGCATACTCGCCGCAACAACATTGAGATTCTTTGAACTCGGACTCATCACCGCTGTCCTCTACTTTGCCATGAGCTATCCGTTATCTCTGCTCGCAATGAGACTCGAGAAAAAACTGAAAGGGTCTAAGAGATGATAAGAGTAAGCAATTTGCATAAATATTATGATAACCAACCGCTTTTTAAAGGCATAAACCTCGATATTAAAAAGGGAGAGGCGGTCGTTCTTATAGGACCCTCGGGGAGCGGGAAAAGCACATTTTTAAGATGCATAAACGGCCTTGAATACTTTCAGGAAGGCGAGATAGACGTAGATGACATCGAACTGCACTCCATAAACAGATTGGAACCGGGTAAAGATGATATGGAAGCTATTAGGAAGATAAGGCTCAAGATAGGCATGGTGTTTCAGCAGTTCAATCTCTTCCCGCACATGACCGTTCTCGAAAACATAACCGAGGTGCCTACAAGGGTGCTAAACACAGGCAAAGACAAAGCAGTTGAAAATGCGACTGCTTTATTAAAAAGGGTAAACCTCGAAGAAAAAATCAACAGCTATCCGGATGAATTATCCGGAGGAGAACAACAGCGTGTTGCCATTGCAAGGGCACTTGCGATGAAGCCGGAAACAATGCTCTTTGACGAGCCGACTTCATCGCTCGATCCTGAAATGGTCGGAGAAGTGCTGTCCGTTATAAAAGACCTTGTGGAAGAAGGGATGACCACTCTCATAGCAACGCATGAAATGGGATCTGCGAGAGAGGTTGCGGACAGGGTGGTTGTATTCGACAAAGGGGATATAATAGAGATTGGAAGTCCTGAAGATATATTCACGAATCCCAAAGCAGAAAGGACAAAAACATTTTTGAGCAGGGTATTAAAACAGTAGACATGGAGAGCAAAATATTTGAGCAATGTGTTGAAACGATAATCATGGAGAGTAAAGTATTTGAGCGGACTTCGGCAGCCCAAGCGTGCCAAGGACGGCTAAGCGGGCTGGCGTAGCCTCGGAGACCGGCCCGGATGCCGGTCGAGAATGAGCGAAAGTACTTTACTCTCAGTGATAACTATACTTAAACTAACTAACTATGTATAACTTTATCAGTTTTATAGGCATATTCATCCTCATGGCCATTGCGTGGATGCTTTCCGCGAACAGGAAGGTTATCAACTGGCGCGTAATAATATGGGGAACGGCGCTGCAGCTTATATTCGCCCTATTTATATTCGTGGTTCCCGCGGGCTCGAAAGTATTTCTATTCGTAAACGATGCGGTTGTAAAAATCCTTGAAAGCGCGACAGCCGGAACAAAGTTTCTCTTCGGCAGGCTCGCCCTTCCTCCTGGAGCAAAAGGCGAAGCCGGAGAAGAATCGCTCGGTTTCTTCTTAGCATTTCAGGCCTTGCCGACAATCATATTCTTTGCGAGCATAATGGCGGCGCTTTATTACATTGGAGTAATGCCGAGGCTTATCAAGGCATTCTCAAAGGTTTTTACGAGACTCATGAAAATAAGCGGAGCGGAATCCTTGAGCGTATCGAGCAATATCTTTGTCGGTGTCGAAGCGAACATGACTGTGCTGCCCTATTTGAACACTATGACACGTTCGGAATTATGCACTATCCTTGCGGCAGGCATGTCAACTACAGCTTCCAATGTCTTAGCCCTTTATGTGTTTATGCTTCAAGGCAGATTCCCTACAATTGCAGGTCATCTCGTATCCGCATCCATACTTTCCGCTGTAGCAGCCATAGTAATATCGAAAATCATCATGCCCGAGACGGAAAAACCTGAAACTATCGGGATCAATGTAGAACCCCATTACGAAAAAGAATCATCTATAATGGAAGCGATCATCAAAGGAGCTAACGAGGGCGTTAAGATGGTAGTGGGAATAGTCGCGCTGCTGCTCGCATTCTTAGGCATTGTTGCGCTTGTGGACTATATCCTCACAGGCACAGGGACAGCAATTAACAATCTTATAGGCATTCAGATGGATTGGTCATTGAAGGGACTCCTCGGCTATCTCTTTTATCCGTTCGCGCTTATAATAGGCGTTCCTCCTTCAGACGCATTCGAAATAGCAAAACTCATAGGCGAAAGGGCCGTGCTTACCGAAATAAAGGCGTATCAAGATCTTTCTGTTCTCCTTTCCTCTAATACCCTGAAAGACCCCCGCTCGGCAGTTCTCGCTGCGTATGCGTTATGCGGCTTTGCGCATGTCGCTTCAATGGCAATATTCATAGGCGGCACTGCAGCGCTTATTCCAAAAAGGACAAAAGACCTGTCTGCCGTAGGCTTCAGGGCGCTGATTGCTGCGACCTTAGCCACTCTCATGACAGCAGCAGTGGCAGGGACATTTTTCACCAACGGCTCGATACTTTTAGGGAAATAATATCTTCAAATAAATTTCAAAACATGATATATTTTAATATGGAAAAAAGAGGGGGTGATACCTGATGGCGTGCAAGTCGAAAGGTCCGTGCGGTCCGGCTAAAAAGGCCACCGCGAAAAAAACCGCCGCAAAGAAGCCGGCAAAGAAAAAATAGCGGTTAACCGTATCCCAAACAGAAAAACCGCTCTCCCGGACCATAATCGGAATATGGTTAGAGAGGGCGGTTTTTTAGTCTAACAATGCCTTTAATCCCCTCACAGCCCTTTCCGGAGACGGATAAACAGGTATCTTTATTTTTTCAAGAGAAGCAATCAACTTCTTTGCAACGCCGTTTCCGGGAATGTGAAAAACCATCGGCTTACCAATGCCGGATTTTACGGTCTTTATCATATCAGCCAATCTTTCGGTTATCCCCATGACATTGGGCAATGCGATAATCACAAAACCATCATAATCGTCTTTGAGTTCATTAAGAGCCGCGATATAATCTTCGTCTCTCACCTGAGCGGTAAGATCGATTGGATTATTGACCCCGTAAAAATACGGGAATACCTTCCTGAGCTTTTCAGCCTTATCATCCGGCAGCTTTGCGACATCAAGTCCTTGAATCACGCATTCATCCGCGGCAAGCACGCCCGAGCCTCCGCCGTTGGTTATAATACAGACTCTGCCACCTTTTGACGGCCTTTGGTACGATAACGCCTTTACCGCGTCTATCAATTCGTCGAAGTCCGCTGTCTCTCTTATTCCGAATTGCTTGAGAATGGAATGAAAAACTTCATATCTTCCCGCAAGCCTTCCGGTATGAGAGAATGCTGCGGCCTGCCCGCTTACGCCTTTGCCTGCTTTGAGAACAAGAAGGGATTTTTCATCTGACAGCATCTTCGCCTTTTCGATAAACTTCCTTCCGTCGCCCAGAGATTCTATATATGAAATCACGACATCCGTATTTTTGTCTTCTGCAAAATATTCATATATGTCCAATTCGTCTATGTCTATGGCATTGCCGTAGCCTATAGCCTTTGATACCCCCGCGTTCGCTTCCCTTACGGCGCTGAGAAGGCAGCTCAATATAGCGCCGCTCTGCGACACGACAGACACATTCCCCTTTTTCGGCCTTTTCAACCTCTCATAAGGAAGAAAAAATGTGTCGAGCTTATGATACGGATTGTATAACCCCATGCAGTTAGGGCCGAGTATCCTTACGCCGATTTCTTTTCCTATTTTTTTAACTTCTTCCTGAAGTTCGATCTGCCCTATTTCCGCAAAACCAGAACTGGCAATTATCACGCTCTTTGTTTTGCCTGCAAGCTCCTTGAGTATTTCAGGGACTTCGGACGCAGGTCTCATTATTATTGCCAGATCAGCCGCTTCCGGAATATCCTGCATCGAGCCGTACGACTTCAAGCCCATAAGCTCCCCGTATTTAGGATTGACCGGATATACCCTGCCCTTGAATTTAAGCAGGTTTTTGAGGATCACGCCGCCGAGCTTTTCCTCGCTGTGCGCCGCGCCGATGAGGGCGATGGATTTAGGCTTAAAAAGATAATCGAGACCCGTATTATTACCCATTTGTTATATTATACCAAGTATACAAGACCATGACTTATAAACAAACTTTTTCAGTTCTCTGCCGCTCTGCCCTGAAAGAGCTTGCAAAGAAGTGAAATATCTCACTGCCTTCAATGTGATGATCAGTTTATTCCCTTATCCCGAAGAAAACAGGGAAAGGAACAGCGAGCATATCCTGTCCAAGCGGTATAACTTCCGTACCGCCGTAAAGGATTACAGACATCCTTAGCCTTGACTTGAGATATTGACTGATGGCTAAAAATTCGCCACCAAATGGCTAATTTGTCAAACGATTCAGGGCAATTCTATTATGCGCTTTCGATAAACAATAGCGCCGGGTCTTCAAGATACTGAATCACCTTCGATAGAAAAAGCGCCGAGTCTACGCCGTCCGTCACCCTGTGGTCAAATGTAAGTGATAACGGAAGAATCTTTCTGATAACGATTTGTCCGTCCTTGACCCACGGTTTTTCGGAAATCTTTCCTGTGCCGAGAATCGCCACATCAGGATAGTTGATTATAGGCGTTGCGAACACTCCCCCGAAATGCCCGTAATTTGTAATTGTGAATGTGCTGCCTTTCATTTCCTCAAGCTTTATTTTTCTCTCCTTCGCCTTAACGCTAAGTTCCTGAATCTCTTTTGCAAGTTCGAGGATCGTCTTTTTATCAACATCCTTAATCACAGGAACCATCAGGCCGTCAGGCGTATCAACGGCAATGCCGATGTTGTAATATTTTTTAGTAATTATTTCCTCTTTTTCTTCATCAACAGAAGCATTGAGCAATGGATGCTCTGCAAGAGCATGCTGGACTGCCTTTATAAAAAACGGCAAAAAAGTAAGATGGATGCCCTTTTGCTGTAACGACTTCTTCTCCCTTTCGCGCAGCGTCCATAATTCGGTAATATCGGCCTCGTCCATGCCTGTTACAAAAGCAGTAGTCCTCTGGGATTGAATGAGATTCTTTGCTATCGTCCTTCTCAATCCCCTTAATGGTATTTTCTCTATAACGCCATAAACATCTTCCGCCTTTTTGGCCTTTTCGGACGCTTCGATGACATCATCCTTTGTAATGCTTCCTCCCGGGCCCGAACCTTTTAGAGCTTCAATCTTAACTCCTAATTCCTTAGCCAAAGCCCTCACCGCCGGAGCCGCGAGTATTTCCTCTTCCTCGGGAAGCACACCGACTACAGAAACGGATTTCGGCCTTTCTTCGGCCTTTGGTTTTTCCTCAATGGCCTCTCCCCCTTCGGCTATTGTCATTAATACCTCGCCGACCTTTGCTATGTCGCCGATGTCTTTATTTATCTTCAGAACCCTGCCCTTCTTTGGAGAAGGGACTTCCACTACAGCCTTATCTGTCTCCACTTCGAGGATAGTCTGGTGCTCCTCGACGGCGTCTCCTTCCTTCACGAGCCATTTCCTTATCTCGCCTTCTGTGATTCCTTCTCCCAAATCCGGCAGCACAAAATCAAACGCCATAACGCCTCCGTTTTCGCATTGTTGATATAAAGAATAGCATGCCGGATATTTGCAGTCAATCATTGTCAACATATAGAGCGGGTCTGTCTCGATGACTTTATCAACGGAATCTTTTAACAACATACTCTTATACTTGTCCTCCGCATCGGCGGCATCTATTTGACGAAACATATAGCATCTTTGATTTGCATAAAAAACAACACTTATAAAGGCGTTGAGCAGACATGCTCTATATGTCATTGCGTATGCGACATTGTGATATAATTAGAAAAACTTGCTTGAGGGATTTTATGAGAAAAATAATGCATAGATTTCTGCCTCTCTTTTTAATCCTTTTTCTGCTCGACTCGTCTCTTTATGCCCGCAGCGCCGTTTCCCAGAGCCAAAAAACTTTCCTATGGAAGGCGCAGTCAAAAACGGGAATCGTTTATGTGCTCGGCTCTCTGCATCTCATGAAAAAGGAATCATATCCGCTAAATGCCAAAATTGAGAATGCCTTTGAGCAATCAAATGTCCTTGCTGTAGAGGCAAATATCAGCGATATAGCCAAAATGGACTTGCAGAAATTAATGCAAAATGCCTTTTATCAGGGGAACGAGACAATCGAAAGGCATGTTTCAAGAGAAACTTACGAACTTATAAAAAAAGAGACGGGAAATCTCGGCATGCCCCTCGAATTGATAATAAAACAAAAACCATGGTTTTTATCGCTAACTCTGACGTCTCTGCAACTCGCGAAGCTCGGATTCGATCCGAACTATGGAATAGATAATTATTTTCTCCAGAAATCCGTAGGCAGGAAAAAAATAGTGGAACTCGAAAGCATAGATTATCAGCTTACCCTGCTTTCCGGTTTTTCAGAAAGGGAACAGGAATTGTTCTTGTTGCATACTTTAAGGGATATGAAAACGATTGAACAAGAAATCAATCAGCTACTGCGGGCTTGGATATCCGGAGACGTAAAGAGCATCGAATCGCTCTTGCTAAAAGAATCCGTAAACAGAGGCATGGAGCATATTTACGAAAAACTATTTTACGAAAGGAACAGGAACATGACATCGAAAATAGAAGGATTCCTCAGAACAAGAGAAACCTATTTTGTTGTAATAGGCGCGGGACACCTTGTGGGTAATAAGGGGATTATAGAGATACTCAAAAGAAAAGGATACAGCGTCGAGCAAATATGATTAAGGCTAATACTTCATTGTCTCTTCAATGCCTTTTCTAATCCTCTCAACAGTCGGCATGTAATAATCCTCAAGTTTCGGCAGAGGCATTACAACATCATAACCGGTCACCCTGATTATCGGCGCTTTCAGATAAAGCATGGCGTCTTCCGCAATGGTAGCCGAAATCTCTGCTCCGAATCCACCTGTCTTGGGCGCTTCATGGACGATTACCGCCCTTCCTGTCTTTTTCACGGATTTGAATATCGTCTCTTCATCGAATGGATTCAGCGTCATTAAGTCTATGACCTCAGCGTCAAAACCCTCAACCGCCTGCAAACTCCTGTGCAACATGCTTCCCCACGAAATCACCGTAATATCTTTCCCTTCCTGAATAACCTTAGCCTTTCCGAGAGGTATCGTATACTCTCCTTCCGGAACTTCCTCTCTTGTAAGTCTGTAAAGTCTGGTTGATTCGAGAAAAATCACAGGATCAGGATCTCTGATGGATGAGATCAATAAGCCCTTTGCATTGTAAGGCGATGAAGGCACGACAACTTTAAGTCCCGGCATATGGCAAAATAATGCCTCCGTGCTTTCGGAATGGAGTTCCGGCGCCTTTATGCCCGCGCCGTACGGAGTCCTTACAACAAGAGGACAGGTAAACCTTCCGCGTGAACGTGAGCGTACCCTTGCCGCATGAGAGAATATCTGGTCGATTGCCGGATAGATGAAGCCCATGAATTGTATCTCCGCAATGGGCTTTAACCCGTATAAGGCCATGCCGACTGCGGAACCGGCAATAACGGACTCGGCAAGAGGCGTATCAATGACCCTTTCAGCGCCGAACTCCTCCCAAAGCCCCTCTGTAACGCGGAAGACTCCGCCGTCCCTTCCAACATCCTCGCCTAAAATGACGACATCCTTATCCCTCTGCATCTCTTCTTTCAATGCAAGGTTTATCGCCTGAACCATATTCAATTTTTCAGCCATATTTAAACCCTTTATTAAAAGGCAGGACATTGTATTGGAGCGGCTTCGGCAGCCCAAGCGTGACATGGATGTCTAAGCGGGCTGGCGTAGCCTCGGAGAAAGGCTGGATGCCTTTCGAGAATGAGCGGAAATACTGTGTCCTGTCTTTTATCATAACTCTCGCATCTCTTTTATTTGTCTTGGCGTAAGATTTTCATAAGTGTATGTGAACATGTCCTTCGGCTCCGGATGCTTTATCCCCTCTGCCTTCTTCACGGCTTCATCAACCGCAGCCTTTGCCTTTTCTTCAACCTCTTTCTGATATTGCTCGTTCCACAATCCGTTTTTCTCCATGAATAACCTTAATCTCAATATAGGATCTCTGCCCTTCCACTCATCCACCTCTTCCTTTGTCCTGTATCTCACAGCATCATCCGCTGTCGTATGGTCGGACATCCTATAGGTGAAACATTCTATAAATGTCGGGCCGTCTCCGCGCCGCGCCTTATCTACGGCCTCTTTCGAAGCCTTATAAACCGCGAATATATCATTGCCGTCCACCTGAATGCCCTCAAAACCATATCCGACCGCCTTTTGAGCAATAGTCTTTGAAGCTGTCTGCCTCTCCCTCGGCACCGAGATTGCCCACTGGTTATTCTGGCAGATGAAGACTACAGGCAGTTTGAATACTCCGGCCATATTCATGCTCTCGTGGAAATCCCCTTCCGAAGTGCCTCCGTCCCCGAAATAGCAGGCCACCGCAATCTTATCCCCTTTATACCTTGCTGCCATGGCTGCGCCTGCCGCGTGCGGCGTCTGCGTTCCCACAGGAACGCAGACAGGAAATATGTTCAATCCGTCAGGACATTTTACTCCCCTCTCGTCGCCGCCCCAATATTGAAAAAGCATATGAAGCGGATAGCCCATTGTTATGTATACACCCATTTCCCTGAATGACGGGAATACCCAATCGGATTTTTCGAGCGCAAGGGCGCTTCCTATCTGGGATGCCTCCTGTCCTAAAATGGATGCGTATGTGCCCATCCTTCCCTCCCGCTGAAGGCTCAAGGCATGATGGTCAAAGGTTCTTGCGAGGGTAAGCACTTCATACATCCTCTTTATTTCCGGATCGGACAGAGCGGGCATAAGGGATTTATCCGCGTTCCCTTTTTCATCGAGGATATCAATGCGTTTTATATTGAATGTCTCTATTATTATTTCCGGCATTAATAAAAGGATAGCACGGAGCAGTTTTCCAGTCAAATCTGGAAGCCTGCTTCCTGTTCTGATATACTCCAATATAGAGGCATCTAATATGGTTTTAGAGAGATTGAAGAAAACATATCCCGATAAATTCGCGCATGAGGACAGGATATTCGGCAATATCCACCCCGGAGACAGGATCTTCATCGGCACAGGCTGCGGAGAACCGCAATATCTCGTTAAAGCCCTTATAGGTTACGTCCAATCTCATCCAAAGGCGTTTTTCGATGCAGAGGTGCTTCAGGTATGGACGCTCGGTGTTGCTCCGTATGCCGATGAAAAATTTCGGGACGTATTCAGGCATAACTCTTTTTTCATCGGAAATAATACGCGAAACGCCGTAAATACGGGAGTTGCAGACTACACCCCGATATTCCTGTCCGCAGTCCCGAATCTTTTTTACACAAAACGCATACCGGTTGACGTAGCTCTGATACAGACATCCCTGCCTGATGATCACGGCTACATGAGCCTCGGGATAAGCGTCGATATAGTAAAAGCGGCTGTAGAATCGGCATCCCTGATAATAGCCCAGGCGAATTCCAACATGCCGCGCGTTCATGGAGAGACATTTATAAACATAAAAGGTGTGCATTTTATAATTCCGTATGACGAACCTTTATTGGAATTTCAGACAAGCGTTCCCGATGATATTGCGCAGAGGATCGGCACGTATGTCTCGCGCATTATTCAGGATGGAGACACAATTCAGGTGGGATACGGGACAATTCCAAATGCCATACTGGCACACCTGAACAATAAAAAGAATCTCGGCATTCATACAGAACTACTGACCGATGGTGTTATCGAGCTTATGAAGAACGGGGTTGTGGATAACACAAAAAAAGAGCTCAACAAAGGCAAAACCGTGGCAGCCTTTTGCATGGGCAGAAAGGAGACCTACGAATATCTTCACGACAATCCATCCATTGAGTTCAGGCCTGTGAGCTACACAAACAATCCATTGGTTATAGCCCGGCATAAAAATATGACAGCAATAAACAGTGCACTGGAAATAGACCTGGCAGGGCAGGCTACAGCGGAATCTCTCGGAAGGATATTTTACAGCGGAATCGGCGGACAGGCAGATTTCATGAGAGGTGCAGTGCTTTCGCAGGGAGGAAAGACCATACTCGCACTCCAGTCCACTGCCGAGGATGAGGAGGTTTCGAGGATAGTACCAAACCTCAAAGAGGGTGCCGGGGTTACATTAACCATGGGCGATATACATTATGTGGTCACAGAATACGGCATCGCATATCTACATGGAAAAAACATACGGGAGCGTGCTATGGCATTGATAGCGATTGCGCATCCAAAATTCAGGCCGCGGCTCATAGAAGAGGCAAGAAATCTGAATCTTATATATAAAGATCAGGAATTCATTCCGGGAGAAAAAGGAGAGTATCCTGAATACATCGAGACATACAGAACAACAAAGGCAGGACTCCGAATATTTTTACGACCGGTGAGGATGAGCGATGAGCCGCTGCTTAAGGACTTCTTTTATTCCCTTACGGATGAATGCATGCACCACAGGTTCATCTCCGCAAGGAGGGATATGCCCCATGAGCGCCTGCAGAAATTCGTGATCATCGATTACACAAAAGAGATGGTAATACTTGCTGTGATAGAGCAGGAAGGGAAGGAGATGATCATAGGCATGGGGCAGTATTATATAGATGAAAATACACATACCGCAGAAGTTGCGTTTGTAGTCAGAGATGATTATCAGGGCATGGGCATAGGCGCCGAGCTTCTTTCATACCTGACTTATCTCGCAAAGAAAAACGGTCTGCACGGATTTACTGCCGAGGTGTTGATAGACAACAAGCCGATGCTCAATCTCTTTGAAAGAATGGGGTTCGTTATAGAAAGGCGTGCCGAAGCAGGAGTGTATGAATTAACCATGTCTTTCAGGGAGTAGTCTTCTACCTCAGTCCAAGTCTCGTCAGTATAATCCCTAAATACTTATTGATCGGATTATTCCTGCTTAAAAACGGAATAACAGGAGGTTTACGTGTCTGAAGCTTGATAAGTTCGTTTATTATCTCCCTGTTCATCTCATGTTTTAACCCTGCCCTGAATGCACGTATTGCCGCTTCTCTATCGCCTGCATGAAGATATATCTTGCCGAGATTAAGATAAAGAATGGAGTTCTCAGGTTCGAGTTTTATGGCGTCTTCGCATAATTCTATTGCCTTACCGATCTGCCCACGTTCTCTTGCCGTGCAGTAAGCTATATAAGAGAGATAAAGAGGCTTATGATCGATCTTAAGCGCCTTTTCAAAATTCACGAGCGCGGGAAGACCGTGTCCTGCAGCAAGCTCGTTTAATCCCTTCGTAAAAAATTCTTCTGCCTCGGTAATTTGTGCCATATAAAATTTTACTACATCTCGGAATATGTTGCAGTCCGGGACTATTTTTTGATTTTTTTATATTCAAAAAATAATTTAAAGGCAAGCAAGAATATCCCGATGGTAAGGGCTGAATCAGCCACATTGAATGCAGGCCAGTGGAATCTGCCTGCATATGCATCGAGAAAGTCTATGACATAGCCGCGGATAATCCTGTCCGTAAGATTTCCTGCAGCACCGCCGAGTATCAGGGAAAAACTCAACCTGTTGTCTCTGTCCTTAATGATGAGAACCGTTACAAAAGCCATTGCCAGTGCTGCAACTGTTATAAAGAAGACATCGCCGAGGCTCTTAAACATGCCAAAGGCAGAGCCGATATTTTCAACATAGACGATATTGAAAAAAGGCAGCACCCTTATAATCTCATATGGACTCACATAGCTCTTGATGAGGTATTTAGTGAACTGGTCGAGCGTGAAGATGGAAAGTGAAACGAGAAAATAAAAAGTAATACCATGTTTTCCTTTGCTGACTGCTGACTGCTGACTGCTAAATGCTATCATTTAATTGCACTGTAACATCTTTCGCATATCTGCGGGTGATCTTCGAATTTTCCTACAGATACACTCCAGTTCCAGCATCTCTCGCACTTCTGTCCCGACGCCCTTTCGACTTTTATAAACATGTCCTTTATTTCCGCGCTCACATAAACATCTTCAGCCTTTTGGCTTAACGGATAAACCTCGACTTCGGAAACTATGAAAAGCGCGGGCAGAAAGTCTTTATATGCCTGCAAAAGAGTCAGTTCTTCGGCAGGCAGATAGAATATCAGTTTCGCTTCGAGGGCATTGCCGATAAATTTGTCCTTCCTCCTTATTTCAAGCGCCTTATTGGCCTCGTCTCTTATTGTGATAAGTTTCTCCCATCTCTTTTCCAGAGCCTCGTCGAAAAATTGTTCGTCCGTTTCCGGAAATCCCGCTAAAAAAACGCTCTCCTCTTTTCTATCAGGGATGTAACCCCAAATCTCCTCGGAGGTAAAAGATAAAACAGGCGCCATCAATCTCGTCATGTCCGTCAATATCCGATACATGACCCATTGAGAAGCGCGCCTTTCAATGGAATCCTTTCTGAACGTGTAAAGGCGATCCTTCAGGATATCGAGATAAAAAGAGCTCATATCCACAATGCAAAAATTGTATATGGAGTGAAACGCCTCATGAAAGTTGAAATCCTCATAGGCTTCGGTGACCTTTTGGATCAAATTCTGAAGCCTGCTCATAGCCCATCTGTCTATCTCGATAAGGTTTGCGCTGTAGTCTTTTCCGTCAAAGTCCGAAATATTGCCTAAGAGGAATCTTTCTGTATTTCTTATCTTCCTATAAGCCTCTGTAAGTCTGCTGATTATTTCTTTTGAAAGTCTAACGTCATCGCGATAATCCTCGGCAGAGACCCATAATCTTAAAATGTCTGCGCCGTTTGCCTTTATGACCTCCTGAGGCGCCACGACATTTCCGAGGGACTTCGACATCTTCTTGCCCTGTCCGTCAACTGTAAACCCGTGCGTAAGGACTATGTTGTAAGGGGCTTTATTTCTCGTGCCTACAGATGCAAGAAGCGAGCTCTGAAACCATCCCCTGTGTTGGTCGCTGCCTTCGAGATACATCTCGGCAGGCCATGAAAGCCTCTCGTCATTCTCCAAAACCGCCGCGTGGCTCACGCCGGAATCAAACCATACATCAAGAATGTCAATCTCTTTTTTGAAAGACGCGCTGCCGCATTTGCATTTATAGCCGCTTCCAAGGAGGTCTTTTACATCCATGCTGAACCAGATATCCGAGCCTTGCTGCTCCGTAAGTTTTACAATTTTATCGAACAGCACATCATCCTCAACAAATGCGCCGCAGTCTTCGCATGTTATGAGGGTTATCGGGACTCCCCACGATCTCTGCCTCGAAATACACCAGTCCGGCCTGCCGGAAACCATGCCGTAAATCCTCTCTCTTCCCCATGCCGGGATCCACTCGACCCTCTCTATCTCCTTAAGGCACTTTGTCCGCAAATTTCTTTTTTCCATCGATATGAACCACTGCGCGGTTGCCCTGAATATTACTGGCTTTTTACATCTCCAGCAGTGCGGATAGGAGTGTCTGATTTTATCGAATCCGATAAGGGCGCTCTTTTCTTTTAATGTCTCTATAATTCCTTCATTCGCCTTGAAAACGAATTGCCCTTCGAACTCCGGAACATGTTTCGTGAACTTGCCCCTGTCATCGACAGGAGCGTATATGTCGAGCCCGTATTTCAGCCCCGCCTCATAGTCGTCCTCGCCGTGACCGGGCGCGATATGGACGATGCCCGAGCCTTCGCCGACAGTAACGAAATCTCCAAGAATAACCTTAGATTCTCTCTCTATAAACGGATGCCTTGCCCTCATGCCTTCGAGCTTTTCGCCGCTAATTTTCAAAACTATGCTACCCTCGATAACGCCCTTTTCTTTCAGGCTGTCGAGATTGTCTTCGGCTGCTATATGAATTACGCCGTCATCTTCCACAGCCGCGTAAGTAAGTTCAGGATGCACTGCAAGCGCAAGGTTTGCGGGTAATGTCCACGGCGTCGTAGTCCATATCACAACGTATGTTTTCTTGCCGGAAAGTTGAGGTAGATATTTAACGACATCATCTTCCAGCACCTGAAATCTTACAAAAATCGAAGGCGACTCCTTCTCCGCATATTCCACCTCTGCCTCTGCGAGTGCCGTAATGCATGAAGGACACCAGTGCACAGGCTTCTTTCCTTTATAAACAGAGCCGTTCTTTACAAACCTGAAAAACTCCCTGACAATAGAAGCCTCGTAATTATAGGCCATTGTGAGATACGGCTTATCCCAATCGCCGAATACGCCGAGCCTTTTGAATTCCTCTCTCTGGATGTTAACGAATTTGCCGGCGTATTCCCTGCAGAGCTGCCTTTTCTGCAATACATCCGCCTGTCCTTTTTTATCTCCGAGGTTCTTATCCACCTGAAGCTCTATGGGAAGGCCGTGGCAATCCCATCCCGGAACATAGGGGGAATAAAAACCCTGCATCGACTTATATTTGACGATCATATCTTTAAGAATTTTGTTCAGCGCGTGGCCTATATGGATATTGCCGTTCGCATACGGCGGCCCGTCATGAAGGATATATTTTTTGTCGCCTTTATTTCTCTCCTGAATCTTCCGGTAGATGTTCTTTTCTTCCCAGAACTTCAGCATCTCGGGCTCCCTCTGATTAAGGTTCGCCTTCATTGGAAAGTCCGTTTGCGGCAGATTTAGCGTGTCTTTGTAATCAATCGGCATAACAGAAAAATTACCACTAATGCTTATTTAGTGTCAAGGAAAATATAGGTCGAACATAAAGCAGACATGGTATTGGAGCGACTTCGGCAGCCCAAGCGTAACATGGATGTTTAAGCGGGCTGGCGTAGCTTCGGAGAAAGGCCGGATGCCTTTCGAGAATGAAGCGGAAGTACCTTGTCTGCTTTATGTTATCTGATTTCCAGAAGCCTCGTCTCGAAAATAAGCGTCTTTCCTGCGAGCGGATGATTACAGTCCATAGCGTATGAAGTCTCAGACTTACCGATAATAGTCGCCATAATCGGCATGCCGTCGGCACGGAACATCTGCACCTGTTGGCCTATTTCGAGGTCTATATTAGCGCCTATTTTGTCTTTGGAAAATTCGAAAACCCTCTCTTCCTCGCGAGGCCCGTATCCAAGCTCAGCCGGAATGGTTATGACCTTTGTCTCGCCGCCGGCCATTCCTATAACTCCCTGTTCAAGCCCGGGTATAAGTTCTCCGTCTCCGACTTTAAATTCGAGGGGATTTCCTCCTTCCGAAGAATCAAAGACAGTGCCGTCCTCGAGCTTTCCGGTATAATGAATCACAATTGTATCGCCGTCTTTTACAGTTGACATAACCTCTCCTTAATTTTTGATTGCGTATTATAACCGGTTGAGAGAATTTTACGAAAGTCTTCATGCTCAATCAAACAATAAAAGAAAATTATGTGTAGCATATGTCAGATTTGAAAAGAAGGCGAATTCCTGTTTTTAAAGACCTTCAGGCGGTAATACGATTCTCTCTCCCTTTCGCCGAGGTATTGCGATATGGCTTTAATCCGGTTTTTCAAATCAGGCAGGACCCGCTCCTCAAGGACCCTTATCTTTCTTGTTGTCTTTAAAATCTCATCCCCAAGTCTTTTGAGTTTGCTTTCAAAGGCTGCAAGCTCAATCATTGACTCCAAAATCCTTTCAAAGCCATTAATGCACTCCTCGAGATGCTGCGTTGTAGAAAAATAATCATATCCCCTCTCATCAGGCATTCTCACTGCTGTCTCGTACATTACCACATCCCTGTATCGCAAGCCCCATATGCTCCTTTCTGTTATCTCAACGCTCATATCCCTTTTCGCTGCAAAAGTAATGGACTCTATATTGTCCTTGCCCTCGTGTCCGAGGCTCAGTGAAAGCTCCTCGATAGCCTTTCCATAGATGTTTCTGATTTCGTCTCTCGACCTGATAAAAGGCATGACAGTATTGAGGAACTCCTGTATCAATGCCTGCCTCCTCGCTTTAAGAATCCCTATGCTGTCTTCAACAGACACGGACTTCTCTTTAAGGAGCAAACGATTTGTTCTTGTGTGTTGTATCATTTCAGTTCAAGGGAAAACCTCTTCAAAAGATTTATACCAGCATCGAGGGTTTCATTTATACTTCTTCTTATCATCCCCTGATTCACAAATTCCCTTTCAAATGCATCCGCAAAATTCAGCATCCCTCTGTCGTCCTCTGTCATTCCTTCCCTTCCCACTATCGCCTCAAGCCTTCTCAGGTCACGACCCTTTGCATAGTATTTGTAGAGGAGGTTTGCAATCTTTCTGTGGTCTTCCCGTGTATGTCCTTCGCCGATCCCTCTCTGCATGAGCCTTGATAGGCTCGGAAGCACATCCACAGGCGGGAAAATTCCCTTCTGGTGAAGTTCCCTGCTTAAAACAATCTGGCCTTCTGTGATATAGCCTGTAAGGTCGGGAATTGGATGGGTGATGTCATCTTCAGGCATTGTCACCACAGGCAGTATGGTTACGGAACCTGATGATCCATATTTTTGGTCATTAATCCTCCCTGCTCGCTCATAAATAGATGCAAGGTCAGAATACATATAGCCCGGATATCCCCTCCTTCCGGGCAATTCCTCCCTCGCAGTGGAAATTTCCCTCAGCGCATCGCAGTAATTGGTCATATCGGTCATTACGACAAGGAGATCCATTCCTTTCTCAAAAGCTAAGTATTCGGCAACGGTAAGTCCGAACCTCGGCGCAAGGAGCCTTTCCATCACAGGCTCATCAGCAATATTCACAAAGGCAACAAATTTCATTCTCATTTCTTCAAGGATGCTCCTGTAAAAAGAATACTCATGATAAGTAAGACCAATGGCAACAAATACAACAACGAATTTATCTTTCTCACCTTTCAGTGCTGCATTTTTTAAAATCCCTGCTGCCAATTCCTTTGATGGCAGCCCTGCACATGAGAATATTGGAAGTTTCTGCCCCTTCACGAGTGTATTGAGTCCATCGATAGAAGAAAACCCTGTCTCTATAAACTCCTCTGGTCTTGCCCTTGCAGATGGATTCATTGGAAATCCTGTTACAGGCGCCAATTTTTCAGGTATGAACATGGGCAGGTTGTCGATAGGAATAGAGGAGCCGTTGAATATACGGCCGATAATATCAAGGGATAGAGACGCCTTTTTAATTGAGTCTGTAAAAACAACAGAGGAGTTTTCAATATCGAGCCCCCGTGTTTCACCATAAACCTGTATGAGCACAGTATCTCCTTCTATCTTTAAAACCTCTCCATCCATCTCCCTGTTGTCAGGAGACAGGATTCTAACCACCTCGCCCATCCTTGCACTGAACACATTTTCCACAAGCAAAAGCGGGCCCCTGATGGATGAAATAGTCCTGTATATGTGTTCTAAAAGTCTCATTGTTTCAATACCTCATCAAGATGCACTCCCTGTTTAAGTTTCTCTTCTGCATTGTCATAAAATTTGAAGATATCCGCAATTTTTGAAACCGTTTTTTCAGGTGGTGAAAATGCATCACCTGTGTATGCATTCTGGCAGAGGAATTCCAACCTTATCATCTCAGAAGCCTTCATCAAAAGCCTGTCTGCATCCTGAAGCCCTTCGATCCCCACAATCTCGGCCACCTCCCTCAATGCCTCTTCCCTTTGCAATATCTCTCTGCATCGATGCATTAATTCCTCCCATTGCGAAGATACCCGTTCTTTGAAATTCGGGATTATCTCTTTTGCATAAAGGGAATAGCTCTGAAACCAATTGATTGCGGGAAAGTGCCTCCTGTGTGCAAGGGATGTATCGAGCATTAAGAATGCCCCTGCTGTCCTCAAACATGCCTGCGTGACAGGCTCTGTGAAGTCTCCACCGGGAGGGGATACAGAAAGCACCATGCTGAGAGAACCGACCTTGCCGCTCAATGTTTCAACAACGCCTGCCCTTTCAAAAAAACCTGCCAGCCTTGAAGCAAGATAGGTCGGATAACCTTCTTCTCCGGGCATTTCCTCAAGGGATGAGGATATCTCCCTCGATGCCTCTGCCCATCTCGAAAGGCTGTCTGCAAGGAGCAGCACATGATAGCCCATATCCCTGTAATACTCTGCCATTGTGACAGCAGTATAAATGGATGCCTCCCTCGCTGCCACCGGCATATTGGATGTGTTCACAACAAGGATTGTCCTCTCCATCAAACCCCTTCCTGTCCACGGGTCTGTGAGGTTTGAAAAATCATCTATCAATTCCGCCATCTCGTTTCCTCTCTCGCCGCATCCAACATAGACAACTATATCCACATCTGCGAACTTTGCGATGGACTGCTCAAGTATTGTTTTGCCGGTGCCGAATCCACCCGGCATGATAACAGTCCCTCCCCTTGCAATGGGGAAAAGGAAATCAATGCAGCGCTGGCCTGTTATCAGTGGTTCTGAAGGAGAGAGTTTTCTCTTATATTGCCTCGGCATCCTCACAGGCCATTCATGGCATCCGAAAAGCATGCTGCCGTCTTCCACTTCTCCGATTGCTTCATTCAGACTGCAATCGCCGTCTGTTATCCATTTAATCCTGCCGCTGCGGTTTGAATGTATAAAATGCTTGAATGCGCCCTCTTCGATGTATCCGAGTATCTCTCCGGTTTTTATATCTTCGCCTCTCTTCCTAAGGGGATGGAATCTCCAATTCTTCATGTAATCTATGGCGTATATCTCCTTGCCTCCTGTGATAAACGGCCCCATATCTTCTTTCAATCTCTTTAAAGGTCTCTGGAGTCCGTCAAACATCTCTGAAAGAAGTCCAGGGCCTAATCGCACGGTAAGGGGCATGCCTACTCCTTTAACAGGCTCGCCGATGCCAAGACCTCTTGTATCTTCATAAATCTGAACAACTGCCATGTCCTTCTCAAGCCTCACAACTTCGCCGGTAAGCATGGCATGGCCGACATAAACCCTGTCATAGAGTTTCAGTCCTGACATCTCAACGCTCACTGTCGGGCCTGATATGCATTTTATCTTTCCTGCCATTATCTGAGCCTCACATGATAGCCTATCGCCCTTCTGATAAGCCTTAAGGCATAATCCTCCATTTCCACAACCGGCTTTTCAGGCGCAGGGAGAATAAGGAGAACACCATACCACTTATCCTCCATCTCTCTTATTTCCTCATCGTTAATGCCTTTAGTCAACCGTTCGTCAATCACAACAACCCCTGCATCCGGTTCTCCCAATGCCTTCTTAAGTGTGTCCTCTGCATCTCCTTCTGAAACAGCATACTGAGTTACTCCTGCAAGGCTGAACCCGTATTCTGCATCCTTCGGTGTTATGAAGACTATTTTTTTCAATGTATCAACTCCGCTTCGATTGTCTCCATATGACACCTCCAGAGATGATCCAGTATAACCCCTATGCATAAAGGGTCTCTTGCAGTTTCCCTTAAAAAACGAGTTGTCCTTTTTAGCAGGGAATTCTCTATATTTCCGGCATCCGTAATTATTCCGGTCAGTTTTTGAACAAGTGTTGTGATTCCTGAAATATCCTGCCTCTCGAATATCCTTCTGAGCCTTGCCTCTTTGACACTGCCTCCATTGATGAATGACGGATAATCATGCATCTGCCATCTGATGTGTTTATAAACAGCTATAATATTCCTTGAGTCAATAACATATGTGAAAAAATCCTTTATAGCGTGATGCAGTTTCGAGTCGATTGTATTCTCAAAATAGACATCCGTTAATTCCTGCTCAAAACCTCTAAACCCATCTTTCATGAATATCTCCTTAAGCCCTCCGAATCTATCGGAAATGGATAAAAAGGCGCCTTCTACACCTCCGATTGCAGTCATAATATCCGAATCTCCCATCAATAATTCCTTTATATCATCGGAAAGAAGACTGAAGCGTAAGAGTTCTTCGATTTTTTCATATTCTCCTTTTTTATATCTGAGACATATGAAAATGGTCCTGAGTTCGAAATAAATAAAAAACCGCCGAAATATATTTCTTAATGCCCCGTTCATCTGGATATATATCCATCGATATTCCTTTAGGAGGTGTCTCCATATCTCAACGGGTGATTCACCGGCTATGAAATTTTTATAAAGCACCCTCCTGCTCCTCACCCGCGAGAGGAGATAATCTGTTGGATAGCCTCTGTCTTCAATCCTCTCAAAGATTTCCATAAATGTCCCTCATCAATCCCGGCAATATCTCCATCCATGCCCTCTCAAGCCTTTTTTCGAATGTGTTTGAAATACGAATCTTTCCGGCTTTTGCCTGTACTTCCAGCCCGCCGGCAATGCTGCTGTCTGTGATTATCTCTGCATCCGGAAAATATTCCTTCGCAATCTTTTCATCCTCCGGGTTAACCTTCACTATCTCCCATTTGCAAAAAGGCAGTTCCTTAACCAGCGAACAAAATACATCCGGATATCCTTCATCCCGCAAATTATTGAGAATAGATGCCGCAAGATGATAAAGACGCACTGACATATCCTTTTCTGCCGCAAGCCTGACAGCATCCGCCTTTTGCTTCGCCTCTGAAAGAATGGGGTCTATTTTATCCTTAATCGTGGATGTCTGCATCAGGCTGTATTCCTCTTGCATCCTGTTAATCCTTTCATCGGCATCCGCCCTTATCTTCTCAGCCTCTGCCCCAGCCTCCTGCCATATCGCCTGAGCTTTTTCCTCTCCTTCCCTTCGAAGGGCTTCTATCAGCTCTTTGCAGCCCATATTACTTAATCATCAGCAATATCATCGTGGCCACTACAAAGCCCAAAATAACCATCGTCTCCGGAATAGCAAGAAGAATAATAATCGTGCCGCTAAGCTCCGGTTTTTCGGCAAGCGTGCCCGCGCCTGCAGAACCGATCCTCGACTGCGCCCATGCAGTCGCAATTGCAGTAAGACCTATTGCGAGTGCTGCTGCTAAAGCTATCAATACCTTTTCCATTGTGTATCCTCCTTTTACTTTTTAAGCGGCTCGAATCTCCTGCCGCCGGGTTCCATGAACTTGCTGAAAAATTCCACATAATGAAGCCTCAATGCATGAATCGTAGGAGAAAAGACCCCGAGGATTATATTTATGAGATGAAGGAGTCCTGCCACCACAACTCCGACAACAACATTTCCTGTCATCCCAGTAAAACTATTGGCCACAAATGCAAGAAGTACAGACGTGAGTCCAATGGCCATTATCCTCGCATATGAGATTATATTGCCGATGTTCTTAAGAAGTTCAAAGGGAGCAAGCAGGCCGCCTGTAAAAAACAGCAGCGGTGTGAGAATCAGTATCGCTATAATAACAGGCTTTGCAAACAGGTCAGGGAAAATGTCGAAAAGAACCGCAATTAAAGCCATTATGCAGAGTATCACAATAATATTCAAAAGCCTGTACAACGCCTCCCTCTTTGTCTTCTTCTTAAATGAAGTGATTACCCCTAAAAACAATCCTAAAATTATATGAACAACTCCAACAGTCACTGCAAAATACAGGACAGGCATAACCGCTGTCCGCCTTTCGATGCAGATGGGCTCGATACCGAAAAATATTTTGGGAAGCTCCCCGAAAAACTCGCCATAGAGAATCCCGAAAAAAATCGTATATATCGAAGATATAAGGAGTATCCTTGAGGCATCAGGAATATTTTTCCTTTTTTTAAACCTTTTTGCCAAAAACAAGGCAAACATCGCCAGTATGATTCCGTAACCGGCATCACCGAGAATCATCCCGAAAAACAAAGGGAAGAATACGCCTATGAACGGCGTCGGGTCGTAAGATGCATATCTCGGCAGCGGAAGCAGCCTTACAAATAGTTCGAACGGCCGAAAATATGCCGGGTTTTTGATAAAAATCGGCACCCTTTCAAGGTCCTCCTCGCGTATCTCCTTTTCCTCGATCACCACCTTTCCCTCAAAGGCATGCATCAGTTGTCCTCTGATCTTACTTACATTCCCGGACGGCATCCATCCGTACACAAAGAAACACATCCTTGTCTCAAATACAGATGCCGTTGCCCTTAGAAGTGAGAGCCTTTCGTCTATCCATTCCACAACCCTTTCGTAAATAGGCATCCACCTTGCGGCAAACCTTTCAAGTTCCTTATCAAGAGACCTAATCTCCGAATCAAGACCGGCAATCCTTTCTTTCAAAAAGGCAATCTTTTCGGGAAAGGACAGACTGCCGAGATAAGACGGAAAGGTGAATTCAGGGATGCGTTCATCACTCAGCAATCTCCTGATTCTTTCCGACAACCCCTTTTCGGCTATTATCAGACCGATGAGAGAACCGTCAGATGCCGTGGCTGTCATCAACTCAAACCTGTCTTCCAACAGCCTTGACAGCAGTGCCTTTAAGTCTTCTACAGCGCCGATATCCTTTATGGTAAGCCCTATAAAGTCAATATCAGGCGCCTTCTCAATGCCTTTAAGGATGGATTCGATCGCATCAAGAAATATCTTATACCTGCTGATTTCATCGGATTCTTTCTGCAATGCCTCTTTTTTTTGTGAAAGCCCTCTACAGGTTGTTGAATGCCTTTTAAGATTTTCAGCAATAGTATCGATAATGGAACGCGGCTCGATATAGCTTTTCCTAACAGAAACCCAAGGCAAATAGGAAAATAGTTCGCCAATCTTAGCTCTAAGGTCTTCAAGAAAAAGCCTCTCTGACAAAGAATGATCATCCGGCAGAAAAGGCCTGATATACCTTTCTTCCACCTTTTCGACAAAGCCAAGTGTGGTTGGCTCTATCTGGAATATGCCTGATTCCTGCAGCATAGAAAGCACATCCTGCAAAAGGCCCTTTGGCCCGGCTATCTCAATTTTTGACATCCTGACTATCATATCTCTGGCATATCTTTGGCATATCTACGGCAATATCCTGATAATATGTTTCCTGATGGTTTTTATCAGGAATTCGTCGCTGATTGCAGCGAGCCTCTCCGCCTTTTCATTAGCATCGGCAATTATCTCGTGTGCCTTTTTTTCAGCATTTAGCCTCGCATCTTTTATTGCCTGCTCGAATAACTTTTTTATTCTCTCCTCTTCTAAAAGAATCTCTTTCTCTGCTTTTTTCTTGACCTCATCGACCCACTCCCCGGCCTTTTTCTTTTCCGCCAAAAGTCTTTCCCTGATATCCCGTTCAACATCTATCACTTCATTAAGCACGTCCCTTTCCATAGCCAAATTGTATCAGAAATGGGCTCAGGGTGCTATAATTACCGGTGGCAATGAAGGAACGAAGGCTCGGTGTCCATACATCCATAGCAGGCGGTGTGCATCTGTCCATCGAGAGGGCAAAAGAACTCGAATGCAATACAGTCCAGATATTTTCCCATAATCCAAGGCAGTGGCTGGTCAGGGAAATACCAACAGATTCAATTCTGCAATTTAAAGAATTGCGAAAGTCCTACGATATAAATCCGGTCTTCATTCACACATCATATCTTATAAACCTTGCTGCTTCGGATAACGGCATACTGGAAAGATCGATAGAACTACTAATTCAGGAGATGGATATCGCAGACTTGCTCAATGCCGATTATGTGATACTCCATACAGGCAGCGCATCTCAGGATTCAGAAGAAGTCGGCCGTAAAAGGGCAATAGAGGCACTTAAAAGAGTCGCAAGAAAGAAAGAATGGAGATCAAAACTTCTCCTTGAAAATACTGCCGGAGAGAGGGGAGACATATCATCACACATAAAAGACATTGCAGAGATTATTGATAAGACAGGCAGTCCTCTGATAGGAGGCGTGGTAATCGATACATGCCATGCCTTTGCGGCAGGTTATGACATAACAAGCGAAAATGGCATGGAGGAACTTGCGGATGAGATAAGGCGCTATCTCGGAATTGAAAGCGTAAAACTGATACATCTCAACGACTCAAAGAAAGGACATGGTTCTCATGTTGACAGGCACGAGCATATAGGAGAAGGATGCATCGGCAAACGGGGATTAAAAAAATTCATAAATCATCCTGCATTTAAGACAGTTCCCCTAATACTCGAAACGCCTAAAAAAAGCGAAGAGGACGATCCGAGAAACCTGAAAATTGTGAGAGGTTTGTTCTAAGGCAGGGCATTGTATTGAAGCGACTTCGGCAGCCCAAGCGTAACACAGGTTAAGGTTGATGTTAAGGTTAAGAAAGAAAAACTCAGCCTCAACCTTAGCCTTAACCTGTCGCTGAAAGGCGGGATGCCTTTCGAGAATGAAGCGAAAATACTGTGCCCTGACAAAATAAAACTACTACGCTACAGAACAATGTCCCCTCTTCCTATGAATACTATCTTATTATCTCCGTCCCTATCCCCTCTTTAGTGAATATTTCCAAAAGCAGACAATGCGGAATCCTGCCGTCAACTATATGCGTCTTTTTCACTCCTGCGTCAACAGCCCGCGTACATGCCTGCACCTTCGGAAGCATGCCGCCCGAAACAGTGCCTTCATCGATGAGTTTCTTAATGCCTTTTTTATTAACTGACGATATTACATCGCCCTTTTTATTCTTTATCCCCGGCACATCCGTAAGCAGTATAAGCTTCTCTGCCTTCAAGGCCGACGCAATAGCGGAAGCCACATAATCGGCATTTATGTTAAATGCCTCTCCGCTTTTTCCGACACCGATTGGTGAAATCACAGGTATAAACCCGTCCCGTTCAAGGGAATTCAGTATCTCAGGGTCAACTGATTCGACCTCGCCGACCAACCCAATATCAATAATCTCTTCCTCACCTGTTTCAGCAGATTTCTTTATAACCTTCTTTTTGGCTTTTATAAGTCCCCCATCCTTGCCGCTAAGACCGGCAGCCTTGCCGCCGTGACTGTTTATCAAAGCAACTATCTCTTTATTTATAAGCCCTCCAAGCACCATTTCCACAATATCCATCGTCTCTTTGTCAGTCACGCGCTGACCATGAATGAATGTGGGTTCCTTGCCCATCTTCTTCATAGTCTCGCTTATTTTCGGCCCTCCACCATGAACGATGACTGGCTTGATGCCGATGAAACTCAGAAGCACCACATCCTGCGCAAAAGAATCTTTCAAATCTTCTTCGATCTGCGCGGCCCCGCCGTATTTTATTACAAATGTCTTTCCATAAAAATTGCGGATATACGGCAATGCTTCAATAAGTATGTTCGCCTTCTCGATAAGCTTTTTCATGATTACCTCTCGCTTTCTTCAGATACAAGCGATATTTTATTTTCAGATAGGGGCAGGATAATTTCTTTATACAGGTTGCATAAAATATGTAAAAGGTTTATTTTTTCAAGGGCTATGAGAACAGATGTATCGGCAATAATTGTCTCAGGCATTGAGCAATTCTTTGTTTAAGTCAAGATTTGAATATTTTATAGGAGCTATCCCTTTATGTATCAGGACTTCAGTAAATGCCTTCTCGGAATAGCCAGCTATTTCTGATGCCTTTCCAAGAGACACAACGCCATCTTCAAAAAGTTTTATGGCAAGCAGTAATTTCAATTCATCTTCTTTTATATTGAGTTCAGGAAGGCTAACAGTCGTACCCATATGCACTTCTCCTTATTAATTTAACTTTTTGAAAATCCGATTCTTCAAGCACCTCGCCCAATGACCCCATGCGCTCGCACTCTTCGATAAATGCCTCTATCGCTTCTTTTAAAGATTTTTTTGCGTCCTCTATCGTCTCACCGAAACTGGAGATGTTTAATTCGGGAGCTAATGCGACATATATATCATCTTCTTTAAATACCTCGATTTTTAAGTGAATGTTCATCTATAAAGAACCTCCTCTAACCTCTTGGCTACATTATATCACAGAATGTTACGCCTCAAAACAAGGTATGCACACGACCTTTCCATCTTTCACTCTCGCCTTTGGCTCCGCTACTTTTTCCCCGCACATCTCGCATTTGACGCTTGGGTATATCTTCGCCTCGGCAGGAAGCTGCATTTTAAATCTTGTTATTTTCAACAGTTCCGAATCGGGCGCATCGAGTATCGCCTTCATCTTCTTTGCCTTTCTGTTATGGACGGCCTTTAATACATCTTCAGACCTGTCGCCTTCCGAATATCTGCGCCACATCTCTTTTTCTTCCGCAGTTTCTTCAGGCGGTATAAAATCTATCGCGACTCTTACAGCATCGCCGGACGGCCTTTTCAAAAATGTATAGACCTGTTTCCCATAATCTTTAAAAATAAGATTGCCTTTTCCGAAGGTGCATCCTGTAAACACCTGAACTGCATCTACAGCGCACGAATCGTTTTCTACGATGGCGACAATTTCCTCGTCCTCGGATATGTTTTCCATATCCATCTCTCTCATTGCCGCAAGCGCTGCTCTATACCCAAAAACGAGTCCCGGACAACTATGACCATGAAAATTTACGACATCATCGAATGTTTTCATAATTTTATATCTGCTGCTCGAATTTAGTTACCATCACATTATACCCCTCATTCGCGAGGGCATTGCCTATCTTGGCCGCATCAGCCTTGTTATTGAACTTCCCGATCCTTACCCGGTAGTATTGTGCCCCGCCTACATTCGCCTCGATTATATAAACATTCTTATGATTTATTTCCAGCGCCGTCTTCAGCCTCTTCGCATTGGATTCGTCCTTGAAAGAGCCTACCTGAATAGTCAAAATGCCGTTGGATGCACCGTAACGGATATATTTCACATACCGCAAGTCCCTCCCCATCGGCTCGACAACGACATGCCCTGTTCCAGGACCGATGAGATCTATCTTCCGAGCCGCGGCATATGAAAGATCGAGATCGCGTCCCGGGATAAACGGTCCCCTGTCATTTACCGTGCATTCGACTTCTTTCTCGTTCTCCGGATTAACAACCCTGAGCTTAGTTCCGAATGGATATTCCTTGTGCGCGCAGGTAAGGGCGTACATGTTGAACAATTCCCCGGAAGATGTAGGCCTGCCGTGAAAATCGGGACCATACCACGATGCTAAAATACCTTTCCTGTCGCCCTTGAATTTCTCAAAACCCGCGTGTTTCTCTTTTCCCGGTTTTGAGGCCGGCTTTTCCTCCGGTTTCTCTGCAACCTTCCCCGAATGCTTTTCCTCAGCCTTCGGAGAAATGCTTACAGGAGCAGTCTCAAATCTGGCGGCAGTGCACGAAAATAGAGCAGTAGAGCAGAAGATCAGTAGAGCAACAGCTACACTATGGAATAAATTATTTTCCTTGAAAAAAATTTCTGTTCTTCTGCGCTTCTGCACTTCTGCTCTGTCTTTAAAGTATATACCTGCTGAGGTCTTCATCCTTAACCACATCCGAAAGTTTTTGTCTCACGTATTCCCTGTCTATATTTATTTTATCGGCTTTTATGTCCGGAGCATTAAATGATACCTCCTCCAGAAGCCTCTCCAGCACGGTGTGAAGCCTTCTCGCGCCGATATTCTCGGTCTTTTCGTTCACCGCGGCAGCTATATTGGCGATCTCGTCTATAGCGTCGGAAGCAAAATCAAGCCTCACATCCTCGGTCTCCATAAGGGCAATATATTGCTTTATCAGGGCATTATGCGGCTCCGTGAGTATTCTTATAAATTCATTCTTTCCGAGTGATTCGAGTTCAACCCTTATGGGAAACCTTCCCTGAAGTTCGGGGATGAGATCCGACGGCTTTGATATATGAAACGCGCCTGCCGCTATGAAAAGTATATGTTCTGTCCTCACAGGCCCGTGCTTAGTTGCAACCGTAGAACCCTCGACAATAGGCAGCATATCTCGCTGAACGCCTTCTCTCGACACATCAGGCCCATGCCCGTATCCCCTGCTCGCAACCTTGTCTATCTCGTCTATGAAAACAATGCCTGCCTGTTCTACCCTCTCTACCGCCTCTTTTGTAACCTTTTCCATGTCTATCAGCTTATTCGCCTCTTCCTGAGTCAGTATCGTAAGAGCCTCGGAGACCTTAACCTTTTTCCTCTTAGCCCTTTCGGGAAGGAAACTGCCGAGCATCTCCTTTAAGTTAATCTCGAGTTCCTCCATGCCGATATTGGATATGACGCCGAAAGGCATGGCCTTTTCCCTGACCTCTATATCCACGTATCTCGAATCGAGCTTGCCTTCTTTCAACTGTGTCCTTAAACGTTCCCTCGTGTCTTTGTAGCTTTCTTTGTCCTCTTCCTCGGAAACAACTCCACGCGCGGGTTTCTGAGGCGGCAATAAAAGATCGAGAACCCTGTCTTCAGCAAGGGTCTTCGCCTTTTCCTGCACCTTAGCCGTATGCTCTGTCTTCACCATGTTCAGCGAGATTTCCATGAGGTCCCTTATCATAGACTCCACATCGCGCCCCACATATCCCACTTCCGTAAATTTAGAAGCCTCAATCTTTAAAAACGGCGCTCCGGCAAGCCGGGCAAGCCTCCTCGCAATTTCGGTTTTGCCTACGCCTGTCGGCCCTATCATAATTATATTCTTGGGAAGGACTTCGTCTTTGAGGTCGGGAGACAGCCTCAGCCTCCTCCACCTGTTTCTCAACGCAATCGCAACGGCCTTTTTCGCCTTATTCTGACCGATGATATATTTATCCAGTTCTTCTACTATCTTCTTAGGTGTAAAGTTATCCATTTAGCTCCTCTAACGTAATATTTTTATTAGTATAAATACATATATCGGCCGCGATATCCATAGCCTTTTTCACTATCTCCACCGCATCGAGTTCCGTATTCTCATATAACGCCCGCGCTGCCGACTGCGCATACGTCCCGCCGGATCCTATGGCTGCAACGCCGTCTTCGGGCTCTATCACATCTCCTGTTCCCGAAAGTATGAGCGTGTGTTCATCATCGGCTATTATGAGCAATGCCTCGAGCCGCCGCAATATCTTATCCGTGCGCCAATCTTTTGCAAGCTCCACGGCAGCCCTTGTGATATTGCCTCTGTAAGCCTCAAGCTTTGCCTCGAACTTTTCAAAGAGGGTAAAGGCGTCCGCTGTGGCTCCTGCAAAGCCCGCGAGTATTTTATCATTATACATCTTCCGTATCTTTTTGGCATTATGCTTTAGGACGGTATTGCCCACCGTTACCTGCCCGTCGCTGGCTATGGCGACCCTTCCGTTGCGCCTTACGCATAAAATCGTTGTGCCGTGAAACATGTCTCCTCCTTCGTTCATTTCTCCAATGCTCCATTACTCCATTTTATTATTTTCATCCGCTAACGGATGCGCCTTATCGTATACATCTATCAAATGCCCTATATCGAGATGGGTATATTTCTGCGTGGTCGAAAGCGATGAATGTCCCAGAAGTTCCTGAATTACCCGCAGGTCAGCCCCTCCGAGCAGCATATGGGTGGCAAACGAATGTCTGATGGCATGAGGGCCTATCTGTCCGTCGATGCCCATTGCGCGGGCGTATTTAACAACAATCCTTCGCATCTGCCTGTCCGTAAGCCTATCTCCGTCCCTATTGAGGAATAATGCCGTATCACCGTCTGGAATCGATTTTTTCTTTTTAAAAAGCTGCCTCTCGATGATATAAGATTTCAGCGCATCGAGGGCCTTATTGCCGACAGGGACTATCCTCTCTTTTTTTCCTTTTCCCCTGACCTTAACAAGACCTTCCCTTATATTCAGGTCATCGATATCAAGGCCGGCCACCTCGCTTACCCTCAGTCCGCTCGAATAAAGAAGTTCCAATATCGCCCGGTCCCTTACGGGCAAAAGCCCTATGCCTTCCGGCGTTTGAACGAGATTGAACACGTCGTCAACCGATAAAAAATTCGGAAGATGCTTGGGCGCCTTTGGCGAAGGGACAAGCTTCGCCTGATTTATCTTTACATAACCCTCGTCATAAAGATAGCTGAAAAAAGACCTCAGGGTCGCGAGCCTTCTCGAAACGGTGGTCTTTGATTTCCCGGTCGTTATCTGGTGCGACACAAATCCCCTGATGTCTATCATATCTATGTCTTGAGGGCCTGCGGCGCAGTAACCTGCAAAATCCTTTAAATCCTTTTCATACGCCCTGAGCGTATGCACTGAGACATTCCTTTCGACCTCAAGGTATTTAAGGAATTTCTGGATATATATTTGCAAATTTTCAGTAGACATAATTTCCTTTTGCTTGTTGAGATATTATATATTGCCTATAACATTTTGGATATACCCTTCCCACTCTTTTATCGCGATCTCCGCGATTCGCTGTCTTCTGAGCTTTTTATCTCTTATCTTTAATATTTCTTCTCCAGCAGGCATCAGCCCGAAATTTATATTGCTCGGCTGGAAGTTTTCCGGATCGGACTCTGTTATATGAGCAATCAGAGAGCAGTGAGCAGATTCCCTCGGAGGATAAATTACATCCTTGCCTAATATTTTTCTCGCCGCGTTTATTCCCGCTGTCAAGCCCATCGCCGTAGACTCTATATACCCTTCGACTCCGGTAATCTGGCCTGCAAGATATAGGCTGCTTTTATTTTTCAACGACAAATCCTTATGTAAATGCCTCGGTGAATTTATATAAGTGTTCCTGTGGATGCTTCCGAGCCTCAAAAACTCGGCATTCTCAAGCCCGGGGATAAGCCTGAAGACCCTTTTCTGTTCCGGCCATCTGAGTCTTGTCTGGAAACCTACCATATTATAAGCGGTTTTTTCCCTGTTTTCCGGCCTTAATTGGACGACAGCATACGGTATCTTTCCTGTTTTAGGATCGATAAGCCCCACAGGCTTTAAAGGACCGAATCTCAAGGTATCCCTTCCCCTGTGCGCCATTACCTCAACCGGCATGCATCCTTCAAAAACCTTTATATCCTCGAAATCCCTCGCCGCTACGGTGTCCGCATCCATCAGCGCATCGTAAAACCTGTCGTATTCCTCTTTATTCATAGGACAATTCGCATAGTCGTCGCCGCCCTTACCGTAGCGCGAAGACAGGTATGCCTTAGAGTAGTCTATGCTTTCGGCGTCGATTATCGGCGCTATCGCATCGTAAAAATGGAGATGCCCCTCGCCTAAAATAGATTGCAGGGAATCGGTCATGGCGGCAGACGTAAGAGGGCCTGTGGCTATAATGGCGGTTGTATCCGGCAACTCCGCGACTTCTCCTCTTATAACTTTTATATTCGGATGTTTTTTTATGGCATCCGTTATAAATCCGGAAAAAATTGTCCTGTCTACGGCAAACGCTGAACCGGCGGAAACTTCCGACCGTTTAGCCGCATTCATTACCAAAGAGCCGGCAATCTCAAGTTCCCGTTTTAAAAGGCCGGGGCCTGTATTCATTTCTTTTGACCGTAATGAATTAGAACATACAAGCTCTGCCAGCGAACCCGTCTTGTGGGCTTCCGTAGTCTTTTCGGGCCGCATTTCGAAAAGCAATACATTGACGCCGAGCCTTGCAGCCTGCCATGCGGCCTCGCAGCCCGCCAAACCTCCGCCTATAATAATCAACTCTTCCATATCTTTTATCTCCAATGATGCAAAGCAGGTATGCGAAAAGCCTTTAAGCGCGATACCTTATGGCGAACCCTCCCACCGTTTAAGGGTAATTTCATTATAACCTGTCAATTAAGCAATAAAACAGCCGATTTGGTAATCATATCGCATTCTTAAAGGCTTTGAGCCATGCCTGCTTTGAAAGAATCCTATAAATGTTTTAAATAGCTCAATTTTCAATTGACACGCCCGATAAACTACTGGTTTAATAATAACCTATGATTACTAAAACAGAAAAGATATGGATGGACGGGAAATTTGTCGATTGGGACGAGGCCAATATTCACGTCATGACCCATACGCTCCACTACGGGCTCGGCGTGTTCGAAGGCGTCCGCTGTTACAGCACTTCCCAAGGGCCTGCAATCTTCAAACTCGATGAACATGTAAAAAGGCTGTTCCAATCAGCGCATATATTCCTTATCGACATACCCTTCTCACAGGATGAGATCAAAAGGGCAATTGTCGATACGGTGAAGAAAAATAAGCTGAAGGAATGTTATATCAGACCCCTGGTGTATATCGGCTACGGCGCGATGGGACTTTATCCGAAGGGGAATCCTATACGGGTAGCCGTCGCTGCGTGGCCTTGGGGCGCGTATCTTGGAGAGGAAGGACTCGAAAAAGGCATCAGGGTAAAAGTTTCATCATATACAAGAAACCATGTAAATGCCAATATGGCCCGCGGCAAGGTATGCGGCTACTATGTAAATTCGCAGATAGCCAAGAAAGAGGCCATATCCTGCGGTTATGACGAAGCGTTATTGCTCGATACCGAGGGATACGTCTCTGAAGGCAGCGGTGAAAATATCTTTATCGTAAGAAACGGCGTGCTGAAAACGACCCCTTTGACCTCTATCCTGGAAGGTATAACAAGGGACAGCATTATAACCATTGCAAAAGACAGCAGGATCGACGTTAAAGAAGAAAGATTCACGAGGGATGAGATATATATCGCGGACGAGGCGTTCTTCACAGGGACAGCGGCTGAGGTCACGCCCATACGGGAGTTGGACGGGAGAAAAATAGGAGAAGGAAAGGCCGGCAAGATAACCAAAAAATTGCAGTCCATATTCTTTGACGTAGTCAAAGGCAAGAATAAGAAGTACGAATCATGGATTACCTATATTAAGTAGAATCTATATAAATAAAAAAAGGCGACCAGATGGTCGCCTTTTTTTATTGCTCTCTCTAATTATTTCTTGTGGCATTTTGTACAGTTTGCCGCATCGCTTGTCTTAAATGCCTTTGTGCCGTTATGGCATTCGCCGCAGAACTTTCCAGCATTGATATCTGCCATTTTCATCTTTGCAGATCCTTGCTTCATCTGGAATATCTTTGTATGACAGTCATTGCATTTGAGACCCTTGTCTGCATGGGTCTTGCCGTCAAAAGTAACCTTTCCCAATGCGCCGCCTTTGAATTCTGCGGTCTTTCCGGGAGGAACTGCCATTGCGCTGCCGACAAAAACAACCGCTATCATGATAGCCAATACTGCTGTTAAAATCCTCATATCTTCACCCCCTTTCCTTACCTGCATTTATAAATTAGCAACTAACATGCCACGCATGTTAATTCTTATTTCTCAATAAAATAAAACCTTGAATCACCTGAAAAACTCCTCTTTTGAGCATATTATTCCCCTTTAAGGAACTTCTAACTGGGCATTAATATATATGAGCCAATAAAATTTTTCAAGTTATTTAGCCTAATTTCTTCTTCAATAACTCGTTGACCATCTGCGGATTTGCCTTACCCTTAGTTGCCTTCATGACCTGTCCCACAAAAAATCCCATAAGCTTCTCGTCTCCTGCCTTGTAGCGCTCAACCTCATTCCGGTTTTTCGCAAGCGCCTCATCCACCGCTTTTTCTATAGCGCCCTCATCGCTTATCTGGACAAGCCCTTTCTCTTTTACGACCGTATCTGCGTCCTTTCCGGTCTTATACATCTCCTCGAAAACGGTCTTTGCTATCTTTCCGCTTATGGTTCCGTTTTCGATAAGCCTCAACATATCAGCAAGCTGTTTGGGTCTTAGAGGACACTCGTCGAATGTCTTGCTGTCCTCATTAAGCAGTCTTGTTAATTCGCCTATTATCAGGTTGGCAACATCCTTAGGTGTGCCTCCAGCTTTGACTGCTTCTTCAAATAACACCGAGGTAGACCTATCAATAGCAAGTTGATCGGCATTATATTGAGGAAGGCCATATTCCGATACAAAGCGCTCTCTTCTTTCATCAGAAAATTCGGGCTGGGATGCCTTTATCTCATCAATCCATTTTTGCTCGACTGTTATCGGCACAAGGTCAGGCTCGGGAAAATAACGATAGTCATGAGCCTCTTCCTTAGACCTCATAGAAATGGTAACCCCTGCAGCCGAATCCCAAAGCCTCGTCTCCTGTATTACCTTCCCGCCGTCTTCAAGAACCTTTATCTGCCTTTTTATCTCATACTCTATCGCCTTCTCCACGAACCTGAACGAATTAATATTCTTCAGCTCCGCCCTTGTTCCGAATTCCTTTTGTCCGACATGCCTCACGGATACATTCGCGTCGCATCTTAGGGATCCCTGCTCCATGTTCCCATCGCATACATCGAGATCCTTAAGTATCGTCCGAAGTTTCTTCATATACTCCGCAGCCTCTTTGGGGCTTCTTATGTCAGGCTCGGATACTATCTCCATTAATGGAACTCCTGCGCGGTTAAGGTCAACAAAGCTGTATGGCCCGCTTTCTTCATGAATATTCTTTCCAGCGTCCTCTTCCATGTGAATCCTTGTTATGCCGATTCTCCTTACATCTCCATCAACCATGATCTCTATATGCCCGTGCTCGCATATCGGAAGCTCGTATTGGCTTATCTGATAACCCTTTGGAAGGTCCGGATAGAAATAATTTTTTCTCGCAAACCTGCTGTAAGAAGAAATTTTGCAGTTCATTGCAATGCCTGTCTTTATAGCGAACTCGACTGCCTTTCCGTTGAGAACAGGAAGCACTCCCGGCATTCCTATGCAGACGGGACATGTCTGACTATTAGGTTCAGAGCCGAATTTTGTGGAACAGCCGCAGAATATCTTAGTATCCGTAAGCATCTGCGCGTGGACTTCGAGACCTATGACCGCTTCATACTTGCCGCTCATAGCGCAGGCCTCCTTGTATGCCATTCCGTGCTTTGTTCGTAAGCGTAAGCAGCCTTCAATATCAAGCCTTCGTCAAAATGCCTGCCGATCATCTGAAGACCTATGGGCAGGTTGTTTTTTGTGAAACCGCATGGAATAGAGATTGCCGGCACACCGGCAAGGTTTACGGATATTGTGAATATGTCGGATAGATACATCTGAAGCGGGTCTGTTGACTTCTCGCCGACTTTGAATGCCGGAGTGGGCGAGGTCGGCGTAACTATAACATCCGCTTCTTTAAAGGCATTGTCGAAATCCTGTTTTATTAATGTCCTTACCTGTTGTCCTTTTTTATAGTAAGCGTCGTAATAGCCTGCTGAGAGCGCGTATGTGCCGAGCATTATCCTTCTTTTGACCTCTGCGCCGAACCCCTGAGACCGTGCGTTCATGTATATTTCCAACAAATCCTTGCCGCCCTGCGCCCTGAATCCATACTTAACGCCGTCATACCTTGCCAAGTTGGAAGACGCCTCCGACGTGGCTAATATGTAATACGCGGCTACGGCGTAGCCTGTGTGCGGAAGGGAAACCTCAACCGGAATCGCTCCCAATGATTCGAGCTTTTTTGCTGCCGAGCGAACCGCGTCATCAACATATTTGTCCATTCCTTCGATAAAATATTCCTTTGGAATGCCTATCTTCAAACCCTTTATATCCTGACCGAGGAAATTTGCAAAATCCGGAACTTCCGCAGGCGCGGATGTCGAATCGAGAGGATCATGCCCCGCTACGGCGTTCAACATTATTGCCGAGTCCATGACATTCTTTGTGATAGGGCCTATCTGGTCGAGCGAAGAGGCAAAGGCCACAAGCCCGTATCGTGAAACCCTTCCGTATGTAGGCTTTAAACCCACAACGCCGCAAAGCGCCGCAGGCTGCCGTATCGAGCCTCCCGTATCCGAACCGAGCGCCGCTATGCATTCATCTGCGGCTACCGCTGCTGCAGAGCCTCCGCTGCTGCCGCCCGGCACGCGCTCCGGGTCCCATGGATTACGCGTTGTATGGAACCCCGAGTTTTCAGTCGAAGACCCCATTGCAAATTCATCCAGATTAGTTTTTCCTATAAGAATATATTCCTGCTCCTTTAATCGTGCCGTTACCGTGCTTTCATAGGGCGGTTTGAAATTGTGAAGCATCTTAGACGCGCAGGTGGTAGATATGCCTTTTGTGCACATATTGTCCTTTACGGCAACAGGTATGCCGGTAAGAAGCGATTGCTTGTTCGAAAGGATTGCCTGCTCCGCATCTTTTGCCATTTCATAAGCGCTATCTTTCGTTATCGTAATGTAAGCTTTGACTTTATCTTCTACGGCGTCAATGCGGTTATAGACGTCATCGAGGACTTCCTGAGGCTTTATTCCCCTGTTGTCCAGAAGCCTTCTTAATTCCGAAACCGTCAATTCATTGAGCTTCAAAGTATTCCTCCCGATTGCGTTAAGCATGATGCGTTGCAGCGTCAAATATAGTTAGTTGCAGTTTTTCACTCTATAACGCCATAACCCTATAACGCAATAACGATAATTTTATACACTCTGATATAATATTTGCAATTAACGACCTCTAAAACCATGAAGAGTTTTATTATAAATGTCCTGCCCCCGGATGCCTCAAAAAGGCTCGATGTGTTTGTATCCGAAAAAACAGACATCACCCGCTCTCAGGTGCAAAGGCTCATAAGAGAAAGGCTTGTCCTTGTAAACAACAAGCAAGAAAGCCCTAACTACAGGATCAGGACAAACGACAGCATTACAATCAACAAGCCTGAAGAAGAATTTAAAACCCTAATTCCTGAAAATATTCCCCTGAAAATATTCCATATCGACGACCATCTCGTTGTTGTAGACAAACCGGCCGGCATGGTGGTTTACCCGGCGACAGGGCATGACAGGGGAACGCTTCTCAACGCCCTCGCCTACCGGTGCAAAAAATTAGCGTCCATCGGCGGGCCTCTGCGTCCCGGCGTAGTCCACAGGCTCGATAAAGATACATCGGGAATTATGGTCGTAGCCCTCGACGACAAGACATATTACGATCTTGCAGAGCAATTCAAAAACAGGACAATAAACAGAAAATATATGGCGCTCGTTTACGGCAATATCAAAGAGGATTCAGGCAAAATCGTGATGGAGATAGGCCGTTCCGCATCGGACAGAAAAAAGATGTCAACGAAGACAAAACGCGGCAAAGAGGCTGTTACGAGATGGAAGGTAATAAAGAAATTCGGCGCCGCAACACTCATAGAAGCGAAGCTCGGCACCGGAAGAACTCATCAGATAAGGGTCCATTTTTCTGCAATAGGACACCCTGTGCTCGGAGACAAGACATACGGTAAAAAAATTGAGGTTGAGATTAAAACCGACGGAAGCAAAAAAAAGATCGCCTTCCCCCGCCAAATGCTCCATGCGGAGACGCTCGGTTTCACACATCCTGTTACCAAAGAATATCTGGAGTTTTCAAGTCCTCTGCCGGAGGATATGGAAGGGTGCATTAAGAACCTTACCCTATCGGCAGCGCCCTGATTCTAATGCGGCATGTAATCCTATATCTCTAACATGAATGGCTTCAAAGCCTGCCTTTTGGAGTCCCTGTGCGATGATGGGAGAAAGGGCATTGTCTATCAGAAATTTCATGCGGTAACGAGCGGAATTTGCCGTTCCTTAACGGCTTCTGCTGCGTATAGCAGTGCTTCTTTGATATCTTCCGGTTCAAGGTCGGGATAGGCATCGAGGATTTCCTTTTCGGTCATTCCATTTGCGACCATGCCTACAATAGTGGCTATCGGTATCCGCAAACCTCTGATGCAAGGGACACCGCCCATTTTATCGGGATCAATTGTAATACGAATAAACCTCATAACCTTTCCTCCATACAACGGATACAATCATTATACCATTATCTGAACTCCACCGCTTCTTTTGCAGAGACCCTCGGCGGCGCAGATGGTATTTTTGATGGATAACCTATCGGAACTATCACAATAGGTCGCAAATAATTAGGCAAATCCAACGTTTCAAACACATCGCTCTCCCTGAATGCGCCTACCCATACACTGCCGAGCCCGTTTTCCCATACAGTAAGCATCATGTTCATAATGCTGCACGCCACGTCCTGAATTGTGTAAAGATGGACGCCCCTGTCTCCGTAGCGGTTTTCGATCCTCCTGTCGGCGCATCCGATGACGACTAACGGCGCTTCGGCAATGAAATTCTGATTAAGCGCGGCGGCAGCAATATCACGCTTTGTTTTTTCGTCTCTCGCAAAATAGAATTTTCTCGACTGCAAATTCCCGGCGCTCGGAGCCCATATAAGAGCGTCTATCAGCTTTTTGATTAAATCGTCGGGAATATCCTTTTTCTGAAAATTCCTAATACTCCTGCGCTCTTTTATGACTTTCAACACACTGTCCATAACGCCCTCCTCAAAACATAACGGTTCTATAAAAAAGATAGCACACCGCCCCTGTCGTAGCAACCGTCTCATAATATCGATATATGGAGGTATGGACGGAAGACAAAGTATTGGAGCGACTTCGGCAGCCCAAGCGTAACAGGGATGTTTAAGCGGGCTGGCGCAGCTTCGGAGAAAGGCCGGATGCCTTTCGAGAATGAAGCGGAAATGCTTTGTCTCCCGTCCTACAATGCATGTTCAACGTAAGCCGGCGATTGTAAAGTCTTTGAAGCGGATTTGCTCTTTGTGTTATTGAAGGCTTTGAAGCCGTGCCTTCCATGCATTAGCTGCGGATTATGTATCGTTAAATTTTCATTGAATAAAAAACGAATTGCTTGTATTATTTACATACATCGGGGGTGTTTTTATGCGCATGAATAAATTGCCGCTCTGCATTATGTCATTTATTTTTTATCTCTCTGCTGCTTCGTTTGCAGCCGGGCAGTCCGCCGATACTCCGGAAACAAAAACGGCAGCGCCTGAGCAGCCGGTCAATTATATTGCCGAAGGGCTTAAACACCGCTCTGAAGGTCGATGCGACAAGGCTATAGATAATTTCAAGAAGGCAAAAAAAAACAATCAATTTAATGAGGACTGGGCTTTCTACCATTCGACAGCCGATTGTTATACTGCATTAAAAAAGTATGACGAGGCGATAAATGCATACACCAAGGTAATTGAAACATCAAAGAACCGCATCTTAACGGCGGAAATGTACAGGGAACGGGCTAAGGCATATTACCTGAAAGCCGCTCTTCCCCATGGAATAGATAAAGGCCTTCTTGCTCTCGCATCAAAGGATCTCGAAGAGGCAAAAATGATCGGGATCGACGTATCCGCAATGGAAAAAATAATATCCGGCGATGTTAAAAGAAAACCTCTCATCGAAAATGCCGCTGATGCTCAAAAACATGCCCTCGAAATAGAACTGATCCTTGAGAAATACGATGAAATGTACGGCCGGCTTACTACAAGGCTCGAACAGCTTGAAAAAAAACTGACCGCTATAAAAGAAAGGCAGGAGTTTCTGGAATCGCTCATAGCTTCTCTTCTTCAGAAAGACAACAAAAAGAAACCGGCCCGCAAATCCAAGCCTAAACCGAAGCCTTCCATGAAAACGGATGCGGAAACAAAAGATGAAAGCGCTCGCACAAAAAAATCCACATCTCCTGTTCAACCAAAGTTGATAAATCCCTAAGATTACTGCTAAACTTCAAAAGTGCGCCCATAGCTCAGATGGATAGAGCGTCGGACTACGAATCCGCAGGTCGGGGGTTCGAATCCTCCTGGGCGCGCCATTGATTTCCTTGACAAAAATTTCGACGAATTGGTAAATTATCCAGATAAAAATCCCATAGAGAGAGGGGTGATCAGAGGTGCCCTCTGTAAAAGTAAGAGACAACGAATCATTGGATTCCGCCCTGAAGCACTTTAAAAAACAGTGCGAAAGGGAAGGCATACTTTCGGAGATTAAAAAAAGGGAGCATTACGACAAACCGAGCGTCAAGAAAAAGAAAAAAATAATTGCCGCCCGCAAAAAGGCTGCGAAGAGAAGAACATTCTCAGCAAGGCCAGCGAGGTAGAAATGTCTGTCCCTGCCGGTACTATCGAGAGGCTTGATGCAGAACTCAAGGAGGCCTTGAAAGCAAAAGATGACCTGAAAGTCTCGGTCATCAGAATGATCAAGGCCTCCTTAAAAAATAAATCCATAGAAAAGATGAGCGCCCTCACGGACGACGATATTCTTTCGGTACTGTCGCACTTCGCAAAGCAGAGAAGGGAGTCCATCGAGCAATTCACCGCCGCAGGCAGAACAGACCTTGCCGGCAAAGAGGAAAAAGAGCTTCAAATAGTCCAGACATACCTTCCGCAGCAGCTCTCTCCGCAGGAAATAGACGACATTATACGTTCGGCGATAAGCGAATGCGGCGCGTCATCTCCAAACGATATGGGAAAAGTCATGAAAATAGTGTCCCCGAAGACCAAAGGGACGGCAGACGGGAAAATCGTCAGCCAGAGGGTCAAGGAACTCTTAAGTTCTCATCCATAGACACAACCGTTCGCGAGGTGAATCGATTATGAAGCTTTCCGACTTTTACAAAAAAGCGATATCCACAGGCATGGAAAACGACCCCAGAGGAAAGGATATTATTTTCAAGGAACTTGAGAGAAAAAAAAGGGATTACGAAAACCTCAAGCCGAAGGAAAAAGAGACCTTCGATGCGGAGAGTCTCGAAAATCCGTACTCCGATTCCCGGATACTGAACGGAACAGGCTACGAAGAAATAAAGACCGCGCTTGTGGGAATCGATATAGAGGTAGGCGAAGTGCTTTTGGCGGAAACGCTGAAAAGCAAAAACATACAGGTAGACCTCATTATGTCTCACCATCCCGAAGGCGGAGCCTATGCGAATCTATACTCGGTCATGTATATGCAGTCGGATATCCTGAACAGGTTCGGCGTGCCTATAAATATCGCGGAAAGTCTGATGGAAGGGAGAATAAAAGAAGTGGAGCGCAGGCTTATGCCGGCAAACCACACGAGGGCCGTAGATGCCGCGAAACTCTTGGATATGCCGTTTATCTGTCTCCATACCCCGGCGGACAATATGGTGGCCTCACATCTGCAAAAACTATTCGACGATAAAAAACCCTACACTATCGACGATGTTATCGAACTTTTAAAAGAGATACCCGAATACCGCGAGGCGGAGAAAAACAACGCGGGTCCCAAGCTGCTGCTGGGAGCCAAGAACAGAAAGGCCGGCAAGGTATTTGTGGATATGACCGGCGGGACCGAAGGCTCGAAGGAAATATTCCAGAGCCTTTCGCTGAGCGGGATAAATACCATAGTTGCGATGCATTTAGGCGAAGACCACAGGAAAGAGGCTGAAAAGAACCACGTCAATGTGGTAATAGCGGGGCACATAGCCAGTGATAATCTCGGTATCAACCTGCTCCTCGACCGCATGACAGAGAGCGAAAATATAAAAATACTCGAATGTTCCGGCTTCAGAAGGATCAGCCGACGCAATGAACTCAGCAGTTGACGATATAAAGGCACGCATTGACATCCTCGATCTGATAGCCGAGCATGTTGACCTCAAACGGGCGGGACAGAATTACAAAGGGCTCTGTCCCTTCCACTCGGAGAAAACCCCGTCTTTCATGGTAAGCCCCTCAAAACAGATATTCCATTGCTTCGGCTGCAACAAAGGAGGCGACATATTCGCCTTTGTAATGAATTATGAAAATATGACCTTTCAGGAAACCGTATCGTATTTAGCTCAGAAGGCTGGCATAAACATAGATACGTTCAAAGGCGACTCCAGAATAAAGGGGCTGAAAGAAGGCATGTTCGCGATTCAACGGGAGGCGCTCGCTTTTTTCATCAATAATTTAAAAGATTCCAAAAATGCGTCGGCTTATATAAAGGAACGCGGGCTTAAAAACGAAATCGTAGAAAAGTTTTCCCTCGGATACGCCAAAAACGAAAAGGACTCCCTGTCCAATCATCTGAAAGCGCAAGGGTTTCCGGTTGAGCATATAAAGGCTTCGGGTCTCGTCAATTTCGGCGAAAACGGTACTTACGACTTTTTCAGGGACAGGTTGATGTTCCCCATATTCGATCTTCAGGGAAGGACCGTTGCCTTCGGCGGCAGGATATTGTCGGCCGCCAAAAATGCGCCTAAATACATAAACTCTCCGGACAGCGTCATCTTCAGGAAAGGCGAACTCAGTTACGGCCTAAACCTCGCAAAAAACGCCGTGACACAGAAGGGATACTCTATCGTTGTCGAAGGCTATCTCGACGTTATGATGTGCCATCAGTACGGCTTTATGAATGCGGTTGCGCCGCTCGGCACCGCCCTTACCTCAGGACAACTTAAAAAACTAAAAAGGTTTTCCAATAAGGTCCTTCTGATCTTTGACGGAGATGCCGCAGGCGTATCAGCCACAAAAAGGTCTATAGAGCTGTGTTATGCGGAATCTATGATCGTAAAAATCCTCCCCATGCCCGCAGGCGAGGACCCCGATACGTTTTTGAGAAGGCACGGAGAAGATCATTTCAAAAAACATCTCGGCAGGGCGGTTACGCCGGTAGACTTCCTGCTGAAGACATCAGGCAAAAGCAAGCTCGATGCGGTCAGACATATCATGAATCTGATATCATTGTGCCCTGATCCTCTGCAGAAGGACGAAACCATAAGGGAACTCTCCGAAAAATCGAAGACAAACGAACTCATGCTCAGGGAGGAGCTTAAAAACATGGGCGCAAAAAAACAGAGGGCGGAAGACAGGGGGCATAAGACGGACGCTCCGGCGACTTCAAGCAGAGAGGAGCGCCTGCTTTTAAAGATCGCCCTTTCGATTCCTCACAAGGCGTCCTCTGTTGTAAACGGCATAGACATTGAAGAGGTGGAAGACCCTGTCATAAAGGATATCTTCAAAAAAATAAAAACGTCCATGAAAAACGGTTCCGGGCATAATAAAGGGCTGTCCATCGAAAGGCTGTTACCCATTTGCAGCGATGAGGAGCAAAATCTGATAACCGGGCTTTCCATGGATGCATGGATCGATGAAGAACATGCCGACGAAAGCATAGCGGGATGCTTTAAGGCAATCGCGCTGAAGGACATAGAACGGCAGATAAAAACGGCGGGAGAAGCCGGAGATGTGAAACGCCTGCACTCGCTCCTGTTTGAAAAAAAGAAGATAACACAGGGTTCAAGGCCATTATTAAAAGGAGGAAGACTTGAAAGACCGGTTTAATATCTATGAGGAAGGATTCGACGAGCAGGACGCAAATGTTGCGCCTAAAGATTTCTCGGAAGGTAAGCTTTTAGGCGATATTGAAACAGTCGAACCCGAAGATACAATCAAGGATTCCATCCAACAGGAATACGACCCTCTCAAGGCTTACCTGAAAGGCATAAGCTCCATGCCCCTCCTCACCAAGGACGGCGAGATAGAAATAGCGCAAAAGATAGAAGAACACAAGCTTAAGGCATACGGCGCGCTGTTCTCAATCCCCTTTGTCTTAAAGAAACTCATAACGCTCGGAAGGCTCGTGGAAAAGGGCGAGGCGCCCCTCGCGGAACTTATTCAGGACGGAGAAGAATTGTCGGAAGACGATATGCTGGAGGAAAAGGAAAAATTCTCGAGGATCGCCGGGGAAATAGACTCTCTCTTCGTCAGGCGCAAGAGACTCCTGAAGGCCGGCGGCTTTTGCGCTGAAAGCACTTCCCTCCCCGCTCCAAAAGACGCTACGGTATGCAGATCACTGCAGGGAAATAAAAACAAAATCCTCGAGAAGATCAAAGAACTCAATCTTAGAGAAGACGTTATCACGGCTTTTTCAGAGGAATTAAAAAAGCTGGACACCCAGCTCAGGCTGCTGCATGAAGACCTGAGAAGGGCGAAAAAAAATAAACATAAAACATCCGCACTAAGGGAATATGAATCCGAAATAAAAAAACTCGAATCGGCTATCGGACTGCGCACATCGGAAATAAAAAAGATAACACATGAACTCGAAAAGGCCGCGATAGAGCTGGTAGGCATCAAAGGGCAATTGATCGAATCGAACCTCAGGCTGGTAATCAGCATCGCCAAGCGGTATATAGGCAAGGGGTTAAGCCTGGGAGACCTTATTCAGGAAGGCAATATCGGTCTGATGCGGGCAGTCGATAAGTTCGAGTATAAAAGGGGCTACAAATTCAGCACGTACGCTACGTGGTGGATAAGGCAGGCCATAAGCAGGGCCATAGCCGACCAGTCGAGGACAATACGGATTCCGGTTCATATGATAGAAAACATCAACAGGATAACCCGCGTGTCCAAGGAACTGGTGCAGGAACTCGGCGTGGAACCCGGAGCCGAGGAGATAGCGAACAGATCGAAGATACCGGTCGATAAGGTAAGAAGCATCTTAAAGATATCGAAGGAGCCGATATCCATTGAAACGCCTATCGGAGAGGAATCGGACACTATGCTGAAGGATTTCATAGAAGATAAAAGCAATCCTTCTCCGCTGGACGAGGTTATGCATGAAGACTTGAAAACGCATATAGACAAAATACTCTGCACCCTTTCCCCCAAGGAAGCGATGATCATACGAAAGAGGTTCGGCATAGGGGAAGACAGCCCGTCCACCCTCGAAGAAGTGGGGCTGGAATTCGACGTCACAAGGGAACGCATACGCCAGATAGAGGTAAAAGCCATAAGAAAATTGAAGCATCCGGCCAGAAGCAAGTGGCTCAGGGATTTCCTCGGAAAACCTTGACTTAACTCCCGCGACGAGTTTATATTAACAGACTCGGTCTTAATGGAGGGCCCATAGCTCAGTTGGTAGAGCTACCGGCTCATAACCGGTTGGTCCCAGGTTCGAGTCCTGGTGGGCCCACCATCAGCGTTATAGAGTTATAGAGTTATAGCGTTAAGTATTAAAAGTCTTATGCTATAACCCTCTAACGCTATAACGCAATAAACGCACAAGGAGAATTGTGAACGAACAACTGACTTTTTTAATAGCTCTGCAGAAGATAGATTCTGCCATCTTATCGACCCGCCTCAGAATGGATGCGATACCGGCCGCTATCGCATCCCACGAAGGACCTCTGAAAAATGCCGAGTCCGCCTGCGAAAACGTCCGGCAGAACCATGCGGAATTAGGGAAGAAAAAGAGGGACAAAGAGATGGAAATCGAGGATATAAAAGAGAGGATAAGCAAGCTTAAACAGAGGACGGCAGGGATAAAGAACAATAAAGAATATCAGGCGCATACCAAGGAGATAGAAAAGGCGGAAAAGGAACTCAAGCGCAGCGAAGACGAACTGCTCTCCGTAATGGATTCCATTGAAGGCGCGTCAAAGGCATTGGAGATAGAACAGGGCCGGATAGCCGAAGAAAAAGCAAAAATAGAAACGATAAAAAAAGATCTCGAAAAAGAAGTCGTCAAGGGCACCGAAGAGATCAAAAAGTTAAAAGGAGAGCGGAAAAAACTGATCGAAAAAATAAACGGCGATCTTTACGGAGAATATATGGCCGTCCTGAAAACGAGCAGGGGGGTTGCCGTGGTGGAGGCTAAAGACGAGACATGTCACGGATGCGACATGCATATCCCTCCACAGTTGTTCGTAGAGATAAAAAACTCCGATGAAATCATTCGCTGTCTTCAGTGCAGAAGAATCTTATATTACGTCGCACCGGAAGATGCAAAATAATACTCCATCCATCCTTATTATTTGCATATAAATAAATTTCGTGCTATATTAAACTGTTATGGGAATGGAAGACCACAAGCTTAAAGTATTCTGCACGGTTGCGGAGACGAAATCTTTCTCCAAGACATCCGAGATTATTCACCTGACGCAGCCGGCCGTAAGCCTTCAAATTCAAGCCCTTGAAGAAATATACGAGACGAAACTTTTCGACCGGTCGAGCAGCTTTATCAACCTGACGCCGTCGGGAGAAATCCTTTACAGGTACGCCAAGGAAATACTCGCCCTCTACGCCGAGACGGAAAAGGAGATAGGCAAGATAACAGGGCTTATAAAGGGCAGCATAACCATAGGGGCAAGCACGACGATAGGCAATTATGTGCTGCCGACCGTGATCTCGGATTTCAAAAAGACGCACCCGAAGATCAAAGTAAATGCCCTTATCGGAAACACCAAGAGAGTGGTGGATTTTTTGAACGCCGGCGTCATCGACCTCGGCCTCGTTGAAGGAGAAACATCGAAACACAAGATAAAGACGGAGTCGATAATTCAGGACGAACTTGTCTTTATCGTTCCGCCGTTTCATCAATGGGCAAAGAAAAAAGTCGTCTCCATACTCGAGATCACCAAAGAACCTTTTATTCTAAGAGAGGAAGGCTCCGGCACAAGACAAATGATAGAGAAGTATCTTCTATCTCACGGCATCAATACCGGAGATATGCGTATTGCCCTGGTGCTCGGCAGCACCGAATCGATAAAGCAGGCCGTAGAGAACGGTATCGGCGTATCCATCGTCTCGAAATGGGCCGCACGGAAAGAGGTTAAATACGGAAGCTTAAAGCTGATTACCCCGAAGGAAGAAAAGATATACAGAAACTTCTCTCTTATAATGCAGAAAACAGCGGTTCTATCGCATGCCGTAGACGAATTCCTTGCATACCTGAAATCATATCCCTACGATAACCTCTTATCCGAGTCGAAATCGTAAAATTTTCATTTCGAGGGAGACAAAGCATTTATATATAGGCATGAACAGCTAAAAGTCTTTACAATTCGCATTTTTTTGAAACAATCCAAGAGAACGATACGTATATTTTTTACAGGATATGTTTTGTTGTGTGCTTCAATAATGTGGCGAGGTAAAGCCTTTTATCTGCCCATGCCTCCATGTTTTCAGAGTTTAATTGCATTTCTGGAATCAATCCATCCGAAAATATTGTCGCGATTTTCTATTTCCTTCAGCCGAGAGCTATCCACTTTGCGGTTCATAATCATCGAAAAAAGCATGTCGAACTTCCCGATATGTCCCATTATCCGTTCTTCGGCGTATTTCGCAGCCCTTCCTTTTTGCATCAGAAACATCCAGTCGCTTGCCTGGGAGAGAAGCATCTCCCTCATAGCCTGATTAATCGTCCTCTGCAATAAATTTTTTTCTGCAATCCCGCATTGCTCCAATGCTCCACTCATCCATTTTTTCAAAATTTCCATCCTCTCCGCTATTGCGTGAAGATGCCTGTAAAGCCGATGATTCCGTTCTCCAATCCATACGGAGTTGTATCCGCCCTCCCCCCAACTCGACGGACAGGGTTCTACAACGTTCATGTCCTTAGAATACTCCTCCAGATATCGCGCAGGGGTTATAAGACCGAATGATTTTTTGTTTTCCGATATATTCCTGATCACGAGCGCAAGCCATTCTATCCCTTCGAACCACCAATGTCCGAAAAGCTCGGCGTCGAATGCGGAAAGCACCGCAGGGGGAAACCCGAATCCGGAAAGACGCGTAAGATCGTATTCCCTTTCCTGCACGAAATGAGCCGCGTGTTCCGATACCCTTCTCAAAGCCTGCGCCCTGTCATACGGAAGCTTCTCTTCGCTCTTGCCGGTAACGCAGTGATACTTCATGCCTGTAAATGTCTTGATATCTCCTAATCCCGTATAACCGCCCACATAATCGAGAGGAAGGTCAAAACCTATATCGCGGTAGAAGTCCCTGTAAAACGGATCTCCGGGATATCCCTTCGACGCGCACCATACCTGCCGGGCGGATTTGAAATCCCTTCCGAATGCCGCAATGCCGGAAGGCGTGAGAACCGGTCCGTATACGCTGTGCCGTGGTCTCGGCCTCCCGTAAATAATACCGTGAGATTCCAAAAAGAAATATTTTATGCCGGCGGCTCTCAAAAGAGAATCAAGCCCCTTGAAGTAACCGCATTCAGGCAGCCAGAAACCCGAAGGATGTCTGCCGAAACTGCGGATATAACTTTTGACTCCGACATCTATCTGCGCTTTAACCGCATCGGGATACTTCTCAAACGCGGGCAGAAAGGCATGGGTTGCGGCGGTAGCGACAATCTCCATATGGCCTTCATCCTGCAATCTCCTGAAGGCTGAAACTATATCCCTTTTGTATCTTTCAAGATACAACCGCCTTATGCGCTTAAACCTGTCGTTATAAAGAAAAGCCGTGGCCTCAAACGGAGAACTTTTAGTCCTTGTCTTCTCCGCCTCGGAAAGTTCTATCAGATGTTCCATGTGCCTCACGAACCTGTCTCTCAGCAGTTCGTCGTCGAGCATCTCGGTGAGAGTGGGACTCAAGGACATAGTAATCCTGGGGCTTATGCCGTCATTGACCACTCTATCTAAGACATCGAGCAAAGGGATGTATGTTTCTCTTACGGCCTCGAAAAGCCAGTTTTCTTCGAGGGAATATTCGTGTTCGGGATGCCTTACGTATGGAAGATGGGCGTGAAGGAGAAGAATAAGATTGCCGTTCACCTTACGACAATCTTTCCGGAGCCTTTTATGACCCTGCCGATAACCGAAAAAAATATCCCTGCGTCCTCAAAGACCTTAATGCCTTTTTCTTTCACGGTTATCAAAAGACCTCCGGATGTCTGAGGGTCTGCAAGCAAAAGCCTGTCTTCATCGGTTATGTGAGAAGAGAATTCAACCTTTCCGTCGAGGAATCTGAGATTGTTGTATGCGCCCTCTGAAACCATGCCCGCATTGATCATCTCATGCACATGTTCCAACACAGGAACGCTGTCTTTTTTGATCTCGAAATCGACGCCCGAACCCTTAACCATGTTATGCGCATGGCCCAGCAGGCCGAATCCGGTAACATCGGTGCAGGCCGTAGCGCCTGCCTTAAGCGCCAGTTCCGATGCCTTATCATTCAATGTGAGCATCCATTCAACGGCAGTTTTCATATCATCATCCGTTAATTTTCCGCCCTTAAGTGAAGTGGCGAGGATGCCTATGCCTATGGGTTTTGTAATGATAATGATATCGTCTTCCTCAGCCCCCGAAACCTTAAGTATGTTATCTTTATTTGCGATGCCCATCACGGAAAGGCCGAATTTGAGCTCAGAATCCTCGAAGCTGTGCCCGCCCATGAGCACTGCGCCCGCCCTGTTCAACGAATGCACTGCTCCTCTCAGTATTTCCTTTAACACAACAGGCTCATAATCGCATGACGAAAATCCCGCAATGGCCAGAGCCGAGACAGGCATTCCTCCCATCGCATACACGTCGCTCAATGAGTTATTCGCGCTTATGGCGCCGAAGGTGAAAGGGTCGTTCACCACAGGCGTTATAACATCGACCGTCTCTACTATCGCAGTGCCGTTGAGCAAATAGACCCCGGCATCATCGCCCGGGCCGACGAGAACGGAAGGGTTCTCTCCCGATTGAATATCCCCGATTATCTCTTCAAGGTCCGACGGACCCATCTTTGCCGCTCAACCGGCAGCCCTTACCTTTTCCGTGAGTCTGTAATCCATGAGGTATTATACTTTATGCCGGAATAACAGGTAAAGAAACGCTTTTATTTCTTTAACTTATGCGAGATTTGTATTATTATTAAAATATGACGACTAAAGCGGATATCGAAAACCCTCCCCTTAAAGAAACGGTCGGTGCAAAAATCCTTATAGTGGATGACGATGAGACCGTCCTGCGATTTCTATCCGCCCTGTTATCTTCGCAGAGATATGTCCTTGAGACTGCACAGAACGGTATAGAAGCCATAGAAAAGACAAAAAAAAACAATCCTGACATCGTACTCCTCGATGTCTTAATGCCGGAAATGAACGGAATTGAGGCATGTAAAAGGCTAAAGGAAGACCATGAGACGCAGCATATTCCAATCATAGTGCTTACTGCCTTCGAGGATAAAGAGATGAAAATTGAATGCCTGAATGCAGGAGCTAACGACTTCCTCTCAAAGCCCGTGGACAATACAGAGCTTATAGCAAGAATCAAAAATTTCTTACAGCTTAAAAATCTCGAAGATGTTAAGAGAAAAAATGAAGCTCTCTTGGAGGCTCAGGAAAAAATTATACATCTGAAACAACTTTATTCTACCTTAAGCGGAATAAATGAAGCTATTATTCACATCAATGATCCCATGAAACTCTTCGAGCAGGCATGCCGTATAGCTGGGGAAGACGGCATGTTCCGCATGGCCTGGATAGGACTTATTGACAAAGATACTCACATGGTGAAACCTGTTGTCTCTTGGAGTGCTGTGGAAGATTACCTCGATGGCATCACCATCTCCATAGACGATGTTCCGGAAGGGCAAGGGCCGACAGGCAGGGCTGTCCGGCAAGGTAGCCATGTAATATGTAACGACATTGAGCATGACGAATATATGAAGCCATGGCGCGATAAAGCCATACAGCATGGTTATTATTCTTCGGCTTCCTTCCCGTTGCGCCTCGGCGCCACAATAATAGGAGCGTTTAATCTATATGCCGGAGAACCAAATTTTTTCACCACAGAACATATCCTGTTACTTGAAAAGCTATCCGAAAATATTTCTTTTGCCATCGAATTGATAGAAAAAGAGAAACAGCGTAAACATGCGGAAAAGGCATTGCAGGAAAGCGAAAAACGATTCCGGTTGTTAACAGAATCGACATTAACAGGTATTTATTTGATACAGGACAATCTCTTCCGATATGTAAATCAAGCCATTGCCTCGACCTTTGGCTATAAGGTTGAAGAGTTGATCGACAAATTAGGACCAATGGATTTGACAGCGCCTGAAAACCGTGACCTCGTAGCAGGGAATATTCGCAGGCGTATAGAGGGCGAAGTTCAGGACATCCGCTATTCCTTTAGAGGACTGCGAAAAGACGGAACGCTTATTGATGTTGAGGTTCACGGGGCAAGGGTAGAATACAACGGGAAACCTGCTGTCATCGGAACGCTGCTGGACATCACAGAACGCAAGAAGGCAGAAGAGGTGCGGGCATTTCTCGCAAACATAACAGAGCACGCCACTGATGCAATAGAAGGCCTGGACCTGGATACGAACATCGTATCCTGGAACAGGGGGGCTGAAACGCTCTTTGGTTACACTGCTCAGGAAATCATCGGCAGGTCGCACTCCTTGATAGTCCCGAAGGAGGCTCAAGAGGCATGCCATGGGAGGTTCAAGAAAGCGACCATGGAAGGATTTGTCAGGGCTGAAACAGAGAGAGTTAAAAAGGATGGCAGGCGATTCCCGGTGGAGATGACGCTTACAGCGCTGAAAGATGAGGGGGACGAGCATACAGGCTTTGTGTGCATCACGCGAGACATCACCGAGCGCAAGCGGGCAGAGGAGTCATTGAGAAAAAGCGAAGAGCGCTACAAAAGGCTTCTCGAATCAGTAACAAACTACATCTATACTGTTGAGATAAAAGACGGCAAACCGGTACCAACAAAACATGGCCCCGGCTGTGTTGCAGTGACAGGTTATACATCAGAGGAATACGAGGCCGACCCTCACCTCTGGTATCAAATGGTTTATGAAGGAGATAGGGAGGTTGTAATAGCACAGGCCAATAAAGTGCTTTCAGGCGAGGCTGTAAAACCCCTTGAACATAGAATCATCCACAAGGATGGATCAATCCGCTGGGTGAGGAATGCGCCTGTTCCCCGATATGATGAGCATGGCAGGGTTGTTGCATATGATGGGCTGATTACTGAGATTACCGGGAGCAAGAAGCTTGAAGAGCAGCTCCGCCATGCGCAGAAGATGGAGGCAATCGGTCAGCTTGCAGGAGGCATAGCCCATGACTTCAACAATATGCTTAATGCGATAATTGGTTTTGGAGGTCTCATGCAGATGGATATGAAAGAAGACGATCCTAATAGGGCCCATCTTAAAGAGATACTTAATGCAGGAGAAAGGGCAGCCCATCTAACAAAAAGTCTACTCGCCTTCAGCAGAAAGCAAATAATCGAACCAAAACCCCAGGATCTGAATGAAATCATAAAGGGCGTTGAAAAGTTTCTAAGTAGGATCATAGGCGAGGATATAGAATTAAAGACAGCGCTTTCAGATAAGGGTTTAACAGTATTTGTAGACAGCGGTCAGATAGAGCAGGTATTGATGAACCTTGCAACAAATGCGAGGGATGCCATGCCTGACGGAGGGGATTTGATCATAGAGACCGGACCCGTTCAGATTGATGAAGAGTATATAAAGAGACATGGATATGGAGATCATGGAATGTATGCCCTTTTGTCAGTGACAGATTCAGGCATTGGGATGGATGAAAAGACAAGGGAGAGAATATTCGAACCGTTCTTTACGACCAAAGAACTCGGCAGAGGCACGGGTCTCGGCCTCTCGATGGTCTACGGGATAGTAAAACAGCACGATGGGTTTATCAATGTCTATAGCGAACCAGGAAACGGCATGACATTTAAGATATATCTGCCCTTGATTGAATCAGAGGCCAGGGAGGCAGTTAGTACTGCGCCTGCTGTCTATCCGGAGCGAGGGACAGAGACAGTGCTTGTAGCAGAGGATGATCAGGCTGTAAGGAACCTGACTCGTGATGTGCTTGAGAGATTCGGATATAAGGTCATAGCGGCAGAGGATGGAGAAGAGGCGATAGAAAAGTTTATGGACAATAAAAAGGATATACAACTTTTACTCCTCGATGTCTTAATGCCGAAAAAGAACGGCAAAGAGGTTTATGAAGAAATAAAAAAAATCAATCCCGGCATAAAGACGATATTTCTAAGCGGCTATACAGCAAACCTCATCCATAAAAAGGGGATACTTGAGGAGGGATTGGATTTTATCCTGAAGCCTGTCTCGCCAAAGGAACTTTTAGGAAAGGTGCGGGAGATTCTGGATAGGGGGAGAAATAAGGAGGGGTAAACGAGGTGAAAAAAAGGAGGTTTTAAGATGACAGGACAATATAAAAAGGCATACATAGCTTTTCTATTATTCTTTCTATTAATTCTTTTCCCCGGATGCGAGAGGCAGGAGAAACCGAAGAAGGCAATCAGTCCGCAGGTGGAAAAGCAGTTAGTCCGCATCGGTGTCGTCCCTGCACTTACAATAACAGAGACAATCAAGCAGTATCAGCCCATCGTGGATTATCTGAACAAACGATTAAACATTAATGCACAACTCATGCCCCAGAAGGACTTTATAACGGTGCTTGATGAAGATGCGAAACAATGAGATAGATGCAGGCATCATGGGGAGCTTCATCTGCTACAGGTCATTCAAAGAGATAGGGACTATCCCTCTGGCAAGATTTGAAAGAAACGGCCTTTCCACATATGAGGGTATGGTCTTTGTGAGAAAGGACAGCAACATAAAGGACATCTATGAACTGAGGGATAAGGTCTTTGTTTATGTGGACAGAGACACCCCGGCAGGATATGTATATCCGATGTACCTTTTAAAAGAAAAGGGATATGATGCCGATAGGTTCTTCAAAGAGGTGATATTTGCCGGCAAGCATGATGCTGCTGTTTTGATGGTCCTGGATAAAAAGGCAGACGGCGGCTCGGCAAAGGACGATGTATATTTTAAACTCGAAAAAGAATATCCGAGGGTTAAGGATGAAATGAAGATATTGCATAAGTCTTCTGCTAAATTTCCTGACAGAACCATTGCAGTGAGAAAGGGTTTTGATGTTGTCCTAACAGAAAAGATTAAAGATGCCCTTATAAATATGGATAAAGACGAAGAGGGCAAAACCGCTCTAAAGGCTGCAGGTTTTGATCGACACATACCCACGACGATTGAAGATTTCAGAAATCTGGAGAAAATGCTCAGATGAAGCTCCTCGTCAAGATACCCCTCATCTATACCGTCCTGATCATCGCCATGGGGGTAGCATTCATTGTTTTTACATCCACTATGGTCGAAAATCATATAGCCAAGGAAGAACAGGAGCATTTAGAGAGCCTTACAAAAACCTTTGCCCTGAACAGCGCCAATGCCATTATCCTTAGGGATTATGCTGCCCTCAGGTCTTTTGTGGATAACATGTCTAATAGCGGGCACATGGTCTATGCAATCATTCTGGATCAAAATGAGAATGTTTTAGCCCACTCTCGTCATGAGTTTGAAGGGAAAGCGCTTACCGACCCTGTGAGTATCAAGGCCGCTGCATCCCGTGATCTCCTCGTGCAGGCCATTGGTTCCGATATTGTAGATGTGGCTGCGCCCCGGAGGATATCTCTCCACTGAAGAGAGAGACTATCATACCAAAAGGAGGGGGAGAGACCATACTAATTATAGAAGACGACCATTCAGTACGAGATCTCCTCGATAGGGCATTAATAGGACTGGGCTACAAGGTATTGACAGCAAAAGATGGAAAGGAGGGATTAAACATATTTGACAGCAAATATGGAGAGATCGGACTGATAATTACTGATATGATAATGCCTGAGATGGGAGGTATAGAACTGAGCAGAGAAATCAAACAGAGAAAACCATCGGTCAGGATTTTAGGGATTACAGGCTATGACTTCAGTGCAAAGAAAGAAGATATAATAAATGCAGGGATTGAGGAGATGCTCCAAAAACCCTTTAATCTGGGAAAACTGGCGAAGACTGTAGTCCGTATCATGGGATAATAGGAGGTTTTCAATGGAGAACGAGGAACAGGTAAAAATCCTTATAGTCGATGACGAGCCGTCGGTTGTCAAACTTATTTCAAGTCTAATATCCCGCTATGGATATGCATTCGAGACGGCCGGAAACGGCTTAGAAGCAATAGAAAAGGCAAGAGCAATCAATCCGGACGCCATACTTATCGATGTTCTTATGCCCGAGATGGACGGTATAGAAGCGACCTCGATCCTCAAAAAAGATCCTGAAACCATGCATATCCCGATAATCTCGTTCTCACAAACCGGAGACAATGAAACAAAGATCAGATGCCTCAATGCCGGAGCAAACGACTTCCTGTCCAAACCCATAGACCCGACAGAACTGATTGTAAGGCTCAAGAACATTATTCTGCTCAAAAGGACCGAAGACATCAAAGTGAAAAATGAAATCCTGACGAAAACGATTAAGGCCATAGAGAATGCAAAAAGAGAATGGGAACTGACCATGGATTGCATCAGTGACATCGTCATGCTGATAAACATAAAGGATACCATCTTGAGATGCAATAAAATCCTCACCACCATAACAGGGAAACCCTACGGTGAATTAGTGGGGATGAAATGGCAGGATATCCTTAAGGAAAGCGGGTTTACATTCAAGATAAAACCTCCTGCCACTATAGAGTATTACCATCCCGGAGGAAAATATTTTATATATGACATTTATTACCTGAAAGAGCTCGAAAACAGCGCATATGCCGCTGTAATAACCCTCCATGACATCACCGAGCGCAAACATACCGAGGAAATGCTTGAAAATAAAAACAAGGAGATTGAAAAGGCGTACACCGACCTCAAAGCCGCGCAGTCCCAGATTTTACAGCAGGAAAAAATGGCGTCCATAGGACAGCTTGCGGCAGGCATAGCCCATGAGATCAACAATCCGGTCGGCTTTGTAATGAGCAATCTCAACACATTGCAAAAATATACGGACAGGATCAACGAATTTGTGAGAATACAGTCGGCTTCGCTTGAAGATGCAACGAAAGAGTTAGGTATTGAGGGCGAAAAATTTACAGGGAAAATAGCCGAACATAAAAAGTCCCAAAAACTCGATTACGTCTTAGGGGATTCCGCAACCCTGATAAAGGAATCTCTCGAAGGCATGGAAAGGGTAAAAAAGATAGTGCAGGATTTAAAAAGCTTCTCTCGCGTAGATGAAGCCGAGCGGAAGACGGCCAATATAAACGAGGGGATCGAAAGCACCGTCAACATAGTCTGGAACGAGCTTAAATACAAGGCTACGGTGAAGAAGGAATACGGCGATATACCTCCGACCAAATGTAATGCCGGGCAGTTGAATCAGGTCTTCATGAACATACTGGTCAATGCGGCACATGCGATTGAAAAGCAGGGAGAGATAACAATAAAGACCCGGCATGAAGATAATAATATCTTTGTCTCAATCTCAGACACCGGCCACGGCATTCCAGCCGATAAGATACACAGGATATTCGAGCCTTTTTTCACTACAAAGGAAGTAGGCAAGGGCACGGGACTCGGGCTGAGCATAGCGTATGATATTGTAAAGAAACACAACGGTGATATAATGGTAGAAAGCGAAGTCGGCAGAGGCACGACTTTTACGGTAAAAATACCGGTTGTGGAAAAGGGGTAGATAGGGGGCATAAGATGAAAAGGCATACAGCAAACATGAAATCAGATCTGTTTTTAGACATGGTCTTAAAACTCGCCGTGATAGTTTCGGCTCTATTTTTAGTTGCACCGTTTGCCACAGCAAAAGAACTGACATGGACCGGCTGCGATATTTCCATGACCGCATTTATGGAAGAAATAGCAAAGGCATATGAAAAAAAGACAGGGCTAAAGATCAAGCTGTCGGGAGGAGGCGCTACCAAAGGCATCAGAGCGGTATCCGCCCGTTCCAGCGATATGGGGGGGACATGCCGCCATCGTTTAGTTGATGCTAAAGGAGCAATACACGAGGAAGAAAGGGATGCCGAACTGGTTCATGTCGCATGGGACGCCCTTGTTGTAATCACACATAGAGACAATCCCGTTAATAACATTTCTTTAGCCGACCTCAAAAGGGTTTATGACGGAAAAATCACATCATGGAAAGATCTGGGCGCTGAAGATAAAAGAATCGTTCTCGTGACCCTCGGCGGTCAGGGAAAATATTCAGGGGTCGAACATATGTTCAGGTGGCTTGTATACAACGATCCCGAATATGATTTTAAAGCCTTATCTCATATTGTAAAATCGTCCGGCAGTTTAAGGGCGAAGTTTGAGAAAACACCTTGGTCGCTCGGATTAGATGGAGTCAGCGCTGCAATAAAAAGAAAGGTTAAGATACTCTCTCTCGACGGCATCAGCCCGTCTAAAGAGAACATTGCTTCGGGGAAATATCCATTATTCCGCCCGCTATATATTGCTGTAAACAAAAATACCAAAAATCCGGAAGTGAAGAAATTTATCGACTTCATATTGAGTCCCGAAGGCCAGGCAATAATATCGGAACAGGGAACGGTCAATCTGACGGAAGGAAAGGCTTTAGCGCCGCTGTGGGACGAGAAAAAGGCAAGATTCGGCTTAAAGTAAATCGTTAAGAGGGATTTTATGAGGATAGGCCAACGGATAATCTTAGCGGCAGGCGCATTGATATCTACAGTGCTGCTGATACAGGGCGCCGTATCGCAGATAATCATAAGAAATGAGCTCAAATCGGTTGCAATCGGACACTTGACCTCGGAGGCAAAGGGAAAAACCCGGATATTAAATGACCTCTTAGAGTATACAAACAGAGACATCTCTACGATGCGGACACATAAGGCATTTGAAAATCTTTTCACTTCGAGGGCGCTGAATGACAAGGATGGAATACTCACTTACGAGTTCGAGCTCGAATCGTTTTTTATAAATATTCAACGCGTTAACCCTCAATACGCAAAAATACAGCTTACAGCCTCAAAAGGAGAACCGATACTGCAGATTACTAAAAACAAGCGCACGGAGCGCTTTGACAGATACGATCATGCCGGGATGCTTAAGCAATTCGGTCGGGATCAGTCAGACACCCGCAAAAGGCAGGCATCTTCATTCATCGCAATTCATAAACTGCTTCAGGACAAAAAAGATGGATGGGTGCTTCTATCTGCCGCCCCACTCATTTTTCACGAAAAAATAGAGGGTCTTTTATGGGTTTGCCAGCCGATAGACGATTATATAAAACAGACATTCTCGGAGATCTCAAATGCCGGAATGTCTTATGCGATATCCAACGGCCATGGGACGGTTATTGCGCATTCTGAGAATATCAAATCCGAAATTATATCCGGCCTTGTAAAAGGAGAGCTGTCGGACTGGGTTATTGCAAGCGAACATCTTCCATCTCTAAGTTTAAAAATAAGTATGGGGATCGAAAAGGCAAAGGCTTTTAAGGGTTTGAACAATTTATTGCTGATAGTGATAGGCGTTTTAGCGCTGTCGGTTATCTCTTCGATGCTGATCCTTGGCATTATTGCCCGTAATATTTCGAAACCCATCAATAACCTTGTTGGCTGGTCGGAAAGGCTTTCCATGGGAGACCTGACTCTTGAGGACATTAAAATAACGAATGACGAGATAGGAGAGCTTAACGCCGGTTACAAAAGGGTGGTGAATTCATTTAGGGAAACGGCATCGATATGCGAGGCGATATCGAGGGGAGATTTCGGCAAAACGCTCGATCTCAAAAGCGAACAGGATGCGCTCGGCATATCGGTAAATAAGATGATAAACGACCTGAAAAAGGCGACCGACCGCACCAAGAGACAAAACTGGCTGAAAAACGGCATAGCGGAATTAAACGACAAAATGCGCGGAGATCAGGATATCGCAACCCTGTCGCAGAACATAATCGAGTATCTCGCAGCTTATTTAAACGCACAAATCGGGGCATTGTATCTATGCGATGAGAATAATAATATTTTAAAACTAACCGGCAGTTATGCACGTCCGGCAGTAGAGGGCATTTCTGTCGAATACAGGATCGGTGAAGGACTTATCGGACAGGCTGCTGTAGGGAAAAAACCGATTATCGTAACCGATATCCCGGACGGTTATGCCAAAATTTCCTCGGGCATGGGGGAGGCCGCGCCCCGCAATATCGTTGTCGCCCCGTTCTTATATGAGGGAAAGGTAAAGGGAGTGCTGGAAATAGGCTCATTCCATGAAATAACGAATTTGCACATGGAGTTTCTCGGGCAGGTTTTGGAAAGCATTGCCATCAGCCTTAACTCTGTCCAGTCCGGTTGGAGGATAAGAGAACTGCTGGAAAAAACGCAGCAGCAAACCGAAGAATTACGCATTCAGCAGGAAGAGCTGCAGCAGATAAACGAAGAGCTGGAAGAGCAGTCTCAAGCGCTCGAAAGGCAGAAGGACGACCTGCAGGAGAAAAATGAGGAACTGGAGACCGCCAAACAAATGCTCGAACAGAAGGCCGAAGAATTGGCGTTGAGCAGCAAATACAAATCTCAGTTCCTTGCAAACATGTCGCATGAATTGAGGACGCCTCTCAACAGCATGCTCGTCCTTTCGCAGATATTAATGCAGAACGAAAACGGCAATCTTACGGAGAGGCAGGTGGAATACGCCTCTACGGTCCACAATGCCGGTTCCGATCTGCTGTTGCTTATCAGCGATATACTCGACCTCTCGAAGATCGAGGCGGGAAAAATGGAAATACACCATGATAAAGTAAGCATCGAAGACTTTCTTGCCAATACAGAGGCGAATTTCAAACACATTGCCCATAGAAAGGGGGTAAGCCTGAAAATAGAAAAATCCGTTGATGTGCCTGCCTTCATCATTACGGACAGGCAGAGATTCGAGCAGGTCATCAGGAATTTCTTATCCAATGCATTTAAATTTACCCACAAGGGCGGCGTTGCCCTTGGTATTCACAGGCCATGCAGCGGCATTGTCCTGAAAAGCACCTTAGAGCCTTCCAATACCATCGCAATAACGGTCGCCGATACGGGTATCGGCATCCCTAAAAACAAGCAGGATTTAATATTCGAGGCATTTCAGCAGGCAGATGGCGCAACGAGCAGGCATTACGGGGGGACGGGACTGGGACTTACTATTTCAAGGGACATCGCAAAACTTTTAGGCGGAGAGATTCAATTGCAAAGCGTCGAGGGTAAGGGCAGCTCCTTTACGCTATACCTGCCGGAATCTCCGGAAAAAATAAATAAGATGGAAGCGGAGCGCAATTCGCCCTGCCGTGCAGAGCCGTGTCCGGAGGCGTCTGTTCCGAAGAACATATCGTCCGATGTGCAGTTGCAATTAGGAGATATTCGCGATGACCGCAGAAACATATCCGCAGGCGACAGAACGGTTTTGATTGTCGAGGATGATCCCAGATTTGCAAAAATCCTTTATGATCTTGCCGTTGAAAGGGGATTTAAGGGCTTAATCGCAGGGGATGGGGAAGCGGGCCTCTATCTCGCGGATTATTACAAACCCGGCGCCGTTATCCTCGATATCGGGCTTCCGAGAATAGACGGCTGGACGGTTATGGAGAGGCTTAAGACAAATCCCAAGACCCGTCATATACCTGTCCACCTCATATCGGCAAACGACAAACATCCCGAAGCCATGAGGATGGGCGCAATAGGTTATCTGACCAAGCCGGTCAGCTTGGAAAAACTCAACGGCGCATTCGACAAAATAGAGCATGCCGTCTCGAAGAGCATAAAAAATCTGTTGATAGTAGACGATGACGAAGCCATGAGGAAAAGCATTATCGAACTCGTCGGCAAAGGAGAAAATATTGCTATCACTGCTGTCGGAACGGCCCATGAGGCGTATGAGCTTCTGAAGTCGAAAGGTTTCGACTGCATGATCCTCGACCTCGGGCTTCCCGACATGTCGGGTTTTGAATTACTGGAAAATATCAGAAAAGATAAGGCGGCTGCTAATGTCCCCGTTATTATTCACACCGGCAGAGAGCTCACGGAGGAAGAAGATGCAAGGCTGCAGGAGCTTGCCGACAGTATCATTATCAAGGGAGCAAAGTCTCCCGAAAGACTTGTAGACGAAACCGTTTTATTCCTCCAGCGTGTCGAGGCAGGTCTGCCTGAAGAGAAGCGGGAAACGATAAAAGCCGCATATGACAGAGATGCTGTACTTAAAGACAAAAAAATACTCGTGGCAGACGATGACATGCGCAATGTGTTTGCGATGACGAGTGTCCTCGAAGGGAAAGACATGAAGGTATCTATAGCGAAAAACGGCAAAGAAGCGCTGAAGCACCTCGAACAATATCCCGATACCGACATAGTATTAATGGATATAATGATGCCCGAAATGGACGGATATGAGGCAATGGGAGAGATAAGGAAGCAGAAAAGATTCGAGCGACTTCCCATTATTGCGATTACCGCAAAGGCCATGAGAGGAGATAGAAATAAATGTGTCGAGGCGGGGGCAAGCGACTATCTCGCAAAACCCATCGAGGTCGATAAATTATTGTCGCTCTTGAGAGTGTGGCTCTATAAATAAAGACTCCGATGCAGACCGAAGAACACGCAGACAAAGAGATAAAAAAGCTCATAGAAGCCCTATACCTGAAATACGGGTATGACCTCGGGCATTATGCAAAGTCGTTCATAAAGAGGAGAATCCTGCACAGGCTTTCCATGTCCGGAATCGCCGGCATTTCGGAACTGCAGCAAAAGGCCCTCGCTGACCCCCGGTTCTTTGAAACTTTGCTTCTGGACATCTCTATTACCGTGACAGAAATGTTCCGTGACCCGTCGTTTTATTCGGCGCTCAGAAGAGAAATCATCCCCTACTTAAAAACATATCCGTTTATAAAAATATGGGGTGCGGGATGCGCAACGGGCGAAGAAGTTTATTCCCTGGCAATAATTCTTAAAGAAGAGGGCTTATACAAAAGGTCTCTGATATACGCCACCGATTTCAATGATGTGGTCATTAAAAAGGCAAAGGATGGAATATACCCGCTTCGCCATTTGCAAAAATATACTTCCAATTACCAGAAGGCCGGCGGCATCGAATCGTTCGCCGATTACTATACCGCCGATTCCGAATGCGTGATAATGAATAAATCGCTGAAGGAAAACATCGTATTTTCCAATCACAATCTGATAACAGACGGGGTTTTCAATGAAATGAATCTTGTCTTATGCCGTAATGTTCTTATCTACTTCGACAAGGATTTGCAGGCTCGTGTTATCAAGCTGTTTTATGACAGTTTGTGTTATAACGGATTTCTCTGTCTCGGTTCCAAAGAGAGTTTAAGGCTTTCCATACATAAAAATGACTTTGAGGAAATCGTATCTGCCGAAAAAATATATCGTAAAAAAGAAAAAGCACAAGCGCTGCAGGCCGGAAATTTTTATACCGATCGTACCAACCGTCAGGTTCCGGACAGGGAAGCGGCAAAATACGAGGCTGTGGTCATAGGCGCCTCTGCTGGCGGCATAAAAACCATCAGCGTCATACTCTCCTGCCTGCCTGCAGATTTTCCTATCTCCGTTATTATCGTTCAGCATCAGCACCCGTCGGCTTCGGGTTATTTGGTCGATCTGTTGAATAAAACCTGCCTGCTGCATGTAAAAGAAGCGGAAGATAAAGAGAATATAAAAGCCGGCGTAGTTTATATCGCTCCTCCAAATTATCACCTGATGATCGAAGACGACAGGACATTTTCCATCTCTCTTTTCGAACGCGTCAGCTATGCAATCCCGTCCATCGATGTACTGTTCGAGACTGCTGCCGATGTATATAAAGAAAAACTTATCGGCATTATTCTAACCGGCGCCAATGACGACGGCAGCAGAGGCTTGAGAAAAATCAAAGACCTCGGCGGATTTTCCGTAGTGCAGGATCCGGCGACATCCGAGTTTGATTTAATGCCAAAGGCGGCAATAGCGGCCACAAAAACCGATTTAATTCTTACGGTTGAACGAATAGGCCGGTTTCTTGCAGGCATAGGGCAGGAGCAGACCGCAGATATATAAATTCTTGGGGCAAGAAATGGGCAACAGCGAAAAACAGGGCATTCTAATTGTCGACGACAGGCCTGAAAATCTCGTTGTGCTGGAGAGCTTACTGGAAGGCCGTAACAGGAATATTATTAAAGCCGCCTCCGGCAATGAGGCATTAGCTCTGGCGCTTGAACATGACCTTGCCTTAATCCTTCTCGATGTCCAGATGCCGGATATGGACGGCTTTGAAACCGCCGAACTCTTGAGAGGCATCGAAAGGACTAAATATGTACCCATAATATTCGTTACCGCAATAAGCCATGAAGAGAAACACGTATTCAAGGGCTACGAAGTCGGGGCAGTGGATTATCTTTTCAAGCCCATAGAGCCGGAAATTCTAAAAAGCAAGGTCAATGTATTTCTTGCGCTCCACAGAAAAACCATCGAACTCAAAAAAGCATTGGAGACTATCGAATCGCAGCATAAAGAACTCGAACAGTCATACAACGACCTCAAGGCAGTCCAGTCCCAGATACTTCAGCAGGAAAAGATGGCGTCCATAGGGCAGCTTGCGGCTGGGGTGGCCCATGAGATCAACAATCCGGTCGGATTCATCATGAGTAACCTGGGTTCTTTGCATAAGTATATCGATAAGCTGTCAGAGTTCATAAAAATACAGACCGAAGCTATCGAAGAGTTATCTTGTAATCCCCCCATCTCCCCTTTAGAAAAGGGGGGCGAGGGGGGATTTGATAATATCATCGATAAAATAAAAGAATCCCAGAATGCGCTGAAGATAGATTACATTATGCAAGACATTGGAAGCCTCATCAAAGAATCCCTCGAAGGCGCCGAGAGAGTCAAAAAAATAGTTCAAGACCTGAAGAGCTTCTCCCATGTCGATGAGTCCGAACATAATTCGATAGATATAAACGCAGGGATAGAGAGCACGATAAACATAGTCTGGAACGAGCTGAAATACAAGGCTACGGTGAAGAAGGAATACGGCGATATACCTCCGACCAAATGTAATGCCGGGCAGTTGAATCAGGTCTTCATGAACATACTGGTCAATGCGGCACATGCGATAGAAAAGCAGGGAGAGATAACAATAAAGACATGGCATGAAAATAATGACATCTTTGTCTCAATCTCAGACACCGGCCACGGCATTCCAGCCGATAAGATAAACAGGATATTCGAGCCTTTTTTCACTACAAAGGAAGTAGGCAAGGGCACCGGGCTCGGGCTGAGCATAGCATATGATATTGTAAAGAAACACAATGGTGATATAATGGTAGAGAGCGAAGTCGGCAGAGGCACGACTTTTACGGTAAAAATACCGGTTGTGGAGAGATAAAATTGGACATCAGGCTAACTCCAACAGAAGAACATAGGGAAAACAAAAACGAAGAACTCAAAAATGCATGCCCGGAAACAAATGCGCTTCTTAAGCAGATAGAAACAATAAAGACCGAGTGGGAAAGCACCGTGGACAGCATAGATTCCATGATTATGCTGGTCGACACCGAGGACAGGATACAGCGGTGCAACAAGGCGTTGATAAGTTTTGCGGGGAAAACATATAGCGACATTGTCGGCAAAAACTTTAAGGTTTTTCTGAAGGAATACGGCATATCTCTCGATAAACGGGATATTTCCGAAAACGGCATCGATGTATTTATTGAAAACTTGCAGAAGTGGTTCAACATCGCTTTCCATCCATATAAAGAACGCAGCGCTGATAAAATTATCGGCGCCGTAGTAACGATAAACGACACAACTGAATTCAAGATGCTCACGGATTCCCTTGAAATAACCAATGCGGAGATCAGCAGCGAAAGGCACGAACTGCAGTTTGCCGTAGATGAGGTCGATTTCCTGCTGAGAGAGGTCGAGGATAAAAAAGACTTGAGCGTCAGGTTTGCGGTTCCCGGCGTTTCCGAATCCGATGTTATTTACCGTATCAGCGCGCATTTCAACAATATGATGAACATGCTCGAATCCCAGCACAGGGAACTCGAAAAGGCATACGCGGAACTCAAAGCCGCGCAGTCCCAGATTTTACAGCAGGAAAAAATGGCGTCCATAGGGCAGCTCGCGGCAGGCGTAGCCCATGAGATAAACAATCCGATGGGTTTTATCATCAGCAATCTCGGCACGCTCGGGAAATACGTCGAGAGGCTTAAAGAATTCATACATGTCCAGTCCGCGTTTACTGCGTCCGAACAGTCAAAAAAACTTGAAGAGTCGCGCAAAAGATTAAAGATCGACTATATTATTGAAGATACGAATCAGCTGCTCAAAGAATCTCTCGACGGCGCAGAGCGTGTGAAGATGATAGTTCAGAACCTCAAGAGCTTTTCGCATATTGACGAGGCAGAATGGAAGATGGCTGACATTAATGCAGGAATAGAAAGCACCATAAACATCGTGTGGAACGAGCTGAAATACAAGGCTACGGTGAAGAAGGAATACGGCGATATACCTCCGACCAAATGCAACCCCGGACAGTTGAATCAGGTATTCATGAACATACTGGTCAATGCAGCACATGCGATAGAGAAACAGGGAGAGATTACGATGAAGACATGGCATGAAGATAATAATATCTTTGTCTCAATCTCAGACACCGGCCACGGCATTCCAGCCGATAAGATAAACAGGATATTCGAGCCTTTTTTCACTACAAAGGAAGTAGGCAAGGGCACCGGGCTCGGGCTGAGCATAGCATATGACATCGTAAAAAAACACAATGGTGATATAATGGTAGAGAGCGAAGTAGGAAAAGGCTCAAGGTTTACAGTAAAAATACCTGTCGTGGAGAAATAATCATGGATGAGGAAATCAAAATACTCTGCGTGGACGATGAACAAAATGTCCTGAATGCGCTCAAAAGGCTTTTCATCGACGAGCCTTATGAAATTTTCACGGCAATATCCGGGCAGGACGGCCTCAAAATTCTCGAACAGGAGAATGTCAATTTGGTTATATCCGACTACCGCATGCCCGGCATGAACGGCGTTGAATTCCTCAGGGAGGTTTACAGAAGTTGGCCTGATACGGTAAGGATCGTGCTTTCCGGATATGCAGACACCGCGGCAATCGTCTCTGCCATAAACGAAGGGCATATTTACAAGTTCATACCGAAGCCGTGGAATGACGATGACCTGAAGGTTACTATTTCAAACGCTATTGAAAGGTATTCCCTCCTTAAAAAAAATCGGGAACTTTCTGCCGAACTCCGGAAGAAAAACAAGGAACTGGAGAAACTGCTCGAAGAAAAATCCGCCCATCTCGAATTCAGAAGCAAGGCATTGTCCATCCAGCAGAATATCCTTAATGCCATACCGGCCGGGATTGTGGGCATCGACTTTAACGATATGGTAGTCTTATGCAACTCCATATGGGTCGATATTACGCAGAGCGGCTGGAAATTATTGGGACAAGACGCCAAATACAATTTCCCCGCAGACGTTGTCGAATTTATCGAAGATGTTAAAAATAAAAATAAGGCCGCAAAAAAACTCGAAATAAGCGGCGTTTACGGCAAGCTCTCAGGAGCGGTAATGAACTATAGCGAAGACCAGAAAGGCGTCATTCTGGTCTTCAGCCCTGAGAATGAAGCCGTATAGCTTTGGGCAGGCCGGAGATAAAAATGGACGAAAAGATCAAAATACTCTTTGTGGACGACGAGGAAAACGTTCTTGCTGCCGTAAAAAGGGTTTTTATTGATACCGGATATATAATCCTTACTGCAACCTCCGGCAGAGAAGCTCTTGAGATTCTGGAAAACAACGATGTCCGGGTTATTGTATCCGATTACCGAATGCCGGAGATGAACGGAGTGGAACTCTTAAAAACAATAAGGGAACAGCGGAACGATATAGTACGGATAGTGCTTTCCGGATACGCGGACTTAGGGGCGGTCATATCCGCGATAAACGAAGGCCATCTATATAAATTCATCTCAAAACCGTGGAACGACGAAGACCTGAAAATTACGGTCGCCAATGCCGTCGAGAAATATTCCATCCTGAAAAGGAATAAAGAGCTTACGGAAACCCTTAAGAAAAAAAACGAAGAACTCTTTATGTTAAACACCAAGTTGAAGGACTTTACCAAGCAGCAGTCCGTTTATTTCGACACGAAGAGCAAAACACTCGATACCGCTCAACGCATCTTCAATTTAATACCTTTCGCTGTCGCAACTGTCGACTTCAACAACGTGGTCATGGAGTGCAATGCAGCGTGGACCGAACTGTTATCAAGCAACATTCAAGATCCCGCGCCGAAAGACATTATACCGTTCATAAAAGATGTGAAGGACAAACATGCCGCATCACGGCAAATCGCAATCGGGAACATTGCCGGCAGCTTATGGGGAACTATAGCGGAGTTTCCGGAGCAAACATGTATAATCCTTGTCTTTATCGCGGGAAATAAGCTATGACCGATAACCCGAAACATGAAATATTCAATATCCTCTTTGTGGATGATGAAGAAAACGTCCTCCGCTCTTTAAAACGTCTGTTCATCGACGACGACAATATCGAAGTGTTTACCGCATCTTCGGGCAAGGATGGGCTCGACATACTGAAAAACAACGAGATTGCCGTCATAGTATCCGACCAGAGGATGCCTGAAATGAGCGGCGCTCAATTTCTCGAAAAGGCAAAAAAAGTCAGTCCTGATTGCGTAAGAATAGTGCTGACCGGCTATGCCGATGTAAATGCGGCAATGGACGCGATCAATAAAGGCGGCGCGTTCAAATATATTACAAAACCGTGGGATGATACCGACCTGATGCTGACCGTCCTGAACTCGATAGAGACATACAGGCTGAAAAAGGAAAACAGACGCCTTACGGAACTCACAAAAAAACAGAACGAGGAACTGAAAAAATGGAATACCGAGCTTGAATTTTACGTGCAGCAGCATACCGTAGACCTGACGAAACAAAACAAAGAACTGAACAACCTCAACGAAAAACTGAAAAGAAACCTGAAAGAGTTCATAACCGCTTTTTCCAACCTCATCGAATTGAGGGACAAAACAGTGCGCAGCCACTCAAACACCGTTGCAGCGCTTTCCGGGGGCATAGCCTTAAAGTTGGGGTTAAGCGAATCGGAAATAGAAAATATAATCGTAGCCGCACAATTGCATGACGTGGGGAAAATAGGCATTCCCGATATAGTGCTTATTAAGGACGCCGATGAACTTACTTCCGATGAGATGGAGGAATATATAAAACATCCTGTTCGGGGACAGGCCGCCGTCGACCCCGTAGAAGAACTGCGCGAAGCAGGAATGCTTATACGGAGCCATCACGAATGGTATGACGGAAACGGTTTTCCGGACAGGCTTTCCGGCAATAAGATACCTCTCGGTTCAAGGATAATAGCGGTAGCGGATAAGCTGGACAGATTGACAAGCGGCGGCAACAGCAGGCTTTCCTTGGAAAGCGCGTTGAATGTCATAAAATCCTTATCCGGCATACAATTCGACCCCGAATTGTACGGTATGCTTCACGAGGTCGCGAAAGAAAAAATAACAATAGACTCCGGCGCTGCCGATGCCGTAGAGGTCGAGCTGAGACCTAAAGACTTAATGACCGGGCTTATCGTATCGAGAGACGTAAGGAGCGGCACAGGGTTGTTGCTTTTAAGGAAAGGAGCGACGCTCAACGAGCGAAACATCGAGACGATGAAAAGGGGGTATCATATAGATCCCTCAAAAAGCGGAATATTCGTGTGGAAAAGGACAAGATAGAAAAATAACGAAATAGAACAAAGGAGGTTTTGAATGGAGAGATACAATATTTTAATAGTAGACGACGAGCCGAATGTTATTTCCTCATTGAAAAGAATATTTATAGACGAGCCGTATGATATATATGAGGCCAACAGCGCGGCGGAAGGACTGGCGGTATTTGAAAAAAAACATCCTATCCATGTCGTTATATCCGATGAAAGAATGCCGGAGGTGTCGGGTTCGGAATTTTTAGCCGCGCTTCGGGATCAATATCCGAGAACGGTAAGGATATTGCTTACCGGATACGCGAGCCTGGAGGCTGCGATGAAGGCGATAAATAAAGGGGAGATATACAGGTTTTTCACAAAGCCGTGGGATGAAACTGAGATAAGGGACGCTGTAAGGGCCGCTATAGTAAAATATAATATAGACAGCAATTGATCGAAGAGGTGTAGGAATGGCGCAGGACACTATTCTGATAGTAGACGACGAGCCGAATGTTATCGCTTCCCTGAAGAGAGTATTTACGGACGAGCCGTATGAGATATACTCAGCCGCAGGAGCGCTCGAAGGCATTGAAATATTGAAAAATAATCCTGTAAAAGTTGTCGTATCCGACGAGAAGATGCCCGATGTTACGGGTTCCGAGTTCCTTGCAATGGTGCGCGAACAGTTCCCTGACATAATACGTATAATGCTCACGGGCCACGCGAGCATAGAAGCGGCGATGAAAGCGATAAATAAAGGGGAAATATACAGGTTTTTCACAAAACCGTGGGACGATACGGAACTCAGGTTCGCCGTAATAGCCGCCGTGGATAAATACAATCTTGAGGAAGAAAACAGGAGGCTTCTAAGGATAGTAAAGCGGCAGGCGTTGAATATAAAATTACTCGAAAGGCAATTCCCGGGCATTACTAAACTCGACCGGGACGAAAACGACAGGATCCTGCTGCCCGACGTATCGGAAGAAGAAATAACGCAAATTATGTCTCAATTCGAAAGGGAGTTCATCTGACCGTGTTGCCTCACGTAAGAATCTATTCGAAATAGTATTCGTTGCCTCACCGAAAATCTATTCAAGATGTTTTCTGGTTTTACCTGCCTTTTTCTCTTTTCCTTTGACCGCTGCAATGCTAAGTAG
>JAJYVD010000054.1 GCA_021792185.1 Nitrospirota bacterium | reverse complement strand
CCTTTAAGTGTCTATGTTATAATGAAAATAAATTTTTTCTTATATGTCAAGATGAAAAACAGACCAACAGACCGGCAGACCGGCAGACCAGCAGAACAAAACGGCTTAAACAGTTCAAACTGTCGATTATTGCGCTACTGCTCTATTGCTCTACTGCTCTGCTGTTGCTTTGCCACCCATGGCTTTGCCGTCGAGATTTCAGGCGTCAATGTGAAAACAAACAACAACGACATATACGTTACTACATCTGTAAAACCCGACCAGAAGTTCATTGACGACATGAATAACGGGATCTCCAAGGAATTAGTGTTCTACGTAGACCTTTTCAGAGTCTGGAACGTATGGCCGGATGAGTTCGTCACAGGCAGAAAACTGGTAAAGATATTAAAAAGCAATCCCATAAAGCGTGAGTATGTATCAACGATCGTCGACGGAAATATCCATACGGAAAAGAGATTCAAGGACATCGAATCCATGATCGAGAGCGCCATGAATATACCCGATATCAAACTGACGAATACGAGGGAACTCGAACCGGGATCGTATTTCGTAAAAGTGAGCGTGGAGTCAAGGATAAGGAAACTGCCGCCTGTTATCGGATACCTGCTCTTTTTTGTGCCTGAAAAAGAACTCGGCATTTCAAAAAATTCGGCGCCATTTCAAATAAACGTAAAATGAAACTGCTCAAACCACTGATAATAGTTTTTTCCCTGCTGTTCTTAGTAGGCATCATAACAGCCGTGGAGCTTTATTTCATTAAGCTTCCCTCCGTGGATATAACCACCCGGCTTTTACTCATAAGCCTCCTTACCGTCAATATCTTAGCGCTGCTGACGCTCGTGTTTTTCGTCGGCAAAAACCTTTTCAGGCTCTATATGGAGCGGCATCATAAGATACTCGGATATAAATTCAGGACGAAGCTCATGACCATCTTTGTCATTCTGACCCTAATCCCTTCAGCCTTTCTTTTCATTGCCGCAAGCGGCCTCGCAACGAATTATATCAATCAGATATTCTCCCCGCAAATGAAGGAGCCCTTTTATAAATCCGTTGACCTTGCGCGCGCCATCTACGATCTCGAACGCGAAAGGGTGCTGTTCGCGGCGCGGGAGGTCTTAAAGGGAAGGCAGCCTTTTTCGTCGGTGATGTCCGTTAAGAAGCATTTAGAACCGCCTCATGACGCGTCGGATACGATCAAAGACGCGTTTAACGGCAAAGAGGGCACTGAGGTCATTTCAAAAGAGAACGGCGACATTGTGCGTGCCGCTGTCCCGGACGGTTCCGGCGGCAAAAGAGGGGTTGTAACGGTAGAAATAACGCTTCCAAAAACGGTTTCGGAACGCGCTGAAAAGATAAAAGAGCTTTATGAAGATTACCTCAAGCTCGAATCCTTCAGAGAACCGCTGAGACTCAATTATATCCTTATTTTAGGATTTTTAACCATTATGATCGTCTTCACGGGATTATGGGCTTCATTGAAGATATCGCGGGGGATCACCATCCCAATACAGAGCTTAGCGATGGCAACGGAAACAGTCGCATCGGGAAACCTCGATGTCCGGGTCGATGTAAAAAGCGAAGATGAAGTGGGTCTTCTCATAAGTTCGTTTAACGAAATGGTAAAGCAATTAAAAGACAATAAAGACTCCCTCGAAAGGGCTTATATCGAATCGGATAAAAGAAGGCTCTATCTCGAAAACATCCTCGAAAACATCAATTCCGGGGTCATCTTTTTGGACAACACCGGAAAAATCCTGACGATCAACAAGGCGGCTTGCTCTATATTGGGCGTAAAACATAAAGACATAACCGGCAAAAACTATATAGAGCTTATTTCAAGCCTCAACTCCGAAGATCTCGCAGCCATGGTAAGGGATATCGAGGGCAAGGAAATAAGGGAAATTAAAAAAGAAGTCAAGGTGAATATAAACGGCAAGATCCTTATAATCATGGTCTACATATCGGGAATAAGGGAATCATACGCATCAGGGGCTCTCGGCATGCTCGTTGTCTTCGATGACCTGACGGATATCATTAAGGCGCAGAAGGCGATAACATGGCAGGAAATCGCGCGCAGGCTGGCGCACGAAATTAAAAACCCGCTCACACCGATTAAATTATCCACCGAAAGGCTCATTAAGAAATGGCAGCAGAAAGATGAAGACCTTGACGCGGTCTTTGAAAAGTCCACCAAGACCATTATTGCTGAGGTGGAGAGCTTAAAGAGGCTGGTGGATGTGTTCTCGCGCTACGGCAGGATGCCGGAAATCAACAAGTCGCCTTCAAGCATCGTAGAGGTTATGGATGCCGCGACATCCCTGTATAAGGGGTTCAAGGATCTGGATATACGTATCGCTATGCAGGAAAACATCCCGCGGGTCAATATCGATGCCGAACAATTTAAACGTGTGCTGATAAATATTATCGATAATGCCATAAAGGCCGTAGACGGAAAAGGACTCATTGATATTTCCGTGAAGATTCATGAGAATAATGTCATAATCGATATAGCGGATACGGGGCCCGGAATAAAGGACGAAGAGAAAGAAAAGCTGTTCATACCGTATTTCTCTAAGAGAAAAGACGGAACCGGCCTCGGCCTCGCCATAGCCAATAAGATAGTGACGGATCACGGCGGGCGGATACTGATCAGGGACAATGCCCCGCGAGGCAGCATCTTTACCGTCGAAATACCTATAATCTGACGGAGTTGACAATGTCGAAAAAAACAGTGCTCATAGTCGATGACGAAGAAGGCATAAGGGAAAGCCTATCGGGGATCATGGAGGATGAGGGATACGAGGTGCTGACAGCCTCTTCGGGAGAAGAAGCATTAACCGTTGCAAAGGAGCAGCGTCCCGATATAGTATTCCTCGATGTATGGCTGCCTGAAATGGACGGGATAGAGGCGTTGTCGAAACTTAAAGAAATGGATAACAACATCCCGGTCATTATGATATCAGGACACGGGAACATCGAAATAGCGGTCAGAGCGGCAAGATCGGGCGCGTATGACTTCCTTGAAAAACCTTTGTCGCTCGAAAAGGTGGTTATCGTTGCGAAAAGGGCGCTTGAACGCAAAATCCTCGAGGAAGAAAACCGCTCGCTCAGAGAAAACCTCGCAAAAAAATACAGGCTCATAGGCGATTCCGAAAAAATGGCAGCTTTAAGGCAGCAGATAGAACTGGCGGCACAGAGCAACAGCAGGGTTCTTATACTCGGAGAGAGCGGCACCGGCAAGGAGCTTGTAGCGCGGCTGCTGCACGAAAAAAGCCGGCGTGCCGCAGGGGCATTTGTGGAGGTAAACTGCGCGGCAATACCGCAGGAGCTTATCGAGAGCGAGTTGTTCGGCCATGAAAAAGGCTCCTTTACCGGAGCCACCGAGAGGAAGAACGGCAAATTCGAGCTTGCGGATAAAGGCACGCTTTTCCTCGATGAGATAGGCGATATGACCCTCCAGACGCAGGCAAAGGTTCTCAGGGTGATAGAGACTCAGGTCTTTCAACGGGTCGGCGGCAGCAAGAATATAAATGTCGATGTAAGGATTATCGCAGCCACCAATAAAGACCTTTTAGAAGAGGCTAAAACCGGGAAGTTCAGGGAAGACCTTTACTTCAGGCTGAACGTAATCCCTATAACGGTTCCCCCCTTAAAAGAAAGAGCCGGTGATATCCCTCAATTAGTTTCTTGCTTCATCGAACTGTTCGCGTCGGAAAACGGCGTCAGGACAAAAGAAATCGCTCCGGAAGTCATAAAGACGTTCCAAAATTACGACTGGCCCGGCAACATAAGGGAATTGAAAAATGCCGTTGAAAGGCTGATGATAATGTCGCCTTCGGGCATTATCACTAAAGCCGACGTGGACGGCCTCGGAATGTTGAAGCCGCAGCAGATGCCGAGGGAATACGATTATTTTTCGTTCAGGGACCTTAAAGACGCCCGTGACGCATTCGAAAAAGATTTCATCGTCAGGAAACTCCAGGAAAACGACTGGAACATATCCAGGACTGCCGAGGCCATAGGAGTCGAGAGAAGCAATCTCCACAAGAAAATCAAGGCGTATGAAATCACGGAGACAAAAGACTGATTATGAAACCGGTCGTCGCAATCGTAGGAAGAGCTAACGCAGGGAAATCCACCCTCTTTAACCGCATGATAAGGATGCGCGCAGGGCACACGAAATCCGCCGCCATTACGGAAAGCATTCCCGGGGTCACGAGAGACAGAAACTACGGAGATTCGGAATGGGACAACAGGGAGTTTATCGTGGTGGATACAGGCGGTTTCTATGCCGAAGACGTTCCCCTCGAAGATAAAGAAATAGTCCGTCAGGTAAAGGAACAGGCGTTGTTCGCGGTGCAGGAGGCGGACATTATCATACACCTGCTCGACGGCAAAGAAGATATTAATCCCTCGGACATGGAACTTGCAAATATCCTGAGGGAATCGGGGAAAAAGATCCTCTGGGTCGCGAATAAGATAGACACGCACGCAAAAGAAAGCAAGGCCCTCGAATTTTACCGGATCGGGGCCGACGAAATTATTCCGGTATCCGCGATGTCGGGATACGGCTTTGACGAATTCATGGATAAAATCATATCTTCACTTTCCTTCGAGGCTCACCCCGATCAAAGCGCTCCTCCCGCGGAAATCGCTAAAATCGCCGTAGTGGGCAGGCCGAATGTCGGGAAGTCCACCCTGATAAATTCCCTCCTCGGAAAAAAGAGGCTTATAGTCAGCCCGGTTCCGGGCACTACGAGGGATTCGGTAGATTCCGTATGCTCCTATTACGGGAAAAAATATCTGTTCATAGACACCGCGGGCATAAGGAGAAAAGGCAAGATATATTCCATAGAACTGTTTTCCGTAGTGAGGGCGGTAAAAAGTATAGAAAAGGCCGACGTTGCGATAATAGTCATCGATGCGTCGGAAGGGGTGGTCGAACAGGATAAAAAGGTAGCCGGTATCGTCGAGGAATACGGCAAGGGCGCCATATTCCTTTTGAATAAATGGGATCTCATCAAAGAGCCGGATAAAGAATACAAAAGAATTACCGGCATGTTAAGCGACTCTATGTGGTTTATGGATTATGTGCCGTGCATTACCGTATCCGGTCTCGAAAAAAGGAGGATAACCAAGATATTTCCGGTCATAGACGAAATCATCTCCGAACGCAAAAAACGCATACCGACGCCCGAACTAAATAAACTCCTTTTGCGCATACTCGCTTCAAAACCGTTCCCGTCATACAGGGGAAAGGAATTGAAGTTTTTTTATATAACCCAGACCGGAATAGAGCCGCCGGCCTTCACTATATTCGTCAACTATCCCGCAGGGGTAAAGGCGCATCACATAAGGCATTTAGAGAAAAAAATACGGGAATCTTATTCTTTTAAAGGCACTCCCATACGGATCCATGTGAAGTCACGCTGAAATATGGTAAAATAAATGGATAAAATTTCAGGAGAAGGCATGAACAATATTCTTGTTACGGGATGCTGCGGTTTTATAGGCTCCAAAGTTTCCGAAACGCTCCTCGGACGGCAGGTCTCCGTCGTGGGGGTGGACAATATAAACAACTACTATGACCCGCGGCTGAAAGAATGGAGGCTTGAAAAACTAAAGGGCAAAGGGCAAGGGGCAAAGGGCAGTGCAGAATTCAGTTTTCATCAATGCGATATAGCGGACTTCAATGCCGTCAAAACTGTATTTTCGAATTATAAAATAGACGCGGTTATAAACCTCGCGGCTATGGCGGGGGTCAGGGCGTCCGTCGAAAACCCATGGGCGTATCTCGACACAAACCTGAAAGGCACTCTTAACCTCCTCGAATGCTGCAAAGATAGAAATGTAAAGAAATTCGTTCTCGCATCGACGTCGAGCGTTTACGGAGACAATAAAAAAATGCCCTTCAACGTAAACGATAACACAAACCACGCGCTGGCGCCCTATGCGGCCACCAAAAAAGGCGCGGAAGTGCTGTGTTACAGTTATCACTACCTTTACGGCATGGATATAAGCGTTTTCAGGTATTTCACGGTATACGGCCCGGCAGGCAGGCCCGACATGAGCATTTTCAGGTTTATAAAGAACATAGACATGGGCAGGCCGATACCTGTTTTCGGCGACGGGAAACAGAAGCGGGATTTTACTTATATAGACGACATTGCGGATGGAACCGTACGGGGCTTAAAGGATGTCGGATACGACGCATTCAATCTCGGCAATGACAGGCCGGTAGAACTGATGTATGTTATCAATCTCATCGAAGATCATCTTCGGAAAAAAGCCGATTTCCAATGGCTTCCGCTGCACCCCGCGGATATAACGGCCACATGGGCCGACATCGATTCATCGAAACTGGTTCTCGGCTGGTCGCCGAAGACTTCCATAGAAGAAGGCGTCGAAAAGACCCTGTCGTGGTACATGGAAAACAGGGACTTTATCAGAAGCCTGAAAGATTAGGTTAAGGAGGAGATTATGCAGAAAATACTTGTGGCCCATGACGGTTCTAAATCTTCGGATAAGGCATTGAAAAAGGCGGTGGAACTTGCCGTCAAGTTTAATACATCCCTTACGGTTTTATCCGTAATCCCGGAATTGTATCTTACGGAACTCTCGAGTGTGGACAGGAGCCGCATATTCGATGCCCTTTCACGGGAGACCACCGAGGCCATGGAAAAAATCCGGAAGTCCCTTTCCGGCAAATCGATGGATGTTAAAACCCTCATAAGGCAGGGAGACCCCGCAGAGAAAATACTCGAGACCGCGCAAAAAATGAAGGCGGAATTAATTGTGACGGGTTCTCACGGAAGACACGGGACTAAGAAATTTCTTTTGGGCAGCGTTTCGTCAAAGGTTGTCGATTATTCCAAATGCCCTGTATTGGTAATCAAATAGGCTACGCCGTGCATACCTTATTCTTGCCTGCCTTCTTGGCATTATAGAGGGCCCCGTCGGCCTTGCCTATCAGTGCGTTAAGGTTATCGGCATCCATATTATACGTCGCAATACCGAAGCTTGCGGTTATAACAGCCGCTTCCCCTCCATGCCTCACAGTTAAAGGGTTTGCCTCTATGGACGCTCTTATGCGTTCCGCCACTTCAAAGGCGGTCGTTTTATCCGTATTAGGCAGGGCAATGATGAATTCCTCTCCGCCGTATCTCACGCCGATGTCGGATAAACGGATATTTTTGCCTATCGCATGTGAAATGCCCCTAAGCGCCATATCCCCGGCTCCGTGGCCGTATGTGTCGTTAAAATCCTTGAAATTATCTATATCGAGCATTATCAGGCTTAATGCCTGATTATTCCTGCCGGCGATGGCGAGCTGCTTTTCGATGAACGCCTCGAAATAACGCCTGTTATAAAGGCCGGTAAGCGGGTCTATTATGGCAAGCTTCTTGTTGAGATCAAGCAGTCTCATGTTATTTACCACAGGCGCAAACAGCGCTATGAAGCCGTCTATAGTCTCCTTTATATCCTCCGTAAAGAAGCCCGGCGATTTGCTGTACAGATGAAGGATGCCGGTTATGGAGCCTCCGATGTTCACGGCGAAGCAGTAATAACTCCCCGATTTCGCGCCAAGCCTTTGATACGGACAGGCATATTCAATCAACAGATCGTTTACAATAAAGCTCCCGGCGTATATGTAAGCCTTACATTTATCCAATCCGGGAAATGCGATTTCCTGGAGTCCAGATTCATTTACCTTAATCACGTCTTCCACGCGTTTCCTGTCCTCGTCTATATTCAACAAATAAGCTGCGTCTATCCGGGCGTCTCCCTTTCTCAGAAGGAGGAGGTAATGTTTGAGTATTTCGTTTACCTCTGCCTCGGTCAATGCCCGCGTAAGGTCTTTGTAAAAAGACGCGATGGTATTAAGAGTATTATGGGTCGATTTAAGGTCGGTAACGTCCGTTATAAAGGCAAATGCTCCGATCACCTTGCCTGATGGGTCCGTCATCGGCGAGGCGGATACGATAGCATAAATATCCGAGCCTGCTTTATGCTTGAGGGTTATTTCATAACTCTCCGATATGCCCTCTTTCCTTCTTTCGAGCGCATGTTCGAATACCTTTTTGTTTTTCCCGTCTACGAGTTCATATATATTTTTGCCTATCAGTTCTTCTTCCCTGTAGCCGAGGAACATAGAAAGAGACCTGTTGACCTTCAGGATATTTCCGTCCAGTTCCACCTCCCAGTATCCTTCCTTGGCGGTTTCAAGCACCTTCTGATTCCTTTTTTCGAGGTTATAAAGTTCCGTGATATCGGTAAGCACCTGGACTATCTCTTCTATTTCGTTCTCCTTATTCAATACCGGCGTTATGCTCGCCGTAACCCAGGCAATCGAGCCGTCCTCCTTCCGCACGCCCCGTATCACATTCTTTATCGCGATGCGCCTTTCAATCGAGCGCGATACGCACAGATTATCCGTATCGAGGGCGCGTCCGGTTTCATCCATGACCGAAATCTTCAGGGAGCTGTAAGGTTTTCCTACAACCTCACCCTTTACCATGCCGAATATGTCGAGCGCGGTCCGGTTTATCTCTTTTACAGTCCCCTCCCTGTCGTATATCACAAGGCCTTCCGAAAGGGTCTTTACAATGTTTTCAAAACGGTTCCTCTCGCCCTTTATATATTCGGCCTCTACAAACCTGTCCGTTATGTCTTTAAAAATGCCGTTAGCCGCGAATTTCCTTATCCTGAACGAACCGTCTATTACCTTGCCCTCAAGATGGAATACGAAGGTGGTCACAACAGGCTTGCTGTTTGCCAGATTTATAAACTCGTCCCACTGCTCCCTGTTTTTCAGCAAATGCACAAACGGTACTCCCATGGCGCTCTCGGCGCTGTCGAAGCCGAGCTCCCTTGCGCCATGCCTGTTCACATACAGTATTGTTCCGTCGTCGTTCAATTCGAATTCGACAAACCCTGTCCGGAGCATATCGAGGGATTCTTTAAACCTCTGCAACTGGTCCTTTATCCCTTTTGTAATATTTTCATGCAGGAGGCTTATTATGTCCGTCTGGGTAACTATCCCGTTTAACTGCAGCCGGTCATCAACAACCACCAGATGCCTTATTCCGCGCTCGTTCATGATCTTTATGGCATCGTAAAGCAGGGTATTGCAATTAACGTATATAATATTTTTACTGCACACATCCCTCATCGGACTATCGCCGGAAACCTTTTTAGTAAGAAGCTTTACAATGTCCCTTTCAGTAAGAATGCCAATGGTAGACTCTTCAGAGACTACAAGTACACAGCTCTTTTTCTCCACGGTCATTTTGTATAGTGCGGACTTCAGGGTATCGCCGGGCGCGACCTTAAGTATCTCTTTTGTAGTTACACTATCTATGGTGGTATGAACCTTGAAAAACTCTTCCTCCAGTTTCCTTATGATATCCGAGTAGGTTATTATCCCCCTCATCCCCCCTCTGCTGTCGGTAACGATAAGCCTCCTTATGCGGTTCCTTTCCATAGTCTCGAGGGCCGAAATAATATCCGCGTTTTTATAAATAGTGACCGGATTCTTAGACATGAACTCCGAAACCGCGATCCCGTTAATTCCGTGTTCCGTAGCCGCTATCCTCGCTATATCCCGCTCCGTGATTATTCCCACCGGCATATTCCCCTCGGTTATAACGATGCTGCTTATATTCTTATCCGCCAGTCTTTCGACCGCCTCCCTCAATGTGGCTTCCTTAGGTACGACGACTGTATCCGCCGTCATTAGTTCATATACGCGGTGCACTGACATTTATCGCCTCTCCTTAATGAATAGTTTCAGCGCATCCCTGTATTTTACAGGGACAAACCCGAAATTCCTTTCCACGGAATCCTTATCGCAAACATTATCAAACTGCAGCAGGCTCAACTGCTCTGAGGTAACGGAAGGAACTTTCTTGCCTAAAAGACTTCCTATCCCCTTCGATATTCCATAAAACGGCAGGCTCACCTTTATAAGTTTAATCGGGATATGAATTACAGGCTTGCTTATGCCCATGACTTCCATAAGCTGAAGGACTATTTCATTGTATGTGAGATGTTCAGGGCCTCCGAATTCGTAAACCCTTGACCCTTCACCCTTCACCCCTGACCCTTCAAACATTGTCATAAAACATTTCACCCAATCTTTCACGTATATCGGCTGTAATTTTGCATTACCGCCGCCGGAAACAGGAACAAAAGGCCCCAGCCGTACAAGCTCTTTGAGCTTTTCAGTAAAACCGTCGCCTTCGCCCACTACAAGGGACGGCCTGAAGATGGTATATGCGATACCGCTTGCCTTTACGATCTCCTCGGCCTCCGCCTTTGTTTTGTAGTATTTAGCCCATGATGTTGCCGAAGCACCCAGCGCGCTCTGGTAAAATATATGCTTTACACCGGCCTTTTGTGCTTCATCTACAAGATTTTTTGTGCCTTCCACATGAACCTTTTCAAAGGTCATGTCCCCTTTTTCTTCTATAATGCCGACCAGATGGACAACAGTATCGCAGCCGTCGAGTTTCCCTCTAATGCTCTCCCTGTCCGTAATATCGCCGATGCCGGCCTCGAATCCGAGACTTTTACAGGCGCGTGCCTTCTCTTCTGTCCTTACCAGACACCGCACCCTGTATGCCTTTGCAGCAAATGCATTCACCAGATGCTTGCCTATAAATCCTGTCCCGCCTGCTATAAAAAACATCATTTCACCTAAATTGAACTATTCTAAGTTTAAGAATATATATCAGGTGCGGCGAAAAGACTTTAAACACCGCACTTGCATTAACATTTATATTATACCGTCATCCGCATCGGTGGCTACTTATTGAGCGATGCATTTATAATCTTTAAATATACACTCATACCGACACTTTTTAAAGTCTTTGAGTAGTGCCTGATATATAAAATCACTCAAATTAGGCCATCATTTCCTTCAGCCTTTCAAACGATAACCTTTCTATCTCTTTATGCAGACTGTTCCCGTGCGCGTCCATCGTAACCATTGCCGGAAAATCCTCGACATCGAGCAGCCACATCGCCTCGGGCTCGCCGAACTCCTCTATCTTCCATCCCCCGGCAACGCCCTTGATCCTGTCTGCAAGATATGCCGCCGCTCCGCTTATGGTATGCAGATAAACGCAACCGTATTCCTTCAACGCTGTGAGAGTCTTATCTCCCATTCCGCCCTTGCCTATGATACCCCTTATGCCGTACGACTTTATAACGTCGGCTTCATACATCTCAACCCTCATGCTCGTTGTAGGCCCCGCGGCTATAAGCTTACCCCCACCCACCCCTCCCCCTTTAAGGGGGAGGGCAAGGGAGGGGGTAATAATAGGACCGCAGTGATAGATTATTCCCCCTTCGAGATCAAATGGTATTTCTCTTTTATCCGGCCTTTCGTGAAAAAGAAATTGATGGACCCTGTCGCGGCCTGTGACAATCCTGCCGCTGATTAAAACAACATCGCCTGTTTTAAGACTCAACGCATCATCTTTTGTTAGAGGCGTTTTTAATCTTCTGACGCTTGACCCGTTTACCATATGAGCCTTCCCCTTCTGTTGGCCCAGCATGAAAAAGAGACATCGACAAAATAAGACGCGGGATGGCGATGTCCCGTCCCGATCTTCACTCCTATGGCGGTAGTTTCGCCCCCCATCCCGGCAGCGCCTATGCCGAGGGTGTTGATATCGCTTAAAATTTTCTGTTCGAGTTCCGCTATCTGATTATCCGGGTTATTATCCGTAATCCTTCTCATTAACTGCCTCTTCGATAAAAACGCGACCTGATCTTTTGCCCCGCCTATGGCAACGCCGATTGTATAAGGCGGGCAGCCCTTGCCTTGCGCCTTAAAGACCGCGTCAAGCACGCATTTCCTTACGCCGTCGAAATCGCGCTCCGCCAAAACCGTTATTGTGTTATTGCGTTCAGCGTTCGGCAAATTTGACTCCATAACGCTATAACCCTCAACTCTTAACTCTGCCGGCAGCTTATACGTCTGCCCGAGGTTCTCGCAGCCCCCGCCCTTTAACATCAAATCCACCGATAGGGACTGATCTTCTGTCTCATCCATATAAATAAGCGGGAAGTGATCGCCCGTATTATCGCCCGTATTCTTCCCGGTTACTATGTCAACGGCATTCGGCCTGAGGGGGACTTTTTTAGTAGCTATGCGCGTGGCCTCAATAACCGTCTCTTTTACCAGTTGGTGACTGATCCCTTTAGGGACCTTAATAAAAAATACAGGGAAGCCCGTATCCTGACATATGGGGCGGGATGTGGTCCTCGCAAGGGATATATTGCTGAGGATTATCTCCATCGATCCCTTCGCAAGAGGAGACGTCTCGCGCGAATACGCGTTTTTTAACGCCTCCTCCACATCGTTCGGAACAGACGTGGCAACCTTCTTGTAAAGCTCTATTATACCGTCGCGGAGTTTAAGCATAGATCACGAAATATCCGCAGGCGAAAACACCACTTCATCCCTGAACGCCCTTATAAGGTACACCGTCTTCATAACCTCGGCGTCCGTTACATCGACCATCGCGGCATCGAGCCCCGCGCCGGCAAGATAGCAGAGAAATCCTGCATTCACAAGGGGCTTTAATTTCTTCGGCAGCCCTGCGGATACGTTCGAAATCCACGCAATAGTGTTTATCGGAGGATCGACCATCTCTACCAGCGCCCTTACGCATTCATGGGTATTAAGTAGGTGTTCCTGCCCTATTCCCCCGCCTATATGTACCACCGACGGGTCCGCGAACAAACGCTCATTCGGTATGTCCGCGGCATTGGCCTTTTCTATCAAATCTTCGAGAATAAGGAGCTTGGCCTCTATGGTTGTCGGCACCGTCCCCTTCAACGCCCTTATTATAAGGCTTGCCCTGAACCTGCCTGTAATATCGAGAATATCATCGCAATTTTTTTCGTCCGCGGAAAGATAATTTATCAGGGGAGGCTCTTTGCATAATGCAAGCGTTTTTTCCAATGCCGTTGCATTCCTTGAATCGAGACATAAAGGCAGGCCTGACGCCTCCTGAACCGTTTCCGCAACCATCGGAAGCGCATCTTCGTCCCCTATGCCGTCGGTAGAACACTGCACATTGATAAAATCAGCGCCTTTTTCGGCAAACGTCTTCGATAGAGAGGCTATCGCCTTTTTGTCGCGGCCCCTGACCGCATCCATATAAGCCTTATTTCTTGAGTTGAGATTTTCCGCGATGATAAGCATAAAGCACCTCCTCTTCTTATAATGAGAAGTATATCAAAAAGCCGGTCATTACGCTATCGTCTTACGTTCAGTATTCCGTCCAACTGCGATATTTTATTCACGAGGCCGGCGAGTTGTCTCCTGTTCTTTATTTCGAGGATAAGCTCGAACAGCGCCCTTTTGTCGTAAGTGGCGTTCGCCTTAAGGGAACTTATATTCACATCCGCCGATGATATCAGGGCGCTGAGATTAGCGAGTATTCCGGGCTTGTCCATAGTTTCGATATACAACCTCGTCGGAGAGGTAATATCGCTGTCATGGCTCCACTGCACCTCTATAAGCCGTTCGCCGTCCACCGCGAGCCTTTCGAGATTGGCGCACTCCCTGCGGTGTATCGTAACCCCTTTCCCCTTTGTTATGAACCCGACGATATTGTCTCCGGGAACGGGGAAACAGCATTTAGCGACGTGATACAGCACGTTGTCCACCCCTTTTATGCTGATGACGCTCTTCTTATCCTTAGGCGTCTTTACGAGTTTCGGGAGTTCCGCCTCGCCGCTCTTTTCGAAGGCAAGCCTGTTGACTATCTGATGAGCGGATATCTTGCCGTATCCCACGGATACGTAGAGGTCTTCTATTGAATTGTGGCTGAAATGCTTTAATGCCTCATCCATCTTTGCCGACTTGAGGATCGAAAGGGGAAGTCCGTGCCTCCTCACTTCCTCTTCTACGAGACTCGTTCCGAGTTCTACGCTCTGCTTCCTCTCCTCGGTCTTTATCCATTGCTTTATCCTGCTCTTCGCCCTCTGAGTGACTACGAACTTAAGCCAGTCCTTGCTCGGCCCGTGAGACGGCGAAGTTATAATCTCCACCGCGTCGCCGCTGTTAAGTTTATACCTGAGCGGCACTATCCTTCCGTTAACCTTCGCGCCTACGCATTTATGTCCGACCTGAGTGTGAATTGCATACGCGAAATCTATAGGCGTAGAGTCCACCGGAAGCTCTTTAATATCGCCTTTAGGCGTAAACACATACACGGTCTCGGGAATCACCTCTCCCTTCACTGCCTCGAGAAATTCCTTTGCGTCGGATATGTCTTTGACGAGATCCCTGAGCCATGCTATATACCTGGTGTTCTTTTTGTCTATGCCGTCTTTTTCCTTGTATCTCCAGTGGGCCGCGATCCCTTCCTCGGCTATATCGTTCATGTCCTCGGTCCTGATCTGGAACTCGATCCTGTCTCCGCCCGGGCCCACAACCGTGGTGTGGAGAGATTGATACATGTTGGATTTCGGGAGGCTGATAAAATCCTTGAACCTGCCGGGCACAAGGGGCCACAACGAATGAATAATCCCGAGCATATCGTAGCAATGCCCTACCGTATCGGTTACAATTCTGAGGCCGATGACGTCATGCACCTGCTCGAACGGAATCTTCTGCTTGACCGTCTTCTGGTAAATGCCGTAAAAGTGTTTCACCCTTCCCTTTATCTTCGCGGGGATGCCGGCGGCGGTCAATTTATCTTCGATTATTTTTTTTACCTCATCGATATATTTTTTTTGCTCCTCCTTGCGCTTTGCGACCTTCTTCTGGAGGTCGCTGAAAAGGTCCGGCATCAGCGTCCTGAAGCTTAAGTCCTCGAATTCCGTTCTCAACCATCCGATACCGAGCCTGTTGGCGAGGGGCGCGTAGATATCGAGGGTCTCCTCGGCGATCCTCCTGCGCTTTTCTTCGGGAAGGTGCGCGATGGTCCTCATGTTATGAAGCCTGTCCGCGAATTTAATTAGAATGACTCTTACATCCTTGGACATCGCAAGGAGCATCTTCCTGAAATTCTCGGCCTGCGCCTCTTCCTTTGTCTTAAACTCGACCCTGCTCAGCTTTGTCAACGCGTCTACGAGAAAGGCCACCTCTACGCCGAACATGTCCTTTATATCCTCTGTCAGGGTGCCGGTATCTTCAACGGTGTCATGGAGAAGCCCTGCGGCAATAGTCGAAGTGTCGAGCTTCATGTCCGCAAGTATATCCGCCACTGCCAGTGGATGGTGTATGTAGGGAGACCCCTCGACGCGCCTCTGACTGCAGTGAGCCTCTCGCGAGAAAACATAAGCCTTTTTTATTGTTTCGACGTCGGCCTTAGGGTTGTAGGCAAGCACCTTTTCTATGAGTTTATTGACTGTAGTCATCTTTTATTATACCTCTTTTAAAATATGTTAAGATACCTGTCATGGATAAGCTTATTATCAGAGGCGGAAAGCAGCTTAAAGGAGAAGTATCGATAAGCGGGGCTAAAAACGCGGCGCTTCCCATAATGACCGCATCGATTTTGGCATCCGGTAAGAGTAATTTCGCGAGAATACCGGATCTGATGGACGTCAGGACAATGGGGAAACTCCTTTCCAACATGGGAGCAAGCTATTCATACAATAAAGGCATTGCAGAGATCGACAGTTCTTCGATGAATAAATTCGAGGCCCCTTACGAGTCGGTGAAGACCATGCGCGCGTCGGTTCTCGTGCTCTGCCCGCTTGTAGCGAGATTCGGAAGGGCAAAGGTCTCTCTGCCCGGCGGATGCGCCATCGGAGCAAGACCCATAAATCTTCACCTCATGGGTCTCGAAAAAATGGGCGCAAAGATCAGGCTCGAATCGGGCTACGTAATCGCTAAGGCAAGCCGCTTAAAAGGCGCGTCCATCTATTTCGACACCGTTACCGTAACGGGCACAGAAAATCTTATGATGGCTGCGGTTCTCGCAAAAGGCACGACAATTCTCGAAAACGCAGCGCGCGAGCCGGAGGTTATCGACCTCGCGAACTGTCTTATTTCGATGGGTGCCAAGATAAAAGGCGCGGGCGAAAGCGTTATCGAAATAGAGGGAGTCGATGAACTCAGGCCGCTGAAAAATTACGAGATAATCCCGGACAGGATAGAAACAGGGACTTTCATGAGCATAGCCGGAATAACCGGAGGCGATCTGATCATGAAAGACTGCAGGCCGGAACATCTCGACGCGGTAATGATGAAGCTGACGGATGCCGGAGTTATGTTCAAGGAAACAAAAAGGGGATTAAGGGTAATAGGACCGGAAAAACTTATTGCTAAAGACGTAAAGACCATCCCCTATCCGGGCTTTCCGACAGACATGCAGGCGCAGTTCATGGCGATGATGACTATAGCGAAAGGCACGAGCGTCATAAAAGAGACCATATTCGAAAACAGGTTCATGCATGTGGCGGAATTGGAGAGGATGGGAGCGGACATAAGCACAGAAGGCGGAACGGCCACGATAAAAGGCGTTGAGAAACTGAAAGGCGCTCCTGTTATGGCAACCGACCTGCGGGCGTCCGCGTCTCTTATAGTAGCCGCATTGTGCGCCGAAGGAGAGACAACAATACACAGGATATACCACCTCGACAGGGGATATGAAAAGATGGACGAAAAACTCAAAAAAGTCGGGGCTGATATAGAGAGGGTAAAAGGCTGACCGAAGGTCTTCAGAATCGGCATATCAAAAATCATTTCTTGACAAAATTCTTATATCCGCTACACATATGATATAAATCATAGCGCGTATTTATACTCCTATATGATAATTGCGATAACCATGATGAAGATAAAGTATTGTAGCGACTTCGGCAGCCCAAGCGTAACATGGATGTTTAAGCGGGCTGGCGTAGCTTCGGAGAAAGGCCGGATGCCTTTCGAGAATGAAGCGGAAATACTTTATCTTCAGAATGATATATTTTAAAACAGGGGATTGGGAAGCGCTGACTATCAGCGCCTGTTTTCGGCAACAACAATCTTAGGGAGGTGCGTATGAGCAACAAGGCAGCACGAAATCTCTTCGTCTTCGGCAGTCTCTTCTTCTTCCTCATTTTCATCGTTCTTACCTTCGATACGATGGGGAAGCTCGACAAGAGGGCTCCGGAGATTACCGAAGAGGTGAATGCGGGGAAAATGGCGTGGCATAAGTACGATTGTATCGGATGCCATACCATACTTGGTAACGGGTCGTATTTCGCGCCAGACATGACAAAGACAGCGGAGAAAAAACCGAAGGGATACCTCAAGCAGTTTTTGATGGACCCGAAGGCGGTCAATCCCAAGGCATCCATGCCGAAACTGGGCATTACTTCGGATGAAGCGGACAAACTGATATCCTTCCTCGAATGGATATCAAAGGTAGACACCAACGGCTGGCCGCCGAAACCGATATTAGCCGGAGCAGTGGGGGTTGCGGTAAAAGAACTCACAGAAGGGCAGAGGGTCTATCAGGCGCTCACATGTTCAAACTGCCACATGATCAGCGGCATAGGCGGTACAACAGGGCCTGACCTGACTAATGTCGGAAAAAATAGGGACGGGGCATGGCTATTAGGCCATTTCAAGGATCCAAAGGCGTATGTGCCTAATTCCGCTATGCCGGCGTACGGACATTTGAGCGAAAAAGATCTGAATGCCCTTACGGATTATATGGTCTCAC
>JAJYVD010000053.1 GCA_021792185.1 Nitrospirota bacterium | reverse complement strand
CCTGTACCGTTCCCCTGACGATCTCTCCAAGATGATCTTTTATCTGTTCTTCGTCAATTTGGATAATTTTGCCTCTTTTTGCGTTACAATGTCCTTGTGTCATGGTGTTCCTCCTCTGGTTTTTTGTTTTCAGCGAAACTACATTACCAGATTCGAGGCCACCATGACTCAATTGTGCGAAAAATATTTTACGTTATCATTAGTAAAGGCTTTGAGGAATACCTGCCATCTATGATTACGGCATTTGAACCAGTATTGACAAAAATGCGTTGTTTTGGTTTTAATGAACATTCCACATTATGTAGGCGCGTAGCTCAGTGGGAGAGCGCTACCTTGACACGGTAGAGGTCAGGGGTTCGATACCCCTCGTGCCTACCATTTAAATCAGGTCAATTATATTTTTCCTGCCAATACAGAAGTTTATAACCCTCAGGCGTTCCTCCGTTCTCAATCTTTCCCAGCTCTTCGTCATATTTGAAATCACCGTTTGACTTCATGTCTACATATCTTCCTCTCATAGCGCCGTAGATAGATGCATTTGAATTTACCTCTATGGCAGTCTTTGGCGCATAAATTGTGCCTCGAAATCCTGAATTAGACTTTAAGTTGATTTTATAATCGCTGTTGCTCAAGGATTGATTATTTGAATATATCGTCAGGTTCGACGGCGTTTGTCCCCCAGCTATATTATTGTTAATGTCGGTGTTTGAGTCGAGGGTAAATGTCCCGGTAACGTAAATTGTTAATTTTGCTCCAGAGCCGAAAATTATCTGCGTGTTGCTATTCATTGAAAAATTCCCGTTTACATACATTGTTACATCACCCTGTACTGTTACTACGGCATTCGAGTCCATTGAAAAACTCGTAAGATAATAATCTTTTGATTGGCCTGCAACTCCTATTGTATCGGTATTATTGCTGCTAATGTTATAGGTTTTTGCTCCATCATTGTAAAAAGGAGTATTCAATCCGCCTGCGCCTACATTGTTATTGGTTGTCTGAATAGGAGCGGCATCATTTGAAAAAACATTATCCACATTTAACGGATCGCACGGTTCTGCAGGCACAGGGGAGGGAGAAGTATTTGGAGATTCAGTTCCATAAACTGTTGCATTACCCGCCTTAGTGATATTTCCTCCTGCCTTTGCCTCATAAGAATAAGGCGAAGTTTTGTCTGCCGCGCCGATTTCAGCATTGCTGTCCATGGTTATATTGCCGTTGGCGTAAGCATTTTTTTGCACTACAGCATTGCTGTTCATAGTAAGGTTGCCGGTTGCATTAACATCTCCTTTAATATCCGCATTGCTGTTAAGTTCAATATTGGCATTGTTATTAACCGTGCCTATATCGCCGTTCTTGCCGTCTGTAGGATTGCCTGTAGAACTATAACTGCTGGTTTTACCGTTACTTGAAAATTTCACGCCGTCGCATCCCACCAAAGCCTTTTCAAAAACTGAATTGTATTCTAAATAAAAAACCGCTTCTACTGTCCTTTTAGCTGTTCCGCTCGTTCCTTCGGAAGTAATTTTGTAATAAGGATTTCCATCAGAGGTAGCGGCAACTACATTATTGCCGGACGCATCTTTGACTACCCAGTGCGTAATGGAAAAGGAATTAGTAAAATTTGTCGATGAATAACTATTTCCGGAATTCCATGTGGTTGAAGTTTTGGCATTATCGTAAATCGTCTCACTTACAATACGGCTTATTGCATCCTGTATTCCGGCTTCTGCGGCATAAAATGCCTGTTTTGATGTGCGATAGTTAAAAGAAAGCCAGCTTTCCACCATGGATGTGTTTGTAAGGGCAAGTCCCATTGCAGTAAGCAGCACAAGCATAAGAAGCCCCGTAACGAGAGCAACACCTTTTTGGTTACCTATGATGTCTTTATATCTTTTTACCCTTTTCATAATATCTCCTTAATTCCTTAAATAAACAGATGATTTAAGGGTAATTGTTCCCTTATTGCCTGTAGCAGGCATGGGATTCGGAGTTTCAGCCGTTATAGTAATGTCTATACGGCTGCCGCTCTGTCCAACTGTAAAACAGGTAATATTTTCGGCAAGAGACGTATTGCCTGATGCGTTCTTCGCGTATAAAAGAGTATTAGCGACGCTGTCTCTCGAAAACGTATTATTGGAAAGTATATTGTATTCGGATGTAGCGTCCGGAGTAGTTGTCCAGTTTGCATTTGTAAGCTGGGTTATTGTGTTGGAGCTAATGGTTCTTGTCTGCCCGCTGCCGGTGCCGTTGATTATAGAGACACTGTAATTTCCCCACTGACCTGTGGTCCAGCTTTTTGCGGTATCATTCAGGTGTGTGGCGTCATTCCCTCCGGTAGACCTTCCTGCATCCTCGACAAATGTAGCTGTTATGCTGTTGTTGCAAGCGATTCCGGCAATGGTTACAGAGCCGGAATTGCTTCTCAGCATTCTGGCGACAAAATCCATAGCCAATCTTGCGCTGTCTTGCATCTCTACAATTTCACTCTGGGACATATAGCTTTTAGTATTTCCGGAGAAGAGAACGGCTAAGCCTCCGAGTATAAGTCCGAGGATAGCCATCGATATCAATAGCTCGATAAGAGAAAAACCTTTATTGTTAGTTGAAGTTTTCATGATTCCGACTTTGTAATAAGAGTAGAAAGGGTTAATGTCCTTCCATACCATGTAACCGTTACCTCGATTTTTTTCAGATCGGTCCCTGCAGCAGAAACAGTCCATGTCCTTGAAAAATCCGCAAAATCAGGGCATGTTCCATTACCGGATGCTATGGTATCGTAGCCGGTAGTTTTTAGTTCCTCCATTTTTTCTTCAGCGCAGGTTGCCGCTATAGTTAACCGCTTTGCAGAAAAATTGCCTTGTATCGCCGAGGTAATTTGGCCTGCAATAGCAATAATGCCTACCGTCAGAATAATCATGGCTATTAATAATTCTATAAGAGTAAAACCCCTCTTGTTGGTTATATGGTTAAGTTTCATATGCCCTGTATCCTTCCTGTCCATGCTATTGTAAATTCTTTCGTGCTGCCTGAAAGGCTTACGGTAATTGTCGTGGGATCTGTCGTGCCCCTGCTGTTGAAGATTATGCTCCCTCCGCTGCTGATGACAGTAACATTAGGATACGCTGCTGTTAAGTCTCTTGTTGATATTACTTCAGATGTATCGGTTCTAACGAACCTGTAAGACGTTGGGCTGGTAAACTCAACCCGTATCGACCTATTTTCTTTTATTGCTGTCATCCTTGCGTTTTGCATATCACTCCATGCAACCCTCGTAGCGCCATTAAGCCTGTAGCCTTTAATGAACTGTGTCATCTGAGGTATCGCTATGGCAATAAGAATCGAGAGGATGGCTGTAACTATAACCATTTCTATCATTGTAAAGCCCTTTTGTTTTTTGTAATCCATAGCGTTCACTCTACTTAAACCTCCGCTCTAATTATATTATAGCAATGAATGTGCCATAATAAAACAGATTTCAATTTCTTTTATTTTCAATGCGGTTATACGTAAAAACGGCATTTGTTATGTAACCGGCTTCATAATGGTGGGTAACGCGATACACAAAATACTTTTATCCGATCCGGTATTCCTTTATTTTATTCAATAGCGTTTTATAACTCACTTTAAGAATTTCTGCCGCCCTGCTTTTGTTGCCGTGCGTTTTTTTAAGCGCTTCAGCTATTTGCGCTTTTTCCGCAGACCTTGCCGCAGATCCGGCAATCTCATGCAAAGGGGCGTCGGAAGGGATTTTTTCGCGAAATGAGTTTTCACTAAAATTAAAAAGTTCCGGCATGAGCGCTGGCCCTTCGCACAGGATAACAGCCCTCTCTACAACGTTTTTAAGCTCTCTCACATTTCCTTTCCATTCACGGGTTATGAGCATACTTTCCGCTTCTGAAGAGATAGATAGTTCGGGTTTATTCATCTCTTTTGCGAACAAAGAAACAAAATGCCTTGCGAGGGGTATAATATCTTCACGCCTTTCCCTAAGGGGCGGAATAAATATAGGGAATACATTCAGTCTGTAGAAGAGGTCTTCCCTGAACCAGCCTACGGAAACCTCTTTTTCGAGGTTTTTATTGCTGGCGGCTATCACCCTTACATCGAGCTTTATCGTCTTTGTGCCTCCAACGCGCTCGAATTCGTTTTCCTGCAGCACCCTTAAAAGCCTTGACTGCAAAGGCGTATCCATATCCCCTATCTCGTCGAGGAATATTGTGCCTCTGTCGGCAAGCTCGAATCTGCCGGGCTTCAGTTCACCCGCGCCTGTAAACGCGCCCTTTTCATGGCCGAACATCTCGTTTTCTATCAGATCCTTCGGGATCGCGGCACAGTTAATCGCGACAAACGGTTCCTTTGACCTAATGCTCATATGGTGAATAGCCCTCGCAACGAGTTCCTTTCCGGTTCCGCTTTCTCCCAAGATTAAAACGGTTGTCTTTAGGGGAGCTACCTTTTTTACCTTTTCCATCACCTCATCCCAAGCCTTGCTTATTCCAACCATCTCAGGCGCAGCTAAAAACCTTTGGAACTCTTTTTTCAGGATGAGATTTTCCCTTGCAATATTTCTCTCTGCTATCGCCCTTTTTATTATGAGCAGAAGATGGTCAGGGTCAAATGGTTTGGTGATGAAATCATAAGCCCCCTCTTTTACCGCCCTGACTGCCGTTTCGATGCTTCCATAAGCGGTCATCATAACCACCGGGATAAAAGGAAAACCTTCTTTTACAGCCTTCAGCATATCCATGCCGCTGCCGTCAGGCAGCTTCAGGTCGGTGACCACGGCGCTCAGGCCGGATGAAATAGAAGATATGCCGTCCTTGACGTTATCAGCCGTTTTGACGTCAAAACCCTCGGCTTGAAAAGCTTTAGTCAGCATGTCTGCCATGCTTTTTTTGTCTTCTATAATTAAAATAGTCTGCATATCATTTGCGGAATGGGGACAGTCCCGAATCTACGGCTATGCCCGTAATTCTGGGACAGTCCCCTCTACTTCATATTAGTCTGCATATCAATCGTTCGGCAAAAACAAGCGGAATGTGCTGCCCTCGCCTTCCCTGCTTTCAACGCTCACATTCCCGCCGTGCCCCATAGCTATTTTCTGAACAAGCGCCAGGCCTATTCCGGCGCCCCTTTCCTTAGTCGTATAAAACGGCATGAATATTTTATTAATATCGCTTTCCGCTATGCCTCTCCCGTTGTCTTTAATAAAAATAAATACGCCCTCTTTACCTGAAGAACTGCCCCTTTCTATATTTATCCATACCGTTTTCAATGCCGGGTCTCCGGCATCGAGGGCATTACGGATGAGATTTTTCAATGCCTGTTTCAAAAGGGTTTCATCGGCCTTTATTACAATACTATCGCCACTGGAAAAATCTATATTGCAAGCGGCTTCATCTCCAAAGCCTTTGAGCATATCGGTTATCGTGCCTGTCAGGTTTATGTCCGTCTTTTTAAGCAGCCCGGGTTTTGAAAATTGAAGCAGATCTTCCATAACAATATTCATTTCTTCTATCTCTTTGAGAATGCCGCGGGCGATCTCTTTCCTGCTGTCGGAATCTTCAAAACTCTTTGAAAGTAGCTTTGCATATCCCGCGATCACGCCCATAGGATTTCTGAATTCATGGGCTATCCCGGCGGAAACCTCTCCGATTGCGGCAAGCCTCTCCCTTACGATAAGCTGTTCTTTAAGGGACTGAATTTCATTGCCGAGCGCGTGAAATGCTCCGATAACGGAATCCGTTTCCGTAATTCTTTCTCTTGTTGAATCTTTCTTTCGGATAAGGCGGGGCAGGAATACCAATACCGCAAGAAGCAGTATCAGAAATACCGAAGCCGACAAAAAAATTAAAAGCGTATCGGGATAGGCTTTCATTGCCTCCCATCTACAAATTTAATAAGCCTGTCTGCGGGCATCTTACCTGAATATATCTTGCCGTCCGGCATGATTAACGCCGGAGTGCCGCTGATGCCGAGGGATCTTGCAAGTGACGCATTGTTCTCCACTTCTCTTGAATCGCAATCTTTCTTGTCGTTGCCGTTAAACTCAACGCGCATTTTCTCATATTTAGCGCATGCGACATCGGCAATTTTATCCGACTTTGTTCCGACAACAGGGAAAAGCTTGACGTAAAAAACTATATCCTTTCTTTTTTCAATCACCTTCTTCATCTCCAGATGAAGTTCCTTGCAGTGCGGTCAATCGGGGTCAGAAAATACAACCACTTTTTTAGGCGCATTGGCGTTTCCAATGACAAAAGGAGTTGCAAGCGATATTTTGGAAAAATCGGTTTTTCCTATGGGTATATTCTGGATGCTTTCCACTGTCTTGTTTGCGCCTGTGCTTGTCTCAACTATATTGCCAAAAACAATATATTTTTTGGAAAAATCTACGTAAATAACGCCTTTTCTGCCCCTGTCGTCCAATGATATTTCCCATAGGCTTTTTACAGGACTAAGCTGAATGTTTGTAATCCTTGCATGGGAAAGTTCTTTTATTTTTTTCAGGATGGCATTGGCTTCCTGATTGCTTAGAGAATGGCACCTTTTGCAATCTCCTTCGCAGCCGCTCGTGCTGAAAGAATAGGTTAAGGTTGAGGTTAAGACTAAAAATAAAAAAACAATAAAAAGCATTACAAACAGTCTGATTTTATGCATAACGTCATCTCCCTTGCGACCAATAGTATAGTTTTTCGTCTCGATCTCGGACTTAACCTCGACCTGTTTTAGGATAACCAACATTTTCTTGGAATTTCAAGCTATTTTTTGTTATAATCTTCCGCAATGGAAGAAATGGAGGCATCGCAAGAGAAGCATCTCCGAAAGGCGGCCATTGAGGCGCTTCTGTTCGCGGCAGGCGAGCCTGTCGCATTAAGCGCTCTCGTAAAGACAACCGAAATAAACGAGACAGACATCAAACGCCTGATGGCTGAATTGATATCGGAATATAAAGAGAGGAATTCCGGTATTATTATTGCGGAGATCGCCGACGGGTATCAGATGGTTACCAATCCGGACTTTTCGTTGTTCGTAAAGAAGTTCAAAAACATAAATCAGACGAACAAACTGTCGCCGCCCGCGCTCGAAACACTGGCGATTGTGGCATACAAGCAGCCGATAACCAAACTTGAGATAGACCAGTTAAGAGGGGTCAATTCCGACGGAGCCGTAAAGAGCCTGCTGGACAAGCGGCTCATTAAAATTATCGGTAAGAAAGAGACTCCCGGAAGACCGTTTCTTTACGGCACGACAAAAGAGTTTTTGCAATATTTCGGCCTTAAGAATTTAAGCGACTTGCCGCCGATCAACGACTTTTTAAAAGATGAAGCGGCATGAAAAGGGGAAGAGTTATGAGTTTAGAGTTTGGAGTTAAAAGCATTAAAAAAATAACTTCTTCGGCATTCTTTTTCATCATCTGTTATTTATTTCTTAGCATAAATGCTTATGCCGCCACGACCTATACCGTTAAAAACGGCGATTCCTTATACAAAATCTCAAAAAAATTCGATATTCCCGAATCGGAACTAAAGCGGATCAACGCTCTCAAAACCAACAAACTGAAGGTCGGACAGAAAATAAGAATAAAAAATTCCGACAGGAAAGCTGCCCGTAAAAATCTCCCGAAGGACAAATCGCAGAAAGACACAGAAAAAACATATACTGTAAAAAAAGGCGATACTGTATACCGCATAGCAAAACGCTTTGATATAGGCGTAGAAGAACTAAAGGAACTGAATGAGCTAAAAAACAATTCCCTGAAAATCGGACAAATGCTTATTATTTCGGAAAAAATGGAGGAACCGGTCGAGCCGGAGGATATAATAAAGTCGATTCAGGTGCAATATGACAGAAAGGCCAACCCTGTAGTAACGTCAGCGCGTCTGGAAGAAGTAAAAGAACTTTCAAGTTCCAATGACCTGTCAAAGATGAGCGTGAAGGAGCGACTGATGCTCTTTGCCAAAAAAATGCTGCATCTCCCCTATAAGTTCGGCGGCAACGGAGCTATAGGAGTGGATTGCTCCGCGTATGTGCAAAAGGTATACGGAATTACAGGCATAACCATACCGAGAAGCGCAAGGGAACAGTTCCGGGTGGGAGAGTCTGTCGACAAAGAAGAGCTTTCGATAGGAGACCTCGTATTCTTCAGGACATACGCATCTTTCCCGTCACATGTAGGCATATATCTCGGCAACAACCTCTTCATACACGCGTCATCGAGATCTAAAAAAATAACCATCGACAGCCTCGAAAGCCCTTACTATTTCAAACGCTTTATCGGCGCAAAGAGATTGATTGAGGAAGAAGAAATAAAGATAACCGAACAATCCAAGGACTTAAAAATCCCTCCGATAACACCTCAAGATTAGGCGGCGCATGAAGGCGCGGGCGCATCTCTACATCAAGGGTAAAGTTCAAGGTGTTTTTTACAGGGCATTTACGCAGGAAGTCGCCGATTCGCTCGGTCTTACAGGATGGGTCAGAAACCTGCCGGACAGAAAAGTTGAAGCTGTTTTTGAAGGAGACAGGGGATTAATCGAGAAGGCGATAATGAAATGTCATGAAGGGCCTCCTTATGCGAGTGTTACGGATATAGAAGTAACATGGGAAAACAATCTCGAAGGCTTTAACGATTTCAGGATACGATGATCCATTCGCTCAAAAATAAAGTTCTTTCGGGCAGTTCTATAACTAAATCCGAAGCCCTGTTAATATCGGGCATCCAAAATTCAGATTTATTTGATCTCTTCTCCGCAGCCGGTAGGATACGGGAAAAATTCAGGAAAGAATACGTAGACCTTTGCGCGATCATAAACGCGAAATCAGGCGCATGTCCCGAAGACTGCTCCTACTGCGCCCAGTCCTCAAAAAGCAAAACCGATATATCGGTGTATCCTCTCGTGAAAAAAGATGCGGTTTTAGAAAAGGCAAGAGAGGCAAAGGACGCCGGCGTGAAAAGGTTCTGCGTGGTCACGAGCGGAAAAAGAACAGGCAAAAAAGAGCTTGCCGAAATAGCATCCATGATAGAAGCTATCAGGGGCATAGGGCTTCTTCCATGCGCGACGCTCGGACTTTTAGACAGGGATGATTTGTTATTTCTGAAAAACAGCGGGCTCGAACGCTATCATCATAACCTCGAAACATCGGAGAGATTTTTTCCTGAAATATGCAGAACACATACTTACTACGACAAGATAAAAACCGTAGAGGCAGCCATGGCTGCCGGTCTTTCCGTATGCTCAGGCGGTATTTTCGGCATGGGCGAGACTTGGCAGGACAGAATAGATATGGCCTTTGCAGTAAAGGAACTCTATGTAGCGTCTATTCCTATTAATTTTTTAATACCGCTCAAAGGCACGTGCATGTCGGAAAAAGAATTTCTGCATCCTTTAGAAGCCCTCAAGATTATAAGCCTTTACCGGTTTATACTGCCTGAAAAAGAGATTAGAATTTGCGGCGGCAGGACGCAGATACTCGGCGAATTCAATTCATGGGTCTTTATGGCAGGAGCGGACTCCCTGCTTACCGGCAATTACCTGACAACCACAGGCAGAACATATAAAGATGATCTAAAACTTATAGAACAATACGGGCTAAAGGTAATCTGATTATATACGTTAGTAATATGGGCGATTCTTGTTCTAAAATATGCGAGCAGGTGCGGCGAAAAGACTTTAAACACCGCACTTATATTAACATTTATCTTGTATCCGTCATCCGCATCGGTGGACACTTATTGGGTGATGCATTTATAATTTTTGAATATACGCTTGAAACAACACTTTTTAAAGACTTTGAGCCGTGCTTGCTCGCATAACATCGCTTAATTTAATTACAAGTTATTCCATTATTGCGCCGCTGCCTGCGGAGCTTACGAGCTTCGCGTATCTCGAAAGATAGCCCTTCTTAATCTTAGGCTCTGGCCTCTTCCATTGGGAAAGTCTTTTTTCTATTTCTTCATCCGAAAGGAGCGCCTCTATCTTTCTCTTAGGAATATCTATTCTAATTCTGTCGCCATTCTTTAATATTGCAATCGGCCCGCCTTCCATTGCTTCGGGCGATACGTGGCCTATGCAAGGGCCGCGGGTTCCTCCGGAAAACCTTCCATCGGTTATCAGGGCAACTGACTCGCTGAGCCCCATACCCGCAATAGCTGATGTCGGGGAAAGCATCTCTCTCATGCCCGGGCCGCCTTTAGGCCCTTCATACCTTATAACAACGATGTCTCCTGCCTTTATATCGCCGCCCATTAGGGCCTTCATTCCGGACTCTTCGGAATCGAATACCTTAACTGTTCCCTCAAATTTCATCATGTTTTTGCTTACCGCCGTCTGCTTTACTACAGCCCCGTGAGGCGCTATATTTCCTTTCAGTATTGCAATTCCGCCCTCTTTATGATAAGCATTTCCCATGGGCCTGATGACATCTTCGTCCATTATGTCCGCTTCATCTGCAATCTCAAGGATATTCTTTCCTGATATTGTCGGGTTCGAATTCAGCATGCCTTTCAATCTCTTCAGAACAGCGGGTATTCCGCCCGCATGATCGAGGTCTTCCATATAATGCCGGCCTCCGGGGATCATGTTGGCTATATGCGGCGTTTTTCTGCTTAGTTCGTCAAAAACCTCAATGGGCAGCGCCACACCGGCATCATGGGCTATCGCGGGTATATGCAGGACAGTGTTTGTAGAGCCGCCGAGCGCGAGATCGACCATTATTGCGTTCCGGAACGCCTTCTCTGTCATTATCTTTCGCGGCGTAATATTTTTCTTCACCGATTTTACTATGGTCATGCCGCTCTCAAACGCAATCCTCTTTTTGTGCGCGAGCACAGCGGGCGATGTCGCGCAGCCGGGCAGGCTCATTCCGAGGGATTCGGTAACGCACGCCATAGTGTTGGCGGTATACATTCCCTGACACGATCCCGCGCCGGGACACGCGCACATTTCGAGCGCCTGCAGTTCGGCATCTTTTATCAGACCCTTTTTATACTTGCCCACGGCCTCGAATGTATCGCTTGTAAGGTTCAGCCTACTTCCCCTGTAATGTCCCGACAGCATAGGCCCTGCGGTAACAACAATACTGGGGATATTCAACCTTGCGGCGGCCATGAGCATGCCGGGTGTTATTTTGTCGCAGTTGGTCAAAAGAACGAGACCGTCGAGCTGATGCGCCTCGGCAATGGTCTCTACCATATCCGCAATCAACTCCCTCGAAGGAAGAGAATAATGCATACCTTTATGCCCCATCGCTATGCCGTCGCATATGCCCGGAATGCCGAAAAAGAAAGGATAACCTCCGCCGGTATGAATCCCTTTCTCTATGAACCGTTCAAGATCCCTCATGCCTATATGCCCCGGTATAATATCGGTAAAACTGGTGGCAACGCCGATAAAAGGCTTATCCATCTCGCTTTTGGGAATGCCTGTCGCGTAAAGAAGCGCCCTATGCGGCATCCTCTCGAGTCCGGCCTTGATTGTTTTACTCCTCATGGCAATAATATCTCCCCTTTTGCAAAAGTTAGTTTAACCCTGCTGAACGATTACTATTTTTTTTTAATTCATCGACTGGTGTTTTTTGTACTCTCGCACTAATTCCGCTATCTTGTCTTTTTTGTGAAGCTTCTCTTTTTTAATCCTGTTTATTTCCATTTCTTCTTCGGTGGTAAAACTGGATTTTTTGTTATATTCCGACAGTTGGCTATCCAGATCTCTATGCTCCTGATAAATACGCCTGAACTCCTCGTTCTCCCTTTTTAAAACCTCTACAACCTCTTCTTCCTTCATGGCAGCCTCCTCTAAAGGTGGGATTTACCCCGTTAGAAAGGGGGCTTTTAACGGGGTTTACTAAATAAATTTTACAACAAATGGAGAAAAAAAACACTATCACCTATATTAAGCGATTCTTACACTTAAAAATACAGGTCGAGTGTGGCGAAAAATCTTTAGACTTCAGCATGTTAAATAAGATAATCTTATACCTGTCATCCGCATCGGAGGCTGCTTGTTGAGTGATGCATTTTAATCTCTCATTTGCATTTCAACAAGCACTTTCTAAAGGCTTTGAGCCATGCCCGGCCTGTATAAAATCGACAGCTATTCTTCTTTGGCAAAAAGGGTGGCGAGCATATTATAGAAGAACAGGAATATCGATATTGCCTCCACAATGCCTGAAGCAACGGAAAGTCCTCTGTATAATGAAACCTCCGGATTGTTTATTTGCATCGTATAAAACAAAAGCATGCCGATGAGTCCTATATTGGCAAGGTAAAACTGAGCCTCGCCCATCTTTACGCTCTTTAATTTCTTGCCGGCGAATCTCGGCAGTATGTGGTACCCTACGCCGTATATCATCATAGACACCCATCCCAGCATATTAAGGTGGGAATGCACGAATTTGAGATAAAGGTACGAAGGGTCTGCGAACATGACGATTCCGAAAAAAGCGGCCAGCACGAGATACACTATACTCATCACAATAAAGTTTCTGACGAATTTGTCCATATTTTCTCCTCCATAATTGTTTTGTGTTATAAAAATAATAACCTAAAATAACACGCATTGCTATGATGAAAGTCATATGACTATAATCCATAATCAAAAAAAGCAGGCACGACTTCAAAGCCTTTAATAACACAAAGCGCAAATCCGCTTCAACGTAAAGGCTTTTGAAGTATGCCTCATAGCCCGATTAGTACGGATTAATATCCATATGACCGCCGTCATAAAATAGTTTCCGCATTTCGTGTATTCTAAAATTAACAAAGACTTCAAAGGAGGCTGCTATGGAAGCAACAAAAACAAAAGTGACACGGGATACCGTCATAGGGGATGTTATTAAAGAGAACCCGGCGGCAACCAAGGTTATCGAGAAATATTTCGGGAACGGATGCTTCACATGTCCGGGCATAAAGGTCGAATCCATCGCGTTCGGGGCCATGATGCACAATATAGATCCCGAAAAGGTCGTAAAAGAGATCAATGAATTGGAGGAAAAATAATATGGCGGCTAACAAAAAGATAGAATGCTTTGTCTGCGGGGCAAGCGATAAAGATCGGGTATATCTTCCATGCTTACATGCAGGTGAAGATAAACTCGTCTGTGTAAGATGTCTGCCGATGCTGATTCACGGCGCGCACTAAAAGCGTTATAGCGTTTATAGCGTTATCGTGTTGTAGCGATATAATTAATTTCTTAACTCTATAACGCTTTACGCTCAACGCATTACGCTATAACTCTACTTCCCGATGCCAGGGACAATAGGCGCTATGGGCTCTATGCCTATCGCCTTTTTCTGCTCCTGTTTAGTTTCCGGTTTTCCCACAGGCTGCTTCTTAGCCTTAGGTTCGGACTTTGGCGGCGGGGGCGGTGGCGGTGATGGCGCAGGTCTCTCGGCAGGCGCTTGTTTTTGCTGCCCTGCCTTCGGCTGAACAGGTTGAGCCTGTCCTTTCCCCTGCACTCCTGGGACAATAGGCGCTATGGGTTCTATGCCTATCGCCTTTTTCTGCTCCTGTTTAGTTTCCGGTTTTCCCACAGGCTGCTTCTTAGCCTTAGGTTCGGACTTTGGCGGCGGGGGCGGTGGCGGTGATGGCGCAGGTCTCTCGGCAGGCGCCTGTTTTTGCTGTCCTGCCTTCGGCTGAACAGGCTTGTACTGCCTGCCCGGCGAAGGCTTGACATCCTTGATAGGACCTTTAATTTCTATCGGTCCTTGCGGTCTTATGCCCAAATCCGGTCCGGCAACATCCTTCTTCTGCTCCTGCGGAAATGCAGGCGCTTTTTTAACCGCAGGTTCTTGCTGTACCGGAGGTGGCGGTGGCGGAGGGGGCGCAAGTTGCGGCGCAGGTTTAGCCTCAGGGGCCTTTGTGGGCTGGGTCATCTCCGCTACTTTCGACTGAAGCAGAATTATGCTTATTCTCCTGTTTTGAGGGTCGGTCGGCCGCTCCTTAATAAGCAGTTCGGTATCCGCATAGCCGACAACCCTTGCGATCTGTTCATGTTTGACTCCGTTTAATTCAAGCTCTCTCCGCGCGGACGATGCCCTGTCCGTTGAAAGCTCCCAGTTCGTAATCTGTCCTTTCTTAAGCGGAGCCGCGTCTGTATGCCCTTCCACCGCAATCTTGTTAGGCAGTTCTCTTATGTTTTCGCTCACTAACTTTATAATTTGTTTAGCGCCTTGGCTAAGCTGAGCGCTGCCGGGGAGGAACATGGATTTTCCTTCCAGATCGAAAATCTGTATCCTGACGCCGCCTTCAAATATCTCTATAGAAGTCTGATCCTTCAATGACTGCAGCTTCTCCTCTATCTCTTTTTTCAGTTTATCTTTTAATAACTCGGACTGGCCCATTGCGGCTTTTTTACCGATATCCAGCGTAGACATTTTTCCTCCTCCGGGATCTTTCAGAACGCCGGAGTATCCTTCTTTCAGCATCGATGTCCCTGATTTTTCAAACATGCTGAAATCGGTAAAGTACTTCGATAAAGCAATCTTCTTTTGCTGGTCGGTCATTGTCAAAAGCCACAGCAATAAGAAAAATGCCATCATTGCGGTGACAAAGTCGGCATACGCGACTTTCCACGCGCCGCCGTGATGGCCGCCGTGACCTTTTTTGATTTTTTTGATGATTATGGATTTTCCTTTGTCTGCCATACGGTTATTGAGTTATAGCGTGCAGCGGTATAGAGTTATAGAGTTATAATGTTATAGCGATGTGATTAATTTCCTTCAACGCTATAACGCTCAACGCTTTGCGCTATAACATTATTTTTTCAATTCTCTTATAGTTTCCTCGACCTCTATAAAGGAGGGTTTTACACCTGCAGGGATTATTCTTCTTGCGAATTCAACCGCTATCTGCGGTGCAGCGCCTCCGACAAACGCGACCAAGCCGGTCTTGAGCACGCTGAGATATTCTTTCTCCTCATTGGCTAAATAGCCTAAATTCCTGCCGACCGGCCCTACAAACCCATAGCTCAACAATACGCCTAAAAAGGTACCGACAAGCGCTGCGCCGATGCTGTGACCCAACACCTCGGGAGGCTCGCTTATTTTTTGCATTGTAATAACGACACCCAGAACTGCCGCAACGATACCGAGCGCCGGCATGCCGTCGGCAATAGTAATTATGGCATTGGAAGGTACTAATTCCTCTTCATGCAATGCCTCGATTTCAGTATCTATCAGCGATTCCAGTTCATGAGGCGCTATGCTTGTCGTCATAACCGTGCGGAGCGTATCCGTAACCAGGATCAAAGCGTGATGGTTCTTTAGGAACTTAGGATAATTGCCGAAAATCTTGCTGTTTGCAGGGTCATCGACATCCGCTTCTATGGAGACAAGCCCCTCCTTCCTTATCTTCGCGAATATCTCTGAAAACATCATCAGGACTTCCATATAATCGATTTTTGAATATGCCTTTCCGCTGAGTATCTTAAAGACGCCGCCGATAACCGCCTTTATAACCTTCATCGGCGAGGAGATTATAAAAGCGCCTAACGCGGCACCGCCGATAATAACCAGTTCTGCAGGCTGGAAAAGAAGGGAAAGATTCCCGTGCTCCATGAGATAGCCGCCGATAACCATACCCAAAACAACAATAGCGCCTATTATCGCCAACATTTAACCATTTCTCCTCATTCTTACTTTCTCTTTTCCCTGAGCATTTCACGCTGCCTTCTGAAAACGAACTTTACTATTTCGTCCCTTATCTCTTCATCGATTGCTGTATATTTAACCGCAATACTGTTGACGTTTGCATGGCTTTCAAGCTTGACGATCTCGCCGTAAATATACATTGCTACAGGAGGTATCATCGGCAGCATCATCTTCATCTCTATGACGTCGCCTATGTTGTATTTCTCCTGAGAAGAAAAACTCAAACCGCCGCCGCTTATATTAACCTGCATAAACGGAAGCGAGCCGAACCCTTCCCTCTGAAATGTAATCATATTGATAATCGCGTCTAATTTTGCATTAAGCATCTTGAGCCAATCCGAAAGAAGTTTGTCCTCAAGATCCGTTAATGTCTGAAATTCGGCTAAAATAGACTCGCCGGTTATTTTCGACCGCATGCCCTTCTGCTCTTCCAGAGGGACAAGACGCACGGAAAAAGGGATATGAGCGTCCACTCTCGAAAATTCCCTCATCCTTAAACTCCTGTCATCGCTGTTTTTCATTCCGCCACCTCTTTGCAACCGCTGATTATATTATAACTGCCTCATTGGCTTATAATCATTTCGACCCTTCTGTTTTTCGCCCTTCCTTCTTCCGTTTCATTGCTCGTCAACGGCCTGTATTCTGCATAGCCCGCTATGGAAAACCTGTTCGGGTCAACGCCCTTCCCTACAAAAAAATTCAGGACGCTCGCGGCCCGCGCAGTGGAGAGATCCCAGTTGGAAGCATATTTACCTCCCGACATAGGTACATTATCGGTATGCCCTTCTATTGTTATTCTCCCGGGCGTATCGTTAATCCTTTTTGAAAGCTTTTCAAGCGCGCCCGAGGCCTCTTGTTTTATGTCGGCCGCGCCTGAAGCAAAAAGCGCTGCATCCGAAAATGTCAATACTATGCCCCTCGGGTCGGTTTTTACGGACACGCCCGAAACATCCGAAATCACTTTTCTTAAATCTTCGATAACGGCCTTATGCCTATCCTCATGAAGAGAGATGGGCTCATCTATAACCTTAAATGCCTGACGCAACGACCCCGAAAACTGCTCCATTTTTTTCGTATCGGTCGAAGATAACGCATAAAGAGCCGCAAAAAAAGTAAACATAAGGGTTATGAAATCGGCATACGATATCAGCCATCTTTCATGGCTCGGTCTTTCGTGGGATACCCTGCGTCTTCTTCTCATGCTCACTCCGATTTATCGTGCTCCGAAACAAACGCATTCAGACGCGTCTTCAGAAAATAAGGGTTGACGCCGCTTTCTATGCCTATTATGCCCTCTATTATCAACTCCCTAATGAATGCCTCTTCTTTCACCCTGTTCATTATCTTCCGCGCCATAGGCAAAAATATCAGGTTCGCAGACCCGACGCCGTAAATAGTCGCAACGAACGCGACCGCTATTCCGGATCCTATCTTTGTAGGATCGGTGACATTCCTCATGACCTGAATCAGGCCGAGGACCGCTCCGAGTATTCCTATGGTAGGTGCGTATCCGCCCGCAGCGCCCAAGACATCGGCCGCATTTTTCATTTTCTCCTCATAAGTGATTATTTCCTGATAGAGGACATCCTTTATCATCGCAGGGGTCATACCGTCTATGACAAGGCTCAAGCCGTTCCTCAAAAATGGATTGGTTATATTTTTAATCTCCGCCTCGAGGGCGATAAGGCCCATCTTTCTCGCCTTGACAAGGATGCCGAGTATCTCTTCTATTACTTCTGAAGGAGGGTGAGGTCTTCCCCCGAATACCAGGCCGAGGGACTTAAATGCATTAAAGACATCCCGCATCGAAAAACTCAACAGGGTTGCGCCGAAAGTGCCGCCGAACACGATAAGGGCGGCTGCGGCCTGGAAAAGATGCGAAGTATTGCCTCCTTCGATGATATTGCCGGCAAAGATTGCGCCTATGCCTAAGATCAGTCCTAAAAAAGTAGCGGTATCCATAGATTATTAGTATAAACTATTTTATAAGATTTTTGTGGACATATCAGCAGGTTATGCAGGGCAAACGCACTATGATGAACACTGCAGGTTGAGAATCGAAGCTCTGTAATTATCATCATATGCCGCCTTTAAGCGTTTGTTTTTAACTCCAAGCTTGCAGGACTTGTTTTGCTTTAGCAGAT
>JAJYVD010000005.1 GCA_021792185.1 Nitrospirota bacterium | reverse complement strand
CTCTATCAATGCTCATGTAATAAACTTCCCTGTCGTGCTTATGGAGGACTTGCTTAAAACTGCTGGTATAATTACTATGTTCCTTAAGTCGTTTTACACTGGTAAGTATGTCTATACCAAGTGCCAATTTATGCAGTCTAAAGGATGACGGTTAAGGGTTGCTATAGTGAATTGCTATGACAAAAAAGAAAATAATTACAAGCAACGAGATCGGCGAAAGGCCTGCGCCCTATTTCTCATCGGATGAGGTTAATTGCATTTTTCGGGTTAATGCAAGTTACAATATTTCGATGATTTCCAAAACTTCCTTTGAAGCTCTTGAATTCGACAGGCTACTCGAAGCGGCCTCCAGGTTCACAAAAAGCGAGGCGTCGCGGGATGCGGTGCGCTCTATCTCTCCCCTCGGAAACATAAAGGAGATAACAAAAAGGCTCGGCCTGATTCAGGAAATAAGGCTGATGTCGCAGAAGGGCGTTCCGCTTCGGATTTCACCGTTCCCCGGCATAGAGCCGCTTCTATATAAGGCACGGCCGGAAGGCGCTGTGCTCGATCCGAAAGAGCTTTCAGGGATAATGATCTTTTTGATTGCGGCGTATTCGATCGCAGATCAGCTTAAAGAGCGCGGAGACCTGCCGCTTCTCAAGGACTTGGTAGAGGGAATAACAGGCCATCCCGATATACTCCGCATCCTTGAAAAGTCGATAGACAGCGAAGGCGCTATACTCGACAGCGCATCATTCACGTTATCTGACTTGCGGTCAAAGATAAAAAAGCTCGAAGGCAAGGTAAGGAAAAAACTCGAGGAGGTAGTGCGTGATGAAGAGGTTGCGAAATTCCTTCAGGACGATTTTATCACGCAGCGCTCCGGAAGATGGGTAATTCCGGTAAGAATGGATTCAAAAGGGCAGGTGCAGGGTGTTGTGCATGACGTGTCCAAATCCGGAGAGACAGCTTTCATGGAGCCGCTCATCATAATAGGTCTTTCGAACGAGCTTGAAAATCTTATTGCGGAGGCAAAGGCCGAGGAGATAAGGATACTCAGAAATCTCAGCTCAAAGATAAGGGCTGTGTCTTCAGAAATGGAATCGGAATATAAGGTCGTAGTTTACATAGACATGCTTAATTCAATCGCGGTTTTTTCAGACAGGCTCGGCATGGAGCCGCCGCAGATGAATGAGCAGACCACAATCAACATAGTCCGGGCAAGGCATCCCCTTCTGATGCTCGCGTTTCAGAGAGCTGATACACTTAAAGGCGTTGTTCCCATAGATGTAAGGCTCGGAGAGGATAATACCGTAATGGTAATAACAGGCCCTAACGCTGGAGGCAAGACCATTGCCATTAAAACTATCGGATTGCTTCTACTTATGGCCTTATCAGGCATACCGGTTCCCGCGGATTCATCTTCTAATTTCCCGCTTGTCTATAACCTGCTTGTGGACATAGGCGACAAACAATCCATAGAGGAGAATCTTTCCACCTTTTCCGCACATGTCTCGAACATCGCCGAAATACTGAAACAGGCGGATAAAAATACCATTGTGCTGATAGACGAACTCGGCACAGGAACAGACCCGGACGAAGGGGCCGCGCTTTCATGCGCCGTATTAAAAGAAATGAAAAAGAGCGGTGCGCTTTTGTTCGCTACAACTCATCTCACCGACATAAAGGGTTTTGTTCACAAAGAGGAGGGCATGCTCAATGCATCAATGGAATTCAATGATAAAACATTCACGCCGCTTTATAAGCTAAGGGTCGGAGAACCGGGACAGTCGCACGCGTTCGAGACGGCTAAGAGATACGGATTGCCGGAAGAAATTATCGAATCTGCAAAAAACATTTTAGGTGTGAGAAAAATAGAACTGGATACGCTGATATTAGACCTCAACGAAAAGAGAAGGCAGTATGAGAGCGAGACTGAGAACCTCAAAGAAAGGCAGGCGGAAATAAAAACAAAGGAGCAACAGCTTAAAGAAACGCTCTTAGAGACCGAAAATCGGCAGAAAGAAATTTTTGCGAATGCGTATAAAGACGCCTCCGATATTGTTCTTAATACAAAAAGGCAGATGCACGCGTTGATAGAGGAGCTTAAGAAAAAAGAAAAAGATAAAATGAAAGAGGTTTTGAAAAAGGCAGAGGCTGTTCAGGAGGCGGTTGCCCAAAAGATCAAAGAATACGACAAAGGCGATAAACGCGCGCCCTCGATAGACGGGTTGAAAGAGGGGGATATTGTTTTCATAAAGTCCATAGGGTATGATGCGGGGGTAATTAAAATAAACCGCAAAGACGGGCGTGTGCGGGTAAGGGCAGGCAATATCGAGATTGAAGTCCCTTTATCCGATATTGGTTTTAAAAGAGGGGTTTCCGTAGAAGCCGCATCCGTTTCCATAAGATCAGAAAGGCCGGACGAATATGTTCCATCGATTATAAACATAGTTGGATTCAGGGTGGATGAGGCTCTCTCGCATCTTGAGCCCTTTCTTAATCACGCTTCATTGGCTGGGCTTTCGGAAGTTACGATTATTCACGGCATCGGAACAGGGATTCTTTCAAAGGCGGTCAGGGAATATCTGACCGGCCATCCTCTTATCAAGAGGTTCAGGAAAGGGGGGCAGGAAGAGGGAGGGGCAGGGGTTACGATAGCGGCTATGAATTGATATCTAACTTAGACGTCGTTATAAGATGGAAGACAAAGCATTTCCGCTTCATTCTCGAAAGGCATCCGGCCTTTCTCCGAAGCTGCGCCAGCCCGCGTAAACATCCATGTTACGCTTGGGCTGCCGAAGTCGCTCCAATACTTTGTCTTCCATAATTCGCATTTTTTGCAAATGTAAGAAGCGCTCAATTTTGGTATAATATCGCAAATTAAAAAACGGGAGGTAAAAATGGCAGCAGAAAATAACGGGGTTAATTGGAAGGCTGTAATAATAACGGCGGTTTTTTGTCTTTTGGCCGGGCTTGGAGGCGGCGTGACCATTCAGACAACGCTGCATAAGTACGCGGCATGGGTGCCTGTAGGATACGGAGTGGTCGCGGCGATATTTACGGCGATAGCGGCCATTCTATTAATGCAGGTATTGTCGGCGTTTGCGAAGAAATAAAAAACTGATTTTTATAATATATAGCGCAGGCCTGTCTCAATGACTTTATAAGTGTTGTTTTTTATTCGAAGCAAAGATACTATGGCGCGTTATCAAACAGATACCGCCGATGCGGATGACGGGTATAAGAGAATGTGATTATAAAGTGCTGCGGATAAAGTCATTGAAGCAGACCTGCGCTATATTTTTTAAACAATAACGATATAATGCCCTATTATAACGAAAGCCAATGCATTGGAGCGACTTCGGCAGCCAAAGCGTAACATGGATGTTTACGCGGGCTGGCGTAGCTTCGGAGAATGGCGGGATGCCATTCGAGAATGAAGCGGAAATGTGTTGGCTTTCGTTAAGATCACAAGTTTAGATGATTACTTTTGCGGTAAGCGAAGAGAAGAATAAATGGCTTCGGGATAAGATGGAAGCGCTCGGTATCCTCGAAAAGGATATTGAGGAGAAATTCATACGATCTTCGGGCAAGGGCGGACAAAAGGTGAATAAGACCGCAACCTGCGTTTATATTAAGCACATTCCCACCGGCATAGAAATAAAATGCATGAAGGACAGGAGCCAGTCCATAAACCGCTTTCTTGCCCGGCGCGAGCTTGTGGAAAGGATCGAAAAACTCTCCGGCATAAAAACGGGTAGCGATATAAAAAGAGAAAAGATAAGGAAGCAAAAGGCGAAAAAACAGAAGAGAGCGAATCAAAAACATCAAACATTTTAGCGGTTAGGTTGACCCCGTTGCATTAAGACCTATAAAATTAAGCTGCGCTATGAAACGTTTTTTTTTCACAATAGAGCGGCTTAATCCGGATTGTTGTTGAGGTGGATATTTAAGACCTATGGATTTAATCGGTCTGGACAGGCAAATATTCTTTCTGATAAATCACGGCTTTTCAAATATATTTTTTGATAAGGTGATGCCCCTTTTGACCGCGCGAGGTTATCTGCTCCTGCTTCCTTATATTTTTTATATCCTTTATAAAGGCTATAAAGAAAAAAATGACGGCCGGAATTTTTTATCGATAGCTTTATGGACTCTTCTTATTTCGTTCGCTGCATTTTTATTGACGGATTGGACAACTACGGAGATAAAAAATATTATTGGAAGAATCAGGCCGTGCAATACGATTGCAAGCGTTAATTTATTGGTGGGATGCACAGGGTCTTATTCTCTGCCTTCGAATCATGCCTCCAATGCCTTTGCCTTTGCCCTGCCGCTTTTTTATTTTATGCGTGGATATGTTCCTTCATTGCTAAGATTATATCCGGTTATCATCGCAGTACTTATCGCCTTTTCGAGGGTTTATGTAGGGGTCCATTATCCTTCGGACATTGTTGCCGGCGCACTGCTTGGAATTTCTGTGGCATTTTTAGTCATCGAGTTATACAAATATGCCTCAATACGTTATAAAAGCAGTCCGCACACAACACTGCTTTTTTCGTTTCTGTTCGTAATAAGCGTTTTCAGGATCTATTACATCCTTCACGGGCCATTAGACCTTGGTCCTGACGAGGCGCATTACTGGGAATGGTCGAGAAGGCTCGACTTGAGCTATTACTCAAAAGGGCCGATGATCGCGTATCTCATTTATATCGGGACTTCGATATTCGGCGACAGTGTGTTTGGAATCAGAATAATGGCCGTTGTCTTTTCGGCATTGAGCAGCGTTTATCTCTTTAAGCTCGTTAATGAAATGTATGCCGACAGGCAGGCTATAATAGATGAAAGCCAAAAGGCGAACGGGAATTCGATTGCCTTGATTTCCGCCATTTTGCTTCAGATAATTCCTCTATTTGCGCCGTTCGGAGTGATTTTTACCATAGACTCTCCATTTATATTTTTCTGGATATTATCGCTGTATGTCTTTTGGAAGGCAGTAAATAATACAGCAGTCGGCAATCAGCAGTCAGCAGTCAGCAGTCAAGGATTGAAATTATGGTTATTTCTCGGAGCCTCAATCGGTCTCGGGCTTTTAACAAAATACACAATGGCGTTTTTTTATGCGTCTGCGTTTTTATTTTTATTATTTTCGGAGAAGAGGCATTTGTTAAAAACATCCCGGCCTTACGCGGCATTATTTATTAGCCTTTTGGTTTTCAGTCCGGTCATTATCTGGAATTTTCAGCACGATTGGGTAACAATTAAGCATACCGCAGGACAAGCGCATGTCTCGGAAGGAATAAAACTGTCGCTAAAAACATTTATAGAATTTTTGATCTCGCAAATAGGCATAATCACGCCGATCCTTTTTGTTATGATGTGTCTGGCTATATTCAAGCTTCAGAAATCGGAGAGCGGTACGCAGTCTGAATTTTTATTCTGGTTCTTTGTGCCGGTAATCGCATTCTTTTTGCTTAAGAGCATTCAGGGAAAGGTGCAGCCTAACTGGGCAATGACCGGGTATATCACGGGAATAATCGCGTTTGCAAGATATTTGGTCGGCCAAAGGGCAAAGGGCAAAGGGCAAACGGTCATTGCAGCAATTGCGATTTTGCTTGCCCTGGTTGTTACAACAATAAGCCATTATCCTTCGATAATAAAACTGCCTGTTAAATTAGACCCGTCTTCACGAATAAGAGGCTGGAAGGAACTGGGTATCGAGGTCGGCAAGATTCATGATTCGATTTCGGGAAAAGGCGAAACATTTATCTTTTCGGACAGGTATCAGGTTTCGAGCGAACTCGCATTTTATGTTAAGGGAAATCCGCGGACATACAGCGTCAACCTCGGCAGGAGGATGAATCAATACGACTTATGGCCTGACATGAACAGCTACGCGGCAAAGCTTAGACAGAACAATGGCGGCGAACGCAGTATTAACGCTGTTTTTGTTACAATAGGAGATATTTCTATGCCTGCAGAATTAGCCGGGGCATTTGAAAGGTTCGAGAAGAAGGTGTTTCGGGTTTACGATAGAGGACGATTATTAAGGGAATATTCCATTTTTATCTGTTATAATTTCAAGGGGCTGAAATCCGTTAAGCCTGAAACTTATTAGGAGAATTGATGACCGTATCTATTGTTGTTCCATTATACAACGAAGAGGAAAACGTAGAGGTTCTGCATGAACGGCTGAAAACAGTCCTCGATGCTCTCGGCACCGGATACGAGATAATTTATGTGGACGACGGCAGCGGTGACAATACCTTGAGCCTTCTTGAGGAGATACAAAAAAAAGACAGCAATGTTCTGGTGCTAAGCCTCAGAAGGAATTTCGGGCAGACCGCAGCCTTTGCAGCCGGCTTCGATTTCGCGAGGGGCGACATTGTTATTACGATAGACGGAGACCTCCAGAACGATCCGAAGGATATACCGAGGCTTTTAGATGCGATAAAGGATTGCGATCTTGTAAGCGGATGGAGGAAAAAGAGGAAAGACCCCTTTATTACAAGAAGGCTTCCTTCGATGATAGCCAACTGGCTTATAAGTAAGGTTACAGGGGTAAAGCTCCATGATTACGGCTGCTCCCTAAAGGCTTACAGAAGGGACGTGGTAAAAAATCTGAGATTATACGGGGAAATGCACAGGTTCATACCTGCCGTTGCAAGCTGGTACGGCGTGCGGGTAGCGGAAATAGAGACCACGCACCATCCGAGACTGCGCGGCAAATCGAAATACGGGATTTCAAGGACTATAAAAGTCTTGCTCGATCTCATAACCGTAAAATTCCTCCAGAGTTTTTCCACAAAGCCGATGCAGTTCTTCGGTCCCATGGGAATAATTTTCGGTATTATCGGCTTCGGCATATCGCTTTATCTCTCTATCGAGAAGCTCTTTAGCGGGGTCAATATCGGCGGAAGGCCGCTTCTCCTTCTGGGCGCCCTTCTTATAATAGTGGGAGTTCAGTTTGTCGGAATGGGACTTTTGGGAGAGATGCTCGTGAGGGTGTATCACGAGAGCCAGAAAAAACCGATATACACCATAAAGAAGATCCTCGGACCCGGGAAATAACACTGATGAGTAATGATTGATGAGCGACGCATCAAAGGCAGGCTATAAAGATAAAGGCACATTACGCATTAGTCGTTACATCATTCTCATCGGGAAGCTTTTAATAAGTTTCGGTCTTATTTATTTTCTGATCTCAAAAATAGGCGGCAGGATAATAATCGACCATGTCAGCCGCTTAAATCCGCTTATATTTATAACGGCCTGCAGTGCATATCTGTTTATGATTTGGCTCTCATCGGTGCGGTGGAACCTGCTTATCCCGCACAAAATAAAAACCGCAAAGCTTTTTTCGATCTATATGATAGGTTCGTTTTTTAACACCTATATGCCTGGAATCATCGGAGGAGACGCAGTAAAGGCGTATTATCTCAGTAAAGAGTTAAAGAGTTTAGGCGTTGAGGGTAATTCCCCGACTCATGAACTTAGTATTGCAATAGCTTCCGTGTTTATGGACAGATATATCGGATTTACTGCCATTCTTTTTATAAGCATGGCTGCCTTCCCCCTCGCATTTGCCTACCTCGATGGGACGCCTGTAAGATGGCTTATGCCGATCGTTTTAGTGGTCTTTACAGGGGGCAGTATCGTCATATTCAAGTTCAGGATTGGAGAAAGGATTAAATTCCTTTTCAGGGTATACGAATACTTCCATCTCTATAGCAGGAAAAGAGACGTGCTTCTTAAGGCGTTTATCTATTCGGTGATTTTGCAAGGGTTAAATATCGGAGTTGTTTATTTCTTGTCATGGGGGCTTTCGCTGGAGATTTCTTTTTTCCATATCGTCGTTTTTCTTCCTATCATTATTCTTATTTCGTTTATTCCCGTATCAATATCCGGGATCGGATTGAGGGAAGGGGCATTTGTAATCCTTCTGGGCACGGCCGGAGTCTCTCCCGAGATGTCGGTAGCCCTGTCTTTAGTCTGGTTTTTATCCTATGTTACCGCAAGCTTGGTGGGATTGTTCGAATATCTAAGACTCAAGCCGGTGCTTGACAGACAGGTAGAATAAGAGCCTCTTCAGGTCGTGAAGATTATCCGGAAACGCGTGGTTCTCATAATATTCGCGCAGTCCTAAAAGCAATGCCTTATCGGTCAGATTAAGGTCATACTTTTGGATTATGCCTTCGGCGATAAACTCTATATCCTCACGCCTTTCTCTCAAAGGCGGAATATAGATGCTCAAAGGTTTTAAAACCCTCAAAAGTTTCTCCGAAAACATACCGTTTTTTGCTTCTTCAAAAATATTTTTTTGAGACGTCATTATAAAGCGGATGTCAAAAAAAGCAGGCTGCATAGCGCCTACCTTATAGAACTCGTCTTTGCAAAAAACCTCCGCGAGTCTGTCCTGCTGAATGAGCGGTATTTTATCTATATCCTTGAGAAGGACAGTTCCTTCGTGCGCAAGCTCCAGAATGCCCTTATGTTCATCAAGCCCCATAAATCCACCCTTTGCGCCGAAAAGTTCTATTTCAAGGGTCTCGGGGTTGAGGGCGCTGCAGAAAACCGAAACAAACGGCTTTAGCAGCCGGGGATTATCCGGCCGGTGATGGAGCGCCATGGCCAGAAGCCTTTTGCCCACACCGGGTCCGCCGTGTATAAAAATATTTTTCTCTTCGGTATTTGCCCTGTATATGGAGTTCAGAGATTCCTTTAACGCCTCTGCCTTTGTCAAAAATGTAATCCCCGAAAAAGAAGAATAGCTGCCTGCTTTTTCTATGAGGCTTCCCGACAATTCCCCCACATTGAATTCTCCACATACGCTCTCGAATCTTGCGACAATGTCGGCAAGCAGTTCTTCTATTCCCGTTTCCGGGATCCTGAAATATCTTACGGACAGCTCTCTGAGCTTTTCCTGCGCTTCTGTCAGGGATGGAAATAAAAGCGCCCTGGCGGCTACTTCGCTGATGTTCATGAGCTGCAATAATTGAAAGGACTTATACGCGGAAGAGAGCATGGAGGGATAAATAAACCCTCCTTTGCGCTCATCGCCGAATATTTCATTAAGTTGGGTTGTAAGATTTTTGTAAAGCTCCGGCGCAGTTAATGCCGTATTAAGCTCTTCTATTTGGTTCGTTTTGAACAGCCTGTTTTCTATAAATATTTTATCCCTTAATGTGAGTTTTAATAAGAGTTCCAAGACCTTAACATAACTCGGGTGCTTTTTTACCATCAATAAAATCCCTATGCATGACATCATGCCGCAGAAAAACGCCTCCTCTTCATCCGCTATTCCCACTATTTCGTTAATGCGCGATGCAGTCTCCCCGGCCAGCGCAGCATAGCTCCACAGCAGCATATAATCCTCGCCGAGGAAATGATCCTGCTTTAATATGTGGTTTTCTATCCCGGCTGCTCCGATAAGGGATATTGTCTGAGAGATAGAGGTTATCTCACCTCTTTTGCTCGATGAATTTATATCCCGAAGGAGGGAAAAGTATAAGCCGGGGTCATATTTGATCAGGTGGGAAATTTTTTGCAGGGGTTCGGCCGCGTTATTTACAATGCTGTGCAGGGAGCATATCGTATGTTCGAAAACCGGCATATTCATTAATGTTATAATAATCGATTAATGTATAAAGAGCAAGACTTTGACGTTATTGTAATAGGCGCGGGACACGCGGGCTGCGAGGCGGCCCTTGCCGCCGCGCGTCTCGGGCTGGAAACCTGTATATTCACTCTCAATATCGACACCATCGCTCAACTCTCATGCAATCCGGCCATCGGCGGCCTTGCGAAGGGACATCTCGTACGGGAAATAGACGCCCTCGGCGGAGAGATGGCAAAGGTTACGGACAAATCCGGAATTCAGTTCAGGATGCTCAACCTCTCAAAAGGCCCGGCGGTATGGTCTCTCAGGGCGCAGGCGGACAGGGTCCTTTACAGGGACAATATGCGATATACCATCGAAAAACAGAGAAATCTTGCCGTAAAACAGGGGACAGTTGAAAAGATAGCGGTTGAAGATGGAAAAGTTAAAGGCGTTGTTACCACATTAGGAGTTTTTTACGGGGCGCGGGCGGTTATTGTTACCACAGGCACTTTTTTGAAAGGCCTTATGCACATAGGGTTCGACAGCTTTCAGGCAGGAAGGGCGGGCGAGTTCCCGTCGATAGGTTTGTCGGATTCGTTAAAAGAATCAGGGCTGAAGATGGGGAGATTGAAGACCGGCACGCCCCCGAGGCTTGACGCAAGGACGATAGATTTTTCAAAGACCACACCGCAGTACGGCGATGACCCTCCTCCTCCATTCTCTTATTCGACCGAAAAAATAACAAACCCCCAACTGCCGTGCTATATAACCTACACAAACAAAAAGACGCATGAGATAATTTCAGGAAACCTCGACAGGTCTCCGCTTTACGGTGGAAGGATCAAAGGGATAGGCCCGAGATATTGCCCGTCAATAGAGGATAAGGTCGTGCGTTTTTCCGAAAAGGAAAGGCATCAGGTGTTTCTTGAGCCCGAAGGCCTCGAAACTACGGAGTATTACGCCAACGGCATATCCACGAGCCTGCCTTATGATGTGCAGATAAAGCTCGTAAGGAGCATTGAAGGCCTTGAAAAAGCCGAGATCATGCGGCCTGCCTACGCCATCGAGTATGACTTTGTATTTCCGACCCAGCTCAGGCACAGCCTTGAGGTCAAAAACATAGACGGCCTTTTTCTGGCCGGACAGATAAACGGCACATCCGGCTATGAAGAAGCTGCAGCGCAGGGATTAATGGCCGGGATAAACGCAGCCCTGAAAATTAAAGGAAAAGAACCGTTTATCCCCGGAAGGGACGAGGCATATATAGGCGTTATGATAGACGATCTTGTTACTAAAGGAACAAGCGAGCCGTACAGGATGTTTACATCGAGGGCAGAATACAGGCTTCTTTTGAGGCATGACAACGCTGATTTCAGATTGACCGAGAAGGGATATGCAGCAGGTCTTGTTTCAGAGGAGGCTTACAGCCGGTTCCGTGAAAAGAGAAGCCTGCTGACCGATGAGCTTGAGCGCCTTAAAAGAATGCGCGTTAAGCCCTCCGAAGAGATCAACAAAGCGCTTACGTCGATAGGGACATCCGAAATAAGCGAAGATACGACCCTCGATAAACTTTTGAAGCGGCCTGAGATCAAATACGATTTCATTAAACGGTCTTCTCCATCGCCACATTCTTTAACTCCGGAAATAGAAAGCCTTGTGGAAATCAATACTAAGTATGACGGTTATATTCAAAAGCAGATAGAGATGGCCGGGAGAATGAAAAAGCTCGAAAGCAGGAAGATACCCGCAGCCCTCGATTATAAATCCGTTCCAGGGTTGTCGAAAGAGATAGTCGAAAAGCTTTCGGAAATTCAGCCTGAAACAATAGGCCAGGCAGGCAGAATTCCGGGCGTCACCCCCGCGGCAGTGTCGATTATACTGGTTGCGGCAGAGAGATTTTCTAAACGGAAGCAGCAAGAATAATGGAAATACTGAAAATACTGAAAAAAGGCTTCTCGGAATTGGGAATAAAAGCCGCAGATGATATTCCCGGCAAATTTGAAACCTATCTCCACGAGCTTAAAAAATGGAACCGCGCCTATAACCTTACGGCATTAAAAGACGACGAAGAAATAATAACCAAGCATTTTCTGGATTCACTTCTGTATCTCAAGGTCATACCCGAAGGGCAATTGAGCATTTGCGACATAGGAAGCGGCGCGGGTTTTCCGGGAATCCCGATGGCTATTGTCAGGCCTGAACTTACAGTTGCGCTTATCGAGCCTTCAAGGAAAAAAACAGCTTTTTTACGGCATATGAAAAACCGGCTTTCCCTGCAAAATATTGAAGTGATAGAGTCGAGAATTGAGGATGTTAAAGACAGGCTTTTTGATATAGCGGTTACGAGGGCGCTTTTCAGTGTTGGAGATTTGATTAAAAAGGCAGGGCATATTTTAAAGGAAGACGGGTTTTTCGTGCTTAACAAAGGTCCAAAATTCGAGGACGAGATAAAGGACATTTCCGGCGATGTTAAATTCGAGATATTTCCAATCGCTTTGCCGGGAGCTTCCCTGCAAAGAAATTTAATAAAGGTTTATTTTAAAAGATAATCGCAGCATCAAATCCGCAAATTACATTTTTATGCAGGGATGTTATATAATATTCTAATTTTTTGTTGATTGGGAGGCTTAATGGCTGTTTTAACGCAATCGCGCGATATTGCTTTTCTGAAAGAGCAGGCGAGAATAGTAAGGGTGGAAATCCTGAAGATGCTTACTCAGTCCGGCTCGGGACATACCGGAGGCTCCCTTTCGGCTGCGGATATCGCTACGGCGCTTTATTTTTATAAAATGCGGCACAGGCCGGATAATCCGAAATGGGAGGAGCGCGACAGGTTCATATTATCAAAAGGGCACGCGGCGCCTCTTCTTTATACAGTCCTTGCGTTAACCGGATATTTCGACAAATCCCTTCTCGGCACTCTCAGGAAAACAGGGAGCCCTCTGCAGGGACACCCATCATCGAAATTATTGCAGGGAGTCGAGGTATCCACAGGCTCTCTCGGACAGGGATTGTCCATAGCAAACGGCATGGCATTGGGATTGCAGCTTGATGACAGTGCATCAAGGGTTTACTGCCTTCTGGGAGACGGAGAGATTCAGGAAGGGCAGGTATGGGAAGCGGCCATGACAGCAGGTCATTATGCCCTCGACAATCTATGCGCGATCGTTGATTTAAACGAGCTTCAGATAGACGGCAGGTGCGAGGATGTAATGAAGATAACGCCGGTGGCTCCAAAATGGAAGGCATTCAACTGGCACATATTCGAAATAGACGGGCATAATATGGAAGAAATTGTAAGCGCTCTTGACGAGGCCGAAAGGATAAAAGGCAAGCCGTCGGTAATCCTTGCGAATACGATAAAAGGCAAGGGAGTCTCTTTTTTTGAAGGCAAGGCTGAATATCATGGATTAGCACCCACAAAGGAAGAGCTCGAAAAAGCGTTAAAGGAGCTGGGCGAAGATGGGAAGTAGGAAACAAGAGTTTAGAGTCCAGAGTCCAGAGTCCGGAATTAAAACTCTTAACTCAGAACTCCAAACTCTAAATTTTTATGGGCAGGCTGTTGCGACACGAGATGCCTACGGCGCGACGCTCGTTGAGCTTGGCAAGAGAAACGAAAAAGTAGTGGTCCTTGACGCGGACCTTTCCGGTTCTACAAAGACGGCAAAATTCGCAAAGGCATTCCCGGAAAGGTTTTTTAACATGGGCATCTCCGAGCAGGACATGGTAGGCACAGCCGGAGGATTGTCCCTTGCCGGGAAGATACCGTTTGCATCCACTTTCGCGATATTCGAAACAGGAAGGGCGTGGGAGCAGATACGCCAGACCGTATGTTATTCGCACCTGAATGTAAAGCTGGTCGCAACCCACAGCGGTCTCACCGTCGGAGAAGACGGAGCATCCCATCAGGCTCTGGAAGACGTGGCATTAATGCGCGTGCTGCCAGAACTTGTCGTAATAGTGCCTTCAGACGGGTTTGAGACGCAGCAGGTCATAGATGCGATAGCCGAATACGAAGGCCCGGTTTATGTAAGGCTTGGAAGGGCGAAGGTTCCGGCTGTCATGCCGCCTGATTATAAGTTTCAGATAGGAAAGGCGCACACATTCCATTTAGGCAAAGACGCGAACATTATAGCCGATGGAATAATGGTTGCCGCCGCGCTGCAGGCGCGGGAGACCCTTTTAAAAGAAGGCATAGATGCAGGCGTGATCAATATGTCTACGGTAAAGCCGCTCGATGCTGAAGCATTGCTGAAAGCGGCTAATGCATCGAAGCTTATCGTCACTGCTGAAGAGCATTCAGTGATAGGGGGGCTCGGCGGCGCTGTTGCAGAATATTTATCGGAAAACCATCCGGTTGCAGTGAAGAGGATAGGCACGCGGGATACCTTCGGAGGCTCAGGCAAGCCTGACGATCTGTTGAAGCTTTACGGGCTAACGGCGGATGATATTGTAAAAACAATAAAATCAGCCCTCAGCCGATAGCTGACAATTATGATAACATTTCAAAATGTTTCCAAATACTACGACAATCAGACCGTTCTTAAAAATATAACATTTACCGTTCAAAAGGGAGAGATAACATTCATCACAGGGCCGAGCGGCGCGGGCAAATCCACGCTTCTCAAGCTCATGTATTTAGCCGAATCTCCGGATGAAGGCGATATCGTAATAGGAGACTTTCATCTCGCCTCGCTTAAGGAATCGCAAATACCTTATCTCAGGCGGAGCGTCGGAGTAGTTTTTCAGGACTTCAAGCTTATCAACAGCATCACGGTATTCGATAATGTCGCCCTAACTTTAAGGATTCGCGGGGTGAAGGAAAGGGAGATACGGGACATCGTTTCCAATGCCCTGAAAAAAGTCCATATACGCCACTTGAGCGACAGTTATCCCACAAGCCTTTCGGGAGGAGAACAGCAAAGGGTCGTTATTGCGCGGGCAATAGCGGCAGAGCCCCTTGTCATACTCGCGGATGAGCCTACAGGCAATCTTGATCCGAACACATCTATAGACATCATTCGCGTGTTCCGCGATTTGAACGCGCAGGGCGCCACGATAGTGATCGCAACCCATAACAGGGAGTTGTTCAAGGGGAGCGGCAACCGGGTGCTGAAACTGGACGGCGGAAACATCGCAGGAGAGGAGGCAGGGTAATGACATTTTCTTACTCATTTAAATCGGCGTTCAAAAGCCTCTGCAGGGAAAAATGGATTAACCTGCTGTCCATTCTCACAGTCGCCTCGAGCCTTTTGATAATAACCCTCACCGCCTTTTTCCTTTACAATGTAGAGATTATCGCAAACAGCCTTCCGGAAAGGTTTTCGATAGTGTCGTATCTGAAAGACGGCCTCTCAAGCGAGGACACGCAGGTGATTATCGATACCATAAAAAGGCGTGCCGACATTGCGGGGCTGAAATATATTTCAAAGGAAGACGCCCTTAAGGAACTGCAGCATACGCTCAAGGACACGGGCTATATACTCGAAGGCCTTACAGAAAATCCGCTTTCATCGTCCATCGAAATAAAGCTTAAAAAGGATTTTGTAACACCCTCCTCGGCAAAACATGTCGCCGGGGAGATAAAGAAGATAGAGGGAATAGATGAGGTCTATTACGGAGAAAAAATCGCGGATGCCATACATCTCTTAAGAAGGTCAATGCAAAACATGAGCGTCATAATCTTTTTGACCATATCTTCCGGCGTGGTCTTTGTAACATACAGCACCGTGAAAATCCTATTCTACAGGAGAAAGCAGGAGATAGAGATTATAAAGCTCCTCGGGGCGACAAAGGGATTCCTGAGGATGCCGTTCCTGATAGAGGGAGGCTCTATCGGTTTTTTCGGAGGACTCATCGGGATAATCGGCGCCCTCCTCTTTTACTTTGCCGTAACATACAGGTTAAGCATGGTTATTCCGATGCTTAAGACCTTATTGTTCCCCTTTGAAATTTTAGTCGTGCTGCCTCTAATCGGAATTATATTCGGCATTATAGGCTCCCTCATAGCCATCGGGAGGCTGAAGCTCTGATGTATGAAAAAGAAAACCGGAGTGTCGGAGATTTTAAGTGGCTGGACTTTTGAAATATAATAACTTTCGCAGCACTCCATTATTCCATTACTCCATTCTTTTGTGTTTAGCATTCGCTGTTCACTGCTTACTGTTCACTGATGTTTCCGCCCAGAGCCCGCATGACGAATATAAGCAAATACAGAAAGACCTGCGCACCCAAAAAAAGAAGCTCGAATCAACCAAGAAGGTCGAAAAGTCCGTCCTCGGCGAATTAAGGAAAACGGCGGCGGAACTCAATGAAATAGAAAGCCAGTTAACGTCCCAGAGGAAGAAGATCAGAAATATACAGCATGAGATAGCGGTTTTGCAGGAAGATATAAAGACGGACAGCGCGCTTCTTCAATCTCAAAGGGAACATCTCAAAAAAAGGCTGCGGATAATGCAGCAGTTGAATCTTAATAACGATGTCCTCCTTATACTTATAAGCGGCGAAAGCATTCCGGATGCGATAAGGACCATACAGTATCTGAAGAGCATTTCGAACCATGATTACGGTCTCATAAAAAAGTATAAAGAGCGCCTTCTTCTGCTGACGGATAAAGAGAAAAGGTTTAAGAAGTTATTCGCAGATTTAAAAGTCGAGGAGAAGAAATTATCTAAACTCGAAGGATCTCTCAAAGAAAAAAAGGCCGAGAAGGAAACGCTTTTAGTCAGCGTGAGGAAAGAAAAGAAGACCTATGAAAAAATGATAAAGGAAACGCAGGAGGCGTCAAACAGGCTGCTCAGGATAATACAGGAGTCGGAAAAACGGGAAAGGGAGTTGAGGAAAAAAAGGCCGCCTTCGAAGCCAGGAGCGAAAGAAGACGGGCCGGATGATGACAGCGGTTTCGGCAAATTAAAAGGAAAGCTCTTCTGGCCTGTAAGCGGCAGCATAGCTATCCCCTACGGCACGCAGGTTGACCCTCTTTTTAACCTCCCTGTTTTCAGAAGCGGCATTCATATAAAGGCCTCTGCCGGCGCAGACGTAAAGTCGGTGCATGAAGGCAAGATCGTATTTGCGGATGACTTTAAAGGTTACGGGCAATTGGTTATAGTGAGCCACGGAGGGAGCTACCACACACTTTACGGAAATCTCTCAAGGATTTTTTTGAAAAATGGAGCTATAATAAAAGGACATACTGCCATCGGAGAGGTGGGGGAATCAGCCGCGCTCGGAACGAGCGGCCTGTATTTCGAACTCAGGTATAAGGGCAAACCCCTCGATCCCCAACAGTGGCTGAAGAGATAGACGGAGGATAACAAATGTTTTTAAAGAAAAAATGGCTGATTGTAACGGTAATCTTTTCCCTTGCCTTATTCGGCGCTGTAATAGGGCGGTGGGCGGTAGAAACAGTAAGCGCGCAAAACGGATACGAAGAACTCAGGACTTTCACCGAAGTCCTTACCTTCATAAAGAAAAGCTATGTGGATGAAGTCAAGACAAAAGACCTCGTTACCGGCGCCATTAAAGGTATGCTGCAATCCCTTGACCCCCATTCCGGTTATATGACGCCCGATGCGTTCAAGGAACTTCAGGTCGAAACAAAAGGGGAATTCGGAGGGCTCGGCATACAGATAGGTGTAAAGGACGGCCTGATTACGGTCATCGCGCCCATTGAAGACACCCCTGCATACAGGATAGGGATTAAGGCCGGAGATAAAATACTTAAGATTTCAGGCGAATCCACAAAGAATATGGCGCTTACGGATGCCGTCTCTAAGATGAGAGGGCCGAAAGGCACAGCCATTACATTGCTCATTTTCAGGGAAGGATGGAAGGAGCCGAAAGATTTTACTATCGTAAGGGATATCATACGCATAAAGAGCGTGAAGTCCAAGACTCTCGGAGACGGCATCGGATATATAAGGCTTACGCAATTCCAGGAATCAACATCCAATGACCTCACTTCCGCGTTGGAGAAGCTGAAAAAGGAAGGCATAACCTCGCTGATCCTCGATATGAGGAATAACCCCGGAGGCCTCCTGAACAGCGCGGTCGAGGTTTCAGAGCAATTTTTGCCGCCAAAGAAACTTGTGGTCTATATCAAAAGCAGGAACGGAGAAAAGACAGAGTATTATACAGAAGGTGAGACAAAATATTACGCAGAAATCCCGATGGTCGTCCTCGTCAATCAGGGAAGCGCAAGCGCGTCAGAGATCGTAGCAGGAGCGCTGAAAGATTGGAACAGGGCGATAATCATCGGCGTCCAGACCTTCGGAAAGGGCTCGGTTCAGAGTCTTATTCCCCTTGCTGACGGATCAGGACTGCGCCTTACAACGGCTAAATATTACACTCCCAAAGGCATAAGCATTCAGGGCGTTGGCATAACTCCGGACATAGTGGTCAAGCTCGAATCGAAGAACGGGAAAGAGCATGTCGTTGTCAGGGAGAAAGACCTCGACAGGCATCTGAAAAACGAGCAGCAGAAAGAGGGCCCTGAAGAAAAAGAAACAGTCCCCTCGGAAGTCGAAGATAAGGACGACCTGCAGCTTCAAAGGGCGATAGACACGCTTAAGACATGGAAGGTCTTTGAGAAGATGAAAAAGGCCGCATGAGCCGGGTCGTCTTCGATATAGAGACTGTGGGCGCGGATTTCGACTCTCTTGAGCCGTCCACTCAGGAATATTTGCTTAAGTGGGCTGAAACCGAAGAGGAGAAGACGCAGGTAAAAGAAAGCCTTGCCTTTTATCCTCTTACCGGCGAGATTGTCGCCATAGGCATGTTAAACCCTGATTCCAACAAAGGCGCTGTCTATTTCCAGACTCCCGGCGATTTGCTGCTGCCGTTCGAAGAGGAAGGCATCAGGTTTGAGTGCGGGACTGAAAAAGAGATACTCGAAAAATTCTGGAACGCAATAAAGACCTACGACCAGTTCGTTACATTCAACGGCAGGACATTCGACTGCCCGTTCATTATGATACGCTCGGCAGTAAACAAAATAAAGCCCGCAAGGGATTTGATGCCCAACAGATACAACGGCGCGCATATAGACCTTATGGATCAGCTCTCTTTTTACGGAGCGTCTAAAAGGAGATTCAGCCTCGACATGTGGTGCAAGACCTTCGGCATAAAGAGTCCGAAGGCCGCAAATGAATCAGGAGAAAAAATAACCGGCTCGGAAGTAAAAGACCTCTTTAAATCAAAACGCTATGTAGACATAGCCCGGTATTGCGCCGGAGACATCAAGGCGACGAGCGAGTTATTTTCGGTATGGGAGAATTACATAAAAGTAGGCCCGGCCAATCCTAAATCTTTGTATAACAGCTGATATCTTTTGTTTCAAACTTATCAGCTGAAAGGACATTTTTAACAAACCCGAATATCTTTTTTCGAGCCTCGATCGTAAGCTCCGGATAAAACACGGGATTGGCAACAACCGCTCCCCTGAAGGCAAAGAATGGAGCGACCACCTCTAATAATTCATTGTCATTCGTTTTGACGGCATACTCATCAAAAAAGAGATTAAATCCTTCAAGATACGCGCCTTTCACCTCTCCGTGATACATTATCGAGAAAAAGATATAATTTATCGTAAGGGCAGTAATGTCGTCCGCGGGCTCTCCAAAAGGCCCTCTGCTCCTATCGAGCAGAACAAAATCCGCATTATCTTTAAACCATATATTTCCGGGATGAAAGTCTCCGTGTATCTGAGCCAGCCTATGCGTTTTAGGCTTGAGCCTTGCCCTCCAGTCAACGCAGAGCTTTTCTATCTCGGCTATTTGCTCATAGCTCAATACTCCGTCGGGGTATGTATCAAAAACTCCCATCAAGCACTCGCCGTGACCGATATTGTCCCTCAGTTTTCTCCAGTATAATGCCCGCGAATCTTTTTTTATTGAATGGATTTCCGCGAGATAAGATGTCATTGCCTTTATCTTTTCTTTGTCTTTGTTGTCGAGCCTTTCTTTGCGTGAGAACTCCCGCAGGTCATTGAAATAATCCCTTCCCTCGACCCTTTCCATCAAAAGGTAATATTCCTTGCCTCCGCCGATTGATTTTATCGAGCCGTCAGGCATCTCTGAAAGCACATCTACCGCCTTCGCGTGTTTAGGAAGTCCTTCATATGTTTCGAGGTCGAGTAAAAAGACTTGAGCCCTGTCAGAAGGATAATCGTGTCCGAGGCCTTCCGGGAAAAGGCCTTTTATAACATAGGTCTTAATTCCTTCAGGCGTCTGTATTTCGATCAGGAAGCCGGCGCCGTGAACACCCGCGCCGAGCTTTGTGATGTCGATGCGAACGGCATCTTTGAATTTTTTTAAAAGATATGCCTTTATCGCGTCTTCATTGAGCACTTACATATCTCCGAAATTGCTCCTGTACCTTTCCGCGAATTCATTGTAAGTAAAGCAATGCTCCTGTGTGCCGTATTTTTCAATCGCATACGCCGAAGCCACCGCTCCCATCTTTGCGGAGGTCTCCATGTTCTTGTTGTTGACAAGCCCTTTGAGCAGACCTGCCCTGTATGCGTCTCCCGCGCCTGTGGGATCAAGAATCCCTGAAATCTTTGCCACAGGTATTTGAACATCGCATTTAGGAGTGCTTATAACAGAGCCCTTTTCTCCGAGAGTGGTGATAATTGTTTTTGTCATTCCAAACAGGCCATTTTTGTCTATCCCTGTCATCTTCATAACAAGCTCAAGCTCATAGTCATTTGTGATAAGCATATACGAGCCGTCAATCCATTCTCTCAGATCCTCAGGCTTCCACGCGGTGAGGGACTGCCCCGGATCGCAGATATATGGGATGCCTTTTTGTTTATATGCCTTCGCGTATTCCATCATGTCCTGAAGGTTTCCGGGCCCAAGAAGGGCGATAGATTTTTCGGGATTCGCCTCTTTGAACTCATATCCCGAAGGGTATTTCATTGCTCCTGGATTGAATCCTGTTATCTGGTTATCTGCCTTGTCGGTTGTTATGTACGCGCCGGCAGTGAATTCATTTTCTATGATCTTTATTCCGTTCGTCGGGATATCGTTCTTCTCAAGCCACTTGAAATATTCATTATAGTCCTTGCCGATGGCCGAGAGTATTGTAGGCCTTTCATTAAGAAGCCGCAGGGAATAGGCGATGTTTCCGGCAGTGCCGCCGAATTTCTCTATCATGCCGTTAACAGTAAAGCAGACATTCAGGATGTGGATCTTGTCAGGCAGGATGTGGTCGGAGAACTTACCCGGAAAGTCCATTATCCTGTCATAAGCCATCGAACCGGAAATGTAAATGTTCATCGTTTCTCCTTAATATTTGTTTGTCTTATTCTATCTCAAAACTCCCGATTTTTCTATGGCTGCGGGAGGGATACGGGAGGGCGCTGATTTGACAGCAAAAAGAGGAAGTGGTAAGATTCTGTTCAAACGGGGGACGGAGTAATAATTGCGGATACGAATAAGTTAGGCGAAAATACTATGTCGTGAAGGGAGATAAAATGACGCCGACACTTCAAATTATTATTTCTTTGCTGACAGCCATTGGAATTGGCGGTATCCTCGGCGCATATTTTCAATCTCGTTTTCAACGCCAAAAAGAGATTAGCGAGGATATTCACAATCTGAAACGGCAGAGATACGGTGCTATCTTGATTCAAATGCTTACAATCCTTAATCCTGAGCGGGGTTTGTCAAAGGCACAAGCATTCAGACCTGATTTAAAATCAGTGGATGACTTCAGAGAAGAGGTAAAGACTGAAATATTGCATAGTGTTCTATTTGCAGATGATGAGGTAATAAAATCATTGGTTGAATTTATTCGATCGCCAAGTCACGCTACATATATAAAGACTGTCGTTTCTATGAGGAATGACTTGTGGAATAAAAAGACAATAGTTAATGAAGAAACTCTAAATGTATTATACGAAAATAAATCAAAATCAGCATAACACTTCCGCAAACTGAGGGATCCGCTTGCGCTGAAAGCGGTAAACAAAATTATGTCCCTTTATTGAGAAATGTTTTATAATGAGTTAAAAGGATGCAGAGGAGGTGACATTCAGATGGCAGGCGTAAAACAACAGGTTATTCAGATGATTCAATCGCTACCCGAAGAGGTCTCGATTGATGATATTATGGCTGAGTTGTATTTCAGGCTGCAAGTTGATGCAGGGCTAAAGGAATTAGATGAGGGCAAGGGAATTCCACACGAAGAAATTGAAAAGCGGATGTCCAAATGGCTTACAGCGTAAAATGGTCTCCAAAGGCTGCTTCGCATTTTGAAGAAATATGTGATTACATAGCAAAAGATTCAAGATATTACGCTGCTCTCTTCGCCAAGAAAATTGTCTCGATTGTTAAAACCCTTCCTCATTTTCCAAAAGCAGGGCGCATTGTTCCGGAATATAGTGATGCTAATTTGAGAGAGAAGATTTATGAGAATTATAGAATTGTCTATCGTATTAAGGATGAGATTATTGAGATTGTTGCAATCTCTCACGGAGCACAGCAATTAGAGAATATTCTGTAAGCGGAATATTTTAGCTTTTTCTCACCCCCTCCACGATTTTTTCCGCCACTTTCTTATTAAACCCCTTAATTTTCGCTATCTCATCAACCGTTGCCTTGCGTATATTTTCGATACTCCCGAAATGGCGCAGGAGTTCGAGCCTTCTCTTTTTGCCGATGCCGGGAATTTTTTCAAGAGGAGATTCCATAAGTCTCTTGTCACGCAGTTTTCTATGAAATGAAATAGCGAACCTGTGAACCTCGTCCCGTATCTTTTTCAAAAGCAGAGATTCTTTGCTCCTGTCCTCAAGGTCAATAATCGCATCAGTTAAAAGAAACGCCCTGTCCGGCTTTTTTGCGATGCTTATGAGTTCAGTATCTATGCCCAAATCATCCAACACTTTTTTTGCAACATCGAGCTGTCCCTTGCCGCCATCAATAACAACAAGGTCAGGCACGAGATGCTCTTTGCTCAACACCCGGCCTACAATCTCATGCATCATGGCGTAATCATCAACTCCCTGTACGCCCTTTATCTTTAAATGCCTGTACATGTCTTTGTTAAAGCCATCGGCCTCCCAATAAATAAACGCGCCAACTGATTCGCTGCCCTGAATCGTGGATACATCAAATGCACCGATGGATTTAGGAATTTTCTTCAAATGCAGCTTGTCTTTTATTAAAGGCAAGCTGTCGTCCTTCGCAGTTTTGTTTTTCTGATGGAAATGAAGCCGCGCGTTTTCATTCGCCATATTAAGCAGTTCAAATTTTTTCCCGTCTTTAGGCGTTTCTATAGCAATCCTTGCTCCGCGCCTGTCTTTAAGCCATTTCTTCAATGCCTTTGCGTCTTCTGGCATTGCATTCACCAAAATTATTTCGGGGGGGATTATCTCTTTCGCGTAGAATATCTCTATAAAACTATGCATTATCTCCGATTCGTCAGACGCGATGATCTTATCCAGGAAGAAATCCTTTGCGCCTATCAATACTCCGCTTCGTACAAAAAGGATATTGAACGCTATATTATTGTCTTCCCTGTAAAAACCGATAACATCAATGTCTCCAAGCTCAGGGGCGATGATTTTTTGTGATTCAAATGCCTGTTGGAGCCTGAATATCCTGTCCCTTATTTTTGCGGCCTCCTCAAACTTCATCTCATCGGAAAGCCTCTGCATGGTCTCTTCAAGTTTAGCGATTAATTCCCTTTTCTCGCCTTTAAGGAAAAGTATCACCTCGGCGATGATCTTCATATACTCTTTTCTGCTTATAAGCCCGGCGCATGGGGCAGGGCATCGCTTCATCTGATACTGGACGCACGGCCTCATCGGTTTATCCAGATTGTATCCGCAGGTCCTTATAAGAAAGTTTCTTCTTATGAACGCGAGGGCCTCCCACATCGCCTGTGAAGGAACATAAGGCCCGAAATACAGATTACCGTCGTTCTTTATCCTTCTCACAACCTCTATCCTCGGCCATTCCTCGGCAGTCGTTATTTTTATATACGGATAGTTCTTGTCGTCGCGTAAAATGATGTTGAATTTGGGCTTGTATTGCTTTATGAGATTCGCTTCGAGTATCAATGCCTCAAGCTCATTGCCTGTAACGATAAATGAGAAATCCTTGACCTGCCTGACCATCGCGGCCTTGCGCTGGTCGAGATTCGCGGACTCCTGGAAATAGCTCCTCAGGCGGTTTCTGAGGTTTTTGGCCTTGCCTACATAAAGAACCCTTTCCTTGGGGCCTTTGAAAATGTAGACTCCGGGTTTTTTAGGCGTATTGGAGATGTTCAATGCCATAAAATACTATATCATACCAAGAAATCTTAGTCCCCTTAAATGCGCCTCTAATCCCTCCATAAGAGGGGAATTATTGAGAGAGAAAACAGGAAAGTTTATCTCTATTTTCGAGCAAACGGATATCGGTTGATTTTTATGGTATTTCCACTTTGAAGATTGCTTCAGATGTGCTATAGTTTAACCATAAATGGAAAACTGGAAGTTCGTATAATGGATGTTAGGCATTATTACAAATCCCAAGTAATGTCTAATTTATAAAAATATGGGATAAAAAGGAGGTTCAGAAATGGCAGTCAAAAAAGTGTCAAGACCAAAGCCGCGCGTAACACTTACGATGGAAGACAAAGTAGGTAAAACAAAGGAAGTGTTTGAGGTAACGGCAGATGAAGCATTTGCTATTCAGACTTTACTTCACAGTTTGAGGGGAACAGCCCCGAAAGTCAAAGCAAGCTGGCTTGAAGCATGTAAGGCAGCAGAAATAATTAAGAGGAAATAATTGGGAGGAGAAGGCCGCCGGCATAGCCGGCAGCCTTCATTCAAGATGGCTGGAAAGCAAAAACAGCGTGATAGTTTATTTAATCATCGCATCGATGTCAGCGGTGAATCAGTTCTTTTTAATGCCTTTACAGGCAATATGGTTTGCGTCCCAGGCGGCTTAACTAATGTTATGGACTTTAATTTTGACCAGCGTCGTCGGCTTGCACAATTAGGGTTTCTGGTCGACAGCACCCATGAGGACGAAGCCATGTCGATTGTTAATACTCTGGTCACGCATAGTCGGCGAATGTATCTTATATTTACTGTTGCTACGAGTTGCGATCTCAAGTGTTCCTACTGTTTTGAAAATCGAACAAGAAGGTCTATTATGTCAGCGGAAACGCTTGACCTTTCTCTTCGCTGGTTAGAAAAGCAATTTGCAAAAAAACGATTTTCCGATTTGGACGTAATAATTTTCGGCGGAGAACCTCTCCTTGCTCCTGATCGATTGATGAGCCTATTGAATGGGCTTGCGAATATCCGTGAGAAGCATGATATTTGCAAAGGTGCAATATTGTTGACCACTAATGCATTAATTGGTAATAGTTCTTTGTTTAAGCAGTTATGCAAATTGGGCGTGACTCAGGTGCAAGTTAGCTTTGATGGAGATGCCTCGGTTACTAATGCACGCCGTAAGAGCCATAAAGTTACCGATGTTTACCATGAAACATTATCACGCTTACCCATGTTAGCGGAACTTTCAGAATTGACAATTAAATTGAATTTTACACCGGAGACGGTTAAGTCAATTCCTATGTTTATGGATGATTTGTCTCGTATTTCTGCGCGAAAAGAAAAGAATTTTAGAATAAAACCGGAACCCATTGTAAGATATCGACCTTACGGTGTAGAAATGATAAATCTGAAGGAGGAGTTCGGCAGTAATGATCCGCGTCTTGCAGAATCTTTCGATTTGATCTGTCGATTAGCCGAAGAGCGCAATATTGAAGTTGACCTATCGGCCGTATTTAATACACCGTGCATGGCCTTCAGGGGGTCCAGTTATTTATTGGAGCCGGACGGCTCGTTACGGAGTTGTATCAGCGCCTTTGGTATGGATTCTTTTTCACTCGGAAATGTGAGAGGAGGATCCGACCATTCCGGTCAATCGTTAGCTCTTAGTCGGCGGGTGAGGGATTTGAAAGGATGCATAGAAGGCAGATGTGCTTTCTTGCCGATGTGTGGTGGAGGTTGCCCGTATGAAAAGGAGTTGGCAACAGGGAAGAAGAACGGCATTCTTTGCAGGCGTGACTATTTTATTTCTGCTCTTCCGATATTTGTTGGAAGTGCTTGGAGAACAGCCAAACACAAATTATTTTTCTTATAACTTTATTCTTCATCGCACCATCTTTCTCAATTTCCCCGCGTTCCTCGGAGCATAACCGTGATAATCGTTATTGAAATAAATGAAAACATCCTTTCTATCTTTTAAATAATTTTTTATCCGGTTTGCATCTTTCTTAAGTTCGGCCTTTGAATAACAAGTGGCATAGCTCCCTTCTTTGCCGTGCCTCCTTATGTAGATGAAATCGGAAGTTACAGGTAGGTCATCAATAAACTCAGGCCAATCAGCCATGCAGAGGCTCACGCCGTGTTCTTTGCATAAATCAACGACTTCTTTTATTATCCAACTTTCGTGCCTGAATTCGAGGGTATTTCTTGCAGGATATTTTTTGAGCAGTTTCAGGAAGTATGTTAATCTCTCGATATCAGCCTTAAATCCGGGAGAGAATTGCCAGAGGACGACTTTGAGCTTTTCCTTTAAACGCAAGGCCCTTTCAAAGAATAATTCCAAAGGCTTCTCGGGTTCGATAAGCCTTTTTATATGCGTTATAAATCTGCTTCCCTTTAGCGAAAACGCGAAGTCATCGGGTGTTTCATTATGCCATTTGTCGAAGGTCTTTGCGAGCGGAAGCCTGTAAAATGTGACGTTTAATTCGACTGTGTTAAAGACTGTGCAATAATATTCAAACCATTTTCTTTGCGGCAGATCGGGAGGATAGAAGTTATCCTTCCAATCCCGATAATTAAATCCGCTGCAGCCAATCCTTAACTCAGGCATGAATAAATTGTATCACCTTCTTGAATATTTCATCCGGCTCATAAATTCCTGTCGCATCAATCCATTGAATTTCTTCTTCTTTTTTAAACCATGTGAACTGCCTCTTTGCGTAATTCCTTGAGCGCTTTTTCACAAGCGCGATTGCTTCGTCAAGGCTGATCTCACCGTTCAGATGCATAGCTATTTCCTTATAGCCGATTGCCTGCATGGATGAATAGGCGATGGGCGATAGGCGATGGGCAATAGGTAAAGACTCGTCCTCCTTATGGCCTATAGCCTCTTGCCTATAGCCATTTTCCTTAATCATTTGTATTACATTTTTGACTTCATCAATAAGCCCGTCTTCTATCATCTTATCCACCCTTTGTTCGATTATCCTGTAAAGCTCTTTTCTGTCCCGCGTGATTCCTATTTTGACGAATTCGTAGGGCAGGGGGATTGTTAATGTCTTATGAATTTCCGACATCGCCATATCGCTTTTCAGGCAGACTTCCAATGCCCTTACAATCCTTCTCGTGTCGGCAGGCATTATCTTTGATGCCGCTTTTGGATCGAGAGATTTCAGGTATTCATGTAAATATCCGGGAGACTCTTTCTCTTTTTCGAGGAGTTCGTTTCTTAAATCCCAGTCGGCAGAAGGGCCGCTGAAAATGCCCCTTGTCATCGCCTTTATGTAAAGCCCTGTTCCTCCGACGATTACCGGAATCTTCTTTTGCTCATGGAGGCTTTCTATTATCGGCCGGACAGCTTTTATATATTCCCCTGTGCTATATGTCTCCCACGGCTCGACAATATCTATCATATGGTGTTTTACGGTTTCCCTTTCCTCAATGGTCGGCTTTGCCGTTCCTATATCCATATGTTTATATATCTGCATCGAGTCCGAGCTTATGATTTCCGTATTTAAGCGCTTAGCGAGAAGTATGGATGCCGCTGTCTTTCCGACCCCTGTGGGACCGAGGAGGATGATTACTTTTTCCATGGAAATTATTATAATAAAAAGCTTATAATATTCGCTTAAAAAGAAATTCGGAGGTCTCTTATGCTGCTTAAAGGCAATGCCTGGAGATTCGGGGACGACATAGATACGGACGCGATCATACCCGCGAGATACCTTAACACATCCGATCCGAAGGAACTGGCAAAACATGTTATGGAGGATGCGGATAAGGAGTTTCCGAATAAAGTAAAGGCCGGAGACCTGATTGTCGCGGGCAAAAATTTCGGCTGCGGCTCATCGAGGGAGCATGCCCCCATTGCAATAAAAGAGGCAGGCATTCAGGCGGTCATAGCAAAGAGCTTCGCGAGGATTTTTTATCGCAATTCCTTCAATATAGGACTTCCCATATTCGAATCCGAAGAGGCGTCAGAAAAGATCAAGGAAGGCGCGACGGTGGAGATAGACGCAGACAGCGGAGTTATAAAAAATCTTTCTACAGGTGAGCAATACGCGGCCAAGCCTATCCCTCCGTTCATGCAGGAGCTGATAGCTGCCGGAGGGCTTATCGAATGGACAAAAAAGAAGATAAAGGGAGCCGCTGCATGAGCAAAACATATAATATTGCTGTTATACCCGGCGACGGCACAGGGCCCGAGGTAATAGCCGAGGGAATAAAAGCCCTTAATGCAGCGTCTTCAAAATTCGGGTTTAAACTCGAATATACGACCCTTGACTTCGGAGGCGAGCGCTATTTAAAGACAGGCGAAACGCTTCCGGACAGCGCCATCGACGAATTAAGAAAGTTTGATACTATTTATCTCGGAGCCATCGGGCATCCTGATGTAAAGCCGGGCATACTCGAAACAGGCATTCTCCTTAAGATACGCTTTGCGCTGGATCAGTATATAAATCTCAGGCCGGTAAAACTATATCCGAATGTGGAGACCCCTCTCAAGGATAAATGGCCGGAGCATATAGATTTCGTGGTTATTCGCGAAAACACAGGCGGCATTTACACGGGGCACGGCGGTGCGACACGCGTAGGCACGCCTGATGAGATAGCTACACAACTTATGATTTACGACCGGCGCACGGTTGATCGCTGCCTGAAGTATGCGTTTGAGCTGAAAAAAAAGCGCAACGCCATGAATCCTAAATATGCTGAAAAGCCGATAACGCTCATTCACAAGCGGAATGTGCTTACTCATGCCGGCGACCTCTGGTACCGCGCATTTGAAGAAATGGGCTCGAAGCAGTATCCGGAACTCAAGCGCGACTACAACCATGTTGATGCAGCGAATATGTGGTTCGTGAAGAATCCGGAATGGTTCGACGTCGCGGTTACGGAAAATCTCTTCGGAGATATTATCACTGACCTGGGCGCGATGATACAGGGCGGGCTCGGAGTGGCTTCCGGAGGAAACATAAATCCGGAAGGCGTTTCGATGTTTGAGCCTATGGGAGGAAGCGCTCCCAAATACAAGGGACAGAATATTATCAACCCCATGGCTGCCATAGGCGCCGCAATGATGATGCTCGACACTCTCGGCGAGACAAAAGCCTCGCAGGCGATAGAAACCGCCATGATCGAGGTAATGAAGAAGATGAAGAGCCAGGCTGCAGGCAAGATGGGATATAAGACAACGGAAATAGGGGATATGACAGCCCGATATATTGCTGGTATAAAGGAGTAAGAGAGATGTTAAAGAAAAAAGAGAAATACATTGTCGCTGTTGTAGGCGCTACAGGCGCTGTCGGCAATGAGATGATAGCTGTTCTGGAAGAAAGGAACTTTCCGGTCGAAAAGTTGAGGCTTTTTGCCTCCGAGCGTTCGGAGGGCAAGACCCTCCAGTTTAAAGGAAGCGAGATGCCGGTCGAAACTCTTAATGAAGATTCATTCAAAGGAATAGATATAGCGCTTTTCTCCGCAGGAGCCGAGAGGTCGAAGATATGGGCTCCTATCGCGGCAAAATCGGGATGCGTTGTCGTTGACAACTCGAGCCAGTGGAGGATGGATCCGGAAGTCCCTCTTGTTGTGCCGGAGGTTAACGCCCATGATCTGAAGTGGCACAAGGGAATTATCGCTAATCCGAACTGTTCTACGATCCAGATGGTCGTGGCGTTGAACCCGATACATGATGCGGCAAAGATAAAGAGGGTTGTAGTTACCACTTTTCAGGCAGTATCAGGAACAGGCAAAAAGGCTATGGATGAGCTTTTGCAGCAGACAACCGATATGCTTAGCTTCAAGGAGATACAGAAAAACGTTTATCCGCACCAGATAGCGTTCAATGTGCTGCCGCACATAGATAAATTCCTTGAAAACGGGTACACAAAGGAAGAGATGAAGATGGTCCACGAGACCAGGAAGATAATGGGCGACGATTCGATAAGAGTTACTGCAACTACCGTGAGAGTTCCGGTATTCAGGGGTCATTCCGAGTCCGTAAATATAGAGACCGAAAAGAAGATAACATCCAATGAGGTGCGCTCTCTTCTTGCAAAAGCTTCCGGCATTGTCGTATTTGATGCGCCGGAAAAGAGTATATATCCCCTTCCGATAGATGTCGCGGGTAAAGACCCTGTTTATGTGGGAAGGATAAGAGAGGACGAATCGATAGATAACGGCATAAACTTGTGGGTCGTGTCGGACAACCTGAGAAAAGGCGCTGCACTTAATGCCGTTCAAATAGCTGAAGAGTTGATTAAATAATTTGGAGGTGAGTTATGGCAAGCATAACAAACGGAAAGGATTTTCTATTTACTTCCGAGTCTGTTACTGAAGGGCATCCCGACAAGATAGCGGACCAGATATCGGACGCTGTGCTGGACGCGATTTTAGCACAGGACCCTGTAGCAAGGGTTGCCTGCGAATGTCTCGTTACAACAGGAATGGCTTTTGTTGCCGGAGAGATAACAACAAGCTGTTACGTCCATATCCCGGACATAGTAAGGGAAACCATAAAGGAGATAGGCTATACAAGGGCAAAATACGGATTCGATTACGAGACATGCGCGGTAATTACATCCATAGATAAACAGTCTATGGACATATCAATGGGCGTCGATGTCGGAGGCGCCGGAGATCAGGGCCTGATGTTCGGCTTTGCATGTGATGAAACCCCTGAATTGATGCCGATGACTATTATGCTCGCGCATAAACTCACAAGGAAACTGACCGAGGCAAGGAAGAAAGACGTGCTAGGATATCTCCGTCCCGACGGGAAATCTCAGGTGTCCATTGAGTATAAAGACGGCAAGCCGCATAAGGTCCGCACAGTCGTTATATCTTCTCAGCACAGCCCGGACATAACATTAAAGGAGATGAGGGAAGATATAATAGAAAAGGTCATAAAGCCGGTAATCCCTCCTGAACTCCTCGATGAAGAAACAATCGTTTATCATATAAATCCTACAGGAAGGTTCGTTATCGGCGGGCCTCAGGGCGACACCGGATTGACCGGAAGAAAAATTATCGTCGATACTTACGGCGGCGTCGGAAGCCACGGCGGCGGATGCTTTTCAGGCAAAGACCCTTCAAAGGTAGACAGGTCCGCTTCATACATGGCGAGGTATATCGCCAAAAATATAGTAGCGGCGGGCATAGCAGCGAGATGCGAGATACAGCTTGCGTATGCCATCGGCGTGCCCGATCCTGTATCGGTTTTTGTCGATACATTCGGAACAGGAAAGATGGATGAGAAGGAAATATCGAAGCTCATAGTGAAAAATTTCGACATGACCCCGAAAGGCATCATAGAAAAGCTCGATCTAAGAAAGCCTATATACAAACAGACCGCGGCCTATGGCCATTTCGGAAGGAACGAAGACGGATTCACGTGGGAAAAGACCAATATGGCGGATACCATTAAAAAACAGGCGAAGGGATAGGAGGATAGATGGCAAAGCATGATGTAAAAGATATGGGTCTTGCAGGCAAGGGAAAGCTGCGCATAGAATGGGCCGCGCACGAGATGCCGGTATTGAAGACTATTACCGAAAGATTCAAAAAAGAAAAACCACTTAAAGGCATAAAGATTGCCGCGTGCCTTCACGTAACCACAGAGACCGCAAGCTTGATGGAAACCCTTAAGGCAGGCGGGGCAGAGCTTACCCTTTGCGCCTCCAACCCCCTGAGCACTCAGGACGACGTGGCCGCGTCCCTCGTAAAGAATTCGGGCATGGCGGTCTTTGCGATTAAGGGCGAGGACACAAAGACATATTACAGGCACATAAAAGACGCCCTTTCCATAAAGCCTCATATAACAATGGACGACGGCGCGGATCTTGTATCTATCCTTCACAAAGAAGAAAAGGCGCTGCTCAAGCATGTGATAGGCGGAACAGAAGAGACCACCACCGGGGTTATAAGGCTTAAGGCAATGGCTGCGGACGGCGCGCTTCAATATCCGATAGTAGCGGTGAACGACGCCTATACCAAACATCTTTTCGACAACCGTTACGGCACGGGCCAGTCCACAATGGACGGCATAATCAGGGCGACAAACAGGCTTATAGCAGGCTCAGTATTTGTCGTTGCCGGATACGGCTGGTGCGGCAGGGGCGTTGCGATGAGGGCAAAAGGGCACGGTGCGAGGGTTATAATTACAGAGATAGATCCTTTGCGTGCGCTCGAAGCTACAATGGACGGCTACGAGGTAATGCCGATAAAAGACGCCGCGAGGATCGGTGACATATTCGTAACCGCGACCGGCGATATTAACGTAATTTCAAAAGGCTGTTTCCCGCTGATGAAGGACGGGACCATAGTCTGTAACACAGGCCACTTTAACGTGGAGATAGACATAGACAGCCTGAAGAAGATGTCGAAGGCAAGAAGGATCATCAGGGATTTTGTGGAAGAGTATACCCTTAAAAGCGGAAAGAGGATTTATCTCTTGGGAGAGGGAAGGCTTATAAACCTTGCTGCTGCAGAAGGTCATCCGTCGGCTGTTATGGACATGAGCTTTGCGAATCAGGCATTATGCGCCGAGTTTATGGTCAAGAACGCGAAGAAACTTCAGAAGACCGTATACAGCGTTCCAGAAAAGATCGATAAAGAGATTTCACGCCTTAAATTAAAGGCGATGGGCATCAAGATAGACACCCTCACCCCCGAGCAGAAAAAATATCTGCAAAGCTGGGAGATGGGAACGTAATATTAAGCTTAAAAGGGGGACGCAAAGTCCTCCTTTTTAAATCCGTTTCTCATTGAATCATGCAGTTATAATCTGTCAGGCAGCAGCCGGAAGTGTTTGCCGAGCTTCGTTTTATAAATCCTGAAATCTCTATGGTCAAGCGTGAATATGGTCGAGCAGAGATTGTGTTTGTCGTCATCTTTGTCAAAAAGGGCGACAAGCGGTAGACAGATATTGTGGTATCATATATAATACCTTAATGAAGAAGCCGGAGATTGTTATTGATACGAATGTAATAGTTTCGGCACTGCGGTCACAAAGAGGAGCATCTTACAGGTTGTTAATGGAGCTTGGAAGTAATAAATTCGATATAAATGTATCGGTTCCTTTGATTTTAGAATACGAGAGCGCGGCAAAGAGATTAATCGGAAAAACAAAACTCAATAAAAGAGATATAGACGATATACTTGATTATATGTGCTCTGAAGCCAAACGGTGGAAGATATTTTACCTTTGGAGACCATACTTAAAAGATCCGAAAGATGATATGGTGTTGGAAGCGGCAGTAACTGCAAAATGCGATTTTATAATTACATATAATAAAGATGATTTTCAAAATGTTGGAACCTTTGGGTTGCGAGTAGTAACGCCAAAGGAATTCTTGAAATTGATAGGGGTGATAAAATGAGTACGATTAGCCTTAGATTGCCTGATTCGTTGCATGAAACTGCCCGGGAGCTGGCAAGAAAAGATCGCGTGTCAATCAATCAGTTTATTGCTACGGCGCTTGCAGAGAAGATATCAGCATTAATTACCGGCGAGTATCTCGAAGAAAGAGCCAAAAGAGGAAGCAGGAAAAAATTTGAGAAAGCTATGGCGAAAGTAGCGGATGTAGAGCCGGAAGAGTACGACAAGCTATAAGAAGCTACATAACCTACGCTGCAGTGAAATCGAACTACACTGCGCTAACTCAAAATGATCTTCCATGCTCATGGTTATTTTTATGCAAAAGACAAATCTTAAATCTTTATCCAAACAGGAATTAGAGGCATTCATCGAGGAACTCGGCCTGCCCGCGTTCAGGGCAAAGCAGATTCTGCACTGGATCTACGAGAAATACGCACAATCCATTCAGGATATTACCGAACTCTCAAAAGACCTGAGGGAAAAACTTTCAGAGAAGGCGTATATAAGCAATCTCGGACTTCTTGACAGGCAGATTTCAAAGGACGGCACAGAGAAATTCCTATTCGGATTAGAAGATGGAGAAACCATAGAGAGCGTTCTCATCTCCGACGAAGACCGTTTAACGCTCTGCATTTCGTCTCAGATAGGCTGCGCCATGCGCTGCAGGTTCTGCCTTACAGGAAAAATGGGGCTTAAAAGAAATCTCGATGCGCATGAAATTGTCGATCAAATAATATCGGCCAACAGGATTATTAAACCCCGGAAGATCACAAATATAGTGTTTATGGGAATGGGAGAGCCGTTGGCAAACTTCGACAATGTTACGAATGCATTGTGGAGAATAACGGAGTTGATGAATATCTCTCCGAAGAGGATTACGCTTTCGACATCAGGCATAGCGCCTAAAATTTTAGAATTTCCGAAAAAGGCGCCTATGGTAAACCTTGCGATATCCCTGAACGCGACAACCGACGAGGTGCGGGATTACATAATGCCGGTGAATAAAACATATCCTCTTAAAGTATTGCTGGAAGCGTGCAGAAAATTTCCATTGCCCACGAGAAGGAGGATCACCTTTGAATATGTAATGCTGAAAGGCATGAACGACACGCCCGAAGACGCAAAAAGGCTTGTTAAGCTTTTAAAGGGCATACCTTCGAAGGTGAATCTTATACCCTTTAATCCATACGAAGGCTCGGAATTTAAAAGGCCCGACGATGAGAGTGTGCTTCGCTTCCAGAATATCCTCATAGAAGGTCAATTAACCGCGCTGATAAGAAAGAGCAAGGGGCAGGATATTTCAGCGGCCTGCGGACAGTTAAAGGCGAAATATTCCGTTATCTCTTAAGTTTTAGCGTCTCTTCTATCATCAGTATATATTTGGTATAGTCAAAGCCTAATTTCATGAGTTCGGTTTCGTCATTCTTTATCTTTTCGAGCCTTTTTTCATCGATATCGAATTTCTCGATAAACCCGCTTTCAAAGACAAATCTCCTGAACCTGTCGATATCGTAGCAGGCCATGTAAAACGCCTTTTGTTTTTTGTCATCGAGCGAATGCCCCGGCAGGTTTCTCCTGAACAAGATATCTTTCCATCCCCTGTTAATGTCGTCATAGACATCGACCCCCTGGTCGTCCCGCCAGCTTTTTATTGTCCATTCAGCATCTTCATTAAAGCCGAGGCAGTGGGGCTCTTTCACAAAGAAATAGAATTCCTCGGTGACAGGCGCGTTTGTTTCCTGATCCATTTTTTTCAGCGACGCCTGCCCTACAGGGTAATATCTGCAGTTTGCCGGCCTGTCGGAATATATGCTGCAGCCTTCCGAAGTTACGAAAGGGCATTTTTTTTCCGCATCTTCATTCATCTTTAGGAATACAAAAGGATGGGACGTTTTTTCGTCTATTTCAATATATGCGTGCCCGGTTAAAAACTCTTCTGACGATATTCCCAGCCTGTTCTTCAGCCTGAGAATGTCATAAGGCGTAAGCATTATATCTATATTGTTACAGCACTTTGTAAAACACTCTATTCCTTTATGGCACCTGAACTTGAATCTCGAATCTAAGGAAAGTTGTACTTCCTCTACATGCTTCATGCTTAACATCGGGCTCCTCCAAAAAAAACAATTTGTTTATTCTAACACGCGGCAGCCAAAAAGGGCTACCGCAAATTGACATTTAGCAAGGCATTTTAGTATTCTTAATGTTTCACGGGGCGTAGCGCAGCCCGGCTAGCGCACCTGCCTTGGGAGCAGGGGGTCGGAGGTTCGAATCCTCTCGCCCCGACCAGAACTGCGCCTGTAGCTCAGCTGGATAGAGCAACTGCCTTCTAAGCAGTGGGCCAGGGGTTCGAGTCCCTTCAGGCGCGCCAAATAAGAGTTTATAGCGCAGTGCGTTATAGAGTTATAGCGTATAAGAAGTTAATACAATAAACGCTAAAACGCTTCACGCATAACGCGATTCGGTGGGCGTAGCTCAATGGCAGAGCACTGGACTGTGGCTCCAGTGGTTGCGGGTTCAATCCCCGTCGCCCACCCCAAAAAACCGGAATGCGCCTGTAGCTCAGTGGATCAGAGCATCGGCCTCCGGAGCCGAGGGTCGGAGGTTCGAATCCTCTCAGGCGCGCTTTTCTTTAGACGTTTTCGAGCATGTGTCCCAATTTCTTTTTCTTGGTTTTGAGGTAAACGATATTCTTGTCGTGCGGTTTTGACTCTGCGGATACCCTCTCGACGACCTTGAGCCCGTATCCTTCAAGGCCTATGATCTTTTTGGGATTATTAGTCATGAGTTTCATCTTTCTTACGCCGAGGTCAACCAATATCTGCGCTCCGATTCCGTAGTCGCGCAAGTCCGGCTTAAACCCGAGCTTGATGTTTGCCTCGACAGTGTCGAGTCCCTTGTCCTGAAGCTCGTAAGCCTTCAGCTTGTTTGCAATGCCTATGCCCCTGCCTTCCTGCCTCATATAAAGTATCACGCCTTTGCCTTCTTTTCGCACCATCTCCATCGCTTTATGCAGTTGGTCTCCGCAGTCGCATCTTTTGGAGCCGAACACGTCTCCGGTAAGGCATTCGGAGTGAACCCTCACAAGCACGCTGTCTTCGGGTTTAATCTCCCCCTTTACGAGGGCTATGTGAACATTGGCATCGACATCATTCGCATATGCTATTGCCGTAAAATCGCCTCCGTATTCCGTGGGCATCTGGACATTTGCGACCCTCCTGACAAACCGCTCGGTTCTCATCCTGTGTTGAATGAGGTCTTTTACGGTCACGATTTTCATGTGATGCTTTTTTGAAAACTCCATCAGCTCCGGCACTCTCGACATTGTTCCGTCTTCGTTCATTATTTCGCATATCACTCCTGCGGGATACAGTCCTGCAAGGCGGGAAAGGTCTACCGAGCCTTCTGTCTGTCCGGCCCTCTGGAGTACTCCTCCGGGCTTTGCCCTGAGAGGAAAGACATGTCCGGGCCTTGCGATATCTTCCGCTATCGTCTGAGGGTTTATGGCGGTGAGTATTGTAACTGCCCTGTCTTTGGCGGATATCCCGGTGGTAACTCCCTTTTTAGCTTCGATCGAAACGGTAAATGCCGTGCCGAAAGACGATGTGTTGTCATCGGTCATCATCGGGAGCTTTAATTCCGTTACTCTTTGGGGCGTAAGTGAGAGGCATATGAGCCCTCTGCCGTATTTTGCCATGAAATTAATGGCCTCGGGCGTTATTTTTTCCGCGGCCATGCAGAGATCGCCTTCGTTTTCCCTGTCTTCGTCATCCACGAGGATGACCATCTTGCCCTTTGTTATATCTTCAAGGGCCTCTTCTATGGTATTGAATTTATACTTTTCCATTGCAAAACCTCCGTTTTATTGCCTGAAAGTTTAAGTATAGCAAAATCGGCCGCTATCTTTCCATTTATGTCTATATCCGTACCCAAGGCATGAAAGGCACGGCTTCAAAGCCTTTACAAGTGCCGATTTATGTTTAAGGTATAGATATCCGGCGAATCACCCAATAAACGAGCACCGATGCGGATGACGGGAAGGCGTATGTCGGTTGAAAATTTCGCCGGTAAAGTCTTTCCGCCATGCCTTCCATGCCTTTTAATGTTTGACTACTATGGGATATGAGGCGTGCTGAAAAAGCTTTTACTCATATAGAATGTCATAACAACATTCTCTCTCTCGTGAGCTGCAACATTGCTTTGTTATTGAATGACACATTGGTAATCTTCGGATTGCACTGGCAATTACACTTAGTAAAGGCTTTTGAAGTATGCCTCATATCCCTATGATTAGGGATTATAATTATGTCGAAAACATTGAAAATTTTGCTATAATGTAACGAGTTCTTAAAAGGAGACCTTTATGGGACAGCTTGCGTTAAAAACAGAAAGCTTCTTCGATATCCTCGACACTATTCTTTCAACCCTCAACATCGATTCCGTGTTGACAACAGTGGTCAGCGATATCAGGTCGCTCCTCGGAGCAGACAGGTGTACGCTTTTTTTGGTCGACAAGGATAATACCGAGCTTTATTCTAAGGTCTTGCAGGCGGACAATCTTGTGGAGATAAGGGTCCCGGTTACGAATAGAAGCCTTGCGGGCTACTCGTCGATGTCGGGCGAAATCTTGAACATAAAAGACGCGTATGACAATGCCGAATTGACGTCCATATGCAAGGAGTTGTGTTTCGATAAAAGGTGGGATGAAAAAAGCGGATACAGGACAAGGAGTGTGCTGGCGGTTCCTGTTAAAGCAAAGGGAGAGGTGGTCGGGGTCTTTCAAGCCCTTAATAAGCCCGACGGCTTCTCCGATTCCGACGTGGCCATGATGGAGCAGCTTGCCTTTCTTTTAGGCATTGCCGTCAACAATGCGCTTTCATATCAAATTATAGAGGAAGAGAAAAGGCTCAGGGGGTATATCATCGACGATATAGAGGAAGGCATCTGCATCCTCGATCCGAAGAAGAAAATCCTTTCCGCAAGCAAGTTTCTCGAAATCATGAGCGGCATGAGGCATTCCGCCGATTCTATGATAGGAGAAGACCTGCTCGATATGTTCCCGACCTTCAGGGGCACGGAAATCGAGCAAAAGATAAATGAGGTTCTGACAAAAGGGTATAAGATGATCGCCCAACTGTCGGTACTTGAGGTCAAAGTTATCCCTTATCTCGATGAAAAAAATAAAGTGCGAAAACTAATACTCATATTTACGAGGATATGATGGATTTAAAGAGACCGCTCGATGCAAAGGATATAAAAAAGGCCCCTAAAAAGAGTCTCGAAGAGCTTGCTGTAGAAAAAGGGCTTGTAACGCCTGAACAATTGCAGGAACTGATTCAGAAGGTTCTAAAGGAAAGGAAAAACCTGGAGCAGCTTCTTATAGAGGCGGGCGTTCCCGAAGAAAAGGTAACGGCCGCGCTTGCGGAGTCGCTCGGATATGAGTTTCTGGATGTAACTACCACCACAATGCAGTCGGACCTGATGAAAATAATCAAACCCGCTTACGCAAAACACCTGAAGGTGCTGCCGTTGAAGTTCCAGGAGCCGGTGCTGACCGTCGCAATGGTCGAACCGAGAGATCTGATGGCGCTCGATGAGATAACCCGTTTCTGCAAAGACGCCCGGTTTACCGTAAGAACAGTGAAGGTAGTCGTGACCACACAGGCAAAGCTGTTTGCCGGCATAGACAAATTTTACGGACTTGCAAAAGATAAGGGAAAAGACAGGGACAGTCTCGGACTCGGCAGCCTGCTCGACACTGTTGCCGAAACCATGAGGACAGAGGTCGAACTTGCAGAGTTGGCTCAGGAAGAGGCCACGGAAAATAGCGCTCCGATAGTGCTCCTTGCAAACAGGATAGTCGAGGAGGCGTTCAGCAGGAGGGCGAGCGATATACATCTTGAGCCTTCGCTATTTAATCTGCGAGTCAGATACCGGGTTGACGGCGACCTTGCGGAGGTAATGAGAGTCCCCAAATACGCTCAGGATGCGATGATAACGAGATTTAAAATTATGGCAGACCTCAGAATTGATGAAAAGAGAGTGCCGCAGGACGGAAGAATAGATTTTACAAAGTATAATCCGGGACTCGAAATTGACCTCCGCGTCTCTACAGTGCCTACTCCGTTTGGGGAGGATGTGGTAATGAGAATTCTCGACAAATCGGGCAATGTCCTTACCCTCGACATGCTCGGATTTAATGATCACTGCATGAAGCTCTATCAAGAAGCGATAAAGTCGCCCTATGGAATATTGCTGCACGTGGGGCCGACAGGAAGCGGAAAATCTACCGCTCTCTTTGCAGCTTTAAAAACGCTCGACACTCCGGATGTAAAAATAGTTACCGCCGAAGATCCGGTAGAAACAACCCTTGGAGGCCAGATTATACAGAGCAGCGTAAACCCGGCAACTAATTATACGTTCGCAAAGGCCCTTAAGGCGTTTATGCGGCATGACCCGGATATTATTCTAATCGGCGAGATAAGAGACCTCGAAACCGCAAAGGCCGCTGTAGAGGCGTCGCTTACAGGCCATATGGTTTTCTCCACATTGCATACAAATGACGCTGTCGGAACAGTGACGAGGCTTATTGAGATGGGCGTGGAAACATATTTGATCGCGGACTCCCTTGTTCTTGTCTGCGCCCAGAGGCTTGCGAGGAGAATATGTTCAAAATGCAAAGAATCGTATGAGGCGACACGGGAAGAGGAAGAGTTGTCTAAGGGAGATATAAAGGCAGGAACGACTCTATATAGGGGCAAGGGTTGCGAGGCATGCGACGGCAGCGGAGAAAGGGGGCGTACCGGAATTTACGAAGTCCTTTTGATAGGCAAAGAGTTCAGGAACCTGCTCATTAAAGGCGCTCAGACGGACGAATTAAGGCGGGCAGCGATTCAATCAGGCATGATGACGCTGCGGCAGGAGGCTATAGACAAGGCATTGAAAGGCATTATCAGCCTCAATCAGGTGCTCGAAAATACGTTAGCCGAGAGCACGTAAACATTCTTATGGAAAATTCACCCTTTAGAAAAGGGACGCTTAATCATTTAATAAGAAGTCTTGCAGCCGTTTTCACTCAAGGGACTAAAAGAAACAGGGCGGCTTTTCTCATAGGTCTTATCGTTACAAGTTTGCTGGCCGGATTAATGTTTCTGAAACTGTCACCGCTGGAAGCCCTCGAAGAAAAACTCTACGATTACAGGTTTAAGATACGGGGCGCTGTAAAACAACCGGACAATATCGTTATTGCCGCAATAGACGAAAAGAGCATCGAAAGGCTCGGCAGATGGCCGTGGGACAGGGACAAGATAGCGGCACTCGTTAAAAAACTGACAGACGCCAATGCGGAATTGATTGTTTTCGACGTTATCTTCAGCGAGAGAGAGAAAAACGACATTCTCCTCGGCGCGGCAATAAAGAATGCGGGAAATGTAATATTGCCGATAGTCTTCGACTTTGAGAGGGAAGCGAAAATATCCGAGAATGAGCTGCTTGCCGGAGCGGCCTTCAGCTCCGTTAGGGATCCGGATATGTTCAACAAATACAACCCGATAATGTCTAAGGGTGTTCTTATACCGGTACCGGAACTCATAAAAGAGGCGATGACCATCGGGCATATAAATATGTTCCCCGACGGCGACGGCACACTGCGTTGGGAGTCGCTGGTAATCGAGCACGGCGGTTATCTTTATCCTTCAATAACGCTTCAGGCTGCGGCCGTGTATCTTGGAATTCCTCCGGAGAAGGTTGTTTTAAAAGCAACGAAAGGTATTCATGTAGGCAAACGGTATATACCGACCGACCGGTGGGGCAGAGCGCTGATCAATTATTACGGCTCGAACCAGACGTTTAAGTATATTCCCATATCCGATATAATCGAGGGCAATGTAGGGAATGAAATTTTGCAGGGCAAGATCGTTTTAATCGGAGCGTCTGCGGTAGGCATTTACGACCTGAGAGTAACTCCTTTTTCTCCGGCAATGCCGGGGGTCGAAAAACACGCGAGCGTTATCACCTCCATACTCGAAAATAAGTTTGTAAAGACAGTCCCCTTTTTTATAAATCTGCTTGTTCTTATCTTATCCGGGATACTGCTGTCTTTCTTAATCCCGGGATATAAAGCGCTCGGCGCGTCAGCCGTGACAGGGCTGTTTCTTCTGTTTATTCTTGCGGCAGGTTATGTCCTGTTTGCCTATAAGGGTCTGTGGGTGAATGTCACATACGCTTCGCTGAACACGCTGATAATTTTTATAAGTATAACGGCATACAATTATGCGATTGAGGAAAAGCGCGCAAAGAAAATGAAGGCAATGTTTTCGAGCTATGTGACAGAAAGGATTGTCAATGAATTGATAAAAAATCCCGAAATGGCTAAACTCGGAGGCTCAAGGCGGGAGATTACGGTTCTTTTTTCGGATGTCAGGGGGTTTACGTCTTTTTCAGAAAAGCACTCTCCTGAAGAGGTCGTTACCATATTGAACGAATATCTGGGTGAAATGACCGATATAGTATTTAAATGGGAAGGCACTCTCGATAAATTCATAGGGGATGCGATTTTAGCTTTCTGGAATGCGCCCATGCCTCAGGAAAATCACGCGGAGCTTGCTGTTAAATGCGCTCTCAACATGGTGACGCGGCTCAAGGAACTCCATGCGAAATGGGAGGCCGCAGGCAAGCCTTCCCTCGACTGCGGAATAGGCATAAATACAGGAGAGGTTATTGTAGGGAATATCGGCGCCGAGGGCAAAAAGATGGATTACACCGTCATAGGCGACCATGTGAATCTTGGATCGAGGGTTGAAGGGCTTACGAGAAAGTATAATGTGCATATCCTGATGACGGAGTTTACAATGCATAAAATAAAGGATTCGATAGAGATGGGCTCTCTATGGCGCGCCGAGGTAACAGGGATCGAAAAGGTCGCGGTAAAAGGGAAGGAGCATCCCGTTTCGATCTATGAGGTTAAAGGCCTTGAACAGGGCGCCGAATCAAGGTTTACAGAGATTACGGAAGATAAGGTCGTAGTGCTGAAAGAGAAATAAATCGGAATAATGAGCCGTAAGCATATACTCATTCTTGCCATTGCAAGCATAGCAATATACGCAAATACCCTCACGATGGGATTCGTATGGGACGATATCCCCTTTATAACAAAGAACAGATTTATAGGGGATATTGAAAAAATCCCCGAACTCTTTACCTCTCATCTATGGGCAGGCGTTGAAGGTTTTTTCAGAGGAGATTATTACAGGCCCCTTTACGCCCTTTCATTTGCAATAGACCATATCTTCTATAAAGAAAATCCCTTCGGCTACCACATAACCAATATCATCCTCCATGCAATAGCATCTATTGCCGTCTATTTGCTTGCCTTGAAAATACTGAAAAGCGATGCCGCTGCATTCATTACAGGGCTTGTCTTTGCCGTACATCCTTCCCATGTCGAGGCCGTGGCATGGATTACCGGCAGAAACAATATGCTGTTGGCAGCGCTTATTGTTTTTTCGGTATATTTTTATGCCCTCTTTTCTGAAAGACGCAAAGCGAAATATATTTCAACCTCCCTGATTTTATTTTTTCTGTCTCTTCTTGTTCACGAAATTACGGTAATATTGCCGATACTTATCTTCCTTTACAGCATATGTTTTGAAGAAAGCGGATTGAAGAAAAAACTTCTCTGGCCGCTAATTTACGGTGCAGCGGCAATACCATATTTTATTCTGAGGTTTGCCTTCCTTGAGCATGCATTCAAAGGTGTAGTAAAAGAGCCGTTGATATGGCATATTTACACAGCACCCGTGCTGCTTATGAAATATCTGAAAGCGCTCATTCTTCCGGTAAATTTTAAAGTCGCTTACGAGATACCCGTAAGAACAGTTTTGTTTGAGCAGGACGTTATTTTATCCGCTCTTATTCTCGGCATTATTATCACCCTTGTCGTCATTATGTATCTTAATCAGAAGCGATATGATGATGCTATAAGGGAGTTTCGGAATGCTTTAAAGATTAATCAAGATTACGACAATGCCTATAATAATCTCGGTTTGGTTTATCTGAAGCAGGGAAAAACTAATGATGCAGTTATTCATTTTAAGAAAGCCCTTAAAATAAACCCTGATAATGAGAACTACCGGAAGAATCTGGATAAAGCCTATACAGTTCAGAAGACAAATCCCAACTGAATGAGAAAGAAATAAAGCGGTTAGTTTCAACTAACCGCTAATCTTTTAAGGGGGTCTCCGTTCCCTGACCGGATTTACGGCAGTATAAATCCCGATTTCATCTCTCCGATTGCCTTGGCATCCAATGTCCCTGAAGTGCTTCCTGTCATCTTGCCTATCATTACGCCTGTCTCGTCAGTGGCTCCGGATTTTCCGACAAAAGCGCCGACTATAGCAGTATTGCTGTTGATAGACTTTACGCCTCCGTCAACACTCATTGCAAAGCTTGTGCTAATTGATGTCGAACCGTTTATTGTCCCATTTATTTCCCTCACATTTGTTATATTTCCTGATGAAACATTCCAACTTCCATTAACATTTACATCAAATAGACCGCTTCCCGGCGTAAGCTCTATGCCTTTGCCTGCCAGCCCTGACGTAACGCTTACGCTCCCTATGTTTGCGCTGCTTGCATCTTTAAGGGTTAATGACTGACCTGTGTTAAAATTTATATCAAATATTCTGAGGGCGGTCTCTGTTATGGGCACAAAGACATCAGGGCTTGCGCCTGGAAGGGTGGGGATTATCTTACTAAATACCTCCCAGAAAGGCCTTGAGCCGTCCCAGAAGAGCCCATTTGCATTTGCAGAAAATGTGCCGCTCTGACCTGCCCGTGATCCAGAGTTATTATTATAGAATATGTTTGTATAACTGCCGCCAAGCCCTCCTAAATACCAGTATTTCTTTGAGCCGTCCTCTATCCAGCCTATATTTCCGCCGGACCAGCTTTTATTAGAGACAGCGATCTCTGCAACACTGACGCCGTAAAATGGCTTCCCCTCGGATGTGCTGCCTGAGTAAAAGAAATGAGACCAATCATCGGTAGCATAAGAAACCTCAACTGTTGAAGGGTCCACAGACCTTCCGTCTACCCACGCATAAGAGCCGCTCATATCTAATTTGTAATATCCACCTTCAATGATTGTCTGGTTAAAGGAGCCTGATATGGAGCCGCGAATAACTGCTGCAGTGTCTTCAGTACTACTACCATCGAACCAGTGTATCTCTCCATCCAGTATGCTTGCTGATGCGTTGAATACCTTGTTAAGTGTTAAGTCTGTAATTGGTGGAGGTGGAGGTGGAGGTGGAGGCGGCGGTGGAGGTGGAGGTGGCGGTGGCAGAAGCGCAAAATCACCAGCATCCGGAGGTGGCGCTTTTTCATCCTTTACAGGAGGTTTTGGCTTTGTTCCCTCCTCCTGCTTTTTATATTCCTTTTCCCTGTAAGGCCTCTCAACAGGCGCTTTGCCGTGGAAAATCTCTCCGACCTCGCCCTTTGAGACTGTAACGCTTCCGAGGGGATTTTTGAATTCTATAACGCCGTCTTTTACATACACCCTTTCTATGCCGTCTGTATAAAGCAGTCCTTCCGTGCCTCTCACTCCCGCTACTGCAGTCTTTGTCTTCATCTCAAACTTGCTTCCCTCTGCAGCATAAACAGGCTTTGGAATTTGAAATCCTGACCTTCCCCTGTAGAGATTCAGAGATGCGGTCCTCTTTTGCTCCTCAGGCTTGAACAGGTACTCATCTATCCCGAGCCTCGATTTCGGTCCCACAGTCATGATGGTGTTGTCAATAAATGCTATCTCTGCCTTACCATCGCTCTTTGTCCTTAAAATATCGCCGACATTAATGACATCGCCTGTCTTAACAGGTGATGCAGCCCCAGCGCCTACCCTCAGGATATCGACCCTTCCTTCGATGGCCGTTATCTTTCCGGCAACCTGAGCCGCTGCTTGTCCGGCAAATAACAAACAGAATACGGCAAACACAAAAAAAACAAGGCGATAGGATTTATTAAATAGTTTTTTACTCTGTATCCTTATCATGGTTTGCCTCCATTAAAACCTGTATTCTAAATTCAGGGAATAAACGTTCTTTCTGTATTCATAGACAGCGATATTCGAAAGAGTATGCCCGTATGAATACCCCAAGCTTATGTCCAGCGGCTTAAAAATATTATACGTCAATGTTGTCTGAGCCGTGTAGTTATCATCCTTTCTCGTATTCCTCGGAATTCTTCTGTAAACAGAATGCACATTATGATAGTTCTGCCGGTACCATTCGCCATACACATTGAGCTTAAGTTTATTATCGACGAATGGATACAAAACTCCAGCGGACAGCTTGGTGCCGGTGTAATCCCAGTTCCAGCCGTCTGCATCGTTTATCTCCCCTTCAGCCCTGACATTTAACAGTCCATGCCCTTCTTTAAACGTGTATATATAGCCGACCCCTAACGTAAAGTTATCTGCATCCCTGTCTTCGGCCCTATTGAGGTATGAGCCGTATTTCCTTTTATTATAGTCCCAAGCATATTCGTCCCTTCTGTATTTGAAATAAACCTGCCCCAGATTATTGCCTTTAATCAGGAAGGTAAAAGACGGATTAACCGTAACCGAGTCTTTATATTTTAGGTAATCCACTTCGGTAAGAGAATATGACAACAAGAAGCTTGTGATAGTCGTTTCGGTATTATAGGACGGCATAAGAGAAACGGTATGGCCGACAGTATCCTGGCTGAACACCTTTTCAGGAGGATCTTTCTTGAGATAATTTTTTTCGTGGTGTTTGGTAATATCGAGGGAATACGATGCCTTTATGTTCCATTGTCCCTTCGAATATACAGTGTATTCCCCGAGCAGAGAATATGTTCTCTTCCAATCCTCTTGTTTAGTTATATCGACAAGATTCTGATCCATTGGATTTGCAAGTACATTGTCATCGTAATGAATGCCTGCTTTGAGTATAAGCCTGTAAGGCGGCGGTATTTTTTCTATGGCCTCGAGATAGTCCTTTGAAAACAATGCCCAATCGGAAGTAGGATCAACGGTTATAAGTCCCTTAAAAATAGTTCCTGCTTTTTTAAACTCCCTTTCCTGTAAGTAGGCAGAGGCTATCTGGAAATCAGCCTGCTGCGCTAAAGACCGGTCAAGCTCTTTTGCCTGCGTGAATGCGCCGATTGCCTCTGCGGCTCTTTTCAATTTGAGAAGGACAAGCCCTTTAAGATAGCTGGACTGCGCTACCCTGACCTTCTCTGCAATGGCCGTGTTTATGACGATTAATGCCTCCTCATAACTCCCCATGCCGAAAAGCACGTCGGCAAGCATAAACTTTATATCCGCCGCCCTCGGATCGAGTCTAAGGGTCTCCTTAAAAAAATTTACGGCTTCGGCATAATTCTGAATTTCTCGGTGCGTGAGGCCGAGATAGGACGTAATGCGGGGATCATCCGGTTTTTCTTTATGCGCCTTTTCAAAAAATGCCAGCGCCTCTTCGTAATTTTCGGCCTTGAATTCCGCAATCCCTTTTTCAAAGAGCGCGTCGCTGGAGGCCAGAAGCACGGAGGGCCCAGCCAGAAATAAAAATGCTAATATGATTAACACCGTTTTTGACATCCGTATATCCATAAGAAATACCCTCTCCTAAAAAAATTAGTTCATTCTAACATAATTTATGCTAAAATGAAACAACCCTAAGAAATGGAGACGATATATTTATGAAAATTAAGGTGCTTGGCTGTTCGGGGGCGGAATTTCCGGGGCATAATCCTCCGGCCTTTCTGCTTGACGATGATATCGTATTCGATGCCGGAAGTCTTACAAGCACGCTTGTCGAGGCGGAGCAGGCAAAACTGAAGAATATATTTATTACCCATGCTCATCTCGACCACATAAGAGGCATTTCTTTCCTTGCGGACAATATTATCGTCGCGAAAAGAAAGCAGAGGGTGAATATTATCAGCATTCCGTCCGTGATTAAGACCATAAAGAAAAACCTTCTGAATGACTCGCTATGGCCGGATTTTACCATGATCCCCGATTATGAGAATGCCGTCCTGAGATATAGGGCGGTGAAGGCCGGAAGTTCTATAAGAATAGGCGATTACAATATCGCCCTCCATAAGGTCAATCATTCCGTTCCTGCGGTAGGGTATTTGGTGGAGAGCGGAAATAAAAAAAGATTCTTTTATACGGGCGATACAGGGCCTACCGGTTCCACCTGGGAGAAGATGGGGGACAGGAAACTGAACTGCCTGATAATCGAAACGTCATTCCCGAATAAAATGCGGGATCTGGCTGTATTGACGGGACACCTTACGCCGCAGTTGTTGAAAGAAGAAATTATGAAGATAAAACAGATGCCGGAGCATATATACATTACCCATCCGAAACCGCAGCACTTCAAGGTTATTAAGGCTGAACTCGAAAAACTTAAGATCAAAAACCTTCGATTATTGAAGGACGGAGATACTATCAGGATATAAAGCCTGATTTTTTGAGCGCCGCTAAGAGGTCGGAATCCTTTTTTTCTGCTGACTGCTGACTGCCGACCGCCGACTGCAAAAATTTCGCCACGTATTTTCCTAAAATATCGGGTTCAAGATTCACGGTGTCGCCTATGGTTTTAAATCCTATGGTTGTCATCCCGGCCGTATGCGGTATGATCACTACGCTGAAGGAGTCCTTTAATACATCCGTTACCGTAAGGCTTATCCCGTCCACGGCAACCGAGCCTTTCTCGATAAGAAATTTCAGGACGCTGCCGGGAGCTTCTATTTCTATCTTGACCGCATTGCCGACAGCCGTCTTGTTTTTTATTTTACCGATGTCTTCGATATGTCCGGTAACGAAATGTCCTCCTAATTTCGAATGGGGTTTCAATGAGGGTTCGAGATTGACCTTGTCGCCTCTTTTGAGAGCGCCCAGGTTTGTGCTTCTCAGCGTCTCAAAAGATATGTCGAAGGAGAGTTCGGAGTTTGGAATTGAGAGTTTAGTGATTGTAAGGCAGACGCCGTTTACTGCAATGCTGTCTCCTATATCCGCGTCTTTTATGACCTCTTTGCATTTGATCGACAGCCGCGCGCTGTCGGCGCCTTTTTCTACAGCCGCAACTTCTCCGAGTTCAATTATCAGTCCGGTAAACATTAGCGCACCAGCTTTCCCATCCTTCCGAGCCTCGGCATTTTTTTTATGCCGTCCCACGACCAGTATATGATAAACGCCTTGCCCCTCAACTCTTTCATATCGACATATCCCCAGTATCTGCTGTCGTAACTCTGATCGCGGTTGTCTCCCATTACAAAGACCTTATTTTTCGGCACAAGATAGGGACCGAAATTGTCCCTCGGCTCCATGCCGCCCATGCGCGTGGAATTGTCGGTATGCTGCGCGTACGGTTCATTTATCGATTTCCCGTTGACAAGGATTTTTTTATCCCTCGACTCGATCATGTCTCCTTCTACGGCGATGACCCTTTTTATGAAATCCCTGCTCGGGTCTTCGGGGAACTTGAAGACTATGATGTCCCCGCTCATGGGTTTGGTCAATATCAATATTCTCTTGTCGGAAAACGGTATTTTTGTCCCGTAGATAAACTTGTTTACAAGGATATGGTCTCCGACCAAAAGGGTCTGGAGCATCGATCCCGAGGGGATCTTGAATGCCTGAACCACGTAAGTCCTGATGACAAGGGCGAGCAGCAGCGCAATGCCTATCGCCTTGGTATATTCCCACAGCTTGCTTTGTTTCCATTTAATCACTTGTTTTCTCATTACTCTATCGCTCCGGTCGTTTTATTCCTTCACCTGCAATACCGACAGGAACGCCTCCTGCGGTATCTCCAGCTTTCCTATCTGCTTCATCCTCTTCTTGCCTTCTTTCTGTTTTTCGAGAAGCTTTCTCTTTCTCGTAATATCCCCTCCGTAACACTTTGCGAGGACATTTTTTCTGAGGGCTTTTATGCTCTCCCGCGCAATAACCTTTCCGCCGATGGCAGCCTGAATCGCTATCTCGAATAACTGCCTCGGTATTACTTGGCGCAGTTTTTCGGCAATCTGCCTGCCCTTATAATACGCCTTGTCCTTGTGGACAATCAAGGAAAGCGCATCCACGGTTTCTCCGTTAAGCAGGATGTCGAGTTTGACAAGACTCGATTCTTTGTAGCCGAGGAACTCATAGTCCATCGACGCATAGCCTTTTGAAACCGATTTGAGCCGGTCGTAAAAATCCCATAGTATCTCGTTCAGCGGCAATTCATAGGTAACCATAATCCTGTCCTGACTTATGTATGAAAAATCCTTTTGGACGCCTCGCTTTTCCTGGCAGAGTTCGAGTATCTGGCCGATATACGGTTGAGGCACAAATATCGCCACTTTCACGTACGGCTCTTCTATCGTGAGATACCTGTCCGGCAGGCTGCTCGGATTATCAACGGATATTTCGTTGCCTTTCATATCCGTTACCCTGTATATGACCGTAGGCGCGGTGCTTATCAGGGAAAGCTCGAATTCCCTTTCGAGCCTTTCTTTGATTATTTCCATGTGAAGCAGTCCTAAAAAACCGCATCTAAAGCCGAATCCGAGGGCGGTTGAGGTCTCGGGCTCGAAACTGAAAGACGAATCGTTAAGCCTCAATTTTTCGAGGGCGGTCTTTAAGTCCTCGTATTGATGCGTTTCTACGGGATAAAGCCCGCAGAAGACCATAGGCTTTATTTCTTTATATCCGGACAATTGCTTGTCGGCAGGGTTATCGGAGTTTGTAATAGTGTCTCCTATTTTCGTATCACCTACAGTCTTTATGCCTGCAATAATATAGCCGACCTCGCCGGCAGATAGTTGCGGCATGTCCGTCATTTTCGGCGTGAAAACGCCGACCTTCGAGACCTCATACTCCTTGCCGGCCGCCATAAATCTTATTCTCATGCCGGGGCGGATTGTCCCCTCGAAGACCCTTGTAAGGACGATCACGCCTTGATAATTGTCGAACCACGAGTCGAAAATCAATGCCTTCAATCTGGCTTCATCTTCGCCCGAAGGGGGCGGTATTTTTTTTACGATAGACTCCAGTATTTCCTTAATGCCTATTCCTTCCTTTGCGCTTGCGAGTATGGCTTCGGAGCAGTCTATGCCGACGGCGTCTTCTATCTGCGCCTTTACCCGTTCGGGTTCGGCGCCGGGCAGGTCTATTTTGTTGATGACGGGTATTATTTCGTGATTGTGTTCTACGGCAAGATAAGTGTTTGCAAGGGTCTGCGCCTCTACTCCCTGTGTCGCATCTACGACCAGAAGGCTTCCTTCGCACGATGCGAGGCTTCGCGATACCTCATAAGAAAAGTCCACATGTCCGGGCGTGTCGATGAGGTTCAGGGTATATTCCTTGCCGTCGTCGGCAGAGTATTTAAGCCGGACAGCATGCGCTTTGATGGTAATGCCGCGCTCTCTTTCGAGATCCATGGAATCGAGCACCTGCTCCATCATCTCCCGCGAACTCAATGCCCCGGTGAATTCCAGAAGCCTGTCCGCGAGGGTTGATTTGCCGTGGTCTATATGAGCGATAATCGAAAAATTTCTTATATTTTTAGTCGAAGGCATTCCCATCATTCCATGCACATTTTACATTCATCGAACGCAAGTTTCGCGGCGCCGATAATACCCGCGTTGTCCCCTAAAGAGGATGGAATGATTTTTACTTTGCCATAGAGCTCTTTGATGGCCCTCTTCGAGGCCTCTTGAATCGCAGCCTCGACATAGATATTCCATGCCCCCAAAAGCCCGCCGGTAAGAATAACCGCGTCAGGGCTTAAGAGGTTTATTAAGCCGGCAATGCCGATGCCGAGGTTTTTACCGGCCTCCCTTACAACGGTCCTTGATAGGGGGTCTCCATCGAGGGCGGCCTTGTAAATATCCTCCGCGTCGATCTTATAAAAGTTTCCGTTGTGGTAATCCCTTAAAATGCTGCTGCATCCCTTTTCGATTTCCAGCACGGCATTGCCTATGATAGCGGTTGCCGATGCGTACGATTCAAGGCATCCGACATTTCCACAGACGCAGGGCTTGCCGTTGGCATTTATGCTGATGTGGCCGGCCTCTGCCGCGACCGGCAATAGCCTGTTATTTATCACTATTCCGCTGCCTATGCCTGTGCCTAACGTAAGGATTACGAAATTTTTAAAATCCCTTCCAGCTCCCGCGAACTTTTCTCCATAAGCAGCGGCGTTAGCGTCATTTTCTACGACTATACATGTTTTATGACGGCTTCCGATCTCGGATTTCAAGCCCTTGCCTGCGATCCCCTGGATGTTCGGCGACATTACAACAACACCTTCATCCCTGTCGATGATGCCTGCAACGGCAATGCCGATACCGCATATCCTTTGAGAATACCGGGAATACAGGGAATCTACGATCTTATTGACCGTTTCGATAGGGGCGGCGCCGGTAGCTTCCTTCATTTTCAGTTCAACATCGCCGCTGCTGTTAATAACCGCCGCCCTTATATTAGTACCGCCTATATCCACGCCTATGGCAACATTTTGCGACATACCCTCTCCTTATGAATGAATAAAAATCCCATGAAGTTTTCCGAATCTGTTTATTATAACCTAAAGAGCATTCTTTTGTTATTTTCAAATTAAATTGTGGTATACTAACCATCGGTTAAAGGGGGCCTGTGGAGGAAAGACTTATGAATAGAAATGTAATTATTACGCTTTTAGTGTTGTTGCTGACCGCAGTGATTATCAGTACGGTCCCTGCTCAGGAACTTCCCACCGTAACCGCTATCGAGGTGAAAGGATTAAAGAGGATAGAAGAGGGCTCCATCAGGGCGAAATTGTCGCAGAAAATCGGCGAATCCTTTTCGCAAGAGAAGACCGCGGAAGATATAAAGGCCATATACAAAATGGGTTATTTTGACGATGTAAAGGTGGAGGCCGAACCTTTTGAAGGCGGAATAAGGATTTCTTATGTGGTCAAGGAAAAGTCGACCGTTGTAAGGGTCGAGTTTCAGGGCAACAAAAAATTCAAGGACGACGACTTAAAAGAGAAGATCGGTTTGACTGCAGGCGCTATATCGGATATCACCCTTATTAACGATAACGCAGGAAAGCTGAGGGCGTTTTATGAGGACGAAGGGTATTACCTCGCCAAAATTGTGCCGGTTACAAGAAAGGTGGAAGACGAAGAAGTTTATGTCACCTATCAGATAGAAGAAGGAGAGAAGGTAAAGATAAAGGAGATAAAGATAGAAGGGAATAAGGCTCTCTCTGCCGGTAAGATCAAAAAGGCCATGAAGATATCCGAGAGGGGGATGTTCTCATTTGTTCTGGGCGGCGGATATTATAAGAAAGACGAAATGAGAGCCGACATGGAAAGGATAAAAGACCTTTATTACAATAACGGATACCTGAATGTTGTGGTTGGAGAACCGGCCATACAATTAACCGATGTAAAAGATGGGATGAGGATTTCCATTCAGGTATCGGAAGGAGAGCAGTTCAAAGTTACCTCTGTGAATATAGCCGGCAACAAGGCATTTTCTGAAGAAGAGCTGAGAAAGCTCATAAAACTTTCTCCCAATAAGATTTTCAATAAAGAAACTTTGCGCAAGGATGTCGTCGAAATATCGGATAAGTATTCCAACAACGGATATGCTCTTGTCAATGTTTTCCCGGACCTTGTTCCGGATGAGGATAAAAAAGAAGTAAAGGTGGTTTACAGGATCAGCGAAGGGGATAAATACCGGATAGGGAGGATAGACATATCCGGAAACACAAAGACGAGGGATAAGGTCATACGCAGGGAAATAAGGCTCGATGAGGGAGACGTGTTTAATGCCTCTGCCCTGAAAAGAAGCTATGAAAGGCTTAATAATCTCCAGTTTTTCGAGACGGTGGATATTGCGCCTAAACCTAAGCCGGAGCAAAAGCTCGTTGACATCGATGTAAAGGTAAAAGACAAGCCTACGGGATTTTTGAGTGTCGGCGGCGGTTATAGTTCTGTAGATCAGCTTATCGGGATGGTGGATATTACCCAGGGTAACTTGTTCGGGTCAGGGCAATACATAAAATTGCGCGGAGAGCTCGGCGGCAGGATGTCATTTTATGAGTTATCATACAGGGATCCATGGTTTATGGACAAACCGCTGTCGTTTGGGGCCGCTGCTTATAAGACAAACAGGAAGTACGGAAGTTTTAACAGAAAATCTACCGGGTTCGATGTGTCTTTAGGAAAGAGCTTCTGGGAATACTGGGGGGCATCGATAGGATATAATTTTGAAAACACAACGATAAGCAATATAAGATCGGATGCGTCATCATTGGTAAAAGATCAGGCGGGAACAAGGACAACAAGCAGCATTACAACGTCGCTCGGAAGGGATACGAGAAATAATCTCCTCGCCCCGTCGAAAGGCTCTAAGAACACCGCAGCCGTGACATTTGCCGGACTGGGCGGCACAAACGCTTTTCTTAAAGGGATTCTTGACTCGGCGTGGTTTTATCCGGTGTTTGATGTTACTACCGTGCATCTCCGCGGCCGGGTCGGATATGCGACAGGCTTATTCGATAAAAAGCTTCCGCTCTATGAGAGGTATTACGTCGGAGGAATACACACAGTGCGCGGTCTTGGCTACGGCGCTGCGGGGCCGAAGGACCCTAATGGAGTGGCGATTGGCGGCGAAAAAGAACTCGTTTTAAACGCCGAATATATTTTTCCTATTATAGCGGAGTTTAAATTTAAGGGGCTTGTGTTTTTTGATGCCGGCAGGGCATACGGTACCGGAGAAGCCCTTGGAAGCGATTTGAGATATACGACAGGGACAGGTATACGATGGGTGTCGCCAATGGGCCCGATAAGAATAGAATGGGGCTATAATCTCGACAAGAGAGCAGGAGAATCGGCAAGCAAGATAGAGTTTACATTCGGCTCTTTCTTTTAAAAATTAAAATTGGAGGATAGAAATGAAAAAAATTTTAGTGGCGGTAAGTATAATGTTGTGCATAGCAGGGGGTACGGTTTCAAAGGCGACAGCCGCAGAAGCGCTTAAGGTCGGGATCGTAGATCTTTTTATGGCGCTTAATGAATCGGAGGCCGGGAAAAAGGCAAAGACCGATTTGGAATCCCTGATTAAATCCAAGCAGACAGTCATAGATGAAAAGGGTAAAAAGCTCGAGGCTTTAAAGGGAGAACTCGAAAAACAGACAGCCATAATTTCTGCAGAGGCGAGAAAGGCAAAGGAAGAGGAGCTTGAACGGCTCGCAAGGGATTTCCAGAGAATCGTGACCGACTCGCAGGCCGAGGTGAAGAAAAAGGAAGGCGAACTTACAGGTGGAATAATTAAGGATTTAAGGGATGTGATTAATAAGATTGCACAGGAAGAAGGATATTCCTTAATACTGGAGCGGGCAGAAGGCCTTGTTCTTTACGCTGCAAAGCCGCTCGACATTACCGATAGGGTTATAAAGAAACATAACGAGCCAAAGACCGGCAAGAAATAAGACCCTAACTATGAAGCTTAGAGATATTGCCGCGTTAATAAGCGGAGAGGTTGTTGGTGACGGCGAAGTTGAGATACACGGCGTTTCAGGCATTTCAGAGGCAAAAGAGGGAGACATTACATTTTTATCCGGTACAAAGTTGCTGAAAGAGCTTAAAGGCAGCAGGGCAGCGGCAGTTATTGTTAATAGACCGATTAACGATATAGGCAAACCTCAGATAATCGTTTCAAATCCCCTCTATGCCTTTGCGCGTCTCTTGGCGCATTTTTATGTGAAGCCACATCAGTACAAGGGCATCAATGAAAAGGCATTCGTTTCGGGAAAGGCCGTAGTAAAGGAGAACGTTACCATTTATCCTTTTGCTCATATATCCGACAACGCGACCATAGGCTCGGGAACGGTAATTTATTCAGGGGTATTTATCGGCGAAGGCAGTATTGTAGGAAATGATTCGGTGATACATCCGAATGTTACCGTCAGGGAAGGAGTAAAAATAGGCAGCAGGGTTATAGTCCATGCAGGCGCTGTTATAGGTTCCGACGGTTTCGGATATGTGTTTGAAGACGGCATGCACCGGAAAATACCTCAGGTAGGCGGCGTAATCATAGAAGACGATGTAGAGATCGGCGCAAATGTTACTATCGACAGGGCGACTACCGGAAACACGATTGTCGGCAAAGGCGCTAAAATAGATAACCTTGTCCAGATCGGGCATAATGTGCGCATCGGAAATAATGTTATTTTGGTTTCACAGGTCGGCATAGCCGGGAGCTCTGAAATAGGCGATGGGGTAATACTCGGAGGTCAGGTCGGAGTAGCCGATCATGCGAAGCTGGAAGCCGGCACGATGGTAGGCGCGAAAGGCGGCGCACTGGGGGAAATGAAAAGGGGCGTATATTCGGGCATACTGCCGATGCCCCATAAGGATTGGCTCAGGGCTATGGCGGTTTTCGCAAAACTGCCTGAACTTAACAAAAAAATAAAAGAACTCGAAGAAAGAACCAAAAAGGAGGAGAGATGATAGATATTAAAGAAATCTTATCGACGCTTCCCCACAGGTATCCTTTTCTGCTGGTTGATAAGGTGATAGAACTCGAACCCGAAATAAAGGCCGTAGGGATAAAGAATGTTACCATTAACGAGCCTTTTTTTCAGGGACATTTCCCTAATAATCCGGTAATGCCGGGCGTGCTGATCGTAGAGGCCATGGCGCAGGTGGCAGGCATTCTGGCATTTAAATCCGGAGTGGGCGGTAAAAACGTTTATTTTATGAGCATTGAAAAGGTGAAGTTCAGGAAGCCTGTATTGCCCGGAGACCAGCTCAGGCTCGAGATTCAGGTGATGCACAAGCGAGGGAATGTATGGAAATTTTCCGGCAATGCGTTCGCCGGTGACCAGTTAAAATCCGAGGCAGAGTTTACCGCTATGGTTGCCGCTTAAAGAGACAGGGGGATTGATGTCAAAGAATATACACAAAACAGCGATTGTAAGCCCGAAGGCCGATATCGGGGATAATGTTTCAATAGGGCCTTTTTGCATTATCGGCGAAGGCGTTGTTATAAAGAAAGGCGCAAGGCTTATATCCAACGTGATTGTAGAAGGCGATACGGAGATAGGCGAGGAGTGCATCGTTCATCCTTTTGCGACCATAGGGTTGCCGCCGCAGGATATTAAATACAAAAATGAAAAGACCGGCGTGAAGATCGGCAAAAAGAATATCATAAGAGAATATACCTCTATCCACAGAGCGACGGCCGGAGAAGGCGGATTAACGGAAATCGGCGATTCGAATTTCCTTATGGCCTATGTCCATATAGCCCATGACTGTAAGATCGGCAATTCCGTAATAATGGCCAATGCCGCAATGCTCGCCGGGCATGTGGTAGTCGAGGATTTCGCGGTATTCGGCGGCCTCGTAGTTGTCCATCAGTTTACTCGAATCGGCGCTTATGCGATGGTCGGCGGTTTCAGCGGCATAGGGCAGGACATACCTCCGTATACGATGGCGTCAGGCGCCCGCGCGAAATTATACGGGCTTAATGTCATCGGCCTTAAGAGGCAGGGTTTTTCGGATGATGCCATAAACAATCTGAAAAAGGCATATAAGATCCTTTTCAGGGAAAAGAAGACATTAAAAGATGCTCTGAAAAAAATAAAATCCGAGCTTCCGGAAACAAAAGAACTGAAACATCTCGTGGAGTTCATAGAAAAAAATAAAAGAGGAATATGCAGGTAATAATGAAGTTGCATTTACACGGAGGCATGAACTGCTAAAAATCTTTACAATTCGCAATTTTTTGAAACAATCCAGTATATCCATCGTGGGATTTTTTATTGGATAAGTTGTAGCAGTCGTCTTCAATAAGGTGGCGAGGTAAAGCTTTTTATCAGTTCATGCCTCCATAATTTTAATATTAAGAATAAACGTAAAATTTATGGAATCTATAGGAATAATAGCCGGAAGAGGCGAACTACCTAAAATAATAGCGCTGGACGCAAAGGAGCGCGGCTTTACGGTTGTTACGGTAGCCCTCGAAAACCTTGCGTCCGCTGAGTTGAATGAAGCGTCGGATGAGATAAAATGGATTAACGTCGGAAAACTGGGAGATATGATCGATACCTTGAAGGAGTTTGAGGTAAAAAAGGCGATAATGGCGGGAAAGGTTCCTAAATCCCTGCTTTATAAATCAGGGATAACTCCGGATTGGAGGGCGGTGAAGCTGCTGTTTTCTCTGAAAGACAAAACCGACGACTCAATCTTAAATGCCATTACCAGAGAGATGGAAAAGGAAGGCATCGATATAATAGACACCGCATCCTTCAGCCCTCATCTCCTTACGCCGGAAGGCGTATTGACGAAGATACGGCCTACCGATGACGAGTGGAAGGACATAGAATTCGGCTGGAAGATAGCGAAGGAGATAGGGAAACTCGACATCGGGCAGACCGTGGTGGTAAAAGGCAGGGCAGTTATGGCGGTCGAGGCTATAGAGGGCACGGATGAGGCCATACTGAGGGGCGGCAAATGGGCGGGAGAAAGCGCAGTGGTCGTTAAAGTCTCAAAGCCGCATCAGGACATGAGGCTCGACGTTCCCGTTATAGGAAGCGATACTCTTAAATCCATGGTTGCGGTCAATGCGCGCATCCTTGCCGTGGAAGCGAAAAGGAGTATAATAATAAACAGGGCAGGCATAGTGAAGGATGCCGAAGAAGCCGGGATTTCCATAGTAGGCGTAAACGGAGCGAAATTTTAACATAATGTCATACATTGCAGTCATAAAAGAAGGCGTGCATACCGTCCATAAAAACTGGCAGTTGGTCATCATCCAGTTTTCATCAATGCTCTTGAGCTGTATCAGTTTTTTCCTCATCGTGGGAATACCCATAGCCGTTGCCTTTATTATGTTCGGGCTCGACCTCACCGAAATACTGAGATTTACGGATGTAGTAAGCGCCTTTAAGGGATCCGCGGAATTCCTCGGCAAATACTTCGGCATGGCGCTGGTAGTGATCCTGAGCCTTATAGTATATATCGCATTTATCGTTCTCTTATGGATATTTACCATCAGCGGCACCATCGGGATATTGAGCAAGTCTATGCTGAATGAAGACCATAGATTTGCCGTTAAATCATTTTTTGCCGAAGGCAGGAGGTTGTTTTTTTCTGTCTTTCTGTTTTCCTCTCTTGTAAGTATTATATTCGTAACGCTCGCCTTTATCCTCGGCATCCTCGGAGGAACCGCATCCGCCGTAATAGAAATGGCGAAAACTCAGGAGGCTACGCTCGCCCTTTTCCTCGGCGTCTTTTTTTCTCTGGTGCTTATCTCTGCAGGCGTTTTTCTGATAACAGTGACCCTGTCCATAACCGTTTACGGGATCGCAAATGTGGCATTTAACGGGACAAAGCCGTTTAACGCCTTAAAGGAAACCGTGAAATACCTTTATTCCACGCCTTCTGCGGTAGGATTTTACGTTGTTTTGTTAATAGGGTATATGATCGCGGGTTTTATTGTAGTCCTGATAGGCACGCCTTTTTCGCTGATACCGATAATCGGGCCGATACTGTCACTGCCATACCAGATAATTACATATGCCGTTCAGGGATATGTAAGCCTTGTTATGCTCTCTTCGGTATTTCATTTTTATTATAAAACGAGGCATGTTTCGACAACCCCTCAATCCAGTCTTGCTTCAGATGCTTCTCCGAAGATAGAAAGCGAGCAAGCTCCTCTTCCCGTGGAGACGGATACGACACGGCAAGAGTAATATCGAAGAGTTCTTCAAAGGCTGATTTTACGCGCTTCTTAAACATTTCGCGATCGAAATCCGGAAGCAATTCCTTTAAACCGGATATTCCCTTGCTCTCATTCTTAAATACCATGCTTATTTTCCCGTAATCAATTGAATACGGTATCGACCCCTGTTGTAAAAATCCGTCAGGCCATCGTTTTTGAGCGGAGCCGATTATTTTTTTACCGTTAAAGCTAAGTTCTCCGTAAGAAGTGGATTTAAAACAGAGGGGGCTTCTCGTAAGGTTTCTTCCGGCTTCGCGCTCCATTTTTATGGTAACAGGCAAGCCCATATTCTGCAGGGCATCGTAAAATGCGACGCTTAACTTACGGTATGTCTTTAGAAGGCCGTTAGAAAAATGCCCTTCGTTCTTAGCGGAAAAACTATAGGTTAGCTCGTCGCCGTGCAGAATGCCCCTGCCGCCGGTCGGCCTCCTGACAACAGGAATGTTATTTCTCTCGCAATAGTTGCAATCTATGTCTGTTATTTTTTGGAATGAGCCGAGGCTTACAGATGGAACTTCCCAGCCGTATAACCTCAGCGTCTGAGGAGCATCTCCATTTCGTACAGAGATCGCGATGGCCTCATCGAGGGCCATGTTATATGCCGCATCGCATGGGCCCGAATCTATAAGTCTCCAAATAGTCATTCGGAATTTTTATTGGGATAGGCAGACAGCGTATTGTATTGAAGCGGTTTCAGCAGCTCGAAGTTTCGCCGTGATGGCGAAACCGAGATGGTGCCTCGGAGACGGACACGGATGTCCGTCGAGAATGAGCGGAAATACTGTGCGCTGCCTGCCTCTATGGGCATTTTTCTATTTTTTTGCCGCTCCAATACAATGCCCTGCCAATTTCTGGGGTCATTTGTTATAGATGTTACTCCTTTGCAGCTTCAAGCAGTATTTTATGCCTGATAAGAGATATTTCCTTTACGTGTCCTTCGAATGTCTTTTGCTCTCCGAATAGATTTTTAAGATATATCTTGCCGCCTTCTGGAACAAGCACATCCACGTTTTCAAGATAAAGCTCTTCCTTTCCTTCTTTTACAATATACGCGTTCGCCTCACACATCTTATTCCTCCTTTAAATCTTCGTATATTCTCGCAATAAGTTTTTCCACAAGGTGGGGTAACGGCTCTTTCACGGCGCCGATTACCTCGACATATTCCTGATTCAGCGGAATCAGGAATTTTTTAGCTGGCGATGATGTTATGGCCTCCGCCATTTTGGGTGTCAGCTCTCCGAGCATGGCGTTCGGAAGGGCGATGCTCAAAGGGCCTGTGATGATATCGACCCTGCTTGCGTTCCATACTATCGCGTTTTCTCCTGTTGCGCCCTTATTCGCCCGCGTCTTCATCATGGCCGTTGTGGCGGTGGAATTGGTTCCGAGGGCTATAATCTCTATTTTATTTCCGAATTCCTCCCTCAAAAGTTTGACGATAAGGCTGCCGATACCACCGCCCTGACCGTCTATTACACCGATTTTCTTCATGTTTTAAGTATACTCAAAAGATACGTTAAAAAACAAAACGCATGTTATAATTTCAAATGCTCGATATATTGAAAATCGCCGCCGTATTTACCGCAATACTCGTATTGCTCAGGCTGAAATGGAACATCGGATACGTCCTTCTCATCGCTTCAGGGCTGCTCGCAATCCTTTATCTGATGTCTTTTCCTGCAATAGCATCAACATTAAAATCAACTGTCACGGACATCGTAACGATAAAGCTTTTCTTCGCCCTTACGCTTATCAGGTCTCTGGAGATGATTTTAAGGGAAAAAGAAGTGATGGCCATGATGATGGAGGCGTCGCGCAATCTTTTAAAAAGGAAAAAGGCGGTCATTATCTCCATGCCCATGCTGATAGGGCTCCTTCCGTCGTTGGGCGGAGCTTATTTTTCCGCGCCTATGGTCGATGAATCCACAAAAGGGCTTAAGATGTCCGCTGAAGAAAAAGGCTTCATCAATTACTGGTTCAGACATCCGTGGGAATACGTCTCTCCCCTCTATCCCGGAATACTCCTCGCCTCCGCCCTAACAACAATAGAGTTGAGAAATCTGATGCTGGCGAATATGACTTACGCGGTTATTATTTTCGCGACAGGTTTTATTTTCAGCATGAGAGGCATAAGGGGGAAGTTTGTCAAAAACGTAAAGATCGAAAAAAAGGAGTTGTGGAGTTTTCTCCCGGTCTCGCTGATACTGATAATGGTTATGGCCTTCGGCATAGAACTCCATTACGCCCTCGGAATGACCATATTCATGCTTTTCCTGTTTTATAAGTTCAGCCTGAAAGACATATTAAGGACATTTAAATACGGCTTTACTTTAGATGTTATCATTCTTATATTCGGCGCCATGCTCTTTAAATTCACCATGGAAAATTCCGGGGCTGTTGTTCAGTTGAGCCGTTATTTCACGGAGAAAGGTATACCCCTGCTTCCGATACTTTTTATACTGCCTTTTATCAGCGGCCTTCTTACCGGACTGACCGTAGGCTTTGTAGGAGGCACTTTCCCATTGATATTAAGCCTTGCAGGCGGCGCTCATCTCAATCAGATAACATTCGCATTCGCATCCGGATTTGTGGGGGTTCTGCTTTCGCCTGTCCATCTGTGCTTTGTTCTTACGCGCGAGTATTTCAAGGCAGATGTCGCGGGAATTTATAAAAAGACGATCCCCGGCTGCGCGATAATCATGGCAGGCGCGCTGACGGTATATTTTATCTTGTAATCATCTTGACAGTTTCTATGAGCGGCAGTTATTATAGTCTTAATTCTGGTCAACCTGAATGGAGGTCGAAATTATGAAGACGCTGTCTCTGTCCGAGGCAAAGATGAAGCTTAGCAGCCTTGTGGATGCGGTTTATAAAACAGACGAAGAGGTGGTTATTACCAAAAACGGTGCTCCTGCCGCTGTGCTCGTCAGCCCTGACGAGTTCGAGGGCTGGAAAGAGACTGTCGCCATCCGCGCGGATGCCGCTCTTATGGCTGAGATTAGAAAAGGGCTGAAGGATTTAAAATCCAAAAAGGCACGGCTTTCCACCCTTGAAGAGCTTTTCAAATAGGATGTGCCGGTGATGCCGCAACGCCGCAGGCTCAGAGTTCCAGACGAAACAGCGGAACTTGTCCGCGCTCTACATCCGCATATTAAGAAAAAAATCAAAGCCGCATTGCAGGCGATCATTTCCGACCCTCCGGCTGGAAAGGCATTGAGGGACGAGCTTGAGGGATTAAGAAGCTTCCGTGTCAGCCGTTTCAGGGTTGTGTATAAAATCGCAAGCGATTCAATTATAGAGATCGTCGCCATCGGGCCGAGAGAGGGTATTTATGAGGAGACCCTGAGGTTGGTGAGGAAAGAAGAGGGGAAATGATTGAAATATAGCACGCCCTAAAAAATTTTTAAAGATCAAATCATATAAAAGTAGAGATTAGGTCGCGTGAGCCGATTCGTCAGCGCCGATTCGTCGGCTTGACAACTCCAAAAGGCATTGTTAAACTAACAGCATGACGACAGCAGTAGATACACTTAAATTATACGAAAGACTTAAAGCAGCAGACCTGCCTGAAAAGGCTGCAAAAGAAATTGCAGAGGTCATTAAAGATACGGTTGATGAGCGCCTTGTTACAAAGGAATACCTTGATATTCGTCTTGCTGAAGTTAAGGTAGACATTATCAAATGGGTTGCTGCCATGTTGGTTGCTCAGGCAGCAGTCATCGCTGCATTAGTTAAGCTTATTCAATAGTTCATTAAAACGAGATTTATCCTAACGAATAACCTCTACCCCCATATACTGCCTTAGTACCTCCGGCACTATAACAGTCCCGTCTTTTTGTTGGTAGTTTTCAAGTATTGCGACAAGGGTTCTTCCAATCGCAAGGCCTGAGCCGTTTAGGGTATGAACGAATTCCGTTCCTTTTTTGCCTTCCCGCTTGAATCTTATATTCGCCCTTCTTGCCTGAAAGTCCTCGAAATTGGAGCATGAGGAAATTTCCCTATATCTCTGCTGTCCCGGAAGCCAAACCTCTATGTCATAAGTCTTTGCGGATGAAAAGCCCATGTCTCCCGTGCAGAGGGCAACAACACGATATGGAAGTCCGAGCTTTTGGAGTATTTCTTCCGCGTTATTTGTCAGTTTCTCAAGCTCATCATACGAATCTTCAGGCCTTACAAATTTTACCAACTCGACTTTATTGAACTGATGCTGCCTTATGAGTCCTCTTACATCCTTGCCGTATGAGCCTGCCTCGCGCCTGAAACAAGGAGTATATGCCGTGTAATAGATAGGCAACTGGTCTTCCCTTAAAATTTCGCCCCTATGAATATTCGTTACCGGAACCTCGGCTGTCGGTATCAAATAAAACTCGGGATCAACAGTCCTGAAAAGATCTTCAGAGAATTTCGGCAATTGTCCTGTTCCTGTCATACTATCCCTGTTTACGAGGATTGGAGGGAATATCTCTTTATATCCCTTTGATGTATTCAAATCGAGCATTAAGTTCATCAATGCCCTTTCGAGCCTTGCGCCAAACCCTTTCATCACGGCAAATCTTGCTCCCGCGATTTTTGCTCCCCGCTCAAAGTCGATAATATCGAGGGTTTCTGCTATATCCCAATGATTGAGAGGCTCGAAATCAAACGCGCGAGGCTCGCCCCATTTCCGAACCTCTACATTTTCCGCCTCATCCTTTCCCTCAGGCACGGACTCATGCGGGATATTCGGGATATTCAATAAAAACAGCCCTGTTTTTTCCTCGATTCCCTTAAGAACCTCGTCTATCTCTTTTATCCTGTCTGAAACGCCCTTCATTTCGGCTATGAGTTTTTCAGCGTCCTGTTTTTGCTTTTTCAATTTTCCTATCTCTTCCGAGACGATATTTCTTTTGTTCCTTAATTCCTCGGCTTCTTTTAAGAGTTTAAGCCTTTCTCCCTCAAGGGACAAAAACTCGGACATATCAATGTCGGAACCCCGCTTTTGAAGCGCATTTTTCAGGATATCGATATTCTCTCTCACAAACCTGGCATCAAGCATATAACCTCCAATTCGCGACTCCTTAACTCCAAAACGAATATTACGATATAATAGGTATTAGCTATGATTAATTTCAAGATTACAGGCCTCGACAACAATTTCCTTACCATCGAAAAGTCAGCGGGAAAATCCATACCCCTAAAGCTCGGAGAACTCGTAAAGGCCGAGGTGATGGATCTGCTTCCCACAGGCGGCGTAACTCTTAAGATAAAAGGCAATTTTATTACAGCCCAGACAACAGTGCCGCTCGAAAAAGGCGCGGAAGCATTTTTTAAGGTAACGTCGCTTCCGCTTGACGGCAAGGAATTGAAGCTTCAGTTTATGGGCTATATGGATGAGGCCATCAAGGGCGAGGAACCGCAGCTTCCTTCCTTCAACCTCAAGGAAAGCGCCCTTCCCAAACTTATTCATGATTTGACCAATAACCTTTCTGAGCTTAAAAGGTTTATTGCATTGGGTGAAAAGGCGGATACGCATACGGCAAAATTGCAGGATTTGAATTCACAGATATTAAAGGCATTGCCTTTGGATATTAATTCACTTCCGAAAGAGATGCGGATGCAGCTTCAAACCCTTTTGCAGACAAGCCTGAAGATAACAGGGGAAAGCATCCAGACAAGGCTCGATAATTTTATAAACCGGCTTCCTGAAGGGATAAAAAGTCACCCTATTGTCGAGAATATAAGAAAAGAATTAATGGTCAGCATAGAGAAATTATTGCAGACGCCGATTAAAAGCGTCTTGCAGGATACGGGAGTTGCGCTTGAGGCAAAGCTTAAGGCTATAGCGGCGCTGTTGCAGCAGATGGAACAGCCTGAAGAATATAGCGCGGAAGCCCAGAAGACCGGAAGAACAGAAGCAAAAACTTCCGAACCTCCGAGCTTCCGAGCTTCCGAGTTTTCAGCCTCTATTAAAAAGGACTTGAAGGCAGGGCTTCTCCAGATGAAGGAGCTTCTTACCGGGGAAGGCAAAGAAGCTGTGAAAAATGTTTTAACCCAGGATCTGACTCCGGCCCAGAGGGAAGGAGCGGTCAGGGTAATTGACGGCCTGCTCAAAGACATAGAGACCTTTCAGGTTCTCTCTAAGACGACGGATTCCTTTTATACATTCCTGCCTGTCAGTTGGAGAGAGTTGAAGGACGGCGAAATATCTTTCAAAAGGGGACGCAGCGATTCCAAAGGCATGTCTTATTCATGCAAGGTAAGTTTAGACCTTGAGAGATTCGGCAAGCTCGATATAATGCTCATGATGTATAACAGGGAATTCTTTGTTTCGTTCAGGGCCGAAAACGCGGCGTTTCAGGCGGTTCTCAACAATAACGCGAATGAACTCGATGATTCTTTCAAGACGAGGGGAATGAATCTCAAGGCAGTAAATTTTTTGGATAAAAACGATACCTCTCTCGATCAGTTCGAGAACATGGGAAATTCTGAAAAGGCTATAAGCATTAAGGCATAGATATGACGGATACACGTAAAAAAGCAGCGGCGCTCAGATACGATACCAAGAAGGAGTCGGCGCCGAGGGTGGTGGCAAAGGGTAAGGGTAAGACAGCGGAAAAGATACTCCAGATAGCAAAGGAGCATAAAGTTCCGATAAAAGACGATCCCCATCTCGTTGAAATTCTCTCTACGCTCGATTTGTATCAGGAGATTCCGCCGGAGCTTTACAGGGCGGTGGCGGAGATACTGGCATTTGTATATAGAATGACCAGAAAAGTGCAATAAAGTTAATACATAAGACAGGATATGGTATTTGAGCGGACTTCGGCAGCCCAAGCGTGCTACGGATGGCTAAGCGGGCTGGCGTAGCCTCGGAGAAAGGCGGGATGCCTTTCGAGAATGAGCGAAAATGCTATATCCTGTCGGTTAGGCAAACATGCCTCAAAGCTTTAGTAATGCGATAATATTTATTAAATGGCTGTTTATTTTGTTGAATGTATTTGTGATACTGAAATTGCCTTTAAATGGCTGGAGGGTTCGCCTTTAGGGTATCGCTACTAAAGGCTTTTCAGCACATTTGCCTAACCTTAAGTTGTATCATTAGGATGGATTCATGAAGAAAAATTTAAATCTCATAGACATTTATAACAAGCTTTATTCTTTCTATGGCCCTCAGCACTGGTGGCCGGGGGACACGCCTTTTGAGATTGCAGTCGGAGCGATACTTACGCAGAACACGAACTGGGGCAACGTCGAAAAGGCGATAAAGAATCTCAAAGACGCAAAGACATTAAGCGCAAAGGCAATTCACGAAATGCCGCATCAAAAGCTCGCCTCTTTCATAAGGCCTGCCGGTTATTTCAACATAAAGGCAAAAAGGCTGAAGTCGTTCATAGATTTCCTTATGGATAATTACAACGGCAGCATGAAAAGGATGAAAAAAGAGGAGATGGAGCCTCTCAGAAAGAAACTCCTCGATGTTCACGGCATCGGGCCTGAGACAGCGGATTCCATTCTGCTTTACGCGCTGGATAAGCCTGTTTTTGTGATTGACGCGTATACAAAACGGGTTCTCTCCCGGCATAAGATCCTTGATTACAATGCCTCTTACGATGAATATCAGAATCTTTTTCATAAGGAATTGGACGAGGATTTGCAGTTGTTCAATGAATTTCATGCCCTGTTCGTAATGGTCGGCAAGGATTACTGCAAGCCGAAACCCCTGTGTGAGAAATGCCCGGTGAATAATTTATTGCAAAGACCGGCGAAAATTGGTAGAGTGGAATATAAATCTGGCTGAAAGGAGTCGATTATGCATTGCATGAACCGCAGGAAATTTATCAAATCGGCGGCGATTACAGTTGCCGGACTTTCCATTCCTAATTTTATCGACAGCCTTGTTACAGAGGTTGTCGCGGCAAATAACATTGACCTTGCCGTTGCTCGCGGCGCGTCTCCATCGAAAATCACAAGGGCAGCCATAGAGGCGATGGGAGGTATGAAAAAATTTGTTTCGCGCGGGGACATAGTGGTCGTAAAGCCTAATATGGCTTGGGACAGGACTCCGGAGCAGGCGGCAAATACTAATCCCGAGGTTGTTGCGGAAGTGGTAAAGATGTGTTTTGAGGCCGGAGCTAAGAAAGTTAATGTCTTTGACAGGACAGTTAACGATCCGAGAAGATGTTATGTGCAGAGCGGCATTTCCGATGCGGTAAAGGCGCTGGGCGCGGATGTGAGCTATGTGGACGAAAGAAAGTTCAAGGATATGGATGTAAAGGGAGAGGCGATGAAGACGTGGCCTCTCTACACCGAACTCTTCGAGGCGGACAAGATCATAAACATCCCTATAGCAAAACACCACAGCCTTGCGACTCTCACCATGTCCATGAAAAACTGGATGGGCGTGATGGGAGGGTCGAGGAGGCAGATACACCAGAGGCTCGATGAAAGCCTTGTTGATCTTTCCGGATTTATTAAGCCTACCCTCACTATACTCGACGCGGTAAGAATACTTACGGCCAACGGCCCGCAGGGCGGAAATTTGGCTGATGTTAAAAAGCTCGATACAGTGATAGCAGGCGTTGATCAGGTTGCGGTTGATTCTTTAGGCGCTACGCTTTTCGGGATGAAGGGAAGCGATTTGGGGTATGTGAGGATGGCGGATAAGAGAGGGCTCGGCACGATGGGTCTATCGAAAGTAAAGATAAGGAAAATAAATGTTTGATTTGTCAGGGCATAGTATTTCCGCTTCATTCTCGAAAGGCATCCGGGCCTTTCTGCGAAGCTGCGCCAGCCCGCTTAGCCATCCGTGGCACGCTTGGGCTGCCGAAGTCGCTCCAATACCATGCCCTGCCCTAATGCAGGCTGACTGATGCGGAATGTCAGAAGATTCTCGCAGGGAATATTTTTACTAATATTTTTATTTCTCTTTATCCAGACAGAATCAAAAGGCATGGATGAACTCGGCTATCCTGTAAAGATATTTCTCGATTTCGACCCGCTTATTTTAACCACTACGATTCTCTCCGCTCACGCTGCAGCAAAGGCGTTTTATCTTTCGGTAATCACCATAATCGTTACGCTCGTATTCGGCAGGGTCTTCTGCGGATGGATATGCCCTTTGGGAACCCTGAACAATATCGTCGGAGCAATGAGAAAGGGGCGTCCGAAAACAGATGAGAGGAATTGGTACAGGGTAAAATACTATGTCCTGATATTTCTCATAATATCCTCTCTTTTTTCACTGCAACTCGTCGGCATCGTTGATCCGTTATCTCTCCTCATACGCTCGTTTTCGGTCAGCGTATATCCGTTATTCAGTTACGGAACGAGGGCTATATTCGATGCGGTATACAGCACGGATATTAAAGGCATCACCGCTGTATCGGAATTCGTATATTCGGGTCTCAAAAAAAGCGTCCTCTCTTTTCAGCAGCCGTTTTACAATCAGAGCCTATTTATCGGCGCTCTGTTTTTTCTGATACTCGGTTTGAACTTGGTTGAAAAAAGATTCTGGTGCAGATACCTATGCCCTCTCGGTGCAATGCTTGGACTGCTTTCGAAATTTTCGATCCTTAAACGCTCAGTAAGCGAAGGATGCACCTCATGCGGAGCATGCGCGAATGTATGTCAGGGCAATGCATCCCCTGATAAAAAAGAGGAATGGAGAGACACCGAATGTTACTATTGCTGGAATTGCGATGACATATGTCCCCAGAACGCGGTGAGCTTCGGATTTTCAGGCAAGAAAAACGCGGCAGCAATGGACTTGGGTAGAAGGAGGGTCATTACCTCGATGGCATCCGGAATGATTGCGGTTCCATTGTTAAGGGCAACGCCTATCTCAAAAACCGAATTTATAAATCAAAGATTAATAAGGCCGCCGGGCTCGCTTGAGGAAAAAGAATTTCTTAAAAGGTGCGTAAAATGCGGGGAGTGCATGAAGGTCTGCATTACGAACGGATTACAGCCTACGCTCCTTGAGGCAGGCATTGAAGGCATATGGTCTCCGCTGCTGATCCCAAAGCTCGGATACTGCGAATTCAGATGCACCTTGTGCGGGCAGGTATGCCCTACAGGAGCAATAAAAAAACTTAAACTCGAAGAAAAGGCAAAGGTAAAGATCGGGCTCGCAATGATTGATAAAAACAGATGTCTGCCTTACGCGCATGCGCGGCCATGCATCGTATGCGAGGAGGTATGCCCAACGCCGAAAAAGGCGATATGGTTTGAAAAGGCTAAAGTAAAAGACAGAAACGGTAAAGAATTTATTGTGCAGCAGCCGCGCGTTGACCTCGAACTCTGCATAGGATGCGGAATATGCGAGGCAAAATGCCCTGTTGTTGACAGGCCCGCGATCTATGTGACGAGCATAGGCGAATCAAGGTCAAAAGAGAATAAATTGTTGATGGAAGGATATTAGCGCTTGCAGCGCAGGTAAATAATTTTCTGGAGGCGACGATGTTATACAAAAAAAGATTAATAGTTGTTTTTTTCTTTGTTTTTTGTCTGTTAATCTCTGTCACGGCAGTTTATGCCGCTGATAAAACCAGTATTACATGGTTTGGACAGTCTGCCTTTAAAATAACAACAGGTTCGGGCAAGGTTTTGCTTATTGATCCATGGATAACAAATCCGGCGAATCCCAAGGGCAAGGAGCATTACGATTCTATCGACAAGGTTGATCTTGTCCTGCTTACGCATGGTCATAGAGATCATGTCGGGAACACTATAGACATTATAAAAAAAACCGGCGCTACGCTTGTTGCTACGGCAGATCTTGGCCGCGCAATGGTTCATTTTGGCGGTCTGCCTGGAAAATATTATCCGAGAGAGAATATGGGACATTTTGGCGGTGAGATATCGCTTCTCAACGGAGAAGTGCGCGTGCTTTTTGTTCCGGCAGTGCATGGCTCCGGGCTTGAGGGCGCTGCGGACAGCAGGCTTCCGAACTTAAATGCATACGGCGGCAATCCGGGCGGGTTTGTTATATACGTAAAAGACGGCCCGACCATTTATCACACAGGCGATACGGATGTTTTTAGCGATATGACTTTGATAAATATCTCAGGCAAAATTGACGTGATGCTTGCATGCATCGGGGACAAGTTCACGATGGGTCCCAAACGCGCGGCAAAAGCAGTGCAGTTCGTAGACCCCATGATGGTAGTGCCTATGCATTATAGCGCTTCTCAAGCACATGGCATGGCAACGGCATTTGAGAAGGAGATAAAAGCACTCGGGCTTAAGACCGAAATAAAAAAGCTTGCTGTTGGAGAGACCATAGAACTATAATTTTTGAACTATAATTTTGATAGAAACGGCTCAAAGAATGTAAAAGGGACAACTATCCCTTTTACATTTTCGTTGATGGAAGGGTATTAGGGTTGCGGAATCGCGTTTATTTAGATTTATTAAGAGAATCTAACAAATATTTCATTCGCTGTAAAAACTGTCCTGCTGATCCAAGCGCTTTTCTTGCTTCCTCATCCGAAGAATAAAAACTCAAATCGTACTGATCATCGTGCCTGATTTCTCTGTGATGGTCTAATAACTCAACCCATTTTTTCTCAAGCTTCTTTTTACTTACATATTGATCTTCCAGATATCTTGCAACGCATGCATGGCTTTTCTCCCTGTATCCATCAAAGAATAGAATCGCCCTTGCAGAGTGGAACATGGCAAGATATGAAGAAAGGACTGATGAATCATACGCCTCACCTTGGAATGACTTTTCAGCTTCCTTGAGCCAGCTTTCGGCTTTATTTATCGATCGCATTGCATTGTCTTCCGAAGCCGGTATCTTCCTCAGAAGTCCTTTTTCTATGCAGTTTTTAAACAGAAGCGGCATCCTTATCACCATATAAAATTATTGACCCGAAAGACAGAGAGTGATAAAACATAATGTCTTCTTTCCTGAGTTTCTCTATTTTTTTGTCGCTCAAAAAAAGCAGTTTTGCGTTCTTTATTTTTTTGTTCATTTCCGATGTCAAAGAGGCAATTTTTGTTTCTTCAACATCCTTAATCTTCACCCATAAATCCACATCCGAATCCTCTGTATTCTCGCCTCTTGCACAACTCCCGTATAACCCAACTGCGGTAACAAAGGGATATTTATCGAATATTCTCGTATCTATTCTTTTCACGGTAAGCAGTATTTTGACTGCTTTAACCGACGTGCTATCAGCTACAACTAATTTGCCTTTTTCTTTTTTTAGTATCTGCTCCTTAAGAAGTATCTGGAAATACTTGGAGACCAACCCCTTGCTTAACCCGAGCTGGGAGGCAATATTGTTCACGCTGACGCTGCCAGTCCTGAAAATGACAGCCTCTAATATTTTTATCCGCTCGCTCGTTGAAAATAAATTTTCCATGTCTCCAATTCGTGAACAATAAGTTCACAATTCATAAACTATTTGTTCATATTTTATGAACTGCTTTGACTTTTGTCAATATTAATTTGAGGCCATGTATAAAACTGCGAAGGATGTGACGGTAATCCCAGAGTTTTTGGACAATTATTGCCGAACCGTTTGTCATTTAAGGCTCCATAATTGCTGAGTTTATGATAAAATAAGCTATGTCGAAAAAGTCATTATTTGAAACAAATCCTTACCTGAAAGTGCCGGAGAAATACCGTCAAGCTCTGATTGCCAATGTTGCCAGTTCAACAGCTATAGAGACCGGAGCATCTGTAGAGTCTATAGTATCCACACTGACAAAGAGCGAGGAGGCAGATAAATAATGTTTGTCGCCCGCTTTTCCGTTTAAATAGAACCGTCCCTATTCATTCTTCCTATTGGCCGTTGTTTTATTATCTCCGTGCTATGTTGCTTCATTTTGACCGGGCGCAGCGTCAGGCGGGATCATAAATTTGCCATTATTTTGCCCGACATCTTCCATCCAGACGCGATAAAATTTAGTAGCATGTCCCTTTCCAAAAATATCGGTGTACTGAACAAATCCGTGAATACGCAACAGTTTAGTTTCCGCTATGATATAGGGGATACTTGTCGGGTCAAGCCTCACATTCCATCTTTGAATAGTGTTTTCGCCCGGAAAGATGGACCATGTACCCAAGCCTGGAGGTTGCACACTCGTAGGATTATCAGGAATGGGCGTGCCTTTATCGACAACATCAAAGCCGAAGAGTTGTATGTCTTTAATATGACCGACAGATTTTCCAGTATTAAAAATGCACAGATCAATAGAACCATCACCCAAAATATAAGAGCGTTCAAAGCCAACACCAACCCAAGCCCGTTCGGCAGTGGTAAGGGCTTGTTGGGCAATAGTCGCCTGACGACGAATAGCGCACAATTGGAGAAAGGAGACGATTACATACGCAATTGTGATAAAGACAATCGCCCACCCACTCGTCGGCGGCCACCGGTATGGGTTGTCATCACCGTTGGTCTTTGTTTCTTCGTTGGTTTTCCTCTCAGCTGTGGATATGCTTCGTACATTCTCGATGAGACCACTTACAGGTTTAAGGTTGCGACTGTCCCCGTTTTTATTTTGGGCAGTTATTTTTTTCTCTGTTTGGGAGCTTATATGATTGGAGGATACGGCTGGTAATGCTTCAACCACAAATAAGATGGCTATCGAAAGTCCAACCGTTATTGTCAGAATATTTGAGTTATTCATATGTCGTTATTTATTCACCCAACATATAATATCCAAGCTTCCTACTCCCCCCTGATTTCATTTTCACTATAACATATTTTTTGTACGATGCAAAGATTAACCCGTTAAAAATCAATGAATAAAATCTGTAGCACTTTTCGGAGGGCTATTAGGTGTTCATTACATTGATGACATTAGCACGAACTTTAGCACGGTAGAGGGTGTTTCAGGCGAGGGGGAAACATAGCTAATTGTAAAAATTAATGGCGGTGCAGGGATTTGAACCCCGGACACTGCGGATATGAGCCGCATGCTCTGACCAACTGAGCTACACCGCCTTTTAAAAACGAAAAGTATTATATCAGACCTAAACTTTTTCTGGCAATAAGGAGATATTTTTATGTTGACAAAAACCGGCAGATTGCTGTAATATTTTTAGCTTAAAAGGAGCAGTTGCTCCTTCGATTTTTAACTGAAGGGGGTAGAGAATTGCATGCTTTAGGTACCCATCTTTTGGTTGAATTGAGGGACTGTAATCCTGAGATTCTGAAAGACCTGAGTAGAGTAAAAGAGGCGTTGGTTTCCGCGGCAAAGGAGGCCAAGGCCACGATAGTCGATGTTTCCTTCCACGAGTTTAACCCGTTCGGTATCAGCGGCATGGTTGTCATAGCCGAATCCCATCTCTCCATACACACATGGCCCGAATACGGTTACGCAGCGGTGGACATCTTCACCTGCGGAGACATCATTAAACCGGAGGTTGCAGCGCATTATCTTATCGGGCAGTTTGAAAGCAAGACGCCTTCTATCGTAGAGATGAAGCGCGGTATTCTTTCATGCGCGAACGAGAAATTTCCACATAAGGTATGCGACGCCGAACTCCAGATGGTTTCCTGATGAGATAGCAATAAAAAGGGAGGAGCGTGTTATCGACGACTCCTCCCTTTTTTTGTCTTGATATTCCGATTTATTTCTTATCCGTTAATGCCGAAATTCCCGGCAAGTCCTTTCCTTCCAATAATTGAAGCGATGCACCGCCTCCTGTGGATATAAAGGTGATGGCGTCGCTTACGCCTGCCCTGTGCACGGCATAGTCCGTGTCTCCGCCTCCAACGATTGTCAATGCGTATGCATCGGCCACGGCATGGGCTATTGAAAACGTTCCTCTTGAAAACGCGTCTATCTCGAACACTCCCATAGGGCCGTTCCATATAATTGTTTTTGCGTTCTGAAGAGCCTCTGAAAAGAGTTTTACCGAGGCAGGGCCTATGTCGAGCGCCCTCCAGCCCTTAGGGATTTCCTGAGTTGTGACTATTTTTGTTTCGGCGCCTGGCTCGAGGCTCTGGGCGATAACGCTGTCAACGGGAAGATAAAATTTAACATTGTTCCTTTTGAGCCTGTCTATTATGTTCACCGCCATGTCCAGCATATCGGATTCCACAAGGGAATCGCCGATTTCATATCCCATAGCCTTAATAAATGTATACGCCATTCCTCCGCCTACTATGACCTTATCGACTTTATTGGCGAGATTTTCTAAAACCCCTATCTTGCCTGACACTTTAGCTCCGCCGAGAACCGCAACAAACGGCCTTACCGGATTATCGACAACGCCTTTTAGATATTCTATCTCCTTTTTTAAGAGAAATCCTGCCGCTGATGGAAGGAATTTTGTGATTCCCGCTGTTGACGCATGAGACCTGTGCGCTGCGCCGAATGCGTCGTTTACATAAAAGTCCGCAAGCTTTGATAGTGATTTTGAGAAAGACTCGTCGTTTTTTTCTTCGCCGGGGTGAAACCTGAGGTTTTCGAGCAAAAGCACGTCGCCGTTTTTCATCTTGGATACGATGCCTTCAACATGGGGGCCTATACAGTCGGTTGCGAATATCACCTCTTTGTTCAGGAGGCGCTGCAGCCTCTTGGCTACGGGCGCAAGGCTGAATCGAGGCTCTACTCTTCCCTTAGGCCTTCCGAGGTGTGATCCGATTATCACCTTTGCCCCTTCGTCTATGGCGTAGTTGACGGTAGGAAGCGTCGAGCGTATCCTCCGGTCGTCTGTTATGACCATGTTGTCGTCGAAAGGGACGTTCAAGTCAGCCCGTATAAAAACCCTTTTGCCTTTTATCTGCAGGTCTTCGATGGTGAGTTTGCCGAGTATATCCTTTATCTCAACGGATATATTATTTTTCCTTGCCATGTTCAGCTCCTTTTATTTTTTCCCTATGTAAAGGATAAGGTCTTTAAGGCGCGTGCTGTAGCCCCACTCGTTGTCATACCAAGATATGACCTTTACCATGCGCTTTTCCATCACCTTTGTGAGCGTTGAGTCGAATATCGAAGAGTGCGGATTGCCGTTGAAGTCCACGGAAACGAGCGGCTCATCCACATACTGGAGAATTCCCTTCATCGGACCTTCAGCCCATTTTTTCATTGCCGCGTTTACCTCTTCGGCAGTGACATCTTTGTTCAGTTCGGCGACAAGGTCGACTACAGATACATTCGGAGTCGTAACCCGCATGGCAAAGCCGTCGAGCTTTCCTTTTAACTCCGGCAGCACGAGTCCTATCGCTTTTGCGGCCCCTGTGGTTGACGGTATCATTGAAACCGCAGCAGCCCTTGCCCTTCTTAAGTCTTTATGCGGAAGGTCGAGAATCCTCTGGTCGTTTGTATAGGAGTGAATGGTCGTCATAAGTCCCCGTATAATTCCGAATTCTTTATGCAGAACCTTTGCTATCGGCGCAAGGCAGTTGGTGGTACAGGAGGCATTGGATATGATCTTATGCTTCGAAGGGTCGAGGGATTCTTCGTTGATCCCCAGGCAGACCGTAATGTCAGGCTCTTTTGCCGGCGCCGATATAATCACCCATTTCGCCCCGGCATCGAGATGTTTCGCGGCCTTTTCCCTGTCGGTAAAGAGGCCGGTAGATTCTATGACTATATCCACATTCAGGGACTTCCATGGAAGATTTTCCGGAGATCGCTCTGCAACGACCTTAATTTCTTTGCCGTCAACGATGATGCTTCCGTCACCTGTCTTTACATCCGCCCCGAAAATGCCGTGAACAGAATCATACTTGAGAAGGTGCGCAAGCGTCTTTGCGTCCGTAAGGTCGTTGATAGCGATTATTTCTATATCCTTATTCCCGCTGCATGTCCTGAAAAAATTCCTGCCTATCCTGCCGAAACCGTTAATGCCGACTCTTATTGCCATAACTTCCTCCCTTAGATTTGATTTTTGAAACTATTTATTACCATGCCGGTTAAAAGCTTGGGATAAAAATATGTGGATTTAGGCGGCATCCTCAAACCGGACAGAGCAACCCTTTCCACGTCATTCACGCCTGTAGGATTAAGGAAAAACGCCGCATCGAACTCTCCGCTGTCGGTTCTCTTTACAGCCTCTCTCACATTCATTTCATAGGCTACATCCGTTATGCCGAGATCCCGCTTTAATATAAGCTCGTGAAGCACAACTACATCGAGGTTCTGGAGGGCGGCATCCATATCCTTGAGATCCGTGCCTTTGTATTTGAGCGTAAACCATTGCTTTTCTCTGCCGAGGTAGAGACCGAAGGTATTTTTGCCGGAAACCGAAAGCGTTTTTTGAATATCCGCGCTGTCCGGCAGGTTTTCAACGGTGAAATCTTTTTCGATTTTTTGCATAATGCCGCCGATATTCTTAATGCCTTTTACCAGCCTGTGAGTGGGGAGGATCGAAATCCCTTCGTCCGCCATATTCGCGAGGAACATAAGTACATATTCCCACGGCCCCCTGCCCTTTTCCCTTTTAAACTCCAGCGCGACCTCGTAGCGGTGATGACCGTCCGCTATAAATATAGGTTTATCAGATAATTCATCCATAATCAAGTTTATTTTTGCCTCGTCCTGTATTTTGTAGAGTTTATGGTGCGCGCCGTCCATGTCGTGAGCAGAGATATACGGCTCGCCGGAGACATTATCGATAATGCCTGAAGCGACTTTTCGCGGGCTGTTATAGAGGGCGTAAATAGGGCTCGTATTGGCAAGACATGCCTTCATCAGGTTAAACCTGTCCGCCTTCGGCTTTGAGTGGGTTGCTTCATGGGGATAGACGCCTTTGCCGAGTTCCTCTATTCTGACCATTGCAAAAAGCCCCCTCAGCCTCTTTTTTTCACCATAAACGCTGTAGTCGATCTCGCAGGCGTAAAATGAAGGACGGTCATCTTGAACGAGTATGCCTTCCTTCGCCCACTGTTCGAAAAAATTCTTTGCCCGCGAGTATTTGTTGTCCTTATCCGTGTCTCCTGTTCCCTCTTTTCCGAAGTCTATGCGGATTATGTTATAAGGATTTTTTTGATACAGTTCTTCACGGTATTCGGGCATAATAATATCGTAGGGAGGAGCTATGACCTCATCCCCTGAAACCTTGTCCGGATTATAAAGGATTCCTCTGAAAGGAATGACTTTTGCCATATTAATCTGTCTGCTATAAAGTTCCAAAAACAGCGGTTATTATCGAGACCTGTTATATTATCATTTCAAAGCCGGAAATTCAATCTTCTCCGTCTTAATTGTCAAGCCAATTTAGAAATGTCCTATTTTTACCAAAATAGAAATGTCCGGTTTTATGCTGCTGCCTCCAAAGGAGGATTATTTATCATTGCCGCCGTTTTTCTATATGTCTTTCTCCACGGATG
>JAJYVD010000052.1 GCA_021792185.1 Nitrospirota bacterium | reverse complement strand
CGAGAGTGTCGGTCATGTCAACGAAGAAATTGTGAAACGATATATCAGGGAACAGCAGGGCAGGCCATGAGCCAGATTATGCCAGAGACCAGAAACTCCGGCCTTTAGGCCGGAGAGAGGTTCATTAAAGGAGCAATCGGGCTTAAAGAATATCATTATCGAACCCCAGCAGGCGATCTCTCCGGGCGGATGCTACATCGAAACGCGGATAGGAGAGATAGACGCGCGTATAGAAGAGCAGACAAGGGAAATCAGCGATGCAGTCGGCACAGCAACTAATAGAGAAGTGTAAGGATTTCATAAAGGATACGGATCCTATAAAGGTTTACGGCAAGGTAAGCAGGGGCGTAGGTCTTGTCATTGAAGGACTGGGTCCCAGAGCCAATATAGGTGATGTCTGCCGGATAGAGTCTAACATCGGATATCAGACTCATGGCGCGCAGCGCATAACACACAACGCATTTGTGGAGGCAGAAGTAATAGGGTTTAAGGAAGACAAAATACTGTTGATGCCGCTCGGAGATATGATGGGCATCGGCCCGGGTTCCAGGATAACAGCGAAGGGAAGGAAGCGATATATCAGGGTCGGCCCGGGTCTCCTGGGCCGGGTGCTTGACGGTCTCGGCAATCCGATGGACGGCAGAGGTCATATTACAGGACAGCTTTATTCCGTATATAACGAGCCGATAAACCCGCTTCGCAGAAAGCGTATCTCAGAACCACTCGATCTCGGAATAAAGGCCATTAACACCATGCTTACCTGCGGCAAGGGACAGAGAATAGGCATAATGGCGGGCAGCGGCGTAGGCAAGAGCGTACTGCTCGGCATGATGGCCAGGAACACCGCCGCGGATGTAAATGTTATAGCCATGATAGGTGAAAGAGGCAGGGAAGTCAGGGAGTTCATAGAAAAGGATTTAGGCGCCGAAGGGCTTAAAAGATCCGTACTCGTGGTGGCGACATCGGACACCTCTCCGCTTATAAGGATACGCGGAGCATTTGTCGCTATGACGATCGCCGAATACTTCAGATCTCAGGGCAGGAATGTGCTGTTTATGATGGATTCCCTTACGCGGTTTGCGATGGCGCAAAGAGAGATAGGCCTTGCTGCAGGCGAGCCGCCTACGACAAAGGGGTATCCGCCTTCGGTGTTCAATCTTTTGCCTAAACTCCTTGAAAGGGCCGGGACATGGGGCGGCAAAGGGACAATCACCGGATTATACACGGTATTGGTCGAAGGCGACGACATGAACGAGCCTATCGCCGACGCAGCCCGTTCGATACTGGACGGCCATATAGTATTGTCGAGGGAACTCGCCAACCATAATCAGTATCCGGCAATAGATATACTTCAGAGCATAAGCAGGCTGATGAAGGATATTACGGATGCCGCGCATAAGACGCATGTTGAAAAGGCGCTCGACATAATGGCTATATATAAACGATATGAGGACGTTATTACCATAGGCGCTTACAAGGAAGGCACGAACCCTAAGCTTGATCATGCTATAAAAATGATGGATAAGCTGCGGTTGTTCTTAAAGCAGAATATAACGGAGAAAGTTACATTAAAAGAAGGACTGGATGAGTTTTATAAACTTTTTGCGTTATAGCGTTGAGCGTTATTGGGTAAAGCGTTGAAGGAAATTAATTATATCGCAATAACGCATTGCGCTATAACACTATAACGCATATGAGAACTCCGATTAAAAGTCTTTTGAATATAAAAAGATGGAGGGAGGACGAAGCGAAGAGCCGTTTCGCAATTCTCCTTAGAGAGCTTGCGGCGGAAGAGAAACGGCTTTACGACCTCGAGGGGGAAGTTGAAGGCATAGGCAAAAAGATGGAATGCGATACGGATGAGCTTGTAGACGTGGAGGAAATAAAAAGGTTGAATGATTATATGGAGCGTGTGCTCGTTGAAATACATAAACAGAGAAGAGTTATTTCGGATAAAGCAAAACATGTAGAGATCGCGAGGAATGCCCTTGTCGAGGCATCGAAGGAAAAAAAAGTATTCGAAAAACTCGATGAAAAGAATACCGCTGCCGTAAAAAAAGAATTTGAAAGAAAGGAACAGATAGGAACGGACGAACATGCAGTTACAGGACATAATAGAAAAGGTAAAGCATAAACAAGGGGCAAGCGCAAGGCATCAAGGGGCAGGCGGCTTGATTGTTTTTGTTCTTATTCTTATAGCCTATAGCCTATTGCCTTTTGCCTGTCCTGTTCATGCCCAGCAACAGCCGCAGAAGCAGCAAACAGGGGTTGCTCAGCCTGCCTCGCAGAAGTCGCTTGAAGAGGAAAGGATGAATATCCTTAAATCCGATATACAAAAAGAGATAGAGCAGCTTAAAAAGCTTAAGCAGGAGATAGAAAACGCGCAAAAGGCCCTCGATGACAAAACCAAAGAAAAACTTACCCAGATAGCAAAGATATACGAAGCAATGCCCGCGGAGGAGGCTGCGCGTAAACTGGAAAAGCTCGATGATGATATCGCGGTTATCATACTGATAGCGCTTAAGCCGAAAAACGCCGGCAAGATACTTGCCCAGATGGAAGCCGACAAGGCGGCGGCCATCTCTAAAAAAATACTCATAAAGAGCAAAATCCTCCAGGAAAAAGCTTCCCAATAGGAAAAAAATTCCCACCGATTGCGTTATAGCGTTGAGCGTTATAGCGTAAAAAAATAAAGAATTCGCAATAACGCTTTGCGCAATAACGCTTTACGCATTTTGGCACGCCTATTGCATATAAAATTCCGAAATCAATCCGGAGGTTGATATGCTCAATGTTTTGATGCAGCCTAATGTGCCTAATCCGAATGCGGTTAACGCGGCTGGCAATAAAAACCAGTTTTTAACACAATCCGTTCAGGATAACCAAAACGGCATAGAGAGCGGCGATTTTGTCGCGATCCTCAGCGCCATATTATCCGGCCTTAACAACAGCATTATGAATGCTCAGAACGGGTTGGTTTTAAATAAAGACGGACAGCAGGTAAATATAGACGACCTCGCAATAGATCTATTCGCGGGAAATGACGGCAATACACCAGCAGGCGGCGGTCTTACAGAAATACTTCAGCAGCTTATGTCACAAGCGCAGATTGCAGGGATTCCCAATGCCGTTGTTGTATCCGATAATCGACAGCCTGTAAATGAAATGAGCAATACGATTTTGCAGTCTCATAACGGCAATGTTGTTCTGACCTCATTGATGAAGTCGGAAGACGGAATGCAAAAAATTAAAGTCCACACTAATATATCAGCCGAAAATAATAATAATAATAATAATGGCAGCAATGATAACAGTGATAACGGCCTGTTTAGCGTTAAGATAACGACCAAGGCAATGACTAATGGAAATAACGAACAGCCGGTTAACGATGTCTCAGAAAAGAAAAATATGTTTCAGTTTTCATTGAAGGATTTTAAAATACATACCGACAATGTTTCCAAAGGGCAAATGCAGCCTAATCTTTTGGATACTGCTTCAAAGGGCATAAAAGGCAGTGCCGACGCCAACCTGCAATTGCAGGTTGTATCAGTTGAATCCGAAGGCATTGAAAAGGCCGGTAAGAAGATAAGCGCGGGCGATCAATCGCCTGTAGACAGGCATCCCGTAATATCTTCCATACAAAATTCAGGGGATAAAACTTCAGCTTCAAACTCCTCAGCGAAAGAACCGGTGCATGTGAGCAGGCTGCATGAACTCGGCGAGCCTATAGCTAAGACTTTCGGAGCAGGGGATAAGCATCTTATTATAAAGCTCGATCCCCCGGACCTCGGAAGCATACGCATAAAACTCACTATGGATAACGGAGTATTGAAAGTAGATTTTAAAGTCGAATCGGCGGCGGTTAAAGATATGTTTTCGACTGTTATGCCCAATATTAAGGCGTCTCTCGAAGATTCGGGGATAAAGCTGAGTGAGTTTTTCGTGGATGTAAAAGAAGACCGCTACCCGGATGAGGGAAGAAGGCATCATGCCGAGACTGGCCAGCAGCAGCAAAAACAGCAGAAAGAGCAGAAATTCAAATTTTATGATTATTTTGCATAAACGGAGGTAAATTATGGCAACAACAGCGCCGATCTTCAGCAACAGTTTGTATACGAAGGATACAACGCAGAGCGCAGCAAAGGAAAAAAGCGGAGCTCTGGATCAGGATGCCTTTCTGAAACTCTTGATAGCCCAGTTGAAAAACCAGGATCCGCTCAATCCGATGAAGGATACTGAGTTTATCGCGCAGCTCGCGAGTTTCAGCAGCCTCGAGCAGACGAGCAAGATGAACAGGACGATGGAGCAGGTTATGGGAATAAGCCTGATAGGAATGAAGGTAAAAGATAGCACCGGCGTTGAAGGAACGGTCAAGGATATGAGCATTGAGTCCGGGAAAACGTATCTTACGGTTGCATACAAGGAAACAGATAAGGACGGTAATAAGGTTGATGCTACCAAGAAGATAGAGTACAACGACATTAAAGAAATCAAAAATCCGATATTCTCGGCTTAAGGAGGTTTTACCATGGGAATGTTGACATCACTTTTTTCGGCAGTCAGCGGTCTTAACGCAAACGGACAGGCTCTTTCGGTAATCGGCGATAATATAGCCAATGCCAATACCGTAGGCTTTAAAGGAAGCAGGGCGGCTTTCGGAGATATTTTGAGCCAGTCATTGGGCGGAACTTCCGCGCTTCAGGTCGGAAGAGGCGTTCTCGTATCGTCAATCACCCCGCTTTTTTCGCAGGGCACATTCGAATCGTCGTCGAACCCCCTCGACTTGGCGATAGACGGAGACGGCTTTTTCATCCTGCACGATGTTTCCGGCGCGGAATTTTATACGAGGGCAGGCCTGTTTACCCTCGATAAGGACGGCAATATAGTGAATCCTGACGCATTTGAGCTGCAGGGGAAAATACTGCAAGGCAGCCAGAGCGGGCAGGTGGCTACAATAAACGTATCGTCCTTAAACAGCCCGCCCAATCTGTCAAGCGAGGTCGACATATCGACCAATTTGAATTCATCGACAACTGTTCATGACCCTACGCTTGATACTTTTGTTGTTACGTCGTCAAACCAAACAATATTTTTTACGGATTCCGGAGGAGCAAATAAAACCGCGACTCTTGCAACAGGTACTTATACGGGCAGTCAGCTTGCTACGGAGGTTGATACTAAGCTTACCGCAGCGAGTACTGATACCTATACTGTTGATTATGGTACTACTACCGCTAATAAGTTCACCATTACATCAAGCAATGCGGCTTTTGATCTTCAAGTCGAAAATGCAAGTTTTACAGCAGAAAGATTGCTCGGTTTTACGACAGAGAACGATGCGGCAGGAGTTACTAAGACAAGCGATTATACGGTTCTCGGCGACAGCACATCAGCCAATGTTTTTACGGTTACCGCGTCTAATAATAAACTCAGGTTTGCGGTCGGGTCTACAAATTATGACGTTACCATTACCGCTGGATCATATACCGCTAACGAGCTTGCTAAGCTTATCGAAGATGGAATGGAAACAGCCTATGCACCGGGCGATTTTTATGTTTATTACGACCAAGTTAATAGAAAATTTACCATCGATAACGACACAGGATCTACTGTTGTCTTGGAGTTCGACGCTTCTACGAATACTACTATAGAGCAGCTTATAGGCTTTAACGCTGTGGAAATATCTTTAGCTACGGGCAGCACCGCAACGAGCAGTTATGCGGCGGTAGGGTTTGATCCCACAGACGCTGCCGATACATCCGACTTTTCTACATCCATAACCGTTTATGACTCTCTCGGCAACAGCCATCTGACGACAGTATATTTCAGGAAAACCAAAGAGAACGAAACCCTTATCAATGACACCGCAAGGACGGGCAATACATGGCATTGGCATTCAGTGATTCAAGCCTCTGACAGCACGACAGGGCAGATAGCCGTAGGCGGTCAGGGATACCTTGAGTTCGATACCGAAGGAAAACTTGTAGCGGATATTCAGGAATATAATGACTTCGATTTTTCCGGCGGTGTTACGCAGAGCCAGTCTATAGCCTTCGATTTCGGAACGAGTACTGAGGAGGGCGGCAGCGGACTGACCGGCTCTACGCAGTTCGGCTCTGCAAACTCAGTTACATTTCAGGTTCAGGACGGTTATTCATCAGGCAGTTTGAAGAGCCTTTCTGTCGGCAAAGACGGCATAATTACCGGAACATTTACCAACGGGCAGACTCAGGACATCGCGCAGGTTTATCTTGCAAGGTTTACCTCTCCGACAGGCCTTTCAAAACAGGGTAAGAATATTTACAGCGAGTCCGCAAAGTCAGGCAGTCCGATTATCGGAGCGGCGAATACATCCGGAAGAGGAAATATACTGGCAAGCTCTCTTGAAACGAGCAACGTAGACCTTGCTGAAGAATTCGTAAGGCTGATAGCCGCGCAGAGAGGATTCCAGGCCAATACGAGGGCCGTTACCACTACGGACGACCTGTTGAGCGAGCTGATGTCGATTAAGAGATAGGTAAACATATAGCCTTATAGTTAACGCTTTGACGGTTATACCCTGACCATGCAGGTATAACCGTCATTTTATTGACCCTTCCCGTTTAAAATATTTATAAATCAATAAGATAGTTCTTGGCATATTATGTGCTATTTCCATATAGCATTACAATAGCTACGATAGCACAATTATTAATACGGAGGTTTTTTATGGCTGACGAGAAAAATCCGAAATTGGAAGATGAAGAAGGAGGAGAACAGGCGCCGAAAAAGAAGAAAGGGAAGGGCCTGATCCTGATTATCATTATCGCGGTCGCCGTTATTGCAGGCGGGGCCGGGGCATTTTTGTTTTTTACAAAAGCGGGCGGAAACAAGGATGCCAAGAAGGAAGTAGCAAAGGCTGATGACGGCGTAACATTCGCTCTTGAGCCGTTTGTCGTTAACCTCAGCGATCCCACGGGGTCGAGGTTCTTAAAGGTCTCACTGCAACTCGAACTTGCAAGCCCTATAGTTATGGAAAAGGCTAAGTCAAAAAGCCCGCAAATAAGGGATGCGGTCATTACGCTGCTTACCGCAAAGACGTCTGACGCGCTTATCTCTCCCGAAGGTAAATTGCAGCTTAAGGATGAAATAAATATCAGGATAAACCAGATTTTAGGGGAAAACTCGGTAAAAAACGTCTACCTTACCGATTTTGTAATGCAGTAGATGCGTTATAGAGTTATAGGGTTATTGAGTTATAGCGTAAAAGGAAATAAAGAATTCGCGATAACGCTAAACGCTATAACGCGATAAACGAGGAGTAGAATGGAAGATATTCTTTCGCAAGATGAAGTCGATGCCCTGTTAAAAGGGATTGCGCACGGCGACGTAGAGACCGAGAAGGTAGAAGAGGTCTCAGGGGTAAAGCTGTATGACTTTACCGGTCAGGAAAAGATCGTCAGGGGTAGAATGCCTTCCCTCGACATCGCCAATGAGAGGCTTGCGAGAAATTTCCGTTTGTCGCTTTCAGCCGCAATAAGAAGAATGGTGGACGTAACGAACGTGAATGTCAATATCACAAAGTTTTATGACTTTATGCGTGGAGTGCCTTTCCCTTCGAGCATAAATATATTTAAGATGGATCCCTTGCGCGGGTTCGGCCTTCTGGTGTTTGACGCGCCTATGATATTCAGCCTTATCGAATTTTTTTTCGGCGGTACCGGGAAAGGATATTACAAGCCTGAGGGAAGGGAATTTACGCCTATAGAGCAGAAGATAATACACAAGGTCGTCATGATGTTCTTCAGCGATATGGAAGAGGCATGGAAGCCCATTTATCCGATTGTTCCCACATATGTGCGATCTGAAATGAACCCGCAGTTCGTAACGATCGTTACTCCCGTAGATGTTGTTATAAAGGTGGAATTCGTGCTCGAAATAGAAGGCAAGCAGTGCAGGGCATTCCTCTGTATCCCTTACGGTACGGTCGAACCGATTAAAGACAAACTTTACAGCGCGTTCTCAGCCGACAGGGATGAACTTGACATGAAGTGGCTCGAAAGGCTTAAAGACAGGTTGAGGGAAATACACGTTGCTTTAACCGGTAAGCTCGGCACTACGACGGTTACGGTGCAGGAGGTCATTGATCTTAAGATTTCGGACCTAATAATCCTCGACCAGAGGGCGGATGATGATGTAAATATACTGATTGAAGGAACCCCGAAGTTTAAAGGCAGGTTTGGGATATACAAGGGATCGAATGCGTTAAAAATAGTAAAGGTACTATAGCGTGGAGAGTTGTAGAGTTATAGGGTTATAGCGTGAAAGGAAATAAGAAGTTCGCAATAACGCACAACGCAATAACGCGATAAACGTTATATGGAGGTAGACATGACGGACGAGGTAAAAAATTTAGATGTGCAGGAATTTCAAGGCGAAACCCAGCCGCCGCAGGTTGCCCAGAGGGATATCAATTTTATTTTAGATGTGCCCCTTGAATTATCGGTGCTTATCGGCAGGACCAAGATACTTGTTCAGGAGCTCCTTCAACTCGGGCAGGGGTCTGTCATAGCGCTCGAGAAGCTTGCCGGCGAACCCATGGAAGTGTATGTCAACGATAGACTTATCGGCAGGGGAGAGGTTGTTGTCGTAAATGAGAAGTTTGGAATAAGGCTGACCGACATTATAAGCCCGACAGAACGGGTAAGGCATTTGCGTTAAGCGCAATGTGTTATAGGGTTATAGCGTGAAAGAAAATAAAAAATTCGCAATAACGCACAACACAATAACGCTATAACGAATTTGGGAGGTTAAGATTTGGGATTTGAACTGATTAAAATTACTGTCGCCTTATTGATTGTCCTTGGATCCCTGTACCTTCTTTTGCGCTATTTAAAGCAGAGGGTGCTGCCGCATAAAGGGATGGTGGAAATAGTCCAGTATCAGCCTTTCGGCCCAAAAAAGGGGATTGCGGTTGTTAAGGTCTTAAAGGAGTATCTTGTTGTCGGAATAGCGGATGAGAATATATCCCTTCTTACAAAACCTAATCCTGCCGATGTAGAGGAAGCGATAAAACAAGCGTCGAGCGTCGAGCGTCAAGCGTCGAGCGTAAAAGGTCAAGGTTTGAGATTCGTATTGAAAAAATTTTTTACACGCTTCACGCTTTACGCTTTACGCTTTACGCTATTTGTCTGCCTATTGCCGTCTTTGTCTTTTGCCGCTGCGGCTCAGCCGCCGGCAGGCGGAGGCATACTCGGATTGACAACGCCTCTTGAACTTCTCTTGTTTCTTACGCTGCTGTCTATTTTACCGGCTATCTTGGTTATGACTACTTGCTTTACAAGGATAGTCGTTGTGCTCGGTTTTCTCAGGCAGGCGCTCGGAACGCCGCAGGTTCCTCCTACGCAGGTCATAATCGGCCTTGCCCTTTTTATAACCCTTTTTGTTATGTCGCCGGTTGTCGACAAGATTTATATCGATGCGTACCAGCCGTATACAAAAAAGCAGATAAATGCCGAGGAGGCGCTTAACAGGGCTGGAGTCCCGTTAAAGGAATTTATGCTGAAGCAGACGAGGGAGAAGGACCTCGCCCTTTTTTTGAAGATGTCTAAGGCCGAGAGACCCGCTACTCCCATGGATCTTTCCTTGAGGGTCGTTATCCCCGCCTTTGCGATAGGAGAGCTTAAAAGGGCATTTGAGATAGGGTTCCTGATTTTTTTGCCCTTTCTTGTCATCGATATGGTCGTTGCCAGCGTGCTCCTTTCAATGGGCATGATGATGCTTCCGCCTATTATGGTTTCCATGCCGTTTAAATTGCTCTTATTCGTGCTTGTGGACGGCTGGCAATTGCTGATAGGCTCGCTGGTAGGAAGTTTCAGATGACGGTTGAGTTGTTGAATCAGGTATCGAGGCAGACCTTTGAGACTATTTTATTGGTAGGAGGCCCTGTTTTGCTGGTAAGTCTTGTTATCGGGGTGCTGATAAGCCTTTTCCAGGCGATCACGCAGCTTCAGGAAATGACCATGACCTTTGTCCCTAAGATAATAGCCGTCTTTGTGACGTTGCTCGTGGCGCTTCCGTGGATGGTAAAGGTATTGGTGGGGTTTACCCGCAGCATATTCGAAAATATACCGATGTATGTGAAATGAGAAACGTAAAGCGTTATAGAGTAGAGGGTTATAGCGTGAAAGGAAATAAAATAAAAAATAGAGCTTTTAAACACTATAACACTATAACGTTGAACGCTATAACGAGATTTTATGGAACTGTATAACCTGATAAATACATACTCCGAGAAATTTATCCCCATATTCATAAGGGTTGCGGTTATTTTTTTCTTCATTCCGTTCATCGGGGCGAGGATGACGCCTATGCTGGTGAAGGTCGGTTTTGCGCTTGCATTGACGCTTTTGCTTTTGCCTGTTGTACAGGTAAGGTTAGAAAACCCGGTGAAGGCTGTTTTCGAAGCCGTTTTTATCGGTTCCGCGGTAGGGTTGGCCGTGCGGATAATACTCGGAGCCGTTGAGACCGCCGCACAGTGGATAAACATAGAAATGGGGTTCGGCGCGGCAGCTATATTTAACCCGTTGTTCGGCGAACAACTCGGGCCGTTAAGCCTTTTTTATACGTTTTTGTCGATGGGGATTTTTTTTATGCTTGACGTGCACCATTACTTCATAGAAGGCATCGTAAGGAGTTTCGATATGGGCGAAATACGCTATAAAGGCATTTTCGATTCCATTATTAAACTGAACGGTGTTTTATTCCCGTTGGCCTTTAAAATAGCGGCTCCTATACTGCTGGTGCAGGTGATGATTAACATTGCGATGGGGTTTATTTCGAGGGCATTGCCGCAGGCGAATATATTCTTTATAAGCATGCCGCTGCTTATTTTTGCCGGCGTAGTTTTCGTTGTGCTCTCGTTACCGCTTACTTTTATGATTATCTCAAAGGCCTTTACGCATGTAAAGGACGCAATTATGGTTTTTACAAAATGAAAAACGTAAAGCGTTATAGAGTGGAGGGTTATAGCGTGAAAGAAAATAAAATAAAAAATAGAATTTTTAAACGCTATAACACTATAACGCTGAACGCTATAACGAGGTAGTTTATGCCTGAAGATTTTGAAGAAAAAACGGAACAAGCGACAGGACGAAGACGGTCTAAGGCCCGGGAGCAGGGCAACGTACCGAGGAGCCGGGACCTTACCGGCGTTATGCCGCTTTGGGTAATTTTTATATACATGTCGTTCGGCGGCTATATGCTTACTACTCTGTTATCTTATTTGAGGGCGTCATTGAAAAGGGGATTCGAGTTCAGGATTACCGAGGTCTCCCTGATGGAATTGTTGAAGACCGATATCGCGCAGTTGGGGTTGATTTTGGGTCCTGTTTTAGGCTCCATATTGGTAGTTGTCGCCGTCGTCCATTTTTTGCAGACCGGCTTTTTGCTTACGGCGGCCCCGTTAAGTCCCGATCTCAAAAAACTTGATCCCATAAAGGGGATAAAGCGTTTTTTTACGCTCAATACCCTTTTTGAGACATTAAAGGGATTGTTCAAAGTTATTGTAATGGGATTCATACTGTATTTTGTCATAAGAAAGCAGTTGATAAACCTGCCGCTGCTCGTGGATATGGATATGAACGGCATAATGTCTTTTTCATTCGAACAGATAAGAAAGCTGCTTCTGATATCGGCCATCGTTTTAACGACCTTTGCAGTTGCGGATTACGCTTATCAGAAGTGGCAGTATGAGCGGAATTTGCGCATGACCAAACAGGAAGTAAAGGAAGAGCATAAGGAGACGGAGGGCGATCCGAGGGTGAAGGCGAGGATCAGGAGCCTGCAGAGAGAGATGGCGCGTAAAAGGATGATGCAGGAGGTTCCGAAGGCGGATGTGGTCATAACGAACCCCACGCACTTTGCCGTTGCCTTAAAATACGATTCCTCAAAAATGGGGGCGCCGACTATTATTGCAAAAGGAGCGAATCTCGTTGCCGCGAAGATAAAAGAGATCGCGGAGCAGAGCAGGGTTCCTGTTTTCGAGGATAAGCCCCTTGCCCGGATTTTGTTCAAGCTTGACGTAGGTCAGGAAATACCCGAGGCATTATACAGGGCAGTAGCTACCATACTGGCGAATGTGTATAAACTGAAAAATAAAAGGGTGACGGGTAATGCTTGAGAATCTTTTAAGGCGGAGCGATTTGGTGCTCTCAATCGGAGTTGTCGGCATTCTCGGTGTGATGATCATACCGATCCCGCCGATATTTTTGGACCTTTCCCTCTCCTTCAGCATTACCCTCGCTATTATTGTGCTTTTAGTATCTACATCTATTTCCAGGCCTCTCGATTTTTCGGTATTCCCTTCGATTTTACTGGTGTCTACGCTCCTCAGGCTTTCTCTTAACATAGCAGCTACACGGCTTATATTGATGAGAGGCGACGAGGGCATCGAGGCGGCCGGAAAGGTTATTAAGTCCTTTGGAGAATTTGTGGTCGGCGGCAATTTCATTGTCGGCTTTGTGGTGTTTCTTATTCTGGTCATTATAAATTTTGTTGTTATTACAAAAGGCGCCGGCAGGATCGCGGAGGTTTCGGCGCGGTTTACCCTCGATGCAATGCCCGGCAAACAGATGAGCATCGACGCGGATTTGAATGCCGGCCTTATCGACGATGCGGAGGCGCGCAGGCGGAGGCAGGATATAAGCAGGGAAGCGGATTTTTACGGCTCCATGGACGGTGCGAGCAAGTTCGTCAGGGGAGACGCCATTGCCGGAATAATCATAATGGTCATTAATATCATAGGAGGTTTTCTAATCGGCGTGTTGCAGAAGGGAATGCCTATGGCAGAGGCCGCCAAGACTTATACCATACTTACCATCGGCGACGGCCTCGTTGCTCAGATACCGGCGCTTATAACATCTACAGCCGCCGGTATGATTGTCACACGGGCCGCCGCAGAAGCGAACTTAGGCGCCGAGGTGATCAAGCAATTGCTTATGAATCCCAAGGCATTGGGCACTGCGGCCGGAATACTGGCATTTTTCGGCATGATACCGGGTCTTCCTCATATCCCTTTCTTAATGCTTGCGGCCGTTACGGGCACAGGCGCATATTTCCTCGGCAAGGCTGTTAAGCGCGAGGAAGAAGCCGCTCCTCCTCCGGCAGAAGCGATGAAGCCTGTCGAGACCCTTGAATCGCTGCTTCCGATAGACGCTCTTTCGCTCGAAATAGGGTATGGACTCATACCTTTGGTGGAGGAAGGAGGGCCGCTTTTAACGCGGATCAAAGCGATCAGAAAACAGATGGCGACCGATATGGGCTTTATCGTCCCTCCAATCCATATAAAAGACAACCTATCCCTGAAACCTACGGAATATTCGATCCTCATAAAGGGTGTCGAAGTCGCTTCGGCGGAGGTTATGGTAAACAAGTATCTCGCGATTTCTCCGGGGACAGAAAAGATCAAGATAGAAGGGATACCGGCCGTAGATCCGACTTTCGGTCTTCCTGCCGTATGGATAGACGAGATAGGTATGGAGCGGGCTCAGCTTGCAGGGTATACGGTTGTCGATGTTACATCCGTTATCATTACGCACATTACCGAGGTGATAAAGAATTATGCACATGAATTGCTCGGTAAGCAGGATGTTCAGAAACTGCTCGATAACCTGGCGAAGACACATCCGAAGGTCGTGGAAGACCTGATACCGGGACTCCTGAACCTCAGCGCGGTGCAGCGGGTGCTTCATAATCTCCTCAAGGAGCGTGTATCGATAAGGGACCTCCAGACAATTCTGGAGACCCTTTCCGATTATGCGGGCGCCACCAAGGATCCGGATTTCCTCACCGAATATGTGCGGCAGGCTCTGGCACGGAGCATAACGAAACAGATACAGAACGCCGACGGTTCCGTGTCCGTAATCGTTATAGACCCTAAAGTGGAAAGGACTATTATTGAAGCGGTGCAGACTACGCCGCAGGGAGCTTACCTCGCGCTTGATCCCGCGGCTAACGACAAGATAGTCAATAGTATAAAGAAAAGCTTTGAAGGCGGACTTTTGAAAGGATATCAGCCTGTGCTTCTCTGTTCTCAGGCGATAAGAAGGTTTGTGAAAAAATTGTCGGTGGGCGTTTCGAGCAGCATTATGGTAGTCTCGCATAGTGAGATAGCTCCGCATACGAAGGTGTTCTCCATCGGAACGATAAAAATGGAATAAAGGGGGCAGGATGAAGATTAAAAAATTTGTCGGAAAGAATTTTAAAGAGGCCCTTGAGACTGTGAAAAAAGACCTTGGGCCGGACGCAATAATACTTTCGAGCAAATCCGTGAAGACCGGTCCATTCGGGATTATCAGCAAGGATGCGGTTGAGGTTACTGCCGCTATAGATGAATCCGAGAGCAGGGAACCCGTAAATGAAAGACAGCCGGTATCCGTAGAGGTCGAAGAGATAATAAGGGAGCTAAGGGGGCTCAGGGACGAAATGGGATTTCTGAAAGAGACTTTGAGGCCTATAGTCCCCACGCTCAGGATCGGAAAGGATAAAAAGGGATTATTCAATCTTTTGGTAAAACAGGGGGTTGACACCCAGTTTGCAATAATCTTACTCGAACGTTCCAGTGATTCTTTAGACAGCCTTAAAAACGCGCTGAAAAGAGACTTGAAGATTCAGGGTCCGATGAATGCGGATGATAACGGACTTATATTTCTCGGCCCGCCCGGTGTCGGTAAGACCACTACGATGTCTAAAGTGGCCCATGCGCTTGCGGCAGAGAAAAAGCATGTCAATCTCATATCCCTCGATGATAACAGGATAGGATCGATCGCATACATGAAAGATCTGTCGAGGCAGTTGCGCTGTCCTTTAAAGGTCATAAGAAAGGTAAGCGATTTGCCTAAGATAGTGTATAGGGAGATGGGAAGGGGGCCTATTCTTATAGATACGCCCGGATATGAATATAAAGGGATACTTGAAGACATAAAAGATATATTTCCTTCGGGCTTTCCGGTAAAGAGATGTTTCCTGATGGATGCGACAATGGATACTCAGGCGGCAGTCAAGGCATGGCAGGGATGCAATATAGATATGATCGATTCCATAGGTTTTACGAAACTCGACATGGCTACGCAATACGGAAACCTGTATAACCTTTCGCTGTTGACCGGTCGTCCCTTATCGTTTATAGCTACCGGCCCCGATGTTCCCGACGACATAAGGGTTCCTACGCCGGAATTTCTTGCAGGCCTGATCATCGGAGGTGTTTAATGAACGGAAACAGTCCACGGATAATAGCGGTATCCAGCGGTAAAGGCGGCGTCGGAAAAACCAACTTTGTGGCTAACCTTGCCCTGTTTTATGCCAGTCTAAATAAAAAGGTGCTTATACTCGATGCGGATCTGGGGTTGAGCAATATAGATGTATTGTTCGGCATAGCTCCGAAATATAATCTCAAACACGTACTGCTGGGGGAAAAGAAGATAAAGGATATTATCGCTGCCGGCCCTCTCGGGATAATGATCCTGCCGGCGAGTTCCGGCATCAGGGAGCTTACTAAGTTGACGGACAGTCACAGGTTAAAGCTCGTATCGGAACTCGATGATTTCGATATTCCTTTTGATGTATTCTTGATAGACACAGGGGCCGGAATATCCGATAACGTACTGTTTTTCTGCAGCGCCGCGCAGGAGACTATCGTGGTCGTAACGCCGGAACCCACATCCATAGCCGACGCCTATGCCCTGATTAAAGTGCTTTCGAGGGATTTCGGAGAAAGACACTTAAGGGTTATGGTAAATACGGCCCGCTCAGAGAAAGAGGCGTTCGACACATTCAGAAAATTAGCAATCGTGGCGGATAAGTTTTTGAACCTTTCCATAGACTATCTGGGGTTTCTGCCTTTTGATCAGCATGTAAAGGATGCGATTATCGCTCAGAAAGGCTTTATTGCCATGTATCCGAACAGCGCTTTTACCAAAAAGCTGGCGCATATAGGCAAAAAGGTGCTTGATAATCCGCTTAACGAAGTAAAAGGCACTATCCAGTTTTTTCTGAAAAAGGCGTTGAGGGTCGGATAAGTAGTCACGGATAGCAAAAGTAATTGAAATCTGCTGTTCTCTGGTGTATTATTAGTGCAGAGGCAAGGAAGCCATGAGAGTTGAAAACAGCAGCCAGCAATTCATGATGTCTTATTCCGCCGAAGGCGCTACCGAAAAGGCCAATACACAATTAAGCGTTGCGTATGTCGTGGGACACGAACTTGGACATGCGAGCACAAACAGGATGCTCGCAATCTCAAAAGGCGAGGAAGTCGAGCAGAATATAACCTATAAATTAGCTGTTAGGAACGGCAGGCTGATTGCCGTCGGCGGCACCACCGAGGCTACATTTAAAAAGACAGATGTTAAAAGCCGTAAACCGGAAGCGGCAAGCAATACTCCGAAGCTTGACGTTCAAAAGCCGGCAAAGAATCTTACGTTAAGCCCTCCGGACACCATGGCAATCCACGGCAGACAAATCCAGTCCCTTAAGGTTAAAAAGGAAGAACTTGAGCAAAAGCTTATGGATATGAAAAATGGAGAGAATGCCGAAGGCGTAACCGGATCCCAATCCGAAACGCAGGAAACAGGCATGCCTTCGCTTCAAGATTTATCCCTAAAGGATTACGTCAAAGATTCCGAACAGGAGAGGTTGAAGAGGGAAATTAAAAGGCTCGAAAAGGATATTAAAGAACTGAATGCCGGGGACGAAGACTGGAAAGACGGCAATCTGCAGCCGGCAGTCAGCGGCCTTAAAAATCAAGAACAGGCGACGGAGCAACGACTGCAGACCACTTCGCAGGACACAACCCTCAATGGCCTTATCTTCTTAAACAACTTCAGGTTCGTAGAGCAGGAGGTCCCGCCTGTGGTTTTTATAGACGGAGGCGGATCGGCAATAAAGGTAAAAGACGCCCTCGAAGGTCTTATCGATGAAAAAAAGAGGCGAGAGCCGCCTGCTATTCAGAGGCTTAATCTCAATCCTGCATTCTATAAGGTAAAGTCTTCGCGATGGGACGATCTCGGAGGTCATCTTATGGAACTGTATAAATCCAATGCTCCACTTCTTACCTCCCACGGATTCAATATAAATGCAGCATCATCATCCAACGAGGAAGTTCTTACCGCTTCCGCTGCTTTTGACAGTAATACAGGAACATATAAGATAAATGTAACCCAGCTTGCAAAGGCGCATCGGATAGAATCCGACACGTTTGAGGATACGGGGTCGGAGCTTAATCTTTCAGGAACAATAAACATAAACGACTTTGATGTTTTGATAGATGAAACGGATTCTCTGTACGCCATCGCCGATAAAATCAATTACGGCGAGGATTTAAACAGGAATGGAGCGCTCGATTTCGGAACGGAGACGGATGCGGATAATGACAGGCTCATGGATTCAGGCGAGGACGGCAACCGCAACGGTGTTCTCGATACGAGAGAAGATATTAATTTCAACAACGAGCTTGACGGAGGTACAAATAAGCACGGCGTTCAGGCTGCGCTCGCAAACGGTAAGCTTATTCTTACCGTCACAACAACAGGCAGCGCCATGAACATTAGAGATGACAATAAGGTTTTGAAGGAACTCGGCATTCTCAGTTATGATCCGTATCCGCTTAATGCGAGTTTCAAGCACGAAATTCAAGCGGCACAAAAAGCGAAGATAACCGTTGACGATATAGAGTACGAAAGAGAAGGCAACGAAATATCGGATGTGATAGAGGGAGTTTCTCTTTCATTGAAGGGAACGTCTTCCTCCGAGGCGGTCGTAACGGTATCGGAATCGACAGATACGGCGTTTTCTAATATCAACGCTTTTGTGAACGATTATAACGATGCAATGAAGTTCCTGAACGATCAGATAAAATTTGCAAAGGCATTTTATCAGGACATCGCGGCGCAGCGTGTCAGGACGGACCTTATGCATAGCATTGCGGACGATGTAGGCGGACAGCCCTCCGATTTCGATAATATAACCGATATCGGCATCTCTGTCGCTAATACCGGCAAGAGCAGCATGAACCAACTCAGCTTGTTGAACCTTTTTAAGGGTATAAAGGAGAAAGTTAAGAACAGCCTGTCCATGCCTTTGAAGGGATCGGGCTCGATATTGTCGAGTATCGAAGACCTCGGCATAAGGACAAAAAACGATGATACCCTTGAGATTGACGGTGAAAAACTGAAGGAACTGTTACAGGCTAATAACGCCGCCGTATCTACGATATTCAAGAGCGATAACGGTATTTCGACGAGGCTGAAAAAACAGCTCGACAGGGAACTCGACGAACGGCTCGGTACGATAGTATTTCAAAATACAGTGATAGCAGGCACGATAAAAACGCTCGATTCGCTTCAGCGGCTGCAGGAATTCAAGGAGACGCTCGGCAATATTAATGAAAGAGGCAGGCTTATATCGTCAAACCTTTCCGTAACAGCATAACCTGCAGGGCAAACGCACTATATAGGGGTGAGGCAATAAAGCAGGCACAGTATCTGCAATAACATGGGCATTAAAAACAAGGAGGAGCCCATGTTACCGAATCCTAAGCCGTATTTTGACCAAGTACCTGA
>JAJYVD010000087.1 GCA_021792185.1 Nitrospirota bacterium | reverse complement strand
GCCTGACTGCCGCGATACGTAGTTGTTCTTTCGCTTTTCTCGGCAAATGTCGAGCATCAAATACTTTCTTGCATTTCATTCCTCATATTATACACCAATGAGGCTTTGTTTGTGAAGAGTTTAGTATGTCTCACTCAATAAGAGAGCAATGTTGTAGATGACGGGAGAGAGGATGTTATTATGAAATGCCAGGAGTAAAGGCTTTTTCAGCATACCTCACATCCCGTTAAAGTGTTTAGCTACGGATATGGTTAAAGTTGGGATGTAGTATATGGCCGTTAGTTGCTATTCTTTATTCATATAGCGTGAAACATTAAGGGATACCCCTGAAAAGCTCCTGAGCAGCCGCGCGCCCTGTTCCGCAAGCCTCGACCTAACGCTTTCTTTAAGATTGAGATAGCAGAAGTTTTCTTCATTGATAAAGCGGCCTATGAGATACGCGAGACCGTTGCTCATGGCGTCCAGATACGGCGTGTCTATCTGGTGCAGGTCTCCGGTGAAAACTATCTTCGTGCCTTCGCCGCATCTCGTGATAATGGTCTTTACGTCGAGGGGTCTCAGGTTCTGCGCCTCGTCGATGATGAAATAACGCTTAGGCAGGCTTCTGCCCCTGATATATGTGAGGGCCTCGATATGCAAAATTCCCGACTCGATAAGATACTGATAATTTTTGTATTTGGAGATCGCTGTATTGTCCTTGAACTGCCCCGTAGGCGTATTGACTATGACCTCCAGATTGTCGAATATGGGCTGCATCCACGGCGCGAGCTTTTCGTCGATGTCTCCGGGCAGATAGCCGAGGTCGTTTCCCATCGGGACCACCGGCCTCGCCACAAGCACCTGCTCGTACAGAGGAGATTTTTTAGTCGTCTGGTGTATCCCTGCGGCCAGCGCAAGAACCGTTTTTCCGGTTCCGGCAGAGCCGGTCAATGCGACCACCTCTATGTCGGGATTGATGAGCGCGTCTATGGCGCATTCCTGCTCGATATTTTTAGGGATTATATTTTCGAGAGATTTGCCTCTCTTGACTCTCGACCGCTTATCTTCCCCCTGAATCCTGTATATATCCTCCCCCGAATTTTTATACCTGACGGACAGTATGCCGTTTGTATAGTCTTTATCGCCGAGGACATTGCCGTATTGCTGAAAGACGGCCGTCTTGTCGTTTTTGTAGTCCTCCGCATAGAGGCCGACGGATTCGGCCTTTATTCTCACGGCCGTGTCTTTCGACACCAGAATAACCGGCCTGTATTTATCCTTATTTGTGCTTTCGAGGATGCGCATAGCCGTGGTTATGATTTTATTGTCCGGAGAAAGCGCGTCGCTGAGATGCGGGATGTATTCTATGGTTACTGTACCTCCTGTTTCGAGCAGTACGCCTCCGGCGATATTGCCGCGATCTCTCAGCAGATCGATGTTTTTCAGTGCGTGCCTTGCCGAATAAGCTATCTCGCCGTGGCCTTTTTTCAGCTTATCGAGTTCTTCGATAACCGGCATCGGGATAACGACATTGTTTTCTTCGAATTTAAATATGCTTTCCGGGTCGTGGATCAAAACATTGGTGTCGAGGACAAAGGTTTTTTTCAAAGCGCACCTCCTGATTTTAAAAGGCAGATATTTTTAATTTTATTTGAGCGGGCTGATTCAGGGGAAAACGATTGTTTATTAAAAAGGGATAAAATAACCTTTATCGGGGATGAAGGCTGGCTGAATCTCTGACAGTCTTTTTTAGACCATCTTTCCAAGTTCGGTACTGTTGCGCCTCCGTAGCGGGCTTTTGTTTTATTGTAGCCGTTTCTTTTATATATTAGCAACCGTTTTGTTACGGGAGTATTAAGGGGATGTTACATTTATCGAAAAACTATGCGAGTTCTTTAATGAAGGCTGTAAAATCCCTTATGGCCGTATGGATGCTTTTATGCACAAGGTTATAGTCGATCTCCTCATATTCATGGACGAGTATATTTCTCAATCCGGCTCCGAGGGCGAGGTTCTTGCTCAATTCTTCGCTGATTATGCTCATTTCGCCCGCCCTCAAAAAAGCGGCCTTATACGATGCCGGCATAGGCTCCCCCTTTGCCGAGATTAAATGGAATATTATATCGCTTGCGGTCATCACGAGCAGTTCGAGTAATCGTTCTATCTCATAATGTCTCTGCATGAATTCATCAAAAGAGATGTCTTTATGCGGCATGAGGTCGTTCAGGTAGGTTGCCATCGATACAAGCTTCTTATTAACGACATCAGGCGACATTGGAAATCCTCGCTGCAAATTCCTTCAGATATTTTTTTTGCATTGCCCGTAATTTCCCCGTATCGATATAGAGCTTCCATGCCCTTAACCTCTCAGCGTCAAAAATACCAGGAATTCTCTCATAGAGGGATCTGCCGTTGAAAAATATTTCATAAAGGAGCAGCGGCTCGGTATCGGACGTAAGAACAACAAGGTCTATGTCTTTCCCGTCCAAAATGCCGTCAAGCCTATAGATCAATTCAAGCTTTGAAATTTCCGTCTCTCCAACGAATTTAACGGCGACATCGACATCGCTTTCAGGCCGCGTTTTACCCGAGACATGCGAACCGAAAAGGATAAGCAGTTCAATATCGTTTTCTTCGCAAAACTTTTTAATTTCTACGTTTTCCATAAGAGTATCATAATTTGGATAAAGGGGATTGTCAACCATAAAAAGAGGCCTTGAAAAAGAGGCCCCGCTGAGCGGGGCCGAGAGTGGAGTGGGGGGGTGCTACAAGGATTAAGCTGCTACTTCGATTTTTTCGTCAGGGGCAAGGAAAAACTGAGAAATATAGACCTTGCATTCTTCCCAATCGTTGCTGAGACAGCAATCTTCACTTGTACACTTTATTTCATCCGGTTCGATACCTGCTATTTCGCAAACACCATTCTTAAGCTCAGGACACATGCTCATCACCTCCTTAATAAGTTTGAGAGCCTGTTCAACAACTCGCTAAGCCTTGAAAATCAAGGTTCTGCGAACATATTCTAATTTCCTTTTACCGCAAATCCTGTTAAAATATCTCATCTTAATTCCATACGGAGGTTATAAGATGAGAACCGACAAGCAGTTCAGTTTCGTTGACCTTAAAATCTCCTCTATCATCCCACCCAACGACCCTTTGAAGATTCTCTTTAGCTCTGTGGATTTCTCCTTCATTTACAGCCTTGTCAAAGACAGCTATGGCAATGAAGGGCGTAAAGGATATGACCCTCAAGCCCTCTTTAAGGCCATTCTTCTCATCTATCTCGGTTTTGCTTGCTCTGAAAGAGACCTCGCCGAGAAGCTCAGTTTCGATGGAAGATTGGCTTACCTCTGCGGTTTTTCCTACGGTGAAACTCCCAAGCACAATACTTTCCATTATTTCAGAGAAAGATTTGGCGATGATGTCTTCAATGAGATTTTGGTCAATCTCATTGCTCAATGCCTCTGTCTTATTAAGGCAAAGACCCTGAAGCTCTCCGTTGATTCCTCTCACATCGAGGCTTTCAAATCCGATGATGAGGCGGCATGGGGTTATAAGCGCAAGGACTTCTCTTTTTTCGGGTATAAGGTTCATATTGAAGTTGCCAATACAAAACTTCCCATCCCGACCGCTGTAAGAGTTACTGCCGGCAATGAATGGGACGGTAAGTTTCTGCCTGAGTTGACTGATGAGTCTGCTGCCGTCATAACCGATAACGGCAAAAACATTAATGCCCTGCTTGCAGATGCCGGTTATGACAGTACCGATAACGCCTCTTATCTGATAAGCAGCAACATCACTCCCTTTATTGCTGCAAATCCAAGAGCAAGGCAGAATGCCCTTCACAGGGGAGATATAACGATAAGCCCTCAGGGGAGGTTCCTCTGCAAGGCAGGCATTGAACTCTGTTACTGGGGCAAGGAGACTTTGAGAAAAAGAATCAAGTTCCGCTGCGGACTTCATGCACAGGGAG
>JAJYVD010000051.1 GCA_021792185.1 Nitrospirota bacterium | reverse complement strand
ACAAAATGGGGACTAAAACAATATTTGAAAATGGATCGGCTTGAGGAGGAGGTCAAAAAGATCGCGGCTTAAGGTAGACTGGATTCAGGTCATCTGATGAAAGTGCGAAATATTCTTGACACTATCAGTGGATGAGTTAACTCAACTGAATCTTAATTGTCATTGTCTTGAGAGAAGTCAGAATATCAGAGGTTGAGAATAATGCTGGACGAGGGTAAGGAAACTCTATTTTTCATTTTAATTATATTACTGGTGAGTTCCGTATCGATGGGACTTATTATCTATTTGCTTATAGATTATTTGACGGGATAACAAGATTATGATACTGATTCAAAAAATCGTTAGATGTTACCCTTGATATAAATGCACTTCCCTCTGGGGAAACGGTATTTTGATTCCGCGTTCGCTGAACTTTTTATATATGCCCCTGTTTATCTCATCGACAGTCCTGAGCCTGAGGGCAGGCTCTTTTATCCAGCACAATAGCTCAAGGTTAAGCGCCGAGTCCCCGAAGGCGTTGAAAAACACCTTCGGCGCCGGATCGTTGAGGATATTGCCGTTCTGAAGGGCAATTTCTATTAATGTTTTTTCCACAAGGTCTATATCGCTGCCATATGCGACATTTACAGGGATTCTTACCCTGAGGTTGGGTGTAGGCGCACTTTCATTGACTATTTTTGAGCCTGCGATTATGGCGTTTGGAATGGTTATCATCACATCGTCGAGGGTCTTTATCCTCGTGCTCCTTATACCGATCGCAACGACTTCACCGCGCTCTCCCTTGTCAATTACGATAAAGTCTCCTATTTTAAACGGTCTGTCCGCAAAAACGCTTAGGCCTCCGAAAAAGTTTGCTATGGTATCCTTTGCCGCGAGGGCGACGGCAGCGCCGGCGATACCGGCTGATGCTATAATCGGAGTTATATTTATCTTCCAAAGAGACAGCGCTACCATCAGCGCGGCTATAATTATCGCTATTTTTGAGACATTCTCTATGAGGGGGATAATGTCTTTGCTCAATCCCGTAACATCCGATACCTTGTGGATGGCGTCTTCGATCACGATATTGCTTATCTTTACGGCAGTCATCATCCAGATCACGGTCATCACCGAATAAATAATTCCGTCGGCGTAAAAAAGGACTTTCTGCGATGGCTTGAGATAGGCTATGGCGAGGACAACGCCTATAAGTATTATCGTAAAATATACGGGCCTGTGGACTGTGTCCAATACCCTATCGTCTATGTCGCTTTTTGTGAACTTGGTAAATCTGCTGAGCACCTTGCCCACAAAGAGATCGGCAGCCTTTGCTATGACGACAAAAGCGACTATGGACAATATCGCATTAATATACGGCGATGCCGAGATGTTAAGGGATTCTATCACTCCTGTCATGGCGTTCAACTCCTTTTAAGGGCGCTCAGCAGGTTTGAGAAATCATCCGTCCATACTGGACGGTGATCGCCTTCAAGCCGTCTCCAGCGTTTGTCGTAAGCCAGCATTCCCATCTGCGCCTCGTTCTTTGACATTATAACCCATGTCGAACCGTACTTGTGAATTTTCCTGTCCTCACCGTCGTCCCGGATTCTGCCTGATAATCCGGCATCCTGAGCCAGCTTCTGCAGCACAGGTTCCAGGTCAATGTATCTATTGGAGATATGAACGGCCAAAAGACCTTTTTCGGACAGCTTTGAGAGATAGAGCCGCAATGCCTCGCGCGTTAAAAGATGGACAGGGATAGCGTCAGAGCTGAAGGCATCTATTACCATAAGCTCATAGTGATTATCAGGCGCGTCTTCGAGCCTTAACCGTGCGTCGCCGAGAACTATCTTCCAGTCTGCCCGGCAATTATGAAGAAAGGTGAATAAATCCGTGTTTGTCGCTATATGTTTTACGGACGGATCGATCTCATAAAACGTAAACTGCTGGTCCGGCCTTCCGTAACTCGCGAGAGTTCCGGTTCCGAGGCCTATTATCGCAATGCGCGACTTGCGGTTATGCCCGCTTAATTCCTTAAAAACCTGCCCTATAGGACCTTGTCGGTGATAATAAGAAAGCGGCTCCAGAGAGCGTTTGGGATCGAGGCTTTGAATGCCGTGCTGCGTCGTGCCGTGGGTGAGAATCCTGTAGGCCCCGCTGGATTTATCCCTCACCTCCAGAACTCCAAAGAAACTGCGCTCGCGATGGACGATATTACTATCCCATGTGCTTGCTATGAGCGCTGCTGCAACAAATGCCCCGACTCCGCATCCGAATAAAAATCTCCGCTTCATAAAAATAAGGCCGAAGCATAAAAATGCAGGAATTGCATACGTGATTATCGAATCGGAATCGCCTATCCCGAATACTTTATCCAACAATGAAAGATCGAGCTTTCCGGCAGGCCATTCCATGACAAGCCAGAATGTCAAAAGACCGAGGATCAGAGGAGCGCCTATATAAAGCAATCTTTTTTTGAGCAAAGAAAGTGAATTCCGGCTCTTCGCATTCAGGACAGGCAAAAGCAGTGATGCGAATATAATCCCGAGGGGATATTCCAGTATCGTATTAAATGAAAGAGGTGCTATGACCGCATTGAAAATGCCGCCAAGCAAGCCCCCGAAAGACATCCAGAGATAAAACTCCGTAAGATATCTCGCGGATGGTCTGCGCCTTGCAAGTTCTCCGTGACAGACCATCGCGGTAATAAAAAAGGCGCTGAGATGTACCAGAAATGAAACCAATATCGAAGGTCTTATATCGGAAAGCTCGAAGAACAATAGGGTCAGGACAGCCGGAGGGAATATAAATATCATAAGCCGGTTAATGATTCCGGGTATCCTCGCAAAGACTAAAATGAACGAAAGAAGATAAAGCGCCAGCGGCACAACCCAGAAAAGCGGGATTGCCGCTATATTTGTGCTGATGAATGTCGTAACCCCTAAGAGCAGGCTCGAAGGCACAAATGAAAACGCAATCCAGCGCAGACGCTCCCTAATGCCCGGCTTTATGTCTGTCTCCGCGCACTGCGGAGGCAAATCCCCTGAATTGCTTTCATATACTTTATTTTCGTCATAACATATGGACAGTTTTTTGAGAGACAAGACAGCAGATATAATCGTCATGGCTACCAAAATCAGATATCCCGCAGACCACCAACGGCTCTGTATTGCAAGAGCCAGCCTCGGCTCTATCAATAGGGGATAGCTTATAAGGGCAAGCATGCTTCCTACATTGCTTGCGCTGTAAAGGAAATAAGGGTCTCCCGCGGACGGATGGCCTGTAGCGGAAAACCATTTCTGCAAGAGCGGAGCGCTTGCCGAAACCGCAAAAAAAGGCAGACCTACCGAGAATAAGAGCATTATGAGAACGGTTACGATCGGATGCGTCTCTCCATACGAAAGCCACTGCCGCGATATGCCGACAGGCAATACAAGAAACGCAACAGCAAGAACCGCGATATGGACAATCATCTGGCGCTTTACAGTCATGCGGCCGGCTATGATATGCGCATAACAATAGCCCGCGAGTAGCAGAACCTGAAAAAACATCATGCATGTGTTCCATACAGCAGGAGTTCCGCCGAGTAGAGGCAGTATCATCTTCCCGATCATCGGCTCGACAAGGAAGAGAAGTCCCGCGCTCACAAAAAGAGTCAAGGAGAAGATTACAGGCAAGGCGGCAAGTTGAATGCGCTCTTTCATCATATTATCCTATTCTTCGACATAATTAAGGTCTTTATCGAATGTCTCCTCAAGGCGGTATAAAGCGTAAAAAGCGATAAGCATGCATAACGCCCCGACAACCGCTCCGGCATTAATTATACCGAGATATTTTTTTGCAAATTGAAAAAGGAATGTAATAGGGATAACCGTACCTCGGATAAAGTTCGGAACCGTGGAAGCCACCGTAGCCCTTATGTTTGTGCCGAACTGCTCCGCGGCTATGGTTATGAATATAGCCCAGTAGCCTATTGCAAAACCTATTACTCCGCTCAGGACATAAAACAGAGAAGCGTCCGCACCTTTGAGGAAAAAATATAAAACTATCGATATCGATGTAAGAATCTGAAATAAAAATACAACCTTTTTCCTGCTGCGCAAATACTGACTCAGGAATCCGCTCGCAAAATCTCCGAACACAAGGCCTATATAGCAGAACATCACAGCCTCTCCCGCGCTGACCGTCCCGGAAACATTCATCGTCTTTGCGAATTCAGGAGAAAAGGTGATGAGTATGCCGACGCAGAACCAGATTGGAAGCCCTATGAGAATCGAATTCATGTATTTAAAAAAACGCTTTCTGTTCGTAAAAAGACTGAAAAAATTTCCCCTGCTGATCTCTTTTTCCTCCATCCGCTTATACATACCCGATTCATAAACGCTTATTCTCATTATAAGCAGCGCCATGCCGAGGCCTCCGCCTATGAAATATGCCATCCTCCAATCGAAGGCCTTTGCGACATAATTAGCCAAAACAGCTCCGGATACTCCGACTGTGGCGACGATCATGGTTCCGTATCCGCGCGAATGTCTCGGCAGGTTTTCGAGAACGAGGGTCACTCCAGCGCCGAGCTCTCCCGCCAATCCTATGCCCGCTATGAATCTCCAGACCGCATAGCCTTCTATGGATTCAACAAATCCATTGGCGATATTGGCTATGGAATACAAAAATATCGAGCCGAAGAGAATTTTCACCCGGCCCTTTTTATCTCCGAGTATTCCCCACAAGATGCCGCCAAGAAGCATTCCGGCCATCTGCATATTTAGAAGGAAAACTCCTTTATCCAAAAGCTCCTGACCCGAAAGTCCTATTGCCTTTAAGCTCTGGACGCGAACAATGCTGAAAAGAATAAGATCGTATATATCGACGAAATACCCGAGAGCGGCAACGATAACAGGAACAGAAAGTATGTCCCTGCCGAAACTCACCCTTTCCTCCGGCAGTGCCGAAATCTCAAAGTCTTTCATCTAATGCTCCAGAGATTTATCATAAAGTTCTTTTTTACTAAGGCCGTATGCCTCGGCAACGATTTTGACCGCCTCTTTTCTCCCCTTCCCCTTTTTCATGAGCGCCTTTATCTCATCGAGAGCGATGTCTATCGAGACATCCTCCCTTTTCATTCCCTCGACTATTATGACATATTCCCCCGCAATGATTTTGTGTTCAAGGATACCGAGGATTTCAGAAATAGTGCCGCGCAGCATTTCCTCATGCATTTTTGTTATTTCTTTTGAAAGAACCGCTTTCCTTGCGCCTAATACTTTTTCCATGTCCGACAGTGTATCCAAAATCCTGTGAGGCGCCTCGTAAAATATAAGCGTCCTCATTTCAAGCGCCAGTTCACGCAGCTTTTTTTGCCTTTGAGCGGCCTTCTGGGGCAAAAAGCCTATGAAAGCAAACTCTTCAGTAGAAATGCCTGATACGGAGAGGGCGGTAACAAATGCTGAGGGCCCGGGAATAGGCACTATGTTTATTCCTTCCTCTATCGCCCTTTTTATCAACACGGAACCGGGGTCTGATATGCCGGGAGTCCCGGCGTCTGAGATAAGCGCTACCGACAGGCCCGCATGAAGCTTTTGAATAATATCATCCGTTCTTATCTTCTCTTTTTCGGACCAATAGCTTATAAGCGGTTTTCTTATTCCGTAGTGATTGAGAAGCTTGGAAGAATGCCTCGTATCCTCGGCGGCGATAATATCCGCCTCCTTTAAAACCCTGAGCGCCCTTAAAGTAATGTCTTCAAGATTTCCAATGGGAGTCGAGACGATATATAAATGCCCGAACGACATTATTAACTTACTTATTTCCTAATAAGACTGCTCCTGAAGGCATTAAGCCACCTTACATGGCTCCTTTCTTCATTGATTATCTCTTCAACGATTTCTTTTTCTTTCACAAGCCTGCTTATCTCATAAAAATATAGAAGTGTCTCCTTTTCGAATCCGAGCGCGAAATTCACGGCGTCTTCGACGCTCTGAATCTTCTCCATAGACGGAAGGGCTTTATTCTTGCCGAGAAAGAATTCCGATTCCACAATCGCCCTCATATATTGAGACGCTTCTTCCCATCCTTCGGGCTCGCTGTCGCCTATAACATCTTTAAGCTCGGCAAACGTCTTTTCATGTCTTAATTCTTTTTGAGCGAGATCGCTGAACAGCTTGACAAGCCCGTCTTCTTTCTTGAACTTCTCGACCATCATGATATAAAACTGATAGCCCAGCTTTTCCGTCTGCACAGCCTGCTCGATGACCTCGATAATAGAAAATTTATCCATGCAATCCTCCCAAAAAATGATGACACCTAATTTACTCTAATTTCAGAAGTTTTCTCAAGCGCCTGTCCGCCTGCACTACCTCATCAATGTTGTCTCCTGTCAAATCCCATGAGTATTCACCCTTTGGTGTTCTATGAAGCTTTATCTTCACCGGTTTCTTAGGCTTTATCTGCTGTATCTGCCGGTCCTGTGAGAATTGAAAAGACTGTTTCTGTTCAGCGCTCAAAGCGCAGTAAGGCGATAACGCAAATAATGTTATGAACAGAAAGCTGAAGATTAATATTGCTTTTAATTTCATCACTCCATTACTCCATTGTTTCAATAACTCTTATACTTGTTTGTTATCGGGAACCTTCTGTCCCTGCCGAATGCCCTCGGCGTTATCTTAATGCCGGGAGGGGCCTGCCTTCTCTTGTATTCGCTGGCATCGACCATCTTAATAACCTTTTTAGCACATTCTTCTTCGCAGCCCATATTGATTATTTCATCAAAGCTCTTATCCTCTTCTATATACGCCTTAAGTATCGGATCGAGGACTTCATACGGCGGCAGGGTATCGATGTCCTTTTGGTCGGGCTTTAATTCCGCTGAAGGTTCCTTGCACAATACTCTTTCGGGTATTATCGTTCTTCCTTCATTCATATTCTTCCACCTGCATATTCCGTATACCAAAGTCTTAGGAACGTCCTTTATCACAGCGAAGCCCCCGGCCATGTCACCGTAAAGTGTCGCGTATCCTACGCTCATCTCGGATTTATTTCCTGTAGTAAGCACAAGCCAGCCGAATTTGTTGGAAAATGCCATCAGGATATTGCCCCTTGTGCGAGCCTGTAGGTTCTCCTCGGTCGCATCGGCAGGTAGGTTGCCAAGTTCTGATTTTAATGTCTTTAAATATGTCTCAAAAATATCACTTATCGGCTCTTCGATTACTTTAATGCCGAGGTTCTTTGAGAGTTCGTCAACATCCTCCCTGCTCTCTTTCGATGTATACGGCGAAGGCATGAATATGCCTGTAACGTTTTCCTTCCCGACTGCATCGACGGCAACCGCTGCGACAATCGAAGAATCGATACCGCCGCTCAGCCCGATACAGACCTTTTTAAAACCGTTTTTAAGGACATAATCCCTTGTTCCTAAAACAAGGGCGTTATAGACTTCTTCTTCTAAGCAGTGCGAAAGTGCAGAAGTGCAGAAGCGCAGAAGGTTTTTTTCTGACTTCTGATCTTCCGATCTTCTGATCTTCCGATCTATGTTTATCCTTTCCACAATCCCCTTCTCCAATGAAATAACCTGCTGTCTCCTGCGGGGATCGCGCAGCCTTTTGATGAATACCGCATCCAGATCCAAATCTATGACGATCATGTCTTCTTCAAACTGTTTTGCCCCGGCAATAACATCCCCGTTCTCATCCACAACAAGACTATGCCCGTCAAATACAAGCTCGTCCTGACCTCCGACTGTGTTCAGATACGCAAATATGACGCTGCTGTCCGACGCCCTTACCGACAACATCTTTTCTCTGAAATGCGATTTCCCCATATGATACGGAGAGGCATTGATGTTGATTATGAACTCGGCGCCTTCAAGCGCCTGCACGGCTGCAGGGCCTTCGGGATACCATATGTCCTCGCATATAGTGACGCCGAACATCACATCGCCCATCTCATATACCGGATACCTCGTCCCAGCTTGAAAATAGCGGTATTCGTCGAATACGCCGTAATTGGGAAGGCGTATCTTATGGTAAACATCGACTATTTTTTTATTATGGATAACCGCGGCGGCATTATATATGTCGTCTTTCTTATCGACAAAGCCTGCAATGACAATAAAATCGCCCACCTTTTTTTGAATCTCTTTAAGGGCGTTCAGATTGTCCTCTATGAATTGCGGCTTTAAAAGCAGGTCTTCAGGCGGATAGCCGGTAACCGCAAGCTCCGGAAAGGCTATGATATCGGGCTTATATGCCCCGGCATCTTCGATGAATTTGACGATTTTCTTGACATTTCCGCTAAAGTCGCCGACCGTAGGGTTCATCTGGCATAGGGCGATCCTAACCGTTTTCATGTAATGATTTTACCATATTACTCTATCCACTTCACTATTTCACTTGAATCCACCCTGTCTGTCCTGAAACTGTTCGCCTTATCCTCGAGATCGGGATAGCCTATGGATATGCCCAGAACAAGCCTCTTTGATTCGGGTATGCCGAGGAACTCCTTAACCGCTCCGGCGTAATCCGTGAGAAACGCCTGCGGCACGGTTCCAAGCCCGTTAGCGTGGGCCGCAAGCATCAGGCTCTGCGCGAACAGCCCCATGTCGAACAGGGACCACTGCGGAAGCGAGGCGTCCTGAAAAAGAAATATTCCGTGAGGCGCTCCGTAAAACCTGAAATTCGCTTTTTTCGCCTTTTTTATATATTCGGGATCGCTGAAGTCTATGCCGAAACGCTCGCTCCTCTTTCTGAAAAGTTCTTTTATTCTCATGTCTATATGCGGAGGCCATGATAAAGGTTCGGGTATATCGGGCGTGGTTTTTTCGCCTTTCTCAAAAAGCCCTACAAGTATTTTCGACAACTCATCTTTCTTTGCGCCGGATACTATCGCGACTTCCCATGGCTGTGTATTTTTGTAGGAGGGGCTTTGCTTTGCGGTGTCAATGACATTCATGAGAACTTCTTTAGGCACTGACTCGGGCTTAAATTTTCTAATACTCATCCTCGTCTTAATGCATTCGACAGCGTCCATATCATCCTCCTCCTTTAAGCATACTTCTGATATTATGACAAGGCTATTTCGACGCAAAACTCCTGAGTTCTCAGAGGGGCAAAGTAACGACTGCCCCTTACCTTCACACAGAGAAAATTCTTATATTCTATTTTACATTTCATAAAGCTCAGGCGACTAATAGTTTTGCGAGAGATAGACTTGTCATAATATTATTGCTGATAATTTTTTAACAACATTAAAAGGTTTCTTGCCGCCATAAAAAACTTCAGATATTTCTCGTCCTGATAATCCCTGTAGGTATTGATATGGGGAAGAAAACCGCCATGCTGGAATATAAGAGTTATCTCCGCATAAATGCCGTCCCTCAGGTAAATCCTGTGAGAGTAATCCTTTGTGGAGGCCAATACCAGCTTTGCCGGAGTAAGATAGCCGGGGTCGAGATTGATAGTCCTTTTGCCGTTGACGGCAAGGGTATCCTCGATACTGTTGGTAGCCAGTTTTATGGAGGCAATGGCGTCCTGCTCGATAAGCCCCTTGAAAAACATGAAGCGGCGGTAAAGAGGCTCTCCCATCTCCTTGCGGTATCTGTGAGAGGAAAAATCCCATTTCATCCGCGGCGTTTCCATGACGATCTCGCCGAAACGCCTTTCGAGGAGAGCTTGCGCCTCAGTGTAGTAATTCTCTTTTGTGAAGAAGGTTCCGACAAACAGAAGCGCTTTTTCGGGAGGGGTAGAAGATACCATTGCCCTACTGCTCTTTTATAAGCTTATTTATTGCCGCCTTGATATCAGGCGAATCCCACTGAACAGGGCCTATGATCTTTTGCCTTACAATCCCTTTCGCGTCTATTATGAAAGTCTCCGGAACTCCCGATATCCTGTACTCCCTCGCTATATTTTTGTCGTCTATCAGAACCGGAAAATTCAGGCCGTTAGCTTTCATATATTCTACAGCCCTCGAAGGCTCGTCATTAAAAAGCACCGAGACAAACACGAAATTGTTGTTTTTTCTTTCGGCCTCCACGAGACCCTGAATGGACGGGTTCTCCATCCTGCAGGTGTCTCACCACGAGGCCCAGAAATGAAGGAGGAGAGGTTTCCCCTTAAAATCCGACAGCTTCCATATCTTGCCTTCCGTATCTTTCAATTCAAAGGCAGGAGCATCGAGTCCTGCGGCGGCATGTTTCTGCGGCGGCTCTCCGGTTTTAGCAAGGAGAAGCACTGCGGCAATGCCTATTGCGAAAACAATCGATAAGACTACCCCTTTGTTCTTCATCCATGACTCCTTATTTTCCAAATAAAGTGATTTCTATATGACAGGCACGACTCAGAGACTTTAAAAAGTGTCGAGTCAAGTATATATTAAAAATTACAAATGCATTACCCAATAAGTATCCACTGTTGTAGAATACGGATACAAGATAAGAGTCTTTGCAAGTGCGAGGTTTAAAGTCTCTTCGCCGCACCTGTCATATACTCTTAAACTTAAAATTGCTTAACCTAATTGACCGATACCAGCATCGAATCTTCGGCTTCGACAAATTCAATTTTATCCTGTTCGAGCACTACCTTCACCACAGGCGTATTTTTGAATTTGCCCTTTAATATCTCCTCTGAAAGCTGGTCTTCTATCTCTTTGTAAATAGCCCTTCTCATAGGACGGGCGCCGTATGTAGGCTGATAGTATTTGTTGAGCAGCCACTCCTTAACCTCCGGAGATACGTCTACGGTCAAGGCATGCTCCGTAAGTTTCCTGTTCGTCTCCGCTATCAGAAGGTCTACTATCGACAGCAAATGCTCCTTTTCAAGCTGGTGGAAAACCACTGTCTCGTCAACGCGGTTCAGAAATTCCGGATTGAATGTCTTTTTCAATTCGGACAATACACTGTCCTTCATCTTCGTATGAGTATCCCCTGCCGATGCGCGGTAGAACCCGAGCGGAGTAGCCTTTTCGATGATACGCGCGCCCAGATTTGACGTCATAATGATGATGGCATTTCTGAAATCAACTTTTCTGCCGTAGCTGTCCGTAAGCACTCCTTCGTCCAGTATCTGAAGCAGCATATTAAATACGTCGTGATGAGCCTTTTCAATTTCGTCAAACAGTATTACAGCATAAGGCCTCTTGCGTATCTTTTCCGTCAACTGCCCGCCCTCTTCGTAACCCACGTAGCCCGGAGGCGCTCCGGTAAGGCGGGAGACATTGAACCTCTCCATGTATTCGGACATGTCGAGCTTAATGAGGGCGCTTTGGTCATTGAACATAAATTCTGCCAGCGCCTTTGCAAGCTCCGTCTTTCCGACTCCCGTCGGGCCGAGGAAGAAGAACGAACCGATAGGCCTGTTTTTGCTCTTAAGCCCGGCCCTCGACCTTCTTATTGCCTTTGATACCGCCTTTACGGCGTCATCCTGCCCTATTATACGCATGTGGAGGGTTTCTTCCATTTTCAACAGTTTTTCGGTTTCGGTCTCTTCGAGTTTATATAACGGTATGCCGGTCATTTTAGAAACCGTATATGCTATATCATCTTCTTCCACTACAGGAACCTCTTTATTCAGGGAATCCTTCCATTTCTTGTATTGAAGCTCATACATCTTTTTGAGCCGGTCTTCCTGGGTCCTTATGGACTGCGCTTTTTCGATGTCGTGAAGCCTCACGTAAAGGCTCTTTTCCTTCGCGAGCTGGATCAGTTCGGTTTCCATGTCTCTCAGTTCCTGAGGGGTAGTCGCCCTTTTTAATTTAAGCCTCGAACCTGTTTCGTCAACAACATCTATCGCCTTATCAGGCAGATACCTGTCCGTTATATAACGGTCCGAAAGTTTCGCGGCGGCGGTAATAGCCTCGTCGCTGATTTTCACCTTGTGATGGTTCTCATATTTCGGCCTTATGCCCTTCAGAATTTCTACGGTCGTCTCCTCCGTGGGAGGCTGGACATTGATAGGCTGAAATCTCCTCTCAAGCGCGCCGTCTTTCTCTATGTACTTTCTGTATTCGTCCGGCGTAGTAGCGCCGATGCACTGAAGCTCTCCCCTCGAAAGAGCGGGTTTAAGCATATTGGAAGCGTCTACCGAGCCTTCGGCTGCTCCGGCTCCGATAAGTGTATGGAATTCGTCCACGAACAGGATTATATTTTTGTCGGACTGCAGTATCTCGCGCATCACGGCCTTGAGCCTTTCCTCAAACTGTCCCCTGTATTTCGTACCGGCGATAAGCGAGCCGAGGTCAAGGGAGATTATCCTTTTCCCGATAAGGCTGTCAGGAACATCGCCGACTACGATCATCTGCGCAAGGCCTTCGACTATAGCGGTCTTGCCAACGCCCGGCTCTCCGATCACGGCAGGATTATTCTTAAGCCTTCTGCCTAAGACCTGAATAACCCTCTCGATCTCATCCTCCCTGCCTATAACAGGGTCGAGCTTGCCTTCGACAGCAAGAAGTGTAAGATCCCTGCCGAATTCGTCGAGGGCCGGTGTATTGCTTTTTCTGCGCTCTTTTTGATGCGTCTGCTGAAATTGCGGTTTAATCGCTAGATTTATCGTCAGTTGGCGCGCGCCGAGCAGGTTTGCCCCGAGATTTCTCAATATCTTGCCTGCGATGCCCTCGTCTTCCCTTATAAGTCCTAAAAGCAGGTGTTCGCTTCCGATATAGTTATGGCCTAACAGACGGGCTTCCTCTATGGAAAGTTCGAGCACCTTTTTCGCTCGGGGGGTAAAAGGGATGTCCCCGAAGGTAAGGACATTGCTTCCGATAGGCAGATTCCTTTCGACCTCGAATCTTATCTCGTCTATCGACAATCCCATTTTTTTAATGATTGTAATGGGAACGCTGTCTTCTTCTCTCAATATAGCCAAAAGGAGGTGCTCGGTGCCTAAATAATCGTTATTTCTACGCTCCGCTTCCTCTTTGGCGTATATTATTATCTTCCTTCCTCTTTCCGTAAATTTCTCAAACATCTTTATGCTCCTTGGATAGTCTCTATAAAAATATTACTCGTTTTAAACGGACCTTGTCAATCTTGCATACTGCGTCCCGCATCCTGTATCTTTATATTTATGTATGCAGATGTCGCATTCCCTATCAAGCTTCCGCCCCTCACCTATAAACTGCCTGTCGTCGCCCCGCCGGATATGGAGGGACGGATCGTAAAAGCGCCGCTCATGGGAAAAAGCCGATACGGCCTCATAGTCGCCGTAACGGATAATCCTGATTTCAAAGGCAAAGACATAAAGGCGGTTCAGGATATACGATATCACTTTGTCTCCGGGAATGGGATAAAATTCCTGAAATGGATTTCCGATTACTACCTCGCGCCGATAGGGATCGCGCTTAAAAGCGGATTTTTTGAAGAGGCGGTAAAATCAGAGGTCAGCGGTCAGTACCCGGCGGTCGGTGAAAAGATTAAAGAAAAAAAATATGAGACCTTTCTTTTTCACGCGCCGTCGATTCATGCAGAGCATGCGCAATTAAAAGAGTTTTTAAATTCCGATGTTCGCGGCGTTATAATCCTTGCGCCTGAGATAAACGAGATCGAAAGGATTGCGCCTGATCTTAAAAAAATATTCGGCGAAAGGCTCTGCGTTATTCACAGCAAACTCACAAAGGCGAAAAGAACGGATGCCGTAAAAAAAATAATCTCCGGAGAATCCGATATAGTAATCGGCACACGCTCCGCCGTATTTGCTCCTTTGAAAAACATATCTTTGATCGCTGTGCTCGGCGAGCACAGCCCGTCTTACAAGGCCGAGGAGTCGCCGGGATACAACGCGCGCGATGCGGCTGTAATGAGGGGATTTATTGAAAAAGCATGCGTGCTGTTGTCATCCGTCAGTCCGTCGATAGAATCCGTCTACAATGCAAAAATCGGCAAATATACTACGTTAAACGCCGATAGTCACCCGGAGACAAAAAGACCGAGGATAAAAATCGTCGGCGAAAACAGAACAAAAGGGAAGGCATCGACCATAGCAGGAGAAGTCTTGAAGGAGGCGAAAAATACCATCTCAAAAAAGGGAAAATTCTTATTCCTCATCAACAGAAAAGGATATTCCCTCATAAGATGCGAAGATTGCGGGCATACGGTTCAATGCAAAAAATGCGGAATTCCGCTCGTTTTCTATAAGGCGAAAAATGCGGTAAGATGCAATTATTGCGGTCTCGAAAAAAACATTCCCGAAAGCTGCGAAGAATGCAAAGGCTTCGCGATGAAACCAGCCGGCACGGGGACGGAAAAAATAAAAGAGGAAGTCGAAGAATTGTTGGGGACAAAAACGCTGCTATTAGAGAAAGAGCGCTCCCTTTCCCCCTCCCCGCTGCCGCTTGCCCCTGATATACTGCCCTTTGTCGTGGGAACAACGTATGCGGCAAAAAAACTCAGGGACGAAAAATTCGACGCTGCCGCGCTCTTTAATATCGACCAAACCCTGTCGCAACCCGACTTCAGGGCGTATGAAAGGACGTTCCAGCAGGTTACGCAGATAGCCGGAACAATAAACCCCGACGGTTCTCTTTTCCTTCAGACATGGAATCCCAAAAACAGGATATTAAGGTTTATTAAAAACTACGATTTTCACGGCTTTTATGATTATGAGCTGTCGCAGAGAAAGATGCTCGATTACCCTCCTTTTTCAAAAATAGTGCTGTTTAATATCTCTTATAAAAAGGGGATAAACTTATCGGACGATGTAAGAAACATGATTGAAGCAGAGGAGATAAAAGGATTGGAAGTCCTCGGCCCCGTCGAAATACCGCCTATCTTAAAGTCCTATCCCCGCTGCATCCAGATTCTTTTGAAATCGAAAGACAGCAGGATTTTGCATTCATACGCGAGGCGGTTGCTGGACAAACTCGAAAAAATAAAAGATGTGAAGATAAACGCGGATGTGGATCCGTTAAAGGTATAATTTATCGTTTCTCTTTGAAAGTATCTGCTTCGCTTTCTCTATGTCTTTTTTTATCTGTTCCTCAAGCTTTCCGATGCCGGAGAATTTCTTCTCGTCCCGTATCCTGTCTATAAAATGAACCCTTATTTTTTCTCCGAGGAGATCGCGGCTGAAATCGAATATATGAACCTCATAGCTCACAGGCACATCTCCGAATGTCGGGTTTTTGCCTATATTCGCAACACCGTCGTAAATTTCGCAGGCAATAGGCGATGGGCGATGGGCGATAGGTTCCATAGCCTTTTGCTTATTGCCTATTGATACTTTTACCGCGTATACACCCTCTTTCGGGACAAGCTCATTGGGAGTGGTGATATTCGCGGTCGGAGTGTGAAGCAAAGAAGCCCCTCTTCCCAAGCCTTTAATAACCGTGCCTTCGATATGGTACGCCCTGCCGAGCATCTTCGACGCCTCGCATACCCTTCCCCTCAAGAGCAGGCTCCTTACCCTGCTGCTGCTCACAATATCGTCATATACTTTCGCGTATCTCACAACGCTGACGCCGAATCCGTGTTTCTGGCCTCTCCTTCTCAAAAGGGCGGGCGTGCCTTTTTTACCCTTTCCGAAGGCGTAATTATGGCCTACGACTATCCATTTAGCTCCGATCTTATCGATAAGAACATTCCTGATGAAATCATCCGGATCCGTCCTCGCGAATTCTTTATTGAAGCCTATGGATATGAGAACCTTTATGCCCGCATCGGACATAAGACCTGCTTTATCCTCTGATGTCGTGAGTATCTTCAATCCCCTTTCAGGCGCTAAAACACGCACCGGATGGGGGTCGAATGTTATTGCTATAGGAGTGCCGTTAATCTCCTTTGCCCTTGCCGCAACCTTCCTGAATATTTTCTGGTGGCCGAGGTGAACACCGTCGAAATTGCCGATGGTTACTACCGGATTGGGATAATGCAATACATTTTTAAGGTCTCTGATTATCTGCATGCTAAACATTGTAAACGGCATCGCAGGCATAGATGAAAAGCATTTGGCAGCGATACCTTAGAGCCGAACCCTCCCGCCATTTAAAGATATTTTCACTCTAACTTTTGCATTAAATAGCATTAACAGGCATTAATAATCTTCATCGCATTGCTAAAGGCTTTGAAGCTGTGCCTGTGATGCCTTAGCAATGAATTATACATAAAGTTGATTATATATCTCCTTTACCTGTTTTTTCGTGTTTTCAAGGTCGCCGTTGTTATCTATCACAAAGTCGGACTTTGCGATCTTCATTTCTATGGGGAACTGGCTCTTCAATCTTTTTACGGCCTCCTCCCCGGGAATACCTTTTCCCTTAAGGCGGCTGACGGCAATGTCCTCGGACGCGAATACGGTTATTATCTTATCGAACCTGTTTTGATATCCTCTCTCGAATATCACCGGGGCTTCCACGATTATGATTGCCGAAGGATCATTTATTTTACCGGCCTCTTCTTCCACCCTTTTGAAAACCCTCGGATGCAAAATATCTTCGAGGGAAATCCTCAGATGCGGATGTTCGAATACGATTTCCGCAAGTTTCTTTTTATTTATTTCCGACGGCTGACCGCTGGCTGCCGACTGCTGAATTATATCATCGCCGAAAGCCTTTTTTATCTCATAAATTACAGCCGGGTCTTTGAGGAGTTCGCGGACTATATCATCCGTATCGATAACAAAAGCGCCAAGCTCTTTGAACATATGGGCCGCAGTGCTCTTGCCCATTCCGTAATTTCCCGTAAGGCCGATTATTGTCACGCCGTCCCTTCCGCTTTTTTCTTCAACTCTGCAAGTTTCTTCAACGCCTTTTGCGGGGTAAGGTTTTCCATATCGAGACTCAACAACTCAAGCTTAATCGGGTCGCCGATAAAAAACAGATCCATCTGCGCGGCGCGCGGCTTTAACATTCCCGCCTCTTTCTTTTCGAGCTTATCGAGCACGACCTTCGCCCCTTCTATAACATTATCGGGCAATCCTGCAAGCCGGGCTACCTGAATGCCGTAACTCTTGTCCGCAGGGCCTTTTTCTATCTTCCTCAGAAATATAACCTCGTCTCCCCATTCCTTAACGACCACGTTGTAATTTTTTACGCCGTCCATTATCAACGCGAGGTCCGTAAGTTCGTTATAATGCGTTGCGAACAACGTGCGTGCCTTGATATTATTCGCAAGATGCTCCGCGACAGCCCAAGCAATACTGATGCCGTCAAAGGTGCTCGTTCCCCTGCCGACCTCATCGAGGAGTATGAGGCTTTTTTCCGTGGCATTATTCAGTATATTCGCAGTCTCTATCATCTCCACCATAAATGTGCTCTGCCCTTTTGTGATGTAATCGGATGCGCCTATCCTCGTGAATATCCTGTCGGCTATTCCTATTCTTGCGTTCGATGAAGGCACAAAAGAGCCCATCTGCGCCATAAGGACGATAAGGGCGGTCTGCCTCATATACGTTGACTTGCCTGCCATGTTAGGGCCTGTTATGACCAGCAGCCTGTTTTCATTGCAGTCCATGAGCGTGTTATTGGGTATGAATTTTTCGTCAGATGCGGAAATGCCGTGCGTGCTTATAAGCCTTTCTATAACAGGATGTCTGCCGTCGGCTATTTCTACGACATCGTCCCCGGTGATTAAAGGTTTTATATAATCGTATCTCTTTGCGACAGTCGCCAGCGAAAGCAGAAAGTCGATCACGGCTATACGAGAGGATGTCTCAAGGAGCTGATCCGCGTACTTCTGCATCTTTTCGAGGATATTCATGAATATCTCGTATTCGAGTTCCTTGAGCCTGTCCTCCGCCCCCAGCACCTTTGTTTCGTATTCCTTTAAATCCGGGGTTATGAACCGTTCGCAGTTGGCGAGGGTCTGCTTTCTTATGTAATCTTCGGGAACGAGATGCAGGTTAGGTTTTGTTACCTCTATATAATACCCGAATACCCTATTGAAGCCTACCTTCAAAGACGATATGCCTGTCCTCTGCTTTTCATCCGCTTCGAGCCGCGCTATAAAATCCTTGCCGCTTATCGATATATTCCTCAGTTCATCGACTTCCTTGTTGTAACCTTTTCTTATGATGCCGCCGTCCCTCGGATTAGCAGGCGGATTTTCAACAATACCGAAGGCTATCAAGTCCTGCAGATCGACGAACTCCGATATGCCGCCGCCGATCTCCTTTATATACGCGTCCGAAGAAGACATTAAAAGCCTTTTTATCTTGGGCAGATGATCTATAGAGCTTTTCAGCGCCGCCAGATCCCTCGGCCATGCCGACCTTGAAATAATCCTCGATGTAAGCCTCTCCATGTCCTGTATCTTTCTGAGGGTCGTCCTCAAGTCCTCTATCAGTTCGTAGTCTTCCACTATCGCCTCGACAGCGCCCTGCCGTTTTATTATCTCGGATGAAGACAGCAACGGCTTCGTGACGGCGTTTCTCATGAACCTGCCCCCCATCGGGGTAAGGGTCTCGTCCAATACCCAGAGCAGAGAGCCTTCGGCAGAGCCGTCTTTCAGGTTATGGGTCAATTCCAGATTCCTCTTTGTGGCCGAATCTAAAAACATGTATGACGTCTGGTTCAGCACCGTTATCTTTTTGAAGGTCAATATCTTCTGCGACTCTTCGAGATAGCTTATGAGTGCGCCTGCCGCTGCGATAGCGGTATTCATTCCGCCGCAGCCGTATCCGTCCAGAGATGAGACCTTGAAATATTTGAGAAGGGTCTTATACGACTCAGTGTGATCGAAATACCAGTCGTCGTAATGAGAAACGTAAAATCCCCTGAACACTTCCTTATAGTGAATATTTTTTTCGAGGCTCCCGGGGCAGAGTATCTCCCTCGGCTCATAACGCGCTATCTCATCCTCCACAGGCTTGTCCGTCTCGTATACCGTGAATTCTCCGGTCGAAAGGTCGGCGACAGTTATGCCGGTCATGCCCTGATAAGGGAATACGCTCATGATATACGCGTTTTCTTTAGGCTGTTCCGGCACATGAGTTCCCGGAGTAATTACCTTTACTACCTCCCTCTGAACAATTCCTTTTGCGAGTTTGGGGTCTTCCACCTGCTCGCATATCGCCACCTTATGCCCTGCTTTAATGAGCTTTGAAATGTAGCCGTCAACAGCAAAATAAGGGACGCCGCACATAGGCATAGGGTCGTCCTTGCTTTTATCCCGGCTTGTTAAGGCAATCTGCAATATGCTCGATGCGACCTTCGCGTCTTCGCCGAACATCTCATAGAAATCTCCGAGCCTGAAAAGCACAATGGCGTCGTGATATTTTTCCTTAATGCCGGAATACTGCTTCATCAATGGGGTAAGTTCGGACACTGTTTACCTCTCAGCTAAAATTGAGCCTGTTCAACAACTCGCTAAGCCTTGAGAATCAAGGTTCTGCAAGTATTTCTGTTTTCCTTTTACCGCAAATCCTGTTAAAATATCTCATCTTAATTCCATATGGAGGCATTTAGATGAGG
>JAJYVD010000050.1 GCA_021792185.1 Nitrospirota bacterium | reverse complement strand
TGTTCCCGGAATGATGACGGTCTGGCTGCAAATTTTTCAAGTCGATAACAGATGCTAATGTCATTTTATGTTACGCTTTCAATAGGTTATATGCTTTCATGTTAAAAACTGTCGGACACTAATGATCCACGATATAAAGCAAATCCGTAGTGAATGCATCTGTTGGTGCTTTTACCACACTGGGGAACTCAACAGCGGTAGGAAGTCGTTTATTGCTGGACGCCCAACTGGTTACCGACTCCACAGCAGCATTCACTATATCCCTCGACTCATTAACCCGCATTCTCTTTGTCAATGGCCCTACAAGATTCACTCCAATGGTTATTACTATCCCTATTACTACCAGCACCATGGCAAGTTCGATGAGGGTAAAGCCCCCACTTCCGTGATGCGTGATGCGTGATGAGCAATGCGTGAATAGTTGCCTGATTTTTTGTTTCATAAAGCAAAAAATATCCTTACCCTTTAACTTGTTATTTGAGCATTAAAGGAATTAATAATCTTCAAGTTATTTTCTATAATTTGCCCATGCTGTAAATCTTCGGAATAAAGAATCGAACAATCATTTTGACATGCAGAGGCTATTATGAGACTATCCCAATAGCGATACCGATATTTAATACATAAGCTTATCGCTTTATTTACCGCTGCTCCATCTATAGAAATGATTATAAAACTGTTCATCAAATCAGAGATTATTTCCTTTGATTCTTTTTTGCTTTTAAATCCTTTCTTTACAAGAACTGAAAACAACTCGCCAAGCACTTGCGTGCTCATTATGACATTATTGAAATGGTTATCTATAAGCTGTCTGATTTTATGTCCCTTGTTCTCATCTGAATAAAGGTAAACCCACAGGTTTGTGTCAATAAAGACCTTATCGCTCATGGAGTTCCTCACGGTTAAATTTATAACCGGCAGGAAGTTTAAAGGAATGTTTTTTTACCGCCTCAAAAAAGGCTTGCTTTTTAGATTTATCGGCAGGCGCAGCCTTGCCGTGCTTCTGAATTAAAAACTCATAAAAATCTATCAGTTCTTTCTTTGCCTCATCAGACAAGATATCTAATTTTATTTGCTTGCTTGTCAGCATGTCAGCCTCCTCCTCAACTATGCCTTAATCATAACAAAAGCACATCTGCCTGTCAAAAAAAAAGGAGGCTTTCGCCTCCTTTGGTTTGATTGCTCAAGATATATTTACGCCGTGGCTGGCGATGCTTCTTCGATAAGTTTGTCTATCTCCTGTCCCTCTATGGTCTCGCGTTCGAGAAGCGCGTTTGCAATAACGCCGAGGAGGCCCTGATTGTCTTCTAAAATCTTTTTCGCCCTTTCATAAGCTTCGGTAACAATCCTCTTTACCTCTTCGTCTATATCCACGGCCGTCTTTTCGCTGTAATCTTTATGCTTTGCTATCTCGCGGCCGAGAAATATCTGCTCGTCCTTTTTGCCGAAGGTAAGCGGGCCGAGTTTTTCGCTCATGCCCCATTCGGTGACCATCTTACGCGCAAGGTCGGTCGCCCTTTCGAGATCGTTTCCGGCTCCGGTGGTCATGTGGTTAAGAGCTATCTCCTCGGCAGCCCTGCCGCCCAAAAGCACGTTAAGAGCCTTTTCAAGATAATCCCTCGAATATGTGTACCTGTCGTCTATGGGAAGCTGCTGGGTAACGCCGAGCGCTCTGCCCCTCGGTATTATGCTCACCTTATGTATCGGGTCGGTTCCCGGCGTAAGCTTTGCGACGAGCGTATGTCCCGCTTCGTGATAGGCGGTATTCCTCTTCTCCTCATCGCTCAAAACCATGCTCCGTCTCTCCACTCCCATCAATACCTTATCTTTCGCAGACTCGAAATCGGACATCTCGACTTTTTCTTTGGACTTTCTCGCTGCAAGAAGCGCAGCCTCATTTACGAGGTTTGCGAGGTCCGCGCCCGAAAATCCGGGTGTGCCCCTCGCTATCTTATCGAGGTTCATCTCGTCTGCAAGAGGTATGTTCTTTGTGTGCACCTTGAGTATTTCGAGCCTTCCCTTGACATCAGGCGTAGGCACTACTATCTGCCTATCGAACCTGCCGGGCCTTAAAAGCGCGGGGTCGAGGACATCGGGCCTGTTGGTTGCCGCAAGGATTATAACTCCCTCTGTGCCTTCAAACCCGTCCATCTCAACAAGAAGGGCATTCAGGGTCTGCTCCCTTTCGTCATGGCCGCCGCCGAGACCTGCGCCCCTGTGTCTGCCGACTGCATCTATCTCGTCTATGAAAATTATGCACGGCGCGCTCTTCTTTGCCTGCTCGAACAGATCCCTTACGCGGGACGCGCCTACGCCGACGAACATCTCCACAAAATCGGAGCCGGAAATCGAAAAGAACGGCACAGCGGCCTCTCCGGCAATAGCCTTTGCAAGCAGCGTCTTTCCGGTGCCCGGAGACCCGACCAATAAAACGCCTTTCGGTATTTTGCCGCCCAATTTGGAGAATTTCTGAGGGTCTTTGAGGAATTCTATTATTTCTTCAACCTCGGCCTTTGCCTCTTCAATGCCTGCCACATCGGCGAACGTAATTTTTACCTGCTTATCGGAAACCAGCTTTGCCTTTGCCTTTCCGAAAGACATCGCCTTGTTGCCTCCCATCTGCATCTGCCTCATAAAGACAACCCATACGAGGACGAGGAAAATAATAGGCCCCCATGAAAAGAAGAAGTTCACATACCATGGATTCTGATCGGGCGGTTTGGCGGTTATCTTTACGCCCTTGCCCTTCAGGTCTTTCACAAGGTCCGGATAGTTCACGGCGTACGTCCTGAATTTTGTCCCGTCTTTGAGCCTGCCGGTAATATAGTTCTCCTTTATGGTAACCTCTTCCATATCTCCGGATTCCACTTTGGAAATGAATTCCGAAAATATGATCTCCTTCTCGCTTGCAGGCGGAACATTGAAGAGATTAAAAAGCAGTATCATCGACAACCCTATAAGCAGCCACACAAATAAACTCTTATACATATTCCTTTCTTGTCCTTTTCCGTTCATTTTCTAATATTTTAACATATTCGACTTATCCGTCTCTCGCTGAACCGCAACAAGTTCGCGGATGCCCTTTTCCGCAAGGGAAATCAATGAATCGAGCATTTCTTTCGAAAACGGCTCGGCTTCAGCCGTGCCCTGTATTTCCACTATCTTGCCGCCTCCCGTCATAACGACATTCATATCCGCATCCGCTCCCGAATCCTCGACATAACAGAGGTCGAGGCGCGGCTCGCCGCTCACGATGCCGACGCTGACCGCGGCAAGATGTTCCCTTATCGGGTTTCTCTCTATTACTCCGTTTCTCACGGCGCGGTGCAGGGCGTCGTTAAGCGCCATAAATGCGCCTGTTATGGAGGCCGTTCTTGTGCCGCCGTCGGCCTGTATTACGTCGCAGTCTATCCATACTGTCCTTTCGCCGAGCAGTTCGAGATCAACCACCGCCCTAAGCGCCCTTCCGATAAGCCTCTGTATCTCATGGGTCCTGCCGCCGATGCGCCCGGAAACGGACTCCCGCATTGTTCTCGTATTGGTCGCCCTCGGCAGCATCCCGTATTCCGCGGTAACCCAGCCTCTTTTTTGATCCCTTAAGAACGGCGGCACCTTATCCTCTATGGATGCCGTGCATATAACGCGCGTGCTGCCGACTTGAATCAATACAGATCCCTCTGCGGCGGGTATAAAGTTTTTTGTCACCGCCACCTTCCTCATTTCATCGTTCTTTCTTCCGTCAGGTCTCATCATGCCTCCGTCCTATAACTCTATTTTTTCTATATCCTTTATTTTTTGTTGCAAGAACCTCTCGCCTACGCTTATAAACTTGTCGGGCGAGTCCGTAACATAAAATTTCAGCTTTCCTTGCCCCCTATCTTCTAATATATCCCTTGACCCTTGACCATCTAAAATATACTTCACGGCCTTCGCGGTCTCTATCGCGGAATCTACAAGGCTGACATCGTTCATAACACCCTGAATCACGCCCTTAAGAAGAGGATAATGGGTGCATCCGAGGACAAGGGTATCCACTTCCCTGTCCGTAATATCTTTAAGATATTTCTCCGCGATAAGGCGGGCTATAGTCCCTTCTGTCCAGCCCTCTTCCACCAAAGGCACAAAGAGAGGACAGGGCAAACCGGATACCTCGATGTCTTTATCCAGCGCTTTAATAGCCTTAACATACGAACTGCTCTTTATCGTGGCCTCAGTTCCTATTATACCTATCCTTTTATTTTTAGTGGCATTAACCGCAGCAGCCGCTCCGGGCTCTATTACGCCTATTACGGGAATGGATACCGCTTCCCGTATCTTATGAAGGCTTATGGCCGATACCGTATTGCAGGCAACCACCAGAAGCTTTATATTCTGCCGCAAAAGAAATTCCGTGCATTCAAAGGAATAACGGATTACCGTCTCCGGGGACCTTATGCCGTAAGGAACCCTTGCGGTATCGCCGAGATACAATATATTTTCGTCGGGCAGCAGTTCTGCGACCTCCTTTAAAACAGTAAGGCCTCCTACTCCCGAATCGAAAATGCCTATTGGTCTATTGTTCATGTAAAATTCTCAGCGCATTCTTTAAAGATGACATGGCATGGTATTTGAGCGGACTTTGGCAGCCCAAGCGTGACATGGATGTCTAAGCGGGCTGGCATAGCCTCGCAGAACGGCTCGGATGCCGTTCGAGAATGAGCGAAAATGCTGTACCATGTCATCGTTTAATTACTCATTATCCCTTTCAAGCCGTAAAGACTGTAAAAATGCCCGCCTATGCTCTCTATCTCCTTACCCTCTATCAATAACCGCACATCTTCTATTCCCTGAATATTTTTAACCACCGAGTCGAACAAAGACTTCAGAAGATAATACTCGTGCCTGGCATCCCCTGAAAATCCTTTTCTGAATTCCTCCGACATATCTATGTAAAACACATTATTCCTATCCCTATAAACGCCGAGCAATTTCGCATCCTTAAACCCTTCTCCCAGCAGCTTCAGGTATTCCGCAAGAAGCATCTCCGCCATCTCGACCGGCAGAGTCTTGTTTTGAAGCATCCTTTCCTCTGCGGCCATTCCGTCTTCAGAAGGATGTAATATCTTTACAGGAACGCCGGCCTCCACACCTCCGGTCAGCGCCTCACGGTTTTTTGATGTTTCCTCTTTTAATTCGATTAAGGGGCTGTCAGTCTTCTCGGCTTGCGAAAAATAATACCGCGTAGCGAGCCAGCCGGACAGCACGGCTGCGCAAAGCACCGCAAAGGCAATCACTATGCTCTTCTTACTTTCCATATATCTATTCCTTACCGCGCGCCGAGTAACCGATTACCTTCAGCAAGGCATTTATCAGGCGCTCCCTGTTCTTCCTGTCATAATTAAATTTTTCAGGGCTCGGCAATTCTATTAAAACAGCAGGCGCATTAACATGCGCGATAATCGGCAAGGGCAGCCTTTCGTGCCTCACATTTATCCCGATTTCGCTCTTAATTGCCTGAGCCGCGGCATCCGCAACATTCTTATCGATCTCGGCGGAGGCGGAGGTTTTAGCTGTCTGTTCCAAAGCCTCCTGAATTCCTTCAGTTCTGCCTTTCTGTCCCTTGATCTTAGGAGAAGTGTATATGCTTAATTCGTTCCTTGAAGATACATGTATGCTGATGAATATCTCGGAGGATCTCAGGTTTACCGCCTTTATCCTCTCTTTTATCGTGAGCGTCTGATCTCCCTTTCTCGTAAGAAAAACCTTTTTGCCCTTTTTGCCGAGGGTATTAGCGAGTTCCTTGGCAATGGAAAGTGTCGTCTCTTTTTCCGTAAAATTCCTGCCCTTCATGCCGGTGTCGTATCCGCCGTGACCCGCGTCTACGGCAAATGATTCGAACGCGATATCCGCCTCTTGAAAGGGATAGCCGGACGAAGGCTTGCCGATGTATGCGTCGATAACAAGCCTCGAAGGCGATGAAAGCTTCGAAACGTCTATGTCATCGAGGTTATCTACGGTGAATGCGCAATTGTTGTTTTTTGCGACAATTTTTACGCCGCCGGTCATCTCGACAGGCGTATCGGTCTTCAAAATGACTTTTCCAGTCTTCTGAACAGCCGTAATAACGACAGCCGATTGAAAATCGACCTTAATTACATTGTTTTCGGCGAGTATTACGGAAGCCTTCTGGATATATTCTTCGGGCGCGGAAAAAACGATCCTCACATATTTGGCATGTTTGCCGGCCTTAACAGTTATCGCTACCGGTTCCTTGCCGGACTGGGCGGCAAAACCGAAGGAATGAACCGACAGGAATAGGAAACATATCAAAAACCCTATGACAACAAATTTTCTCCGCATTTTTAAAAGAATACAGGATGCCGCAGTGAAGATGCAAGTTGACACATAGTGCAAATCTGCCTCAACGCCTTTATAAGTGTTATTCTTTATGCAAAGCTAAAGATGATATATGCTTCATCAAATAGATGCCGCCGATGCGGAAGACGAACATAAGAGAATGTGATTAAAAAGTTCCGTTGATAAAGTCATTGAAGCAGATCTGCTCTTTGTGCTGAATTTTCAAATGTTTTGATTCAAAGTCATGGGATGTGAGGCGTGCTGAAAAAGCCTTTACTCATATGGAATATCATAACAACATTCTCTTTCTCGTGAGCTACAACATTGCTTTCTTATTCAATAAAACACAGGTAATCTCCAGATTGCACAGGCAACTACACTTAGTAAAGGCTTTTGAAGTATGCCTCACATCCTCACGATTACATAATTGACGATTAAACTTGCAAACAATCACCCACTTCTTTTAGAATTAACTGTAACTGAGATTAAATTGCAATATGGAGGCGGCATTGCACGAGCATAGATCAAAAACCAAGAAACACGCGGCGCACCTCGAGAGGGTCGCCCTCATAGGCAATCCCAATGTGGGTAAAAGCGCCATATTCGGCCTGCTTACAGGCAAATACGTAACCGTATCCAACTACCCCGGAACCACGGTTGAAATAACCCACGGGAATATGTCTGTGGACGGCAAAAGATTGGTGATAACGGATACGCCCGGCGTCAACAGCCTCATACCCATGAGCGAAGACGAGAAGGTTACGAGGGATATCCTGCTTATGGAAGCGCCGTCATCGGTACTTCAGATAGGCGATGCTAAAAACATAAAAAGGACTCTGCTGATTATCTTACAGCTTTCGGAGATGGGGATCCCCATGATACTCGATCTCAATATGATAGACGAGGCGATGGACAGGGGAATATCCATTGATATCGGGACGCTGAAACAAATCCTCGGCATCAATGTTATGAGCACCATCGCGCCCCAGAAAAAAGGCATAAAGGAATTAAAGACCGCGATCTTATCTCCGAAACGCCCGGCGTTCCTTATAAAATATGACCCGCTGATCGAAGATTATATAGAGAAGATTTCCAAACTTCTTCCGGAGTCGACTATTTCGAGGCGCTCCCTTGCCGTGATGATCCTGTCCGAAGACGAAAGCCTCAGGGACTGGCTTAAGTCCCATGTCAGCGACGAAGCCCTGTCCGGAATAGAAAGTTTAAGGGACGAATGCAAACTGAAGTTCAAAGATTCGATCGCTTATATGATCAATAAAACGAGAATAGAAGCCGCTGAAGAAATAACAAAAAAGGTGATAAAAAAATCGGCTCCAGAGAGCGGCAGGCTGCTGAATTTCATCGGCAGGATGAGCATGCATCCCGTCTACGGCATCCCTGTCTTATTGGCGGTGCTGTTCGGACTCTATGAGTTTGTGGGTGAATTCGGCGCAGGCACTCTTGTCGATCTTGTCGAAAACAGCATCTTCAACGAATACATCAATCCTGCCGCGACAAAATTGGTAAAACTCCTTATACCGGTAGAACTCCTCCAAGAACTGCTGATAGGCGAATACGGCATGATAACCGTAGCCCTCACCTATGCGATTGCAATCATACTCCCCATTACAGCTACCTTTTTCATAGCGTTCGCGATACTCGAAGACAGCGGTTACCTGCCGAGGCTCGCCATCATGAGCAACAGGATATTCAATATAATGGGGCTGAACGGAAAGGCAGTTCTGCCGATGGTGCTGGGGCTCGGCTGCGGGACAATGGCGGTAATGACGTCGAGGATACTCGAAACCAAAAGGGACAGGCTGATAACAACATTCCTTCTGGCCCTTGCCATACCGTGTTCCGCGCAATTGGGCGTAATCCTCGGCATGTTGAGCGCTCTGTCGCTGAAGGCTACCGTAATCTGGATAGCGAGCATTCTTATCGTGCTCTTTGTATCCGGGTTCTTAGCGTCGAAGGTCGTTTCAGGGGAGAGGACCGAGTTTTTCCTCGAGATACCTCCCATAAGAATGCCTAATCTGACGAACATAATCGTAAAAACCATAGGCAGAGTAGAGTGGTATCTCAAAGAGGCTGTACCGCTTTTCATCCTCGGCACATTCATACTCTTCGTGCTTCACAAATTCAACATGCTTATCTTCCTCGAAAAAATTACCGCTCCCATTACCGTAAATCTCCTTGGGCTTCCCGAGAAGACAGCCGAGGCGTTTATACTCGGATTCCTGAGAAGGGATTACGGGGCCGCGGGTTTGTTCAAAATGGCTGAAGGCGGGCTTTTAACGCCTGCGCAGTCGGTGGTAAGCCTTGTTACAATCACCCTTTTTGTGCCTTGCCTCGCTAATTTCTTTATGATAATAAAGGAGCGCAGTCTAAAGGCGGCCATTGCGATTATCGCCATAGTATTTCCGACCGCCTTTTTATTCGGAGGCATGTTGAACTGGATATTGAAAACCTTTAACATCAGTTTATAAACGGAGCGCCGCATGGAAAAACAAAAATTCAGGGAATTCCTTACAACCAAGGGGCTTAAACTCACAAAAGAGAGGGATGAAATCCTCCATGAAATACTTATCATGAAAAAACACTTCGATCCGGAAGATCTCTTTGTCAGGCTCAAAACAAAGGGCTCGAAGGTATCGAGGGCCTCGGTTTACAGGACTATACCCCTGCTTGTCGAAGTCGGTCTGATAGAGGAAGTGGAAAGGGTCGACAGACACGCGCATTATGAAAAGATATCCGAAGACCGGCATCACGACCACATGATCTGCATGAAATGCGGAAAGGTGATCGAATTCTACTCGCCTACGCTCGAAATGCTCCAGAAAGAAATATGCCAAAAAGAAAACTTCAAAGGCGTCAGGCACAGCCTCGAGATCTTAGGGTATTGTGAGAAATGCGGCGGCTAATCTATAATTCATAATGCCTTCCGTATTATTCATAACCATACTGACATTTGTATTGCACATTCCGTTCGGTTACCTCAGAAGCCGCTCGGAGAAATATTCCCTGAAATGGTTTATATATATTCACATACCGATACCTTTCATCGTTTTGGTGCGGATTATCACTAACACCGATTATAAATTCATACCCATATTTGTAATAGCCGCCGTTGCCGGACAGTTTTTCGGCGGAAAGCTGGAGTTAAAGGCAGGATAATGCTTGCGAGTTATCTCATACAACCCGGCGATATAGAACTGCGGGATGTCGATAAACCAAGGCCGTCCGTCGGAGAAATCCTCGTGAAGATCAAGGCCGCCCTCACCTGCGGAACCGACTTGAAGGCATTCCAGAGAGGACATCCGATGATACCAATGCCCGGAATGTTCGGACACGAGTTTTCAGGTGTAATCGCAGAGACAGGGAAAGGCGTCAAGGATTTTAAGACCGGAGATGAAGTGATGGCCGTCCACAGCGCGCCGTGCCTTAAATGCGAATATTGCCGTAAAAAACTTTATAACCTCTGCGAAAACATCATGAACACGAAGGTCTTGGGAGCATTTGCCGAGTATATACTGCTTCCAAGTCATATCGTGAGACAGAACCTGTTCCATAAGCCCGCAAACCTGAGTTTTGAAGAGGCCGCACTGCTCGAACCTCTCGCGTGCGTTATTCACGGCATGAGCGGCCTGAAAATAAAGAAAGACTCCAAAATCCTGATCTTAGGTTCCGGCCCTATCGGACTGCTCCATATGTCCATCGCAAAACTGCACGGAGCGCATGTTATGGTATGCGGCAGAAAAAAAGACAGGCTCGCCTTTGCAAAAGAATTCGGAGCGGATTCTGTTGCGACAACAGAGGAGCTTCCCGCTGAAACGAAAATATTCACCGCCGGAATGGGCTTTGACTATGTATTTGAATGCACCGGGCAATTGGATGTGTGGGAGGCCTCGGTCGATTATGTTCGCAAGGGAGGAACCGTAGTTCTATTCGGAGGCGTAAAAAGCGGCGCAAAAGCAAGCTATGACACGCACAGGCTGCATTATGACGAAATAACTCTAAAAGGAGTGTTTCACTTCACGCCTCATGACGTAAAAACAGCTTACAATCTTTTGAAAGATACCTTAAATCTTTCTCCCCTGATAAGCGGAAGCTATCCGCTCAAAGACCTGCCGCTTGCGCTTGAAAAGCTATCAAAAAGCGAAGGGATAAAATACGCTATTATTCCGTAGATTGCACAATGAAAGCCGCAAAATTATACAGTTTTAACGACATACGAATCGAAGATGTTCCGGTTCCCGAAGTCGGTTCGCGCGACGCGCTGATAAAAACAAAGGCGTGCGGCATATGTTCCGGCGATGTAATGCCGTGGTATATCGAGAAAAAAGCGCCTCTCGTCATAGGACATGAGCCTGCAGGAGAAATAATCGAACTCGGCAAAGACTTGAACAGTTTAAACAGTTTGAACGGTCTGAACAGTTCCTTTAAGGTCGGCGATAGGGTCTTTGTGCATCATCACGCGCCGTGCATGGATTGCAAATACTGCAAACGCGGCGATTATGTTCAGTGCGAGACTTGGCGCGCAACAAAGATAATTCCGGGAGGAATCTCAGAATACATACTCATCCCCGAAATAAACCTGAGAAATGACACCCTTAAACTGCCGGAAAACATAAGCTATGAGGACGGCACACTCGTAGAACCCGCCGCATGCGTTGTTAAATCATTAAAACGCGCGAATATAAAAAACGGCGACACTATATTAATTATAGGCCTCGGCGTGATGGGACAGATGCATGTGCTGCTCGCGAGAGAATTCGGAGCAAAAAAGATTATAGCGGCGGATATGGTGCGTTTCAGGCTTGATAAGGCGCTCGAATTCGGCGCTGATTATGTTATAGACGTATCAAAAGAAGATATGACAGAGAAAATAAAGGATTTAACAGACGGCATGATGGCCGATATTGTCATAGCCGGACCGAACAACGCCGATGTCATGAAGCAGGGGATAGAAGCCGCGTCATGCGGGGGAACTGTAATATTTTTTACACCTGCTAAGCCCGGAGAAATTCTAATCCTCGATCCTAATTATCTCTACTTCAGGGATATAAATATAGTAACAAGCTATTCATGCGGGCCGGACGACACAAAAAACGCCCTGCATTTTATTCGGCAAGGCGTTGTCTCGGCAGATAAAATAGTAACCCACAGATTTTCAATAGACGATACGGAAAAGGCTTACCGCCTCACCGCAGAGGCAAAAAACTCGCTGAAATGCGTTATAGTGTTATAACTCTTATGTCAAAAACCTCGCTATCTCCTGAATCATCCTTGTGACATCGAACTTCACAAGGTATCCGTCAGCTCCTACAAGCGTAGCCTTCTGCTTGTTTTCCTCGCCGCTCAGTGAAGTATTTACAACTATCGGTAGTATCTGAAGTTTAGGATTGTTTTTGACGTTTTTGGTAAATGTCAGGCCGTCCATCTCCGGCATTTCCACATCGGTAACGACGAGGTTTATGTAATCGGTAATGGGCTTATCCCCTATCTTCTGCAGAAAATCATTAAGTATATCCAATGCCTGTTTGCCGTCCATAGCCTCGATAACATGCAGTCCGGCGCTCTCGAGCGTATCCCTGAGTATCTTTCTGGCGACCGATGAATCGTCCGCGATAAGTACATTGCCTTTGAGTTTCTTTTTGCCTATGCGCTCAATCTCTTCGACTGCTACGCCGTGTTTCGGCATAAGTGCGCCTATATCCGATATAACGCTCTCAAGGTCTACTATCAGAAGGAGGGATTCATTATCAATCTTTGTTACGCCGGTTATCCTTCCTCCATGTTTTGCCTGAAGGAGAGAAGGAGGCGGCTTTATCTGATCCCATTTGATCCTTCTTATCCTCTCCACCTCGTGAACGATCATTCCCACTGTAGTGCCGAGCATCTCAAGGACAATAACCTTAGGACGTATTTCCATATCAGCAGGCGCAACTATTTTCATCCATTTCCCGAGATCGACTATCGGAATAACCTCGCCCCGCACCTCGGCAAGGGCCTCTGCATAGGCAGGCATATCAGGCACCTTCCTAAGCGCGGGCATAGGGATTATTTCCCTTACCTTTGCGACATTCACGCCGTAATCGAGTATTTCCGGACTGCCGTCAGGATGCATTCCATACATCCTGAATACAACAAGCTCCATCTCGTTTGTCCCGACCTTTAAAACTTCAGGTAAAGCGCCTATTCCTTGAGCCATAGCCCCCTCCATATATACAATTAATCGAACTCTTTGATATTTTTACATTATAGCCTTAGAGCTATACTTTTGCAAGCAAATCTTGAATTCGTATATAATCAATCCTATGAAAAAAACAAAAAAAACGCCTCAACATCCCTATCTTCCAAACGCCCCTTCTTGCGACTGGAAGTCGCCAAAGATAGAGCAGAAGAGCGGAAGAACGGAAGCGCAGAAGTCAACAATATATAAGCACAAAGGCGGTTTCACGTGGAGCGGCGTTAAGACCGAAAAGTACAAACAGAAAGACGGCAACTGGTCCGCAATTGTCAGAAATGTCCTCATAGGCAATCACGGAGAAACGGCAAAATTCCATCTAAGGTATTTCGAGATAACTCCGGGCGGCTGCAGCAGCCTCGAAAGGCATAAGCACGAGCATGTGGTTATATGCGTCAGAGGCAAAGGGAAAATCAGAATGGGGAAAAAATTTTACGCCCTGAATTATCTCGATACCGCATATGTAGCTCCCGATACCGTGCATCAACTCACAAACCCTTTTGACGAGCCCTTCGGATTTTTCTGCATCGTAAATGCAAAAAGAGATAAACCGAAATCGTTATAGCGTTGAACGTTATAGAGAGTTATTGCGTTTACCTTACAGTCGCATAAATAGGTTAGGCAAACATGCCTCAAAACCTTTACTAATGCGATAAAGTTTATTAAATGGCTGTTTATTTTGCTGAATGTATTTGTGATGCTGAAATTGCCTTTAAATGGCTGGAGGGTTCGCCTTTAATGTATCGCTACTAAAGGCTTTTCAGCATATTCGCCTAACCTTGAATCGTATTTTTATGCAGCATTAGGGTTTACTTGTTTTACGCTATAACGCATTACACTTCACGCCATAACGCTACTTTGCCCCGCAGCACTTTTTATATTTTTTCCCGCTGCCGCAGGGGCAGGGATCGTTTCTTCCCACTTTCTTCTCCTTATGAACCGGCTGAGGCGCGGAATCGCCCTCAGCCCTGTTATAAACGAGCTGCTGTTGTGACTTCATTTTTATCTCCTGCTCTTCCTCATGCCGCACCTGAATCTTGAAGAGCCTCATCAATACCTCCGAGGTAATCCTCCCCGACATTTCAGCGAAAAGATCGAATGCCTCTTTTTTATACTCCACAAGGGGATCGCGCTGCGCATATCCGCGCAGCCCTATGCCTTCTTTTACATGGTCGATGCCGAGGAGATGATCCTTCCACTGAGCGTCTATAACCTGCAAGAGCACCATTTTCTCTATATACCGCATAAATTCCGCGCCTGCTTCGGCTTCCTTCCTATCGTAAGCCTCCTGCGCTTGAGAAATAACAAAATCCCTGAGATCATCTACGGATGAAAATCCGTCCGATTTCAAATCCACTGCGAACAATCCGTATAACGCGTCTTTAAGGCCGTTAATATCCCATTCACCGGCATCGGGACAGTATATGGAAAGAAGCTCGTCAACGCCGTCTTCCATCATCTCCATGACCCTTTCCTTTAAAGACTCGCTCTGCAACGCCTCCCGCCTGAAGGAGTATATCTCTTTCCTCTGTTTGTTCATTACATCATCGTATTCGAGGAGGTGTTTTCTTATGTCGAAGTTATGGGCCTCGACCCTTTTCTGCGCGTTCTCGATCGCCTTTGTTACCATTTTATTTTCTATGGGTATGCTTTCATCCATCTTCAATAAATTCATCAGGCCGTTTATCCTGTCCGAGCCGAATATACGCATGAGGTCGTCTTCGAGAGAAAGATAAAATTTCGAAGCGCCGGGGTCTCCCTGCCTGCCCGACCTTCCCCTAAGTTGGTTGTCTATTCGTCTTGCCTCATGGCGCTCTGTTCCCATTATATGAAGCCCGCCTGCCGCCAATACCCCATCTTTTTCGTTATCGCATATATCCTTTGCCTTATCATAAGCGGCTTTGAACTCTTCTTCCGTATATTCCTTTTTATCCTTCAACAATTCTCTCGCGAGGCCGTCGGGATTGCCTCCTAAAACGATATCCGTTCCCCTTCCGGCCATGTTCGTTGCGATAGTTACCGCGCCGAGCCTTCCGGCCTGCGCAATGATCTCGGCCTCTTTCTCGTGGTATTTCGCGTTCAGAACAGAATGTTTTACCCCTTTCTTTTTCAGGAGATGGCTCAGGACTTCGGACTTTTCTATGGATGTGGTCCCGACAAGGACGGGCTGCCCCTTTTGATGGCAGACTTCTATATCGCCTATTACAGCGTTGAATTTGGCCTTTTCGGTCTTGTATATCACATCAGGATAATCGCTTCTCATCATCTGCCTGTTCGTAGGAATGACAACGACATCGAGATTGTATATCTTCGCAAACTCCTCGGCCTCTGTATCGGCAGTACCGGTCATGCCTGCCAGCTTGTTATACATCCTGAAGAGATTTTGGAAAGTGATAGTGGCCAAGGTCTGGTTTTCGCTCTCTATTTTCACTCCTTCCTTAGCCTCGATAGCCTGATGCAGGCCGTCGCTCCAGCGCCTTCCGGGCATAAGCCTGCCTGTGAACTCGTCTACGATAATGACTTCGCCGTCCTTTACAACATAATCCACATCCCTTTTAAAAAGATTGTGCGCCCTCAATGCCTGAAGGACATGGTGCACTATCTCTATGTTTGACGGGTCATAAAGGTTCCCAAGGCCGAGGAGTTTTTCGACCTTTGAGCTTCCTGATTCGGTAATAACCGCGTTCTTAAGCTTTTCGTCCAGCTTAAAATCCGCCTCGGCCTTCAGGTTCGGAATCACCTTATTCACCTTATAATATTTATCCGTGGACTCCTCGGAAGGCCCCGATATTATAAGCGGCGTCCTCGCCTCATCTATGAGGATGCTGTCTACCTCGTCGACAATCGCATAGTTCAATTCCCTCTGTGAAAATTCGGAGGGGTCGTACTTCATATTGTCCCTGAGATAATCGAAACCGAATTCGTTGTTTGTGCCGTAGGTTATATCGGCAAAGTAAGCCTCTCTCCTTGAACACGGTCTTAAATGATTAAATCTATTGTCATGCGAGACATACGCAGGGTCGAATATGAACGAATTGTCGTGCTGTATTACGCCCACGGAAAGGCCGAGGAAATCATAAATAACGCCCATCCACTGGGCGTCTCTTTTGGCAAGGTAATCGTTCACCGTCACGACATGCACTCCCCTGCCGTCGATCGCGTTAAGATAGACAGGCAGCGTCGCAACGAGGGTCTTGCCTTCGCCCGTCTTCATCTCTGCTATCTTCCCCTCATGGAGCACAATGCCGCCGATAAGCTGGACGTCGAAGTGCCTCATGTTCAAAAGGCGTTTTGAGACCTCCCTTACTACCGCAAAAGCCTCATTCAGGATATCATCAAGACCTTCGCCCGTTTCCAGCCTTCTTCTGAACTCTCCTGTTTTTGCCTTGAGCTGCTCGTCGCTCAAGGACGCAATGGAAGATTCGAGGCTGTTTATCCCGTCAATCATATCGAACAGCCTCTTTAACTCCCTCTCGTTCTTCGTGCCGAATATTTTCTTCAAAACATTAATCATAACTTTTTATACTAAATGACTTAGAGTTATTTGTGCAAGCCTTGACACCTTGACAAAACATCCGTAGTCTGATAGATTTTGATTGTTATTTAAAGATTATCCATCCTAAAAGGAGACACAACAATGGCAAAAATCGATGCTTTTTTTAAACTGATGAACGATCAGGGCGCCTCGGACCTGCACCTCGTATCCGGTTCTCAGCCTATCCTGAGAGTGCGGGGAGAAATGGAGAGAGTCGAGTATAAAGTGCTCGAAAACGACGAGTTGAAAGGCATGCTTTACGAGATTGCGCCTGAAGAGAAGGTGAAAATATTTGAAGAGACCGGAGACGTGGATTTCGGCTATGAAATTCCGGGTCTGGCAAGATACCGCGCAAACTTTTTTCTTCAGAAATACGGCGTAGCCGCGGTCTTCAGGCAAATACCGAGCACTGTATTATCGGTAGAGCAGCTCGGACTGCCTGAGGTATGCAAAAAATTCGCAATGCTGAACAAAGGTCTTGTGCTTGTCACAGGCCCGACAGGAAGCGGTAAATCAACAACGCTGGCCGCCATAATCGATTATGCGAACAAGATGCGTAAAGACCACATCATCACCGTAGAAGACCCGATAGAATTCGTTCATAAAAGCCAGGGCTGTATAATTAATCATAGGGAATTGGGAACGCATACGCGATCATTTGCCGCTGCGCTCAGGGGAGCGCTCCGTGAAGACCCGGATATTATCCTGGTCGGTGAAATGAGAGACCTCGAAACGATCTCTCTTGCGCTCGAAGCCGCATCGACAGGTCATCTTGTGTTCGGAACCCTGCATACTACGAACGCGCCTAAAACCGTAGACAGGGTCGTGGACGTATTTCCGGCAAACCAGCAGGCACAGATAAGAACCACTCTTTCGGAATCCCTGAAAGGAGTTATAGCGCAAAACCTCTTTAAAAGAATAGATAAGAAAGGCAGGTGCGCCGCACTCGAAATTCTGGTATGCACTTATGCCGTAGGCGCACTGATAAGGGAGGCCAAGACGCACCAGATACCTTCCGCGATGCAGACAGGGAAAAAATACGGCATGCAGACGCTGGACGACGCGATAATGGAACTCCTGCTGAAAAAATGGATAAGCCCGGAAGACGCTTACGACAAGGCTATAGACAAGCAGAAATTCGTACAGTTCCTAAAAACTCCGCCGCCGGAGTTTTGATTTACATAAGGTATGTATACCTCAAGCCTTTTAAAAACGATAAGATTTATCTGAGTAGTTTGTATTGTTATTTTAATGGATAGGTTATACTGAAATTGCCTTTAAATGGCGGGAGGGTTCTTAATAAGGTATCGTAGCTAAAAGGCTTTTCGGCACACATACCTTATGTACTAATAACATTAATATGTACTAATAACATTAAAAGGAGGAACATAGATGAGAAGGCCCGAAGTAGATTATATGCTGACAACCATGCTCGACAGCCACGACAATGTCTCTGACCTCAACTTTACCGTGGGCAAGGCGGCTCAGGTCGAATCATCTGGACAGCTTGTGCCTGTGCCGTTTGAAAAGATACAGTTCGACGCGCTGACGCCGTTTCAAACCGAGATATTTGCAATGAACCTTATAAACTCAGACCGCCGCCTCACAGAGAACCTGATCAAAGAAGGCTCCTGCGACTCTTCGTATCATCTTCCGGACAAGGCGAGATTCAGGGTAAACATATTCTCGCAGCGCGGTTCATACTCAATCGTAATGAGAAGATTATCGACCGTTATCCCGACACTTGCGGATCTTAAGGTCCCGGAGGTGCTTGCCGGAATAGCGGAGGAAAAGAACGGCATGGTTCTGGTTACAGGCGCTACCGGAAGCGGTAAATCATCCACTCTGGCAGCGGTCTTAAGGCTGATAAACGAAAACAAATCCGTCCATGTCCTTACTCTCGAAGACCCGGTTGAATTCGCGCATCCCCATATTAAGGCCACTTTCAACCAGCGAGAGATGGGCATAGACTTCGATAGCTTTGCCAACGGATTAAGGGCAGCCTTAAGGCAGGCGCCGAAGGTCATCCTCGTCGGCGAAATGAGAGACAGGGAAACCGTCGAGATAGGCCTTTCAGCGGCGGAGACCGGCCATTTGGTTCTATCCACCCTCCACACTATAGACGCAGGACAGACTATCAACAGGATAGTCGGCATGTTCGAGCAGGAAGAGGAAAAACAGATACGCATAAGGCTCGCCGATACCATCAGGTGGGTAGTAAGCCAGAGGCTTCTGCCTAAGGTCGGAGGCGGAAGGGTGGCGGTAATCGAAATAATGAAGACGAATCTCAGGGTAAAAGAATCCATACTGAACGGAGAATCCGAAGGCAAGACCTTCTACGATATTATAGAGTCCGGAGACGCTTACGGCATGCAGACATTCGACAAGGCCATACTCAAGCTGTACGAAGAAGGCCTGATAACAGAGGAGACAGCACTTGCCTATGCCTCCAAAAAGCCTATTGTAGGCAGGGGTATCGACATGCTGAAACAGACCAAGGGAGAAAAAACAACGGACATAGAAGGGCTGAAGATGGATACGGACTACAGCAAAAAAATGAAAATGAAGTGAGGTGAATTATGGATTTGCAAAATACGCCGCATACGGAAGAATACGAAGAGGAACTCAAGACAGCCCTTGTGTGCGAGAGCAACGCGGAATCACAGAAGATCATAGCATCCATCCTTCAGGAACTGAAATATTCCGTTGAGCTTTCGGCAAATCAGGGCGAGACCTTAGAAAAACTGCGTTTTAACCGGTACGATGTGATAGTTCTCAATGAAAAATTCGACAGCAATTCTCCGGAAGAAAACAACGTATACAACCATCTGAAATTCATGCCCATGTCGACAAGGCGCCATATCTTTCTTGCCCTGATCGGACAAAATTTTCAGACAGGCGATCACGGGGCGGCCTTTGCCAAAAGCGCAAACATGGTAGTCAATGAAAAAGATATTCCGAATTTAAAAACCGTTCTCAAGAGATCCATAGCCGACAACGAGCAGTTTTATAAAGTCTACAAGGAAAGCCTTATAAAAATGGGCAAGAGGTAACACGCTCTTGCCCTTGCCTTAAAACACTTTTCCTTTTACTTTCTCCGCGTATTCGACGGCCTGCTCTCTCACGTCTTCCGCAAGTTCGCGTATCTGCTTTCTCGTCTTTTTACCGGACTGCGGCGCCAGAAGAAGGGCGACCCCCGCGCCTACCAACCGCCCACGAGGAATGAAAAAAGCGCGACCAATGCCGTGTTCTCGTCTCTGCTCATAAGTAACCTCCTTCGTATTATCTACAGAAAGACTATCAGGTAAAAGAGGCGCTGTCAACCCCGTTGGAAAGCCGCTTACCGGATAGGTATAGACATATTAACCAGTTTATAGAGGCAATTGAGATAGAAGGAGAAGAAGGCAAGGGGATTAAGGAAGAGATAAGCAGAAAAGAGGCTGCCCACCGAATACTCGGTATAATG
>JAJYVD010000049.1 GCA_021792185.1 Nitrospirota bacterium | reverse complement strand
ACAAAATGGGGACTAAAACAATATTTGAAAATGGATCGGCTTGAGGAGGAGGTCAAAAAGATCGCGGCTTAAGGTAGACTGGATTCAGGTCATCTGATGAAAGTGCGAAATATTCTTGACACTATCCTATCTCTTTCCTTATTTCTTCAATAACCTCAAGATTATAAATGACCTTTTTCTTATCCTGTGCTATTGAGATAATATAAAAAACCTTACCGCCATATTTTTCAGTAAATTTTTCGTGAGTCCTCTTTTGAAATTCAAACTCATTGATGATCTGAGGAATATATGCATATCCGGCAGGCTTAATCTGAAGTCCAATATACTTATCCTTAACCTTTATAAAAAAATCCACGTTATAGCCTCTATCCCATTCATCGGGAGCGGGTTCAACCGGAACGCCCAATGCTTGCTGTAATTGTCCATAAATAGTCTGAATTTCTGATTGATAACCGTCATAAGTCCTACTGATAACAAGAGTTTTAACAAAATCAATGCAATCTTCTTCCGTTACGCTTTCAATCTCTGCTCGGCATACTTCTGAGATTTTTACATATAATGTTCTTCCTAAGCTTTCAAGATGAACTTCAGGATAAACGTTCTGAAAATAATAGATTTTCCATTCTTCTACACTCTTAGGCGCGCATCTTCTTATCTCTTCGGAAACAGCGCCTACCCTATTTTTCTTGTTAAGACCCCATCTCATATTCGCCTGATTTATTATCCATTCTTTCGGCATCAAACCATCTCCTTATATTTCAAAAAACTGTTTTTATATTTATAGTCCATAGAGATGTCAATTCCTGCCAAGCGGTTCTTAATCAGATGAGCATTGATAAAGGTTTTATTCTTCAAATAAAGATAACACAGCAAATTACCTTTATCGTCATACTTTGTGGCGTCAAATTTCAAAAACACCTTTTGTCCTTTCAATTTTTCTTTCAAAAACTGAAGCGCCTTGCCGTTTATCTCCTTGCTCTCCTTAACGCCGATGAGCCTGACCTTCAGATCATTGTCCAGAACAACCATCTCAGGGCTTATAATCTCTTTAACGGAATAATAGGTTTCTCTTTGAGCGTCCGAGTTATCTATCTTTGAGCCGAATTTTAATTTCTTAGGATCGATCTTTTTATCGAACTTAACAGGGTCTTTAAAGATATAGGGAAGTTTCTGGATTTCTTTTTTGAAGTCTATGCCCGTTTTCTCTTGCTTTACTATGCTTATATCTCCCTTTATTTTTCCTTTGATCGCGGGCAAGAAGTCTTTATTGATCTCGTATCCGATAGAATTCCTGTTCAGATTTTTCGCGGCAAGGCAGGTTGTCCCGCTGCCAAGAAACGGATCAAGCACAGTATCGCCGACAAAGCTGAACATCTTTATCAACCGTTTAGGCAATTCTTCAGGGAACATGGCAAGGTGCTTATCTTGCCTTTCGCCGGGGAAATTCCAATGGCCATAGAAATACTCGTTCCACTCCTCGGTTGTTAGTTTGGATTTTTCTTTTATATCTCTGCTTACTTTTGGAGGGTCTCCGAGTTTTTTGAAAATCAGGATGAACTCGTAATCAAGCTTTATAATCCCATTTCTCGGATACGGGAAAGAGCCCATGATTGTTGCCCCGCCTGTTGTATTGCATGTAGTAACCTTCTGCCAGATAATAGCGCCCATATAATCAAAGCCTATTGTTTCACAGAACCTGATTATTTCCTCTCTTATGGGAATGATTTTATATCTGCCGTAATAAACAGATCTTGCAAACTGGTCTCCGATATTCACGCATAAACGGCAGCCATTGTGCAGGACTCTATAGCATTCCTTCCAGACAAGATTGAGGTTGTTTATATAATCCTCATAGCTGTCATTAAACCCTATCTGATTGCCATTGCCGTAGTCTTTTAACTGCCAATAAGGAGGAGAAGTAATGACGAGATGGAGGCTCTCATCCTTTAGTTCGCTCATGTTCCGGCTATCGCCGAGGATTATGGTGGGGTTAAATTTCATCCTATCTTTCATACCTTAGATGTCGTCTCTCGTTGCTTATCCATCATACTTCGCATAATCTTCCATCAACACCATCTCTTGTTGCCTTTTGGCAACTTCAATTGTACCTTCAGAAAACAAGGCACTTTCCCAAAATGCCCCAAGTTCCTCTGTAAAAACATCACCGAGAAAACGAAACATTGACGCCAACAAATAGCTTCTATCCTTTTCAAAGGCGATCCAATATCTTCCTGCTCTATCGGCAGCAGCGCCCGTAGTATTTGAACCAGCAAAAATATCGAGCACGGTATCCCCGGGATCAGTTAAAAATTGGATAAAAAAAGCCGGAAGTTTTTCTGGAAATCTTGCCGGATGAGCTTTAACACCGACCGCAGCACAATGACGTAAATATGGAGAGTTACTCTCTGTATTTGGAATCTGCAAAAGATTCGGCGGTATCGCTCCCCCATTATTACAAGCGAATTTATCGCTGATATCATGCCCTGAGGGTCTTTTCTTCGGGCGGTAAAAATTCTCGCTGTCCTCTATTAATTTTTTCATACGTTCCGAGTATGGGGTGAGAACCCTTCTAATATCAGCCTTGGGAAAATCAGATTTTGACAGCCACCAAATCGTATTAACTGAATCTTTAGCGCGTATTTTTCGCTTGTTTACCCATTCAATAGGAGATGGAAGCTTTGCAGGATTATGCCAGAAAAACTCCTCAGCCAACCTAAAATCATATTCTTCGCAGAATCGCAGCAAGACTTTAAAATTATAGAGTGATCGTACTGGCCTGCCCCTTTCATACGCCCCGCCCAAATCAAGCACAAAACTGCCCGTCGGTTTTAACACGCGTTTAACAGGCTCGGCAAAACTAAGCAGCCAATCTACATAATTAACTTGATTCTCATTTCCATATTCTTTTTGCCTTTGTAGCGCAAACGGAGGCGATGTAATAACTAAATCCACAGATTCTTCTGCAAGTTCGGCTAAGAGTTTCAGAGAGTCACCAACATATGCCTTGCCAAATTGGGTAGTATAAAGCGGCTCAGTAATCGTAGTAGACATTTTAATATTCCTCCAAGTTATAAACCCAACTGCCTAAAATTTTCCATAAAACAGTAACTGCAAAATAAACTTCAGGATCACGGCTGCGCAATGCTTCGATGGCATTTATATATTTTTCCTTATCCTGAGTTCCCAATATATATGCAATCCATCGGCGGGCATCATCATCCACCATAACGCTAATAAGATCGTCAATCTTGATATTTCCTGATTTGCTTGCAGCCCACGCAATTCCGGCGCGTTGGTCTTCATGAGAAAAGGGTAGTTTTGAAATAATGTTTGCTGCTGTAATTTCAGCTATCTTCCGCAATGCCCGCGCCGCTTCAATTCGTATCGGCTCTGCAAGTTCTGTAAACGTCTGTATAAGTGCTTCAATACTATCAGGCTGTTGTAATTCACCCAATGCCCATGCTGCGCCTGCACGAATTTCAGGATGCTGCCATTTATCTAAAAGAACAGTAGTCAGTATTTGTTGAGACTCCGGCATATGAATTTCTCCTAATATGATAATGCCTTCAAGCCGGTGCTCCAGATATTCATCGTGAAGAATCTGTGTTATAAATTCCATACCGCCGCTTTGTCGCAAACGCGCAAGCCCCGCAGCAGCCTCTAATCTAACATAAATATGTTCCCTTGTATCAGCCATACGCTCTTTCAAAATGTCATGGATTACATTATTTTCAAAATACGAAAGAGCCTTTGCAGCAGTATAGCGGTCAGCAACTGATGGGGATGCAAGCATTCCAATAAAAGTTTCAGCGGTAGTAGTAGATTGGCACATGAATGATGAAGCGACATTAGCTACCGAAGCAACTATTTGTCCCGTACTAATTGCATCACCCGACTTGACTAATGGCTGAAGGAGAATTCCTTTTTTTGTAAGACTTAGTGAAATTGTTCGACCGTCTAATCTTCTTTTGAATTTTAATCGCGATGGTGTTACGTCGCTGATAGTACCGTCTCCGCTGGCAATTGCACTTGGCCACGTAATGCGAAGTTCAAATCCTTCTCCTGCTCCTTTCGGTTTTTCCGTGACTATTCTCTTTTCAGCAAAAGCCTTTTTAAGTTCCCAAACTGAAACATACTGAATCAGAGAATCAGCCTGCCAATCTATCGGTTCTTCCCCAATCTTCCTGCATATAGAGAGCGCAACAACATCATAATCGGTAAGTCCTTTATCCCAGCCGCGTTCAGGATCGGAAAGAGAGTGGGACATGCTGATCTCTAAATTGGTTTTTGCACGCGCTTCAACCCGTGTTGCACAGTTCAAGCATAGAATATCGGGAACCCGTAATCGCTTAATTTTGATGTTTTTCCATATTTTATAATTCATAGAGCCGCGTTCCAGTTCTATCGGCTTGTGCCTCTGTTTCAAAAGGTCAGCAAAAACAGCACGAGTGCCAATAGCGCCAATTGCAAGCTTCTCCAGAAAACTTTCATCTGTCTTGTATGAACGGCGATTAGGCATTAATCACTGCCTCCTTTTAATTCCTCTATCCTGCGGCTATGGCCGAGGATTATGGTGGGATTAAATTTCATGATTCACTTGCTTTTGTTTTATTCTTTCCAACTTGTGTTTGGATAAACCCGCCAGTTGCCTTCATCATTTACTGAGATAAAGATTGACCCCTCCGATCTTGTGCTCAAAACTTTACGTTGTTCATTACAGCCAACAACATTACATCCTTTAGAGCGATACCTATACCAATCAGTTGCAACAGTGTTTTCATTATCCTTTTCTATAGCCTTGTCAGAAATGATACATAACATTGGCGAAATCAGTTCAAATAATTCTTCACAACAACCGTCTTTTCTACCATGATGAGGAACCTTAAATACTGTCGCATCTTTAATTTCATTAACAAATTTATTATTTTTAAAAAGTGATCTCCACCCATTTTCTGGCAAATCTCCTCCGAAAAGCATTTTAAAGCCATTATAATTTAGGGTCGTCACATAGCTTGCAGTATTGGGGTCATTATAATCTACATTCGAAGGTGCCCATACCGTATGATAAAAACCGTCGCCAGAGGAAACAGCATTATTATCTGCTTTTAAAATTTGTTTTATTTCTCTTAATCTTTTTATTTTGATTTTGTCAGTTTTATTCCATCCAATAGCTTCGTCAGAAAAATTATCGAGCAATGGACAACGAAAAGATAATATCTTTTTCTTTGATAACGTGACAATATCATCAAAATGATCAACATGTGGATGTGAAACCTGCAGCTCTGATATTGTAGAGATTTTATTTAGGTAAGAAGATGGTACAATATTTCCAGACCCACAATCAATAACTAAATTGTTACCCAATGGACTTTCAGCATAGATAAAATCTCCATGACCTACGTCTAAAATTGATATTTTAAGGTTAGCCATTATTTTTATTTAAAATCGTTTTTACTGATTTATTTTCTTGTGATTTTAAATATTTAACGACAATCACTATTTGAATACTTAAAATAACAAGACTACTTCCAATTACTATTGGCCATCTATAATAATATGCGGCAGATAGAATAAAGAGCAGAACTCCAAGAAGTGTCGCATTTAAAGCTCCGACGATATATACAAGCCATATTTGAGTGCTTTCGCGGCTGAAATAAGGCTGCTTCACATTCGTATACATGCGTGATGCATTTTCAAATCCAAGCGGCTTGAATGATAAAAATAGACTTCTCTGTTCGTTTATATATCGTGCAACCCTAACATAATAAGAACGGTTTATAAGAACAAGGTAAAACATAAACAGTCCAAGAATTAACCCAATTATAAGCGCAGTTATAGCGGGGATTGTAAGATATATCTTTTCCTTTAACCCAAACTGATAAAGACCAAGTGCAACACCAATAAGAGCCGTATATGCTGTAAACATGAACTTAAGAATGTCGAAAATCTGCGAGTCATAGTAGCGCATTTGCTGGAAACATTGATTAAAATCTCGTTCAAGAAACTTTAATGCTTCCTTTAATTCTGTGGTGTTATCTTTTAAATCATCCATTCTATCCTTTTACCTATCTGCCATTCTTGAGAGAAAATTCCAATAAAACGCGAGTGCAGAATTCACGGATGTAAGTCCATTCTGAATTTAATAGGCTATTAAGATACACGTGATATGCTCTATACATTTCTTCTGTGACAGTTCCGGAATGTTCCTCAAAAACACATTCTATGACTAATGCTAATTCATCACAGTCCTTTACTAAAGAATCAACAGAATTTACTTTGGAACGTTCAAGAGGTTTTAGTAAACCATAGCTTTCAAAATCTTCTTTCACACCTTTTGGGGCGTCAGACTTTATTTCTTCAATAAGTTTCTCCTCTACATCATCCCAAGCCTTATTTTTTGCTTCTTTGATCACTTTTTTGACCGGCGTAATTAAATCACCGGTAAGAGCCTCGGGAACGTCATGGAAGAGTGCTTTCAAAATAGCCTTATAGCTAAAGTTGTTTTCTTCACATTCTCCGTTACACATCTGAGAAAATAGCAACGTAAGGAAAGCTACAATGAAAGTATGGCTTAGTACACTGCTTTCGATAGCCCTATTGATTTTATTCCATCGCCTTAAGTATTTCAGGAGTTTAATCCTTGAAAAATAGGCTTTATGTCCATCGAAAATTTCTTCAAATTTATTAGCATCAGCTATTTCTTCTGTTTTCTTTTTTATTTTTCCTATGATTGATTGATAGTCTAAATTCTTGTCATAGACACGTTGGTTTGTTTCACATTCTTCAAGAGCTACCTTATTCTGAACATATTTTAGCAGCATTTCTACTTTTTCTTTAACTTTCGGATCAGCTCCAGCAATGCTATAATCACCCCCATATGTCAAATATTTTTTTACATCTTCAGAAATTTTTCTAGGGAATAGCTTACTAGTTTCGCTCACAGCTTTTTCTACAACACTTTTCCAGACATCCTGATCTAATGCATCTCTAGTCTTGACTGGTATATCGGATAAAAAATGTTTATTAAAAGATTTCAAAAGTGATCTCACAAGAAAATGTTCCAAAACATCCGGTGCTGTTAGTCCGTACTCGCGTCCGATCGCATAACCTACATGAGTGACATATGCTACATTTTCGGCCTCTGTCCATATTTCGACACGAGGTAAAAAATTCCATCTCTGCAAGCTTGTCAATGTTTTTAGTGCTCCGATTAAAGACTTCTCCATTTCTCTCCTCCTCTAAAAGAGAACGAATTACTTGAAGTTAAAACCATAGGCTATATTTATACCCCTAAAATATTTGCTTAACTCAAATCCTTCTATGACCTCTTTATAATTATTCTTTAATGAAGAAATAAAATTATCAATGTGCCCATGAAAAGCTTTTTTATAGGAAATGACTTCCACTTCATAAAAGGGGCCAAACTCTTTAGGGAACAGATATTTAAATATATCAATCTTCATTTTCCCAATTCCAACATCTTCAAGAAAAATATCTCTTTCAGTTCTGTCTATGGCTACTCTCAATACTTCAGTAAGCCCGATACTCTTAAATACTTCAGAAAAATATGGCAGAATCATCTGTGGATTTTCATGAATATTGAAATTATCAGCTAATGCCGCAAGGACAATCCTTATCCCTTCATCATCGAGTGGATGGGAAACCTCATCGATTACTCCGTCTTTATTTTTTCTGATTGTTATCAAGTGTCCAGATGTCTTCCCTCTGATTCTTAAATAACCGCTTTTTTTTGCCAAAATAAATTCTTTATTATCTAAATAAATATCTTGTGTTTTAAAGTGTTTGCTTCCCTCCACATGAAAATCTCCCAATTTCTCTAATTTCATAATCTGCTCATAAACTTGACTTCCATCTGAAACATTAACAAGAAGTTTTCTCTCTTTCTCCTTAATAATCATAATTTCTCCTTAATATTAAGATTTTTACCAGCCGGATTGAGCTCATGGACAAGCTGACAGATTGCATTATCAACATCATACTGTCTTTTAATTTGTTCTGCTGTTAAGTTTCTCATAAAATTCAGATTACAAGAATCTTTTCCCTCTTTCTCCTCTCAAAATGCACCATATTATTCGGCTCGTTTTCGATCTACACGCTGCTGCCCCATGCAGCCATTACCCCGCCTTTCTATCCACCTTGTGCTTCTTCCTTTCTATCATTCATTAGAGCATCCGCAAGAGAAGTCTTGCCTTTCAGCATGCCTTGGGAGGCATCAACAGGATTCTCAGGCAATGTCGCCCCCTCCAACTCCCTCACATCCTCCACTCAAGGGTTATCCCTTCAACATTCTTAAAATGCTTAACATCAAACGTAGCCACTTTCTTGAAACTTTTTGCCTTGATATAAGCGATGTTATAGGCATCGATAAAGTCCATTTTGCCGGAACAATAAAGGTCAACTGCTTCTTTTACTCTTGAATGATTGGCTACTTTGATATTTCTTGCTTCGAGGATGGTATCGACCACTTCTTTAATTTCAGCTTTTGAAAACTCATAGAATGATTCGAGAACCCAGACAATTTCGGCAATAACTAAGTCGCTCGTTTCGAGCTTTATTTCCCCGTTCTCTGCTTTTTCAAAAAGCTCTTTTGCCTTCTGATAAAAGGATTCTACATCCCTGACAAAAAACCTCAGGAATACATTGGTATCAACAAAAATGGGATTATCCATCCTTTATACCTTCTTTAGCGATTATCTTTGAAACAATCTTCTTGGTATATTCCCTTTCGCTTCCGACCCCAACTTTTCTACCCTTTGCAATTCCACCGAGGCTTAGTATTGATCGCCTTTCTTTTTTCTTTAAAATCAGCGTATCACCTTTTACCTCGAATATAAGGCTGTCTCCTTCCTTGATGTGAAGCTTTTCCCTGAATGGCTTGGGTATTGTTACCTGCCCTTTTTGCGTTATAGTTGGCATTTCCTTACCTCCAAAATAGTCTTACCTATATTTTAAGTATTACTGTTTTGAAAGTCAAACCTTCGCTCCCTCCAACTCCCTCACATCCCCCACTCTCACAACACTCCCGTCTTTTTTGAGGTAGACGACCTCTTTTATCATGGCATTCTGGATCATGCGGCGGCAGAGGAGGCAGGGCTTGCCTTCGGCGAATGTATTGTCTTCTTCAAAGCCCGCTATGTAGATGGTAGCGCCCTTCATGCGCTCGGGCTGGCCGTTGATAACCGCGTTTTGCTCGGCATGCACAGCCTCGCAAAGTTCATATCTCTCTCCAGCAGGCACATTAAGCTCTTTTCTTTTACAGCTTCCTTTGTCCACGCAATTCATTGAGCCGCGCGGTGCGCCGTTGTACCCGGTGCTGACGATGACATTATCCTTTACGATTACCGCGCCATAGCGCCTTCTCAGGCATGTGGAGCGAGAAGATACAACCTTTGCGATTTCAAGAAAATAGTCCTCCCACGCAGGTCTGACAAATTTTTTCTTACCGTTATCGCTCATGACATTACCCGCACTTAGTAAATCCGCAGCTATGGCACACAGCGCACCCGCCTTCATGCTCCACGGTGCCGCCGCACTCAGGGCATGCCCCTATCTGCATAACCGTTCCGCTCTTTGACTTGCCGTTGCCGTTGTCGCCTTTTTCATGGTGATGCGCGTATTTTTCTATGGCCTTCGCAATGGCGTCCGAGCATGAAAGCACCCTTCCTCCCTCGTACCATTCAGGCTGATGGCAGGATATACCCTTAAGCTGTTTCACTATCTCGTCCGGCTCTATTTCAGCCCTCAGCCCGAGGGATATGAGCCTTCCTATGGCCTCTGCCTGGCTTGCAACGCAGCCTCCGGCCTTTCCTATGTTTGTGAACACCTCAAAGGGCTTGCCGTTTTCATCCTCGTTGATTGTCACATATAGATTTCCGCAGCCTGTCTTAATCAGCCTCGTAGTGCCTTTGATGACTGCCGGCCTCTTTTTTGGAACAATCCTCGCCCTTGTCTCCTGCTGGGGCTTTTCTTCGGCTTTTTTGGTGGAAAGCACCTGTTCCTCTCGCGAGCCGTCGCGGTAAACGGTTACGCCCTTGCAGCCGAGCTTATGCGCGAGTATGTATGCCTCCTCCACATCCTTTGTTGTCGCCTCATGGGCAAAGTTCACGGTCTTTGAAACGGCATTATCTATGTATTTCTGGAACGCGGCCTGCATCTTTATGTGATCGATAGGGGTAATGTCGTGCGCCGTTACAAAGATATTTCTCATATCTTCCGGAAATTCATTAAAGTGCGCTACGGAGCCTGTTTCCGCAACCCTCTCCATAAGCTCCCTGCTCAATATCCCCGCATCCTTCGCCTCTTTCTCGAAATGGGGATTGACCTCTATCATCTTGGTTCCTTCCATAACGTTTCTCACGAACGACACCGCGAAGAGAGGCTCTATACCCGATGAGCATCCCGCGATTATGGAAAGGGTGCCTGTCGGAGCAATGGTGGTTACGGTCGCGTTCCTCACCATCATTTCGCCGTTATAGATGCTGTTCTCGTAGTTAGGGAATACGCCCCTTTCCTCGGCGAGGGCGCACGATGCGAGCCTGCTCTCTGTTTGAATGAAGCCCATCAGCTTTTCCGCGAGCTTTATCGAATCATCAGAGCCGTAGGGGATTTTGAGTTGAATGAGCATGTCCGCCCATCCCATGACCCCGAGCCCTATCTTCCTGTTGGATTTCGTAGTCTCATCGATCATCTGAAGGGGGTATTTATTCACATCTATGACATTGTCGAGGAAGTGAACCGCCTTCCATGTAGTGTCTTTAAGCTTCTGCCAGTCGACCTCCGGCCTCCCGTCCTGATTGCGTTGAACCATTTTCGCCAAATTAATGGAGCCTAAGTTGCACGATTCGTAAGGCATAAGAGGCTGCTCTCCGCATGGATTGGTGGATTCTATCTCCCCAAGAGCAGGGGTGGGATTAGAAGCGTTTATCCTGTCGAGGAACACTATTCCCGGCTCTCCGTTTTTCCATGCCTGACCGACTATCTTATCGAAGACCTGCCTTGCCTTCAGCTTTCCAACTACATTCCTTGTCCTCGGATTTAAAAGCTCGTATTCCCCTTTCTCTTCCACCGCCTTCATGAACGCCTCGGTGAGTCCAACCGAAATATTGAAATTATTAAGCCTGCTGTTATGATCCTTGCATGTTATGAAGTCAAGTATGTCAGGGTGGTCGACACGCAGGATGCCCATGTTCGCGCCCCTTCTTGTGCCGCCCTGCTTCACCGCCTCTGTCGCGGTGTCGAACACGGTCATAAAAGATATAGGGCCGGATGAAATGCCCTTGGTGGAGCCGACAACATCGCCTTTCGGCCTCAATCTCGAAAAACTGAAGCCGGTGCCTCCTCCTGATTTATGGATGATCGCGGCATACTTAACAGCATCGAATATGGATTCCATTGAATCGTCCACAGGAAGCACAAAGCACGCGCTCAACTGCCCGAGCCTCCTTCCCGCGTTCATAAGAGTGGGGCTGTTCGGAAGAAAGGCGAATGATGTCATTAATTCATAAAATTCCTGCTCGATCTGCTTTACCCACACTTCAGGCTTGCCGTAAAGGGCATCCGCCGCCGCCACATGCCGTGCAACCCTGCGGAAGAGGTCAGAGGGAGTCTCGATAACCTTTCCTTCCTCATTTTTTTTGAGATACCTTTTCTCAAGGACTGTTACGGCGTTGGGCGACAAATCGACAGCGCTTTCTGCTTTTTCCATAAAATCCCCCTTGTTTTTTGACCGGTCAGGTCCCTGCCGGAATTCTTTATTTAGTATTGCAACATCTATTGAACCACAATATCTTGTGCATGTCAAGCAAAAAATGCATTTTTAACAATCCTCTGATTTATAACTCCTTTTCCGGTGAAACGGGTGTGAAAATTTTGTTCATAAAAAATACCCGGCAATCGCACTGCAATCTCAGCCCGTATTTTTTATCAATTACGACAGGCGATATTAAAGACAAAGTATTGGAGCGACTTCGGCAGACCATGCGTAACATGGATGTTTAAGCGGGCTGGCGTAGCTTCGGAGAAAGGCTGGACGCCTTTCGAGAATGAAGCGGAAATGCTTTGCCTTTAATACGAGAATACGAGTCATGCTTATTGTTTTTGAGTTATACTAAAATCCGATGAAATTCTCGATACATAATTCGGACAATAAGGCACGCAGAGGCGTTATAGAAACAGAGCGCGGCAGCATTCAGACGCCCGCATTTATGCCTGTGGGCACTCAGGGGACTGTAAAGGCTATGTCTCCCGAAGAATTAAGAGAGATAGGCGCTGAAATCATCCTGAGCAACACATACCATTTATACCTCAGGCCCGGACACGAAATAATCCACCAACTGGGCGGGATCCATAAATTTATAAACTGGGACAAGCCTATATTAACCGACAGCGGCGGCTTTCAGGTTTACAGCCTTTCTTCTCTCAGAAAGATACGCGAAGACGGAGTCGAATTCAGATCCCACTTAGACGGCTCGCTGCATTTCCTCAGCCCTGAAAAGGCTATGGAAATACAGTCTATGCTCGGCTCGGACATTGCTATGGCCTTTGACGAATGCACACCGTATCCGGCCGAATATGACTATGCCGTAAAGTCTCTCGAACTCACCACAAAGTGGGCGAGGAGATGTAAAGAGTTTATGAATAGCGCGGAAGCGCGGAAGCGCGGAAGCGCAGAAGAAAAAACTTCCGAACTTCCAGACTATCGGGCTTCCAAGCTTCCAAGCTTATTCGGCATTATTCAGGGCGGGATGTATAAGGACTTACGAAAAAGAAGTCTCGAAGAGTTGATGGAGGTAGGCTTCGACGGATATGCATCAGGCGGATTGAGCGTGGGAGAGCCGAAAGAGGAAATGTACGAGACAATAGAATTCATAGGCCCGTTGATGCCCGAGGAGAAACCGAGGTATCTGATGGGGGTCGGAGATCTTTTAGACGTAATGACTGCGGTCGAAAACGGCTTTGACATGTTCGACTGCGTGATGCCTACGAGAAACGCCCGTAACGGAACTCTTTTTACGAGCAAAGGCAGAATAAGCATCAAAAGGACCGAATTCAAAGCAGACCCGGAGCCCCTCGATCCGGAATGCGGATGCTACACATGCAGGAACTATTCGAAAGCGTATTTAAGGCATCTGTTCCTTGCAAAGGAAATACTCTCCATGCGGCTGAATACCATCCACAATTTACATTTCTATCTCGACTTTTTCAGAAAAATGAGGGATGCTATAAGCAATAAGAGATTCAGCGATTTCAAAAAACATTGGGATGGAGTACTGAAAGCCGGAGCAATGGAATAATGGAGAGGACATTCGAGATAAGAAAGGTTCTATTGATAACGCTCGCGCTGAACATCCTCGTCGCAGCGGCAAAGGTCTTTTACGGCTACATCACAAACTCCATCTCCATATTTTCGGACGGCTTTCACTCCCTCTTTGACGGCGTATCAAATATCGTAGGGCTGATAGGCGTGTACATCTCCTCGCATCCTCCTGATGAAAGACATCCTTACGGCCACAGGAAATACGAAACTGTCTTTACCATCTTCGTGGGGCTTCTCATGCTGCTGACCTGCTTTGAGGTCTTCAAAAGGGTCTATGAGTCATTAACGGGCAGGCACGAGACAACGGTGACCATGGCGAGCTTTATAGTCATGGCAATTACAATAGCGATAAACGTATTTGTCTCAACATACGAAAAACGAAAGGGAGTGAGACTTAGCAGCGAATTCCTCATTGCCGACTCCCGGCACACAAAAAGCGATATCTATGTATCAATAGGCGTTATCGCAAGCCTTATCTTCATCAAGCTCGGCTTTCCTCTCGCGGACCCGATCGCCGGGGCGGTAATAGGAATTTTTATCGCAAAGGCCGGCATCGACATCATAAAAGGCTCGACCGAAACGCTTGTGGACAGCTCTCAGACCGACATATCCATTATTAAAGAAATAGCTTGTAACGTTGAAGGAGTGGTCGAATGCCACAAAATAAGGACAAGGGGAACAAAGGGACAGATATTCGTTGACCTGCATATGCTCGTGAATCCCGCCCTTTCTGTGGAGGAGGCGCACGCCATTGCAGAGAGGGCGGAAAGGGTTATAAAGGAAAGGCTGACGGAAGTAGCGGACGTAGTTGTTCATATCGAGCCGGCAAACAGCAAACAAACTTAAAAAGTCGAAGTCGTTCTAATGGCAGTTCGTGCGATTGACTTTATATGGGCTGAAAAATTATAATTTCTTTTCAATAATTTTACGGAGGTTTTGGAAATGGGCACGTATACGACCTATAATCCACATAAAAGCAGAAGGAAAAAAACCCACGGCTTCCTTACCCGCATGGGCACAAAGGGCGGACAGAGGGTTTTGAAGAGCAGAAGGTTAAAGGGAAGAAAGCGTCTATCCGCATAAACATAAAATTGAAAGCTCTCATAATAGGCGTCATAAAAGTCTACCGCTACATTATCTCTCCCTTGCTGCCTCAGAGCTGCAGGTTCACGCCTTCGTGTTCGGAATACTCTATGGAAGCGGTAGATAGGCACGGAACGCTTAAGGGCGTTTATCTTTCTTTTAAAAGAATATTAAAATGTCATCCGTTTCATCCCGGCGGATACGATCCGGTGAAATAAGTTAGGAGTTAACAGCATGGACAAAAGAATGCTTTTGGCAATAATCCTCTCTATAGCGATACTGATAGGTTATCAGTATCTGATGCCTACTGCACCTCCGGTAGCTCCGGTAAAGGACGCAAAAGAAGCCGTTGCGGAAAAGGATAAAAGTCCCAAGGCCGTTCCTCAGTCTCCTGTTCCTTCTCTTATGCCCAAGCCCGACATATCAATATCAGGCGTAGAAAAAGAGATAAAGGTAGAAAACGACCTTTACATTGCAGTCCTTACCTCAAAGGGCGGGGCAATAAAGAACATCGAACTCAAAAAATATAAAGACAAAAACAACAGGCCGATTGTTTTAAAGGGAGACGATGTATTGTCTCCGATGTCCATAGGGATAGATGAGGAATTTCAGTTTTCGAATGTTAATTTTTCCATTAAAGGGAAAGATATAAAACTCGATTCAGCGGCCAAGACGGCAGACCTTATCTTTGAATATTCCGCAGGAGGGCGCTCCATACGCAGGACTTATACGTTTCACAGCAGCGACTACGGAATCTCTTTAAAGGATGAGACAGGCGGCTTAACCTCTTACTGGATAACCTTAGGCAAAAACTTCGGCATTTATGAAAAGGACGATTCTACTCATTTCGGCCCTGTTATCCTGAAAGACGCCGATAGAATTGAATTCACAGCCAAGGATCTGAAAGAAACAAAAAGTTTCAGGGAAGGCGTAAAATGGATAGCTCAGGAGGATAAGTATTTCTTTTCCTCCATAGTTCCGAAAGGACAGGTAGAAGAGGCAAAAGCCTGGAATAAAAACGGCGAGCCGATGACGGCAATCAAGCTTGCAGGCGGAGTTAATAACTATTTCATTTACGCGGGGCCGAAGGAATACGACAGCCTGAAAAAAATCGGCGCAGGCCTCGAGCATATAGTCGATTTCGGGTTCTTCTCCTTACTTGCCAGGCCGTTGTTCTGGCTCATGAAGCTGTTTTACGGCATATTCCCCAACTACGGAGTTTCGATTATAATCCTCACAATACTCGTCAGGATTCCATTCATCCCGCTTATCAACAAGGGACAGGCATCGATGAAAAAACTTCAGGACATACAGCCCAGAATGGCGGAGATAAAGGAAAAATACAAAAGCGACCCGCAGAGGATGCAAAAAGAACTGATGGAGCTTTATAAAAAGAATAAGGTCAATCCTATGGGCGGATGCCTGCCTATGCTCCTTCAGATCCCGGTGTTCTTCGCTCTTTATAAAGTGCTCTTGATAGCCATAGAGCTGAGAGGCGCTCCTTTTGCCCTCTGGATAACCGATCTTTCGATAAAAGACCCTTATTACATAATGCCTGTCATTATGGGGGCTACGATGGTGATCCAGCAGAAGATGACACCGTCAAGCATGGATCCCACGCAGCAGAAGATTATGATGATAATGCCTATAGTATTTACCTTCATGTTCCTCACCTTCCCGTCGGGCCTTGTCCTATATTGGCTTGTGAACAACGTGTTGAGCATAGTCCAACAGTGGCAAGTGAATAAAAAACTAAAAAAACAGCAGGCCTGATATTTCCGTCTCAAAAATTTTTCTTGACATCGAAACAAAGCGAATGTATATTTAAACATGTTTTGCAATCTGCTTATAGCGAATAGGCTTCTTAAAACCGCATGGCATGTCAATGCCGTGGCCGGAGGGGGATTCTATTAACTGTTAGCGGATAACATAGGAAAACTCGAAGGCCACGGAATCAGACTCCGTGGCCTTTTTATTTTGGAGGTGCGACATGAAATGGGATGCCGGAATGTATGACGCCACACACTCGCCTCAGACCGACGCGGGCAGGGAACTTATCGAGATGGCGAACGTTCGTGACGATGATTCCATACTCGACATCGGCTGCGGTACCGGAAAGCTGACGCGCGAGCTTGCGAGCATGGCCCGCAAGGGCAGGATCGTGGCTATCGATCCGTCTGTCGAGATGCTTGAAAGGGCAAGGGAGAACGCATTGTCCTCGGATAATATCGCCCTGATAAACATCCCGGCACAGAGGATGGATTTTAAAGAGGAATTCGACCTCGTATACTCCAACTCCGCTCTGCAGTGGATAAAAGAGCAGGAAGATGTAATAATCCGCGCATACAGTGCGTTGAAGCCGAACGGCAGAATCGCTATTCAGCTTCCGGCAAGGGATTTCTGCTGGGAATTAATGGAAAATATAAACAGCGCGATCTCGTTTCTCGGCCTTGAATCGAGATATAGAAAGATGGCATCTCCGTGGAGATTTCCTTTAAAAGAGGAATTTGCCGGATTTTTGAAGGATGCGGGATTTACAGAGGTAAACGCCTTTTACAAAAACTATACGCTCATGTTTGAAAGCATCAATAAAGTGCTTGAATGGGGAGTTTCTGCTGCTCTGAGACCGTATCTCGCGCTTTTGGATGAAAAGAAGCAGGAGCGTTTCAAATATGCGTTCGCAATGAGCTTTGAAAATTACAGGACAGAAAAGGGCATAGAGTTCGGCTTTAGAAGGCTCTTTGCCTTTGGAGAGAAAAAATAAGACAAAGGAGAGAATCATGAGAAGAAGCAAAAAAGAGATTAAAGACAAGACAATAATCGTCGAACTGCTCAACACCTGTCATGTCGGCAGATTGGGGACAATCGGCAAGGATGGCTATCCGATGGTGAAGCCTCTGAATTTCGCCTATCATGATGGGAAGATTTATTTTCATACGGCAAAGGAAGGAGAAAAGATCGAAGACATCAAAAGAGATAACAGGGTTTGTTTTGAGGTTGATCTGCCGATTGCTTATGTGAAAGGGACGATGTCGGATCCGTGCAAGGCTGAATATCTTTATCGGAGCGTGATAATTAAAGGCAGGGCTTATGCAGTCGAGGACATAAATGAGCGAATATCGGGGCTTAAATGCCTGATGCAAAAATATCAGCCTGAAGGAGGCTACGGCGATTTTCTCGAAGAAAAGCTGAATATTACCGGAGTGGTCGGGATTGACATCGAAGAGATGGTCGGCAAGGAGGACTTGGGCAAAGATGAACTGAAGGTAAAGGCATTAAAGGCACTGGAAGATAAGGTACAATTGCCGATAGTGATTGAACGGAATTAATAAAAAGACTATATGAAAAAATTAATGAGCATCAGGGTTATATATGAACCAGACGCTTAAATTAAAAGCGTTTTGCAAGACATGCGGGGCCGACCTTGTAGGCATTGCCGATCTATCACCATTCAAGGATGGCTGGCCTGTTATCCCGCGGGATATTTTGTCGCCTTACACCAATGCCGTATCAATCGCAGTGCGTCTCGATAATTCTATCATAAGCGGCATTAAAGATGGGCCGACTATAGAGTATGCAGAGCATTATAGGACTGTGAACGCATTGCTTGATAATATCACCGCAGAACTTGCTAAATGGGTAGTCGAAAAGGGCTTCGCCTCTTTCGCTGTTCCTGCTTCGCATATTGCGGATGAAAACAATCTGCTCGGTAACATTTCGCATAAAGCCGTTGCGAGGATGGCCGGCGTCGGCTGGCAGGGCAAGAGCCTCCTTATTGTAAGCCCTGAATACGGGCCGAGAATCAGGCTGGCTACCGTCCTTACAGATATGCCGCTTATAACGGATCAGCCCCTGAAAAACCGCTGCGGCGCATGCGCTGAATGCTCAAAGGCATGTCCCGCATCTGCCATAAAAAATGTATCGACAGATGGAAGGTATGAAAGCCGGGACGATGCGCTTCACTTCAGCAGATGCGCGGAGAAAACCATGCAATTCAAGGCCATGCCCGGCATCGGCGTGCGGATATGCGGGGTATGCGTAAAGATATGTCCTTTCGGAAAGAAAAAGTGAAACAATAAGAAAAGGAGAAAAAATGGCACGAATCGGGATATTGACCTGTTCCAATGCAACGCAGGATTTGGGTAAAATTATTTTGTTGCTAATTATCCGCAGATGTGTTATTCTAATCATAGAGTTTCAGAAGTTTTTAGACCGTTCAAGGCCACAAAGACTTTTAGCTTTGTGGCTTTTTTATTTGTGTCCTTCTGAAAGTTCAATTCACACATAAGGAGGTACGCAAATGACTGAAGGAACAGTAAAGTGGTTCAACGAGTCCAAGGGTTTTGGCTTTATAACAAGCGAAGACGGTAGTGATGTATTTGTCCACTATTCCTCTATCCAGAGCAACGGATTCAAATCCCTTGCCGAAGGTGACAGAGTCAGCTTTGATACCGAAAAAGGCCCTAAGGGTCCGAAGGCGATCAACGTTGTAAAACAGTAAGAACCTGAAGAAGGGCCCCCTGCGATAAGCGGGGGGCTTTGCTTTTTTGAGGAGGGATCACATGGTCAGCAAGCAAAAAAATGTCGCACGCCTCGAAAGAAAACAGCACAAGGCTGATGCGGGCCTGATGTCTACACGCTATCCGAACGTTGCATCCGTTATTATTTTCATGAACTACTATCAGAAGAGCACCGGCCGGACGATTATGCAGCGCACAGTCAATTTTTTACCGGGAAGTTCTGCGTATTTCCACATGGAATGCATGGGATATGATTGTGTGGACGGCGGCTTTAATCTGGAGCCTGTTATCAATACAATGATGAAAGGCCGTCTTAAATCAGGCAAAGGCGAACTCCTCTGTGCCGGAAATGATTCATCCAGCCATACGCGGATCGATTACAAGATTGACATACAATACAACAAAACTTCCCGTTAAAACATCTCCGGATCAAAAGGTTTTATTTCAAGCGATTATAATTATAGCGCCTGCTTAAATCGAATTTTAAAAAATAAAAAAGGGCTTGGTTTTAACCAAGCCCTTTCTATTAATCCGGCGGCGTCCTACTTTCCCATGGCCTCGCGGCTATAGTATCATCGGCCCTGGAGGGCTTAACTTCCGTGTTCGGAATGGGAACGGGTGTGGCCCCTCCGGCATAACCACCAGAAAGATAAAATAACATAAGCCAAACTAAAATTGCAAGCAAAAAGTTTGACAGGATATGGGAGGAGGGAGGGAGTAAGTAAGGAGTAGAGGTCAAGGCGCACGGTCAATTAGTACTGGTAAGCTGAACACATTACTGTGCTTACACCTCCAGCCTAT
>JAJYVD010000048.1 GCA_021792185.1 Nitrospirota bacterium | reverse complement strand
TCTCTCAGAGCCGTCGGCGTCCACCACTTCTGACTTCTTAACCGCCCTCTCTTACGCCGACGGAATCCTATCACATTCTGTTTTCATAAATCCGTCTCTTTTTTCATGAAACTTTTGACATTACCATCTGCCCCGTGCACGGCCATGAGATGGAACATCCAGGGCGCCTGCTCGTTCATGGAGCGGGGACGGCGGGTGCAGAGGATCGCCTGCCTATGGTGAATGATCTCGGTCTGAACAAAGAGATTGCTGAACGCCGGATGCAGTGCGTCCACGGCAGGCGATGCGAGAACCACTTCCGCGTAGCTCGTGGCATCGATCTCTCTGCGCGTCCGGGCATGATTGGTGATGGTGATTCGGCGCAGTTCGATATCATCTTCGGGTGAAACAGCTATCTCGGTATGCGTGTCAAAGTCGTGGTCCCGGCGACGAAACTCCGCTTTCGCGTCCGAAAAAATCGCTTCATAATTATTAGATTGATTGGCGGGGCGTTTGAGTGTCGGCTGATATGCGGTTGACCAGAACTCTCCGCTTGTCACGTCGCGAAGGTAACAGAAAGTGCCCCAGTTGTCGCAGGTGCTGTCTTCGCGCCAGCGTGTCACTGCGATGTCCTTCCAGCGGCTGTAACCGCCCCCCGCATTCGTAATCATCACGTGGTATCTGCCGTTGGATAATAACTGCACTTCAGGGACCGGCGTATCAGGGCTGCTGAAAACGCGCACCGGCATATCCGTACCGCTGGAGGCCCCCTGTATGTCGGAGATCTCGGCGGTGTGCGAATAAAACGCCGTGGCCTTTGGCACCCGCTCATGGAGCAGCAGCATGGTCGCCTGAAACACCGGGTCCGACTCGAATCGCTTCTGCATCGGACGATCCAGGAGCAGATAGGCCAAAGAGAGCAAGCTCATTCCAACGTGATGTGCCATGAAGGAGCGGACCACGGCGCTCGACTGTCCGCGCGGCAGACGTGAAGGTGTGTAGTCGATAGCTTCATAGAAGCCATATTTTCCTTCAAACCCTTCATCGGAGAGTCGCTGCAGATTCAGGCACGCTTCCTCGGGCGCCACCATCAGCGCGAGCGCCGAGGCATAGGGCGCAATTACCAGATCCCCGGCGAGACCGCGTTTGAGCCCCAGGCCGGGCACGCCAAAAGCGCGGTACTGATAGTTAAGATGGACGTCGATCATATTGTAGCCGGATTCCGAAATGCCCCAGGGCACAGCGCGCTTCTTCCCATACTTGATCTGCCTGGCCACAGCCGCCTTATAGGTCTGGTCGAGCAGTGTGTTTTCATACGTCGGCATTACCAGAAGCGGCATCAGGTACTCGAACATCGATCCGCTCCACGAAAGAAGAACCGGCTCTCCACTCGTAGTGGTGAGCAGCCGCCCGAGGGTGAACCAACTCTCCTGCGGCAGTTGTCCCTGCGCAATCGCCACGAAATTGCACAGTCTCGCTTCCGAAGCAAGCAAATCGTAATAACCCGCGTCCCGCCGGCGTTCACCGACGTTGTACCCGATGGTCAATAACCGGCGCTCCTTGTCGAACAGGAAATCATATTCCATACGGCTGAGTTCGCCGGATTGCAATGCAAGCCGTTCGATAGCCGCGATCCTCTCAATGGCGCGTTGGTTGCCAAGTCCTGCCAGTTCGCGAAGCGTCGGTATTTCATCTATGCCGAGATCTGTCGATGGGGCGAGAAAGGTCAACTCGTTGAGGGCGGCCCGGCATTGACCGGCAAAGGCGCGCGCCCACCACGCGGCCTGATTATCGGGGCCTGCGCCATCAGTATCGAGGGCATTGACACCGACGACCACTTCCCCGGCGGACATTGTTAGTTGCTCAAGGCACTGCCGGGCCGTCATAAGCGTAGTTGGCGGGGACTTGAGCGCGGACTCCAGATCGCTCTGCAGTTGAGCAAGCCCCACCGGAGCGGCTTCTTCCGCGAGAATCCCCACGAGAATCATTAATGTATCGCTGAGGCCGTCAAACAATCTCTCTCCCAGAATCTTTTGATCGGGAAGTTCGATCAGACCGCGTAGCAAGGTCAGCAGATGACCGGCAAGATTCCCGCTGTCCACCGTAGAAATATAGAGGGGCAGCAGTGGTTTCAGGGAGTGTGTGTCGTACCAGTTGTAGAAGTGGCCCCGGTATCGTTCCAATTTTTTCATTGTGTGTAATGCATTTTCCGTGCGTTCGATGAGCTGTCCCGTTGAAATATAGCCGAAGTCGTGAGCGGATAAATTTGCGAGCAGCGCAAGGCCCATGTTGGTCGGCGAGGTGCGATGCGCAACTGCGGCAACGGGATGCTCCTGATAGTTATCCGGCGGCAGCCAATTATCTTCCGGGTCGATGAATGTTTCGAAAAATGCCCAAGTTTTTCGGGAAAGCTTCCGGAGAAAAATGGTCTGGTCATCATTCAGCCTTGCTCCGCGATGCGGTCGCGGCCGGCTGACCCACCACGCGATAGCGGGGGAGGCAAACCAGATGCCCAGTATAGGCCCGGCCACTGCTAAAGCAGCCGACCCCGAGATTATGAGACAGATCACCGCGGCAGCGGAAAGAAGAGGGGCGATCCACATTGTCCGACAAGAGGCGGCGAGGTCTACACGGCTATTACGCCCCGTGCCGCCGGATGGATTCCATTCAAGCAGCCGCCTGTGTGTTACAAGCAGCCGCCATGTTGTGCGTACAATCGCGTCCATCGTGAAGAACGCCTCGTAGGGAAGACAGACGAGAGTAAATGCCGCCTGCGCGAAGTGCCTGTGCGTAGAGCGTACTACGGCAGCGAGGTGCTGTCCCATAAGCACATCGCCAGGTTTCTGAAACACATTCAGGATAGAGGTAATCAAAGAAGGGATAAAGATGATTCCGATCACCGACAATGTCCAGAACCATGCCGATGACAAGATTGTCCAGCCCAGCAGCAAGAGGAGTGTCAAGGCCGTGGACACGAGACTGCGCCTAAGGTTGTCGAAGATCTTCCATCGGGACAGTCCGGAGAGCGGATTTTTCTGAAAGCGGGCACTTAGGCCGGGAACACCCGGCAGCAGCCAGCGTACAAGCTGCCAATCGCCGCGAATCCAACGATGTCTTCGGCTCACATCCGCGCTGTAGCTGGATGGATACTCTTCGTACAATTGCACATCGCTCAATAGTCCTGCCCGCGCGTAGCACCCTTCGATAAGATCGTGGCTGAGGATGCGGTTCTCGGGGAAGCATCCGCCCAGCGCCTGCTCGAACGCATCGACGTCATAGATTCCCTTGCCGATGAACGAGCCTTCACGGAACAGGTCCTGGTAGACATCGGAAACAACGCGCGTATACGGGTCGATGCCCGGCTCACTACCGCACATGCGCGCATACAGTGACCGGTTCGTGCCGGGCAGGCTCACATCGACCCGTGGCTGAAGGATGCCGTACCCCTCTTCGACACGCTGCCTGCCTTCGTCATAGAGCGCACGATTCAGCGGATGCGCCATGGCCCCCACAAACTGCCGCGCCGAATCGCGGGGCAGTTGAGTATCCGTGTCAAGGGTGATTACATACTTCACGTTGGATAAGACTCCCGTTTCACCCACAATGAGCGAAAACTGCTCCCTTGACACACCCTTTGCCCCGCTGCGCAGAAGGGAATTTAAATCCGCAAGCTTCCCTCGCTTGCGCTCGTATCCCATCCAAATCCGCTCCTGAGGATTCCATCTGCGTGGACGATGAAAAAGGAAAAAGGTGTCGTTTTTTAAACTCTTGTACTTTTCATTCAGCTCTTCGATCCGCTGCCGGGCCAGCAGCAACAGCGATCCGTCCTCCGGCAGCATTTCCTCCTGTGCGTCTCTAAAATCAGTCAGCAGGCCGAAGTGCAGGCTGTCGTCCCGATTTGCAAGGAACCGGACTTCAAGAGCTTCTACCAGATCCTCTATATTCTGAGTGTTTGTGAGCATGGTCGGGACCACGACCAGAGTGCGCAATTCCGGCGGAATTCCCTTGGAGAAGTCCATTCGAGGCAGCGGGTGCGGCGTTGCCAGCAAAGTCACCAGCCAGTTCACCAGGGCTACGGCCAGATGACTTCCGCACAGGAGCGAGAGGATACCGATCAGCCCGAGCGCCCAACCATTTAAACCACCGGCATGTGCCTTTGCCAGTAAGTGACCGCTGAAGATCATTGTCATCAGCATGATCATGCCTATGTACAGCAGCAAAGGAAACCGCAAGCTCAATTTTCGAAGGGTCTCAGAAACGGATAAGCGCACTCCTGCTAACTGCTCAAGCTCCGCCAGTCCCTTGTCTATCAGGTAAAAGCCGACATGTGTCGCGCGATCGTCAGGGCCATTTTTGGCTGCACCTTCACGCGCAAGCCGGAGCGCTTCGGCTGCCACCTCGCTCTCGGAAAGCAGCCCGTTCTTCGCAATCTTCTCTACAACATGGCGGTAGCGGTCACGGGTTGAAAAATCCATTTTGCCGTAAACTCCGCCTGTGTCCTCACGCAGGGTCTTCTCCACAGTACTCATCGTTTCCACAAACTCGCGCCAGTCCATCGCGCCCAGGAAACGGAGGCTGCCGATGCTGTTGCTCATCGAGACCTGGTCAGCGGCCTGTTGCTGGTTCTCCGACTGCACCAACTGCTTGATTGTCAGGCCGCACTCGGAGAGTCGCTGCTCAATCCATGTGAGCGGCATTGCCAAAGCCGGACCCTGCCCCTGCAATCGGCGCGTTAGTTCCGCAACAAAAGAACTCTTCATGGGCGGGTCCGAACGCGCCATGTCCGCGATCACCAAAACAAGGTTCTTCGGGTCATTCCCGGCAATCTCCGTCATCTGGTCCGCCCAATAATCGGCGAGGTTTCGGTCGATCCGGTCAGTGGCGATCCGGGCTGCAACGCGCCGGAGATTCTCGATCAGCGCCAGGCGCAACATGATGGGGACTGCCCATAATTCGCCCAGCTTCAGGGCGGTGATTGTCTGGTAGGCTGCCACGAAACTGCTGAGGCTTTCCGGGTCTACCCGGCCATCGCCATGTGAGATCGTCTCCAGCGCAATGTCATACACGCGCGGAAGACCGGCCGATGGACCATTCAGCAGTCGAGGCAGTTCCCGGCTGTAACCCTTCGGCAAGTGTCTTCTGGCCGTGCGAATCTGATCTTCAATAAGATAGAAGTTATCGAGCAGCCATTCCCCGGCCGGCGTAATACGGCGGGATGCCTTAATAGCCTCGGTCAAGAGATTGCGGACTTCGAGCAGCACGCCTTCATTATCAGCCAGCCGCGTCAGAAGCCGGTTCTGTGCATGTTTCAGCCCCAACTTGTGCTGACCCGCCAGGGTCTTGCCATGCTGCTCCATCTGATCGCTGCTGAACAGTTCCGACCGCAGCGGGGGCTCAGTGACGGCGCACTTTTGTATCCGGCTGTTTCCGCGGAACCCTGCCCACAAATGGGACAGATTCCCGAGAATGGTCTTGCTGCTTATCTTCAAGTCGAGGTTTCCTTCTGAGAAGCTAAGTCTCAGCAAATAGGATAGCAATCAGGGTGGTAGCTTTGGACTATCCATCTTCGGTAGTCGGTGGTTATTAATAGTCGTCTCAGTTATGTTGTAATCTACATCATTATAACAGATTGCTATCTTGAAGGTTTTAAATGGTGTCGATGTGGAGCGGATAATACAGGTTACAAAACCTGGAAATAAGGTATAATTTAATTAACAATGAAAGCACTTCTCATTTATCCTGAGTTCCCGGATACCTTCTGGAGTTTCAGGTATGCACTGAAATTCATTCACAGAAAGGCGAGCAGTCCGCCGCTGGGATTGTTGACCATTGCAGCAATGCTCCCTGAAGCGTGGGAGAAAAGGCTGGTAGACATGAACGTGGAAAGACTGTATGACGATGACCTGAAGTGGGCTGATCTCGTCTTTATAAGCGCAATGTCTGTCCAGAAGGAGTCGGTGAAAGAAGTGATAGCGAGATGCAAGGCAGCCGAAGTCGGAATTGTCGCCGGAGGTCCTCTTTTCACGACCGAATATGAGGCGTTCGGGACGGTAGACCATCTGGTGCTGAATGAAGCCGAAATCACCCTGCCCCGTTTTTTGAAAGATTTCGAAAATGGCGTTGCCGGCTATTTCTATACCACTGATCAGTGGGCTGATATGCAGAAGACACCCGTTCCGCTCTGGGGGCTTATTAATATGAAGCGCTATGCCTCGATCAATATCCAGTATTCCCGGGGCTGCCCCTTCAACTGTGAGTTTTGCGATATTACCCTGCTTTGCGGCCGCACGCCGCGCACAAAAGATAAAGACCAGATTATCAGGGAACTCGAAAGTGTGTACGCGTCAGGGTTCAGGGGACAGGTTTTCTTTGTTGACGACAATTTTATCGGGAACAAGAAAAAACTGAAGGAGGAGATTCTCCCTGCCATCATCGAATGGATGGATATGAGGAAGCATCCATTTACCTTTAATACTCAGGCATCCATAGAACTGTCAGATCATAAAGACCTCATGGAAATGATGGTCAGGGCAGGATTCGATGTTGTCTTCATCGGCATCGAAACGCCCCATGAGCAGAGCCTGGCGGAATGCAGCAAATTCCAGAACAAGAACCGCGATCTCCTCGCCAGTGTCAGGAATATCCAGAAGTCCGGGCTGGAGGTGCAGGGAGGATTCATTGTAGGTTTTGATAACGACCCCCCCACGATTTTCGACACTCAGATTAAGTTTATCCAGAAGAGCGGTGTTGTCACAGCAATGGTCGGCATACTCAATGCACTTCCGCGCACGAAGCTATATGAGAGACTTAAAAAGGAGCAGCGGCTGCTGAAAGAGACCTCCGGGAACAATACGGATTTCTCGACAAATTTTATCCCCATAATGGATTATGACCTTCTGATAAACGGCTACAAAAAAGTCCTCGGCACCCTGTATTCGCCGAGGCACTACTATGAAAGGGTCAGGACATTCCTTAGGGAATATTCCCCCTCGCAGAAAAAATTATTTCATTTCCGTTTCAACTACCTTGCCGCATTCATAAGGTCTATTATTGTTCTGGGGATCATCGGGAAAGAGAGGTTTCATTATTGGAGGCTCCTGCTCTGGACAATGTTAAAACGTCCCCGCCTCATTCCACAGGCCGTTACTCTCTCGATCTACGGGTTTCATTTCCGGAAGATCTTTGAGAAACGCCTTGGTTGAAGGTGGAAGGGAAAAACTAAAAGAAAATCATTTCAACTATTGCTTTTAAGAACGATAACCGCATTTACCCCTCCAAATCCGAATGAGTTTGTAATAGCAATTTTTATATCGGGCTCTCTTTTTTCTGTTATTACATTAATATCGCATTCATGGTCTTTTTCTGTAATATTAATTGTCGGAGGTATAATTCCCTCTTTAATGCTCATGGCGGCGCATGCGGTCTCGAATGCCCCCGATGCCGCAAGCATATGCCCTGTCATCGATTTTATGGAACTCACCGGAATGTTTTTCCCGAAAATTGATTGTATTGCCTTTGCCTCAACTCTGTCGCCTATCGGCGTGGATGTGCCGTGCGCGTTGATATAATCCGCATCTCCAGCCGAAATCCCGGCGTCTTCAAGGACATTGATAATAGCCTTTTGCTCGCCTTCAATGTCCGGCTTTGTGATGTGATAGGCATCGGTAGTATTGCCGTAACCTGTAAGTTCGGCATAAATATTCGCGCCTCTTTTCATCGCCGACTCGTATTCTTCAAGAATCAGCATGCATGCGCCTTCGGCAAGCACGAAGCCGTCTCTCGCCGAATCGAACGGCCTGCTTGCGGAGGAATCAGTCTTCTTAGAGAGCGCTCCTGAGACGCCGTATCCTTCAATGCAGAGCCTGCATATCGGGGCCTCAGTGCCGCCCGCTATCATGATATCGGCATAGCCGTGTTTTATAAGCCTGTAGGCCTCTCCTACGGCGTTGGTTCCCGACGCGCAGGCATTGGATATTCCGAGACAATGCCCGGTAACGCCTAATTTCTGCGCTGCGTAAGACGCCGCCATGCTGATAGTGGTCGAAGGCATGAGATAAGAAGAGAGTTTAGAGTTAGGAGTTAAGAGTTTAGAGAATTCTCTTTCGATTGTCGTTATTCCGCCCCTGCTTGAGCCGATAATGACGCCGGCATTATCAGATTTGAGATTTAAGATTTGAAATTTGAAATTAAGGATCCCTGCATCCTCAACAGCCATTGCCGATGCCGCAACCGCATACTGCACAAAGGGGTCGAGCCTTAAAATCTCTTTTTTCGATAAAAATACGGATGGATCGAATCCTTTAAGTTCACCCGCAACCTTCCACGGCAGGCGCGAGGCGTCGAATTTAGTAATCGAGCTTATGCCGGAAACACCTTTCTTAATAAGCTTCCAGGAACCGGCAAATGTATTTGCAAGCGGCGTAACCGCGCCTATTCCCGTAATTACTACCCGTCTCATTGTAAACTATAATATCATAAGTGGTTTACAAATCCGAAATTTATAATTTATATAGTGTGGGTCCGCTTCAAGTGATTCTTATTCTGAAATATACGAGCAGGTGCGGCGAAAAGACTTTAAACCCCGCACTGGTATTAGCATTTATCTTATATCGTCATCCGCATCGGCGGATACTTATTGGGTGATGCATTTATAATCTTTAATATGCACTTGAAACAACACTTTTTAAAGTTTTTGAGCCGTGTCTGCTCGTATAAAATCATTCAAATTAGATTTCCGTCGTAATTTTCGGTCTGCTGCATTTTGTCCGGCAATTATGTTAGAATGTGCCGTATGGGGGTGCTTAAGGAGCGCAGGGAATATCTGGGGAGGACAATAGAGGAGATTGCCAAGGCAACTCGTATAAAAGGAAGTTACCTTCGGGCAATAGAAGAGGGGGATTTTTCTAAACTCCCGGTCGAGGTATACACGAGAGGATATATACGGGAATACGCCAGATTCCTCGGGGTTTCGCCCGACATAACAATAGCATCCTATGACGCGTATATCGAAGAAACAAAGGGACCAAAAGAAGCCGACAAGATACCTTTTATAAAGCCTTTATCAGAAGATGTCGCGGCAAAAGATATTGAAGAGTATATAGCTTTCCATTCAGAGCCGGAATCAAAAGAAATTTCCGATGCGCTTGAGGAAAGGCCTCTCTTAGCTAAATTGCCTATCAACGGAATTGCGCGAAGGGCATTAGTCGCGCTTTCCGTGCTTATAGCCGTAATCGTTATTTATGCAGTGCTTCCCGGAGGGAAAGATGCTCCTCCGGTAACGCCGAAGATAGAGCCGGGAATACAGCCGGGAATGCAGATAAAAGAGCCGGAATCTCCTCCTGTCGTGCAGTCGCATAAAAATGCCGAAGAAAAAAGCACACAGCATGTCAATCCGGCAACTATAGCGCCTCCGTCCGTGCCGCCCGCCAATAAACCCGATACTGCAAATCCGGCAAAACGGAAGCATAACCTCAGCATTTCAGCTACGGATACCGTATGGATACAATTGACAATAGACGGCGATGACAAAAAAGAGATACTTTTAAATGCCGGAGAAACCGCATTTTACGAGGCGTACCGCTCCATGAACCTCGTGGTAGGCAATGCAGCAGGCGTGAAATTGAAGTTTAACGGAAAGCCGCTCGAAAACCTCGGAGAAAAAGGCCAGGTGGTAAGGCTGGATCTCCCTTCTACTACGCCGAAGAAAAACGAGCAGACAGAGAAGGCTGTCAGACCCGGATCACAGCCGCCGCAAACCGTTAATCCCCCGAGTCTCTAAGTCTTAAATAATGAAAATCGGCACGATCAGCGACTACATAAATAAAAAGACCGTTATAATTTTTACCCTCCAATTTCTTTTAATCATAACGATATTAGGCTACAGGGCATGGAAGGATAGCGACGTAGAATGCGTCAGGTGTCATTCAAATAAAGAGAAGCTTACTAAACTCGGTTATCCGCAGTTTCATATGACGCAGGATATGGTTGAAAAAGAATCGAAGCATCCATATGTGAAGTGCCATGAATGCCACCTCGGAGACGGTAGGGCAAAGGACGCGGATAAGGCGCACAAGGGAATGCTCAAGGCGCTTTTGATAGACGACAGAGGCTCTGTCCTGAAGAGAAAGGATGTGTATCCGCAAGCATTGCTGCCTTCAGGGGAAGATAAAATCAGGCAGATGCTCCCGCAGGTAGAGACAAACGGCGCATTATGGCCGCATCCCGAAGTGAGAAGCCTCCTCTGGCATGATAGGAATCCCGATACATTGAATTTCGATCCTGCCATTGCGCAAAAAACCTGCGGTAAATCAGGGTGCCATCCCGAAGAACTCAAGCAGTTTAAAACGACGATCATGGGGACGAATTTCAGGCAGAGGACAATGACGACATGGCTCAAGCCGTACGGACCTCACAACTGCGGCCCCTCATTTGCGGACATCCTTCCTGACGAGGTTTTAAGGAGTTCGGGCTTCCTCTTCAAAAATACAGAAGATATAGCCAAGGAACTCAACGTGCCGTTTTCAAAAGATCAGGCGACAGCAAAGCAGAAGTTCTGCAATGTCTGCCATGCGGGCTGCCTCGACTGCCATTACGAGCCCGACAGGAAAAAAGGCGTTCATAATTTTACAAACAAGCCGACATCCGAAAGCTGCGGAGGATACGGCAGGGGAACGAGCATCTGCCATCCCGGCGCCATGCAGAGCAGGCGCGGCGAGACTTACATCGGAGGAGATTACTCCATACCTACGGGCATGAAGCCTGACGTCCACTATAAGAAGAACATCCACTGCGTGGATTGCCATACAACGGGTGAAAAGGGAATGGGCGATATGCAGCGGAAGGCCAACTGCCAGGACTGCCATATAGAGATAGAAGAAGCTCATTCAAAGGGCATTCATAAGAATATGGACTGCGCGACATGCCATATCAGCGAACTGAGGGGTTATCAGGTTACCGTATGGGGGCCGGGAATAGTCGCGGGCAAGGAAAATCCATTCAAGAAATATTCCCTTTATTACGGTATTCAGAGCCCTCCCATACTGCTGAAAGACCAAAAGGGAATATGGATGCCTGTGAAGATATGGCCTCACAGCGTAGGAAACATCAAGCCCGATGTTAAGCCTTCTGAAAAGCTCATGTTCAGATGGCCGAAGGGAGAGACAAGGGATGCATATTATGTAGTTGGAACTCTCAGTTTACCGGATGGGAAGTCAAATAAACATTTGCTATGGATAGAGATAGAGCAGGCATCGCATCCGTACGGAAAGGCGAGGGACTGCGAAAGCTGCCATAAACAGTCAGCAGTCAGCAGTCAGCAGTCAGCAGTCAGCACATGGGAGTTCATGGACGATCAGGGGGTTGAAGAGCCGTTCAAAGGCGGGCATAAAATCGTGGCTGATAAGAACGGCTTAAGGATTACGGACATGAAAAACACTACTCCTATAAAAGTGCTTGAAGGCTACAAATTGGAGGACTTCGCGTCGTGGCTGTTCTTCAAGGATAAATGGCAGATGCCCGGAGATTTTTCGATTAAGGCAGAGAAGGAGAAATATGGCAAATACATTGCGCTTTCCAGAAAAATAGACAATGAACTAAAGATGCTCGAAAGCTTTGTTAAGGGTAAAGACAAAAAGACGCAGAAGAGATTCAAGGAACTCAAGGGCATTGTGCTGCATAATCATGATAATGCTGTGCAGAATATAGAAGATTTTAAGATGAAGACGAAGTAAGGCAGTCCATTGGCGTTGCGGGGCGATGAGGGGACGCTTTGTTTTTATCCGAATCTGTCATGCGTTACTGTATCGCCTGCCGAGATGTGCGGGTTTTATCAGACTCTATGCTAAGAACATATCGATAACAATTGTAGTATCGGTTTTAAAAGAAGATTTGTTATACTTTTAAAAAGGAGGATGTTATGCCTATAACAATAAAAAAGCAATTAATTCAAGAGATTGAAGGGATGCCGTCTGAGCTTCAGGAAAAAATGCTCAAGATGGTACACTTCATGAAAAAGGAAATTTCGGTTCCAAAGAAAAAAATCACCAAGAAGGCGAATGCCCTATTAGATGTTGATAAGATCACTATTGATACCGGAATCGCCGATCTCTCATCTCAGCACGATCACTATCTTTACGGTGTACATACTGATAGTCTATGATCACTAAAGAATCCCTAACATCCTTCTTCAAAGAAAAAGTCACTCAGCCTCTCGGTTTCCGTGAAATAGTCTATAACCTAAACCTTACCCCTCCTGAAAGCCGCAAGCTCAAACGATTCCTGAGAGAGATGGTTAATGACGGCAATATTGTCAGGACGAGAAAAGGGCTTTATGGCTTGTCCGAGGAGATGAGCCTTGTTACAGGCTATTTCGAGGCGCACAGGGACGGCTATGGTTTTGTGATACTCGAAAAACCTGGGGAGAGGGACGTATTCATACCTGCGCGCGCAACCCTCGGCGCAATGAACAACGACAGGGTCGTGGCCAGGATGGAAAATAGGCACAGGCGTGAAGGCAGGATAATCCGCATCCTCGAAAGGGCTCATGCCCGCGTAGCCGGGACATTTGAAACAAGCAGGACAGGTTTCTATGTTAAGCCAAAAAACAAGGCAGTCCCTTTTGATCTTTATATAGCTCCAAAGGAAACCGGCAAGGCAAAGGACGGAGACAGCGTTATTGCGGAGATAATAAGTTATCCCACGGACAAAAGGCCTCCGGCGGCCAGGATAGTGAAGATCCTAAAAAAGCCGGAAAGCCCGCTCGATGAGGTGGAAGGCATTATAGATGAACTTAATCTGCCGAGAAGGTTTCCGCACAATGTCCTCGAAGAAGCAAATGGCCTTTATATGGACAACCGGAGAGCGGCTGCCGGCGGCTTGAAGAGAAAGGATTTGAGGCATTTGCCCACGGTCACCATAGACGGTGAAAGGGCAAAGGACTTCGACGACGCGATATCGATAGCAAGGACGGACAACGGCTATAGATTGTGGGTGCATATAGCGGATGTCGGGCATTACGTGAGATGGGGATCTTTTCTTGACTCCGAGGCGCGAAAAAGAGGCACGAGCGTTTATTTCCCTGACAGGGTCATTCCTATGCTCCCAAAGGAACTGTCGGAGGACCTGTGCAGTTTAAAACCCAAAGTCGACAGGTTCGCGTTTACGGTCGAGATGGATTTCGACGGAACCGGAGAAATAATAAATCGAAAGTTTTATCAAAGCATTATCAACAGCAATGAGAGGATGACGTACACATCCGTTAAAGAAATACTGGTCGATGAAGATAAAGCCGTGAGGGAGAGATACGGTTATCTGCTGCGTGATTTCGAGATTATGGGAGAGTTGTGCGATATTTTGAAAGCAGGCAGACTTAAGAGAGGAAGCCTCGACTTCGACCTTCCCGAGCCTGAGGTGCTTCTCGATATTCAGGGTAATCCGGAAAATATCATAAGGGCAGTAAGGAATTTCGCTCATATGATGATAGAGGAGTTCATGATCGCCGCTAATGAGGCTGTTGCGGGGCATCTCGAGGATTTAGGAATTCCGAGCCTTTACAGGATTCATGAAGAGCCGGACATTACGAAGCTTGAAGATATAATGAAGACCATCAGTACCCTCGGCATGCATAAAGGCAGGAAGGGCATGAAGGCAGGGGATTTCCCCGGCCTTCTGAAGCAGATCCAGGGCACGCCCGAGGAAGATATAATAAGTCATATGATATTGCGGAGCTTGAAACAGGCCAAATACTCTCCTGTAAATGTCGGCCATTTCGGGCTTGCTTCGGAGTCTTACACCCATTTCACTTCACCGATAAGAAGGTATCCGGACCTTGTCGTCCACAGGATATTAAGCGAAGTTCTCTCGAAAAAGCACCTCGGAGACAAAAAGATAAAGGAACTCGAATCAACTTTAGGGGATATCGCCTTCCATTCATCGAAAATGGAGAGGCAGGCCGACGATGCCGAAAGGAAGGTCCTCGATGCCATGAGGGTCTGGTTTATGAAAGATAAGGTCGGCGACGAATTCGATGGCAAGGTGGTAGCCGTGGCGTCGCACGGCCTGAAGATAAGGCTTAAGGATTATTATGTGGAAGGCTTTCTCCATGTATCGTTCATGACCGATGACTTTTACCAGTATGACGAAAAGAGCCGGAGCCTTTACGGCATTCATAAGAAAAAGAGGTATACTGTCGGTAAAGAGGTGAGTGTGAGAATAGATAAGGTAGATATGGAGGAAAAGGAGATAGTTCTTGGAATATGAAAATAAAAAACGACAGTAGACGGTATTTCCGCTTCATTCTCGAAAGGCATCCTGCCTTTCAACGACAGGTTAAGGCTAAGGTTGAGGCTGAGTTTTTCTTTCTTAACCTTAACCTCAACCTTAACCTGCGTTACGCTTGGGCTGCCGAAGTCGCTCCAATACCATCTACTGTCGTTTTTTTATTAATTATTTTTTTATCAATGTTTGTTGTCTCCTCATCCGAGGCGAGAGACCCTGAATTTTTATTGAAGCAGAAAAAGGCGGTTGTGACCATTTCCATTAATGACAGGCAGGGGAATGTGATTGTCTCAGGGAATGGATTTATCGCGGACAAAAACGGGATTATCGCGACAAACTGCAAGTTAATCGTCAAATGGCTTGAAGACGTAGGGCATTCTTTGATCGTAAAAACAGAAGACGGCAGGTCTTATGAAATAGACAAATTGTTCGTCTTTAACCGGAAGCAGGACATAGCGTTATTCGAAATAAAAGGCGGAGGACTTACGGCTGTAGAATTTCCCGCTGATTACAGCCACGCGGAATACATCAAAAAACAGGTTGCGATTTATAGAAAATCCGCAAAGGCGGCGAAGAAGGAAACAGCGCCGGAAATGCATGCGTCTGTTCCTGCTGTCTCTGCTCCAAGATTACCTGAAAGCAATAAAGTTATCATCGAAAAGCCCGCAGAGATCCTTAAGCCCGGCAAAAAAACAGCGAAGATTCCAGACAGCGCAGAAACGTTTTTTACCAAGGGTTTGAAATATGAGGATTCCAAAAAATATGCGGAAGCTGCCGAGGCTTATAGGAAGGCGTTGAGCCTTAAGCCCGACTATCTTGACGCGCATGTAAACCTCGGAACGGCGTATTACAAGCTCGGCAGGTATTTTGAGGCCGTCGATACGTATAAAAGAGCTTTGGAGATAATGCCTGATGCCGTTGTGCTGTACAATAAGCTCGGCACTGTTTATATGCTGCTCGGAGAGCACCGGAAGGCTGTTGCTTCATTTGAACAGGCGCTCGGAGTCGATTCGAGGAACCCGGCCGCTCATTTCAATCTCGGGATGGCATATTTCATCACCGGCAATAGAGATGCCGCTCTGGAGGAGTACATAATCCTGAACAAGCTCGATCAAGAGCGCGCTGAAAATTTATTCGAGATACTTTATAGGTAATTTTTAAAGCGCTGTAAGTAAGGAGCAAATAGCATTTCCGCTTCATTCTCGGAAGGCATCCCGCCTTCCTCCGAAGCTGCGCCAGCCCGCTTAAACATCCATGTTACGCTTGGGCTGCCGAAGTCGCTACAATACCATTTACTCCTTACTTAATAGTTCGGCTTCTACGGTTTGATTTCTATGGGCGTGCCGTCGGGAACGAGCTGCCATATCTCTTCCATCTCCGTGTTAGTTACCGCTATGCAGCCGTCCGTCCAATCCAGCCGCCTCTGGAACTTATCTATATCCTCCAAATCCTTAGGCAGGCCGTGAATGGCTATGCTGTTGCCCGGAGATACTCCGAGTTTTTGAGCGTTCTGTATGTCGGATTCGTTTGGATACGATATGTTTATTGCAAGATAATATTTGCTGTTCTGTTTTCTCGAATTAAGCACGTAAGAGCCTTCCGGCGTTTTCTGGTCTCCCTCCTGCACCTTAGGCCCAACGGGATTCTTGCCGAGAGAGACCTTATAGCTTTTTATTATCTCCCCGTCTTTCAGAAGCATCATGAGCCTTTTGCTCTTGATAACAACTACCTTGTCCGCTTTAGGAAGTGTAGCGAATATGAGTTGTGGATACAATATTGAGGCAATCAGGCAGATTATGGATATTCTCTTTATCATCCTATTTATTTTTCGGGAAATCAGCGAATTTATTTATTATATAATAAAGCGGAAGGAAATATGCCATCGCAAACTATGACCCAGATAACGGAAGATACATTTGAACATGTTTTGCATGTTTTTAATAATACACCAACCATTGACCTTCGAGAAGTTTCTTTTATCGACCCCTATGGAATGGTCGGCATACTTGAGATCGGAGAGCTTTTAAAATCCGGCAATATTCGGAAAACCCTTTATCTTCCCGAATCAGAGGAAGTCCTTAAATACCTCGAAAGGATGGACTTTTTCAAATTCGTTGCCAATTATTTTGAACTTGAGCCTCCTGAGCCTCAAATAGCGGGAAAATACCTGAGAAGTTCTTATTCTGACGTTTTGCTTGAGATTACACCTATCGAAAAATCAGATGACATCCACTTCATAGTCGGGAAGGTTAAAGAGAGGGCAAATGTAATACTCAAAAAACATCTCCATTACGATGAAAGGGCGATAAACGGGTTTATTGTTGCGCTTTCGGAAGTTTGCCAAAATATTATCGAGCACAGCGAGAAAAAGGGATTTGTCGGCATACAGAAATACCATTTTCAGAATCTTAATAAGAATATCGTAAAGATTGCCGTTATGGATATCGGAATTGGTTTTAGAAACTCTCTCTCGGAGCGATTTTTGTTTAAAAATGATTTTGACGCTATTGAAAAAGCACTTCTTCACGGCGCTTCAAGATACGCCGATGAGGGAAGGGGGCATGGCCTTGCTGCCGTAAGACGATTTGTGAATCAATGGAACGGCAGACTCTCCATTTGTTCAGTAACTGCAAAGCTTTCGATAATACCTGAATGGTCGTGGGGGAAGGAAAAAGAAACTAAACTTTATTCTTTTCCCGGCTCGCAGATAAACATAATGCTGCCGGAAGTTTAGCCCTCACTTTAGCCTCCCACTTTTTGCTTGACAAATATCTTGAAAATATGATTCAATTGATTCAGTTGAAGAATTGAGGTTTCAGGAGGCATTTATGGCTAAAAATGCACCTTATGGAGATAATCGCAGGCAGGGCGCTGTTAGGGAACGTTCGCAAGTTCATAATACGCATAACGACAGGTATATTAAGAGGGACACGAATACAGGAAGGTTCATTGATCAGAAGGCGGATAAAGAGCTGTTTAAAGGGGTGAGGAAGAACGCAAATATGAGAGGACAAAGTATGAGCGCTAAAAAATATGCAGAGCCTAAGCAGACTCACTGTATCGCAACTCTGGATAACTGCAAACCTTGTAAAGAAAAACATAATTGTTTAATGTTGCGGGAGCAGTTAGCTTTTTATAATCGCTTGGGGCTTTCTCAGATAGGTGATGATATTGATACAAGCGCCGTAATTAATATAAAGCATTTGTGGCAAGTTTCAACCCGAACTAAAAAATTCGATTCAAGTTGGAATTATGCTGAGGATAATACACGGGCTTACACACATCCTATTCACCCCTACCCTGCAATGATGATACCTCAAGTCGCAGGAAGACTTATTGATATGCATGCTAAACCTAAAGCAGTTGTGTTAGACCCATTTTGCGGTTCAGGTTCTGTTTTATTGGAGGCATTTATCAGAGGTTATGATTCGTATGGCATTGATATAAATCCTCTTTCTCTTTTAATAAGCAAGGTTAAGACGACTCCAATTAGTTATAAGCAATTACAAAATAGATTAGAAAATATTTTAGAAACAGTATCAACGACAAAAAAAATAAATAGCCCTGATTTTTTTAATATTGATTTCTGGTTCAAACCTCGCGTTGCATCTAAGCTTGCCGCACTGAGAGCAACCATTGATTTAATACGGGATAAAAGAATAAAAGATTTTTTTAAGGTAGTGTTCAGTTTCACTGTCAGGGCATCTTCTAATACAAGAAATGGCGAATTCAAATTGTATCGTATTGATGAAGAAAAATTGAATGATTTTAATCCGCCTGTTATTGAAATTTTTAAAGCAAGAGCTGAACAAAATATTAATGCGATGGCTGAACTATGGGAAGAATTTAAAGAAAAAAAAGCGCAGGTCAATATCTTAAATGAGGATGCCCGTTATAGAACAAGCATTAAAGATGGTATAGTTGATATTGTAGTGACCTCTCCACCTTATGGCGATTCAAAAACGACTGTTGCTTATGGTCAGTTTTCAAGACTTTCTTTACAGTGGCTTGGTTTTAATGGCCAGTCTTTAGATATAGACAACCGTTCTTTAGGCGGGCGGTTAGATATTGATAATCTTCACTTAGGATATAGCTCTCCAAACCTGCGATACGCTATAGACCTAATATCGCGCATTGACAGTAAGAGAGCAAGAGAGGTAATGGCATTTTATATTGATTTGAATAAATGTTTTACAGAGTTAAATCGAGTTGTAAAAAAAGGCGGCTTTTTATGCATGGTGGTTGGGAATAGGACAGTTAAGGGCATTCAACTACCGACTGATGAAATTGTAGCTGATTTTGGGGAACATGCTGGCTTTAGACATATAGAAACTATTATCCGAAAAATTCCCAATAAGAGGATGCCTTCAAAGAATAGTCCTACTAATAAAGTTGGTGAATTAGGTGCCACCATGACCGAAGAATACATAGTAATAATGGAGAAGATCAGATGACTCTTAAAGAGATAGAACGCAAACTTCGTGCTTTGAAAGCAAACGGCTACGTCCCAGCAGGCCGAAAAGGTTCGACAGGAGTGGGACATACCTTTGAGCAAAAAATGGGATTAACCGAAACTAATATTCCAGTCCCGGATCTCGGCGGCAGGGTAGAGATTAAAACAACGCGGCGAGACTCTGATTCTCTTGTCACCCTGTTTTGCTTCAATAGAGGAGTCTGGCATATATCTCAAAAAGAAGTGATTGAAAAGTATGGCTATATTGACGATTCCGGCAGAAAAGCTTTGAAAAACACCGTATATGCCGGAAAACAAATATCTCAGGGGTTAAGTCTTTTAATAGATGATTTAAACAATAAAGTCAGCCTGAGAGACACAAATGGCAATCTATTAGCGACATGGGATGTTTTCGTCATGGTTGGAAAATTAATGTCAAAGCTTAGCAGAGTTCTCTTTATTATTGCAGAAAGAAGATTTAATGCGGATGGGGATGAAGAGTTTTTATACGATGAAGCGCATATACTTACCGATCCCATACCGAGAAACTTCATAAATGCGTTTAAAGCCGGCAAGGTTGGAATTGATTTGAGAATGCACCTTAAAGAAAATGGTTCGGTAAGAAACCGAGGAACAGCATTTCGGATTAAAGAAATAGATTTATGGGATTTATACTCTAACATCAGAAATCTTGGAATTTAGTTACGGAAGGAGGATAAATGGTAAGCAAAACATTTGCTGATAAAGAAACAGACATTATCTATTATGAATTACCTAACCCCTGCGATGCAAAATTTTTGATAGTGGCGGCGGAAGGCGGCAAGGTTGTCGAGATCAACCATTTTGGTTCTTTCAAGGATGCCAAGCAAGTCTTTGATGAGATTTCAAGTGATCATAGATTAGAGCCTGAAACTGTAAATATGTCCGGCTGCTATGATGTTTCCATATGGCGCTGGACAGAAAATAGATATGTGAGATTAAGTTACACGGATAGACTGAGCTGAATTATATGCGTTGCACGGGATGTTTTAAAAAAATCAATGATTACTTACAACCTCTATAAACTCCTCAAAGAGGAACTGGGAAACGGTTCGAGCGATCTTGTAACGCGTCCTTCGGGGCAGGCGATACGGGAGCGCATCGAGCGGGATATCGCAAAGGAAAAAGACGGCGAGGTAATCGCCCTTGATTTTTCGAGGATAGGTATTATCGATTATTCCTGCGCTGATGAGATTGTGGCTAAGCTTATTTCAAGGCTTGTAAGCGGCGAATACGGAGATAAATATATTATTTTAACTGGTCTGAATGATAACCAGAAGGAAAACATCGAAGTCGCCCTTGAGAGGAAAGACCTTGCTCTGATAGCGGAAATGAAAGGCGGCGCTAAATCGATTATAGGCAATCTGAACAATTATCTCAAAGAGACGCTTGAGTTGATAATAAAAAAGGGCAAACTTACGGCAGGAGAGCTTTCCGATTCATTGAAGCTTCCTGCGAATACAAGCGGGACAAGGCTGCTGAATCTTTATAAGAAAAAACTCGTTAGAAGGATTACGGAAATAAGAGCCGAAGGACGGATTTGGGTTTATTTGCCGTGTCTGTAGTATAATTTCTGGTTATCAATTTTGAGGCTGTTCAATAACAGCGAATAGATTTTGACAAGGAGTTAATAGACTGAGCAGATCAGACAATAAGGCAATGCAAACAGCAACTACAGCACATAATAACCTCAAACAATGCGGCTTGAAGTCCGC
>JAJYVD010000047.1 GCA_021792185.1 Nitrospirota bacterium | reverse complement strand
GAGCAGTTTCTATCGATTTAACCCTTTCATCAACGACACTTAAAACCAAAATAGACGCATTAGTCTGTTTGGCCAGAGATATGGCATACCTTGCGGCATCCATAGACCTGTCCGATCCGTCTGTCGGCAAAAGAATTTTTTTAATCATTTTGTCTCTCCTATTTTCTCACTGTTAGTGTTAATACTATCAACTTAAATCTGTCTCGCCAGAGATATTGCATACCATTGCGTTGTTCAAAATGTCACTTAACATAGCTCCACACGATTCCAACAATTCCTGATGAACGGATAAAAATCATCCCTCCAACAATCATGCACACCACCGCTACAAAGTTGCGCAATTGATGCGTTCTGGCGGAATGCGCAATGTGCACACCAATCAGTACGCCGACAAGCTCAATAATCGTCACACCGGCGCCCACAGCAAAATTAATAGAACCATACGCAAGGTTACCGACAGTACCTGAAATGGCTGCAACAATTTGGATGACCTGGCTTGTAGCAATGGCAGTGAGGGGAGCAAATCCAATAATAACCATCATGGGAACCGAAAGCACGGGACCGCCTACGCCGGTCAGGCCGGAACCGAAGCCTACCGCTGCACCGATTCCAAATAGCGCAATCTTTTGTGCTCTTGAGCGACCGTCCAAATTACCGGCACTCCTACTTTTCGCAGGTCTCGAGGTATAAATTCCGGCAAAAATGATGATCAGCGAAAGTATAAGATTGAGAAGCACAACGTTAACTTTTGCATTGACTAAAGCTCCCAGGTATCCAAAGAATACCGCTCCGAGACAAACCGGAATGGTAACACGCCAATCAATGCTGCCGCGTCGTTGGAACATACAGGTCCCGACAACACCAGTAAAGATAAAGCTGAAAAGAGCGGTCGACATGGCTACACGAGTCGATAAATCAGCAAACGCGGACAGTGCTGGAATCAGTAATATTCCACCAACCCCAACAGACCCAATAAGCGTTCCTACAATAAGCGCAACAATCGCTAAAAGTGCGATCATAAATTATTTTCCTCCTTAACAAAAGCGCTCAACTTACCGACAATAAGAATCTGGATCCAGAAGCCCTCGCTTGATCGATATATTTTTTCTGCAATCTCTCCTGTTTGCTTACTCATCTGTTCCATGACCTCACTTTATATCTTTTCTGTGTTTCAGATCCAATCAGCATTGAAAATATTCTATATCCGTCCTTTACACGCAGCATCAGTCCTGTCTCAGCTTTCGAATACATTAAAATGGCCATGGAGCGTTGGGGTTCCAGACCGGTATGCCCAAGAAAGCGTACCATGGGGCCATTACCAGTATCCCGTACGCAATAGCTATCAGCACGGAAACCCATCCCACTTTTGCGTAATCGGTCATTGAGAATGTCCCGCTGCTATATGCGATCACCGCAACCGTCACCTGAGTCGGCAGAATGTAGGCAAAGGTATCGGTATCGGCTACCAGCATTGTGAACGCCACCGGATGCAGACCCAGCTTGGGGGCCAGCGCGAGGAGGATCGGGGCAAAGAGCGTGATTGCCGCGACGTTCGACAACATGCCGAGGCGGATGAAATGCGTGCCCGCCATCAGGATGAGCAGGGCCAGCCACCATGGATGTCCTGCGGCAAGGGGATGAACGATATCTGAAAGCCACTGTGCCAGTCCGGAACTGCCCATTGCGGACGACATGGACAGCGCTCCGCCCAGCATCAGAAAGGTTCCCCATATGGTGCGGTCCTGTATTTCTTTCCACTTGAAACTGAACAATCCGGGGATGAAGAGAAGGACGAGACCGATCAGCGCCACATCGTGCGATTTGATTTTATGCCTTCCCTCCGTCATCCACATGAGGGCAGTGAAGGCAAAGACCGCAAGGATCAACCATTCGCTCTGACTGGTCTTAGGCAGTGTCTTATACTGTTTCTCCAGCACCTCGGAGCCGCCCTGAATGGTGATGTTCTTTGTCTTGAAATAATAACGCAGCCAGAAGTGGGTAAGGACGAACATTCCGAGATACGGCCACTGCATCAGGAACCAGTTGAAGTACGAGATATTCAGCGCCAGTTCCGATTGGAACAGTCCCACTATAACCAGATTAGGGAGGTGTGCTGTCAGGATACACATACCGCTGATCATCGATGCGTACACCAGTGACTGGATCACTATGTGTTTTTTGGCTTCCTGTTCTTCCGGGGTTTCTCCGAACAGCCTGTTGATACCGTTTATGATCGGCAGGAGAAGCGCCCCACGCGGGTTTGCCCCGGGGACAATAAGGGAGAGAAGAAAATTAACTCCGAACATACTCCAGATTATCCCTCCCACCTTCTTGATACGCATTTTGTGAAGCACCGTGAGCGCAATCCTGCGGTCGATCCCGGCTGCCTGTATGATGGCCGCCAGAATGAACGCAACAAGACAGATAAAGGCAGCCGTTGAAGTGAAGCCGCCTACCGCTTTGGGAAACTTTTCCACCGCACCGCTCAGTATCAGCAGCATGGGTATTGTTACTCCCGACACACCTACGGGAACCGCCTCTGAGATCCATGTAATGCAGGCCCATGCCACCACTGCCAAGGTAGCCTTGCCAGCAGCGGTAAGGCCTTCCGGCATCGGCATCACCAACAGGATCAGAAAAAAGGCCGCCCAGGCTAAAAAGAACCCGCCCAGCGTTTTAGAGGGCTTGCGTCCCGATGCGGCGATATTATCGACAAACTGTCTGAAAAAGCCCGTGCTCTGATTACTCAGCGCACCTGCCTTGCTTTCCTGTATAACCTCTCTCATAACCCCCTCCTCACTGTAAATTCGCTGCGGTCAGGCTTAACAGCAATACCCCGATTACTTTTCCGCCGTCTTTGACAGGAACAGTAATTTGCACACTGTCTATATTCGTATTGGGGTCGGGCTTGGATTCTCCCTGCTGCCACACATTGCCGTCGAGGGATTCGTCAAAATTGGGTTTGCCTGCTGCTATATATGCCAGCCTCTTCTGCACTGGAGTATACGCAACACGGTGCCCCTTATTTCCGCTTAACGCAATCTTGTTAATGCCTTTAGGATTTGTTTCCATAAATTTGATCATGAGCTTAGCAGTTGCATTGGTCGAGAAACTCTGAAGAAGAGGATCATCATCCTTCAGTTCCCGCCATTTGAGATTGCCCATAATCGGCCCCTTTGCATTTGCCTCTCTGGTCGCCTTTACGATTTCAGGATGTGCGGCCCATTCCACTGCCTTTTTCTTGTACTCATTGATTTTCTGCTGCATCTTCGGTTTAATGTCACCTGCTGCCGCAAAAGCAGGAAGCATCAGGATCACCACTGCCATAACTAACCACGCATAACTCTTTATGAGTGATCTCTTATAACGTTCAAACGTATTCATTGATATATCCTCCTTTAACAATTTTTTCATACGCGAACTTTTTCCCAGCATATTTTATAGGCATCGCCGGCAAGGAGGCACATTGTGCCTCCCTCCACGGCAGATCTATCTCTACAATGCCGCTTTACCCGCATACCGCCTCTTGACACAGAGGTATTCCTTCCATCTCCTCCACGCACGTTGCCCCATTATCAATTCCTCATGCGGATGACCTATAGGGAACTGGTCTTTAGGCACATCAGAGTCTTTCCAGACGCCTTTTCTCTTCCTATCTTCGCGCTGGTCAACGAGCCAGTCATTGTAACTTTCATATACAATATGCCCTTCCGGAGCATCCATAGTGGCAGCCCGTATCCTCCCGTCGAGTTCCATGAAGAGTTCCTCTTCCTCTCTGCTGATCTCTATCGGCTGGACATCCAATTCATACCCTGCCTCTACCAATTCCTTTCCGGCTACGGTAGTAAATATCCTCTGTTCCCGCAGGCTGAGAAGGTCTTTATATATGCCGATATACTTATCGCTTGTAGCATGGCCGAGAGGCTTGTGGTCCTTAGTAGCGCCGCGTGCCTTGGCTAAGTCGGTCTTGTAGAATTCAAGCATGGCAGGGTCATATTTTTCGCCGAGAAAATCGCATGCCTGTTTCAATATCTTCTCAGGCTCTTTGACCAATGTCTCGTATTTCACATCCATCCATTGTGAAGAACCGAGTTTTTCCCTCCATGGTTTCACCGCATTCTGACACATCTTCCAGACCTGAGCGGCACAGAAGATATTTGTAGGTCCGAAGGCGGACTCAAGGTAATCAGCGCTTGCATCACGCCCATCCCTGGTTATGAAGATAAACTGGGCATTGGGAAAGTCTTCTAAAATCTCCTTTACAAAAAAAAGATTGTAAGGCGTCTTTTCGCCCCAGCGGGGTTTGTTCCCGGCCTCGCGCGCAAATCTCTCATGCATCGCGCAATATATGCCGGCAAAACTCCGTTCCTTAACTTCCGAGATTATCTCATCCACAATTGTTCTTGGATTCACCTTCATGCCCCAGAAAGGGGTCTTGAGACCGAAGACCATCTCCTCTGCGAGTGTTCTAAAATTTGCATCCTTGTTGAGATCGCCATAAGTGTGGAGATAGGGCCTGAATCGTGAATAATACCACACCACTTCGGGAACAGCAATTCTCGGATGGCATCCCAGCATCGCCATCACGAGTGTTGTCCCGGACCTTTCTGCGCCAATCATTATGATCGGCTTTTCCTTCAATACAATCGCCATAACAACTCCTCCTATATATTTTTATGAAGCCTTCAGCTTCTGTAACTGTTAATAAGCAAGCTGCGTGCCTGATTTTTGGGTATCGTTAACTATTTGATATTATTGTTTTTATACGAGAGATGAAATCCAAAGCATCTCATTTGTGAGAGTTTACATCCCATTTTTGAGATAGATAAATGCCAGAATTGTGATAGAAATAATCTGAATGTGGTCTGAGATAAAAAGGAATCCAAAAAACTAATGGGATGTGTCTGACGGAGGCAACTTTCTCCAAAGGGTATTCGCACTGATACCCAATCTCTTCGCTGTCTCTCTCTTGTTAAACTGTGTCTCTTTTAACGTCTCCTCAATGACGATCTTTTCGTATTCTTCTAATCGCTCTTTCAGGGTTTTTGGCGCAGTATCGAGTTGCAGTTCTCCATGTATAATACTCTCCTTTTTTGTCGCAATTCCACGGCTGTCATTTAATTCCTGCAGCAATTCGTAGAGCAAATTGTCGTCGGCCTCTAAATTGCCGAGCAAGACCACATACCTCTTTATCAGGGAGTCCAGTTCACGGATATTTCCAGGCCAATTATATCCCTTCATCCGGTCAACCATTTTATCCGAAATTCTTTTTGTTCCCCTGCCGTATTTATACAGGATTTCCTGAACGATGAAAGGAATATCTTCCGGTCTTTTCCTCAGAGGCGGGATATCAAGTTTAAGGACTGCCAAGCGGAAATAAAGATCCGCCCGGAATTTCCCTAAGTTCACCTCCTCCCTGAGGTCTTTATAAGTAGAGCTGATAATCCGCACATCCACGGGAACGATCCTATCGCCGCCGATACGCATAACTTCTTTTTCTTCAAGGACCCTTAACAGCCTCACCTGAAGGCTCGAAGGGATATCCGCTATTTCGTCGAGAAAGATAGTCCCTCCGGTTGCCATCTCAAACAGGCCGATCTTTCCCCCCTTTTTAGCGCCTGTAAACGCGCCTTCTTCGTATCCGAAGAGTTCGCTTTCCAACAATGATTCAGGCAAAGCTGAACAGTTGACAGCCACAAAGGGTTTTCCTTTCCTGTCGCTCAAATTATGCATGCTCTGAGCGAAGATCTCCTTTCCTGTTCCGGTTTCCCCCTGGATTAAAATCGTCGCATCGGTTGTCGCATACTTTCTGGTTCTATCGAGGAGCTGCCTCATTATCAGGCTTTCCCCTTTTATATGGTCTATTGTGTGTTTTGTTACAAATCCCTTGATATAGAGCTTCTCTTTTAACTTTCTGTCGATGTTCTGGATCCTGGCAGCTTCCTTGAATGTTGCTACAACACCGAATATCTCACCGCTGATAACTATGGGTATGGTATTTATTACAATATCCACATCTCCTACGCGACGGATTATATCTATTTCCGGCAGTCCTGTTTTGAGAACTTTTAGCAACCCGGTACCCCTAATAACATTTGGAAGAGGCTCCCCCAATCGCTCTTTCAATTCAGTGCCGAAGATGTCCGCGGCCATTTGATTGAATATCTTGACCTTCCCTCCTTTGTCGATCACTATAACCCCTTCTTTAATCGTTTCAAGGATTGTACGAAGTTGCGCTACATCTTCCTGCTCCCTCCTCCGTACGGAAGCAATGGCCCTTGCCTCTCTAAGGGCCTGCAGAATCACGCTTTTTGAAGGAAGGACAATGATGCCAACCCCTCCCAAGGACGTGATTATCTTTTTACAAACCCCTCCGCCGACAATACATTTAACCCCTTCGTCAAAGGCCACCGATATGCCGTTTATCAGTTCCTCTGTGGTATTGAAAACTATCTGACGGATTTTTATAGAGAGCAGGTCCTCGAAGATCTCGATGCCGTCTGTCGGCGTAGCAAAGCTTGTCAGACCGATATAGGAACCGTATTTTTTTGCCTTAATAAGAGCACGCACTATGTCCGCATATGTTCTCGCAATCTTAACAATGGGCTGACCGAGGGTCCGTGCCAGCAAACTCCCTGTTCCCCCTCCTCCGAGTATTACTTCGACACCCTCATCAAGAAATTCCCTGGCCACAGAGACCGCTTCTTCCATTGTTGCCAGTTTTATTACTAAATCCTCGGTCGAGGGGTCTGCGTAGCATTTGACCAACTCGCCTAATTCGGCCGAGTTAGAAACAAAGGCAAATTTATAATTTCTATTTGAATCCATATTTTATTTTAATAGTTATCTCCCATAAAAACAAACACCTCTCTTAAGTCAAGCGGATATGTCTGGAGAAAAATACGAGTTTGAAGACAATTGACGGCAATAGAGTTTTCAAAGCGGCTAAAAAAAGCCGTTAACCGCCCTGTCAACTATAGTTATTTTATAACCGGCTAATATACAAACGATATTTCTACCCGCCTGTTCTCCTCCACAGCCTTCTGTGAAAAAATCGGCTTGGCATCCCCTGCCCCTATGGCTTCTATGGATGAAGCGTTTACCCCTTTTTCAACGAGAGCCCCTTTTATCAATTTTGCCATCTGCTCTGTCGCCTTAACATTTTCGTTTTTTGCCGGCAGCCCGAAACCGAAAACCTTTACAACCACCTTATATTCGGAGAACCTGTTCATCACCGAAGAAAGCCAGTGGACATGCCTCTCGGCTTCGGGCGAAAGACCTATCCCCTTCGGTGTGTTCTTAATAAAGTATGACCGGGGTATAATCAAGGTAATATCCCTTTCGGAAACCCTGCTTATAAACCCGCCCTTGCCTGTCTCCCATAACAGGTCTCTCAGTTTGGTCAAGTTATTCAATTGCTCCTTCATCTGCGTGATATCGGCAATCTTTTGAGTTTCGGCCGTCTTTGTTTGGTCTTTAAGACTTTTGTTTTCCATAGAAATATGTTCATATGCCTTGGTCTTTTCGGATAATTCCTTTTTAAGCGAGGCCACAGAGGCATTCAACGTCTCGACCTGAGCGCTCAGATTTGCCTTGTCGTTTTTCAGAGCAGCGATTTCTTTCTCGAGTTGAGCGTTCTCCTCTTTCGGTTTCTCTATTATTCCCCTTAATCTCTTTATTTCTGCATTTTTATCCTCTACCGTCTTAATTTTAGCTTCAAGTTCAGGGATAAGCTTCGCCAGCCCGGAGTTTTCATTTTCCTGTTTCATTTTCTCTACCTTGGATTTGACAACCGCAATAGTAAGCTCCGATAACGAAATATAGTGATTTATGGTAGGGACAGCCTCACTTTTTACACTGCCTGTTATGCTTCCGATAAGGGTAATATTTTTGTTCAATTCATCCTCGGCAAGCTTAATATAATGCTGAGCCTTCAGAATATCCTCGGCGAATGTCGTCGTATCGGACACCTCGGATTTGAGTTTCTCTATAGAGGCTTTTACCTTATTGATCTGAGAACCGATCTCGGCCTTATCTGCGGCAAAACTTTTTTGAACGCATATCAGCGCAAAGATAACAAAAGCGAAAATCAAAATTCTCTTCATTTCTGTCCCCCCTTCCCCCCAAGCAGGTCTGCAAGCTTCTGCTCCAGCATTTTTACCTTCGCCCTTGTCATTCCCGTTTTTTCGGTTGCCTCTCTCTCTTCGGCTTTAACCTTTGCAAGAACCATTTCAATTTGAACCTTCTCAACGGCCTCCTTGACGCCTTTCTCGTTTTTGGCGGCAAGCCCTTCCTGCGCCTTAAAAAGGCTCTTGCGTGCTTCATCGAGCACATCTTTAGCGTATGTGCCGACTTTAGTTTGAGACAGGCTTTCTACTTCGTTACGTGTCTGCTGATAAAGTTCGATTACGGCCGGTGAGACATTATCAGCCGCCGCTGCACGCGGCACATACGCAAACAGAAAGATCATAATAAGCAGGATTTTCATTCTCATGCACACCCCCATTTGAATTTTTATATTATTATACCCGTCCTGCCTGAAAGTCAAATAGTATGCAGGAATCGGTTAGCTGCAATTAACGGCGTGCTTCTATTGCCTTGAGTATCCCATTCAGCAACGCTGCCGGTGTCGGCGGGCAGCCCTTGATATAAACATCCACCGGAATCACCTTATCTATCCCGCCTAAAGACGCGTAACTCTCTCCGAATACGCCTCCGTTGCATCCGCAATCTCCCACAGCCACAACAAGCTTTGGTGTAGGGGTTGCGTCATAAGTCCTTTTCAGGGCTATTTCCATATTCCGCGATACGGGGCCGGTAACAAGAAGCATATCAGCAAACCTCGGTGAAGCTGTAAAATGAATACCGAAACGCTCGCAGTTATAAACAGAGTTGTTAATCGCGTGTATCTCAAGCTCGCAGCCGTTGCAGGAGCCGGCATCAACCTGCCTGATCGTAAGGCTGCCCCTGAACCGCTTCTTTATTATTTCCTCAAGCTTGGCCCCTATCACCTCTATCTCTTCTTCCACGACAGGCGGCAAAGGCTCGGTTACTATTCCGGTCCTGAATATCTGGCGAAGTATCCTTATCATAGGTCATGCCCCGAATACGATTGATTAAAGCTCTTGTTGCAGAGAGGGAAATCCGGCACTATATTGCCCGGTATTGCCTGTTCAAGCCCGAGCCAGTTTACGGAAGACGGGTCTCTGACCATGCAGCGGTTTATACTGCCGTCAGCCCCCGACTGAAGCCAATAGATGATCTCTCCCCGCCAGCCCTCGACCGCTGAGAATCCGGCAAGGCCGGGCGCGGGATTTTCTATGGCCGTTGAGACAGGGCCGTCAGGGATATTGTCAAGAATATAGCGGATTATGCGTATTGATTCTCTTATCTCCTCGACCCTTACCCATGCGCGCGCGTGGACATCTCCGGAAATAAGCACTGGAACGCTTATCTCAAACCTGTCATAAGGAGGGAACGGATTGAACAGCCTGCAATCCACATTGAGCCCGCTCGCCCTCGCCACAATGCCTACAGAGCACAATTGGCGCGCCTGTTCCGGAGCAAGCCTTCCGGTATCCCTCACCCTGTCTTCAAGAGAAGAGCTCTCGTCATAAATAACAATAAGCTTCTCGAAATTTTTTAAAATATTCTCAAGCTCCGATAAAATCTCTTTTTTCCCGTGTTCGCTTATATCAACGCTTACCCCTCCGGGTATTACCCTGTCCATTACGAAACGGTGTCCGAAAAGCTTATGATTCGTGCGTAGCATTATCTCCCTGAGATATGAAAGCTGGTAAAGCATAAAGGCAAAAGCCGCGTCATTGCAGATAGCGCCTAAGTCTCCGAGATGATTCGCAATCCGCTCTCTTTCGAGAAATAACGCCCTGAGCCAATGCGCCCTCTCAGGAACAGCACAGCGCGTCATGGACTCAACGGCCATCGAATAAGCGATGCTGTGCGCAACCGTGGTATCTCCTGAAACACGTGCCGCAAGCTTAACGCCGTCCTGCCACGACATGGATTCGAATCTCTTTTCTATGCCCTTATGCACATAACCGAGCCTCTCTTCGAGATTCACGACCATCTCGCCTACAGCCTGAAAACGGAAATGTCCGGGTTCGATAATACCGGCATGCACGGGTCCTACGGGAATCTCATACACGCCTTCTCCTTCGGCCCTGACCCACCTGTACTCTCCTTTCTCGTACGGAAGAGGCTTGGAAGTATTAAAGGATTTACGCAAAGGGTACGCGTCCTGAGGCCAATCCTCGAATTTTATCCACGGCCTTAAATCCGGATGTCCCGCAGGCACAACTCCCATCAGGCTGTGCATCTGCCGCTCAAAGCGGTACGCGGGAAGGTATCTTTTTGTAATGCTCGGGAATGACGGGTCGTCCATCGTCGTAACGGCCTTTACTATCAGGTATTCCTCCCGCCATCTGTAACATGCGAAAATAGCGAACCACGGCGTTTCTTCCGCAGCCCATTCAGCCGCAAGGAACGCGTAAGACTTTTTCATCGCCTTTGCGGCTTCCGCGAACTTGCCTTTCGGCACGGTACAGAACGCCGTCGATGACGGGCGCTGGTAGTCGTCCCTGAATTGAGCGTCCGCTCCGAGCGCCGAAATTATCGCGTCTTTAAGAATGCTCATTTTAATATCTCCACTGCCCTGTGAAACCACTGATTAAGAAAAACGGGCATATAAAGCCCTATCAGCAAAACCAAGGCCATATGCACTACCACAGGCAGATGCGCGGCCTTCATCGGCTTTTGGTAAGAAGGAACATCTCCCGACACCATGAACTGCACCCTCCTCAAAATCGCCGCGAAAGCCACTCCGAGACCGAGCAGCAGAAAGGGCGTCATTAGAGGGGCGTCTTTCATCGTCGCGGTCAATATCAAAAACTCGCTCGTGAACACTCCAAAAGGAGGCATTCCTACTATTGCCATAGCTCCAAGTATAAGCCCCCACCCTACGAGAGGGTTGCCCTTGATAAGTCCGCGTATTCTGTCCATCTCCTGGGTCTTATTCATCTGTGAAGCGTGGCCTACCGTAAAGAATATCGAAGATTTAGCGAGGCTGTGAACCAGCATGTGCAAAAGCGCTCCGAACGTGGCTATGGGGCCTCCGAGACCGAACGCGAATGTCGCTATCCCCATGTGCTCTATGGACGAATACGAAAACATTCGTTTTATATCCTTCTGCCTGAGTAGTGAAAAGGCGGCTACTATTATCGATATTATTCCGAACCACATCATTATATCTCCGGCCCTGTGCGAATGGGTGGAGCCGTCAACAAGGGTTTTGCACCTGACCAGAGCGTAAAGCGCTATATTGAGCAGGAGGCCTGAAAGCACCGCCGATATGGGCGTGGGCCCTTCGCTGTGCGCGTCGGGAAGCCAGTTGTGAAGGGGCACAAGCCCTACCTTGGTGCCGTAGCCGACCATCAGAAAAACAAAGGCGAGAGACAGAACAGTAGGCTCAAGCTTGTCGCTGACCTGACTGAGGTTAGTCCACAAAAGAGCCTCTCCTCCCTCTCCGAGCACCTTTTCAGCGGCGAAATAAAGAAGCACCGTTCCGAAAAGAGCCTGGGCAATTCCTACGCCGCAGAGTATGAAATATTTCCACGCGGCCTCGATCGCCGTGGGAGTGCGGTAAAGGGAAACCAGAAGAACGGTCGAAAGGGTAGCAAGCTCCATTGCTATCCAGAGAACGCCTATATTGTTCGTAAGAAGGCACAGAAGCATAGCGAATATAAAAAGCTGGAACATGGAGTGATAAAACCTCATGCCCCAATGCCCGACCCTGCCGTGCTCGCGCTCCCTTCGCATATATCTCCTGCTGAAAACGGCAGTGGTCATGGAGACGAACGATGTAAGCACCGCGAGATAGACGTTAAACGCGTCTACGAAGAAGAAATTCCCGCCGGCGGTCATCGGGCCTTGCCCGTACACCTGAAAAGCCAGTCCGAGGCCCGCCGCGAAAGTGGCGGCCGACCCCGCAATGTTCACTTCAGGAGCAAGTCTCCTGTCCCCCACGAAAACGAGCGCGGCTGCGGCAAAAAGAGGAACCCCGAGTAAAATCAGCAGTATCATTCAGTCTCCCTCCTTCAGACGCGTCATCTGTTCGACATCGAGGCTGTCAAAGGTGGTATGTATATGAAAGAAAAATATGCCGAATATAAACGCCGCTATCAGCACGTCAAGGGCAACGCCCAGTTCTACGACAAGGGGCATTCCGTACGTCGCGCTTGTGGCCGCGAAAAAGAGCCCGTTTTCCATAGCGAGGAAACCTATAATCTGGGTAACCGCCTTTTTACGGGTTATCATCATCAGCAGCCCTATCATAACGGTGGCAAGAGCGACCGCGATGGTAGACCTCGTTATAAGCCTTGAAAGCTCGGTTACGGGCGCGGTGAGGTAATAAGAGAATATAACGAGGGCTATTCCTATAAGCATTGTGGTCGGGATATTCACCATGGTTTCCACTTCTTTCCTTATTTTCAGCTTCACGACGAGGATGTGAAGGATATAAGGAAGGGCTATCACCTTCAGGGAAAGGGTCAGCACCGAGGATATATAGAGGTGGTGCTTTCCTGCGACATAAGCTACGATAGCCGTATTGATCGAAAGGAAAAAGCCCTGCCACGCGAATAGATGTATGAGACTGTATATCCTCTTCTGCGCGAGCATGCCGAATGCCGTGAGAAGCACGAATGCCGCCAGAAAACTGTTTATCTGAGCTGCCGTCTGTAAATCCATCGTCACTCCAAAATAAAAAATGAAAGCATCCCGAGCGTGGCCATTAAAAACGCGCTGCCTAAAAATTCGGTAAGCCTGAAGAGCCTCATCTTTGCGAGACCCGTCTCTATTAATACGAGCACTACGCCTGCCGCGCCGAGCTTAACGACCAGGAAGACGAAAGCTTGCGGAATGCCGGAGATATTATCGGCTGCGTCAATGCCGAACGGAAAGAAGAGAGCGCTTCCTATCGCCATAAAAAGAAACAGCTTCATCATGCCGGCCCATTCTATAAGGGCTAAATGCCTTCCGGAATATTCCAGTATCATAGCCTCGTGCAGCATAGTCAATTCGAGATGCGTGGCTGGATTGTCAACGGGTATCCTGCCGTTTTCCGCGAGTGCGATAAGCACAAATGCGAAGAAAGCGAATGCGAGAGACGGCTTCGCGATAAAACCTGCGCCCGAAACGGTTCCGGCTATGCCCGACAGGGACGTAGAGCCGCACAGCAGAGATACCGTGAATATCGCCATCAGCATCGCGGGCTCGGCAAGAGAGGCCACCATCATTTCGCGGCTCGATCCCATGCCTCCGAAAGCCGTGCCTATGTCCATCCCCGCGAGCGCCGTAAAAAAACGGGCTATCCCGAAGAGGCCTACCAATACGATCGCATCCGCCGTAAGGGAAAGCGGCAGGTTTGTAGAAAGCATAGGCACTACCGCACCGGCTATTATGACAGTGCCGAAAACGAGGTAGGGTGTAAAACGGAATATCCACGAGGCGTTTTCGGCAAGGACTATATCCTTTGAAAAGAGCTTCGCAAGATCGCGGTAAGGCCTGAAAAGACCGGGCGATGTCCTTCCCTGCATCCGGCACTTTACTACCTTTATCCATCCCGCAAACGCGGGGGCGAGTCCTATAAGAATAACTATTTGCAGTATTTCGACTATACTTCCGTTCATAGCGACTTCACCAGCAAAAGCACGATAATCGTCAAAAACGAATAAATAAGGTATACCTGTATGCGTCCCTGCTGAAGCCTGCCTACTTTACGGGAAACCCAGAATGCGGCCTTAGATACAGGCATGTAAAGCCAGAACCAGAAACGGTCCCTTATCCTGAGATAATAATGAAGCTTTACCGGAAAGACCGGATGGGGCGCCTTCGTTATCTGGACATCTTCCTTTATGAAAAACAGAAAACCGAATATCCTGCGTATAGGCATCGAAAAAGAGACCGAATTGTACTGCATGCGGTTGGTAAGCTTCTCGAAACCGCAGTCCCATATCGCGCCCCTGCGTATCTTGCCTGGGTTGACATGCAAAATTGCGTATACAATACCGTAAACGGCGAGTATTCCCGCAAAGACCATGAATCCCGAATAAGAAGCGCGCTCCGGCGCTATTGGAGTAAGCCAGAGCCACCCTCCTGCCGAGGCAGATGTGCTTAAACGAGCTCCGGCCATCTGCTCGATAAGAATATCCGTCCATCCTATAAATAAAGAGGGGAGGATGCCGAGCGCGAGGCAGGCAACAGCGGACATTATCATTCCGGCGCGCATATGTCTGTCAACCTCATGTACATGGCTTATATCTCCGCTCCTGTTGTGTCCGAGGAATGTGACGCCGAAGACCTTTACGAATGCAACGGCTACCAGTGCCGCGGTAAGGGCAAGCAGAGCCGCGGCCATCGGCATAAAAAGCTTCATAATCTGGTTAGGCAGGGACGGGGAAAGAAGGAATGCCTGAAAAGTGAGCCATTCTGAAACAAAACCGTTAAAGGGAGGCAATGCCGATATCGATATGCAGCCTATGAGGAATAAAGCCGCGGTCCACGGCATGCGGTGTATAAGACCTCCCATCTCATCCATATCGCGCTTGTGCGTTGCGTGAAGAACCGCGCCCGCTCCCATAAACAGCAGACCCTTGAACATCGCGTGGTTAAGGGTATGATAAAGCGCCGCCGTCATCGCAAGGGCGGCCATTACAGGCAGGTTGAACGATACGAATATCATGGCAAGCCCTATGCCTGTTAAAATTATTCCGATATTCTCAACGGAGGAATAAGCGAGGAGCCGCTTTAAATCGTGCTGCATCAAGGCATACAAAACTCCCATAACCGCCGACAGCAGGCCTATGGTCAGGACTATAGCGCCCCACCACCATGGAAAGCTGCTTATCAGATCGAAGGTTACGCGCAGCATTCCGTATATCGCTGTCTTGAGCATCACGCCGCTCATAAGCGCGGATATATTGGAGGGAGCCACGGGATGGGCATCAGGAAGCCAGACATGCAGAGGGATAGCTCCGGCCTTGGCCGCGAAACCGAAAAACGCGAGAAGAAACGCCGCCGTAGCCCACCGCACCGGAAACTCAGCCTGTCTCATGGCATCGAAGGTAAAGCCGCTGAAATTCTCGAAGCCCGCGGATAATCCGGCCATAACGCCGAAGGATAAAAGTATGGCTATGGCGCCCACATGAGCTACAACCATATAGAGAAAGGCGGCTCTCCTGTTGGCGGTCTTCTCGTCTTCGAACATTACGAGAAAATAAGACGCCGCGGCCATAACCTCCCATGAGACGAGAAAAAAGAGGGCATCGTCAGCGAGCGCCACCATGAACATGCCCGCGATAAAAATACAGTAAAAGACAATAAGCCTTGTTACCGGCCTGCTGCCTATAAAACCCTTAACATATCCTACAGAATATATTGAAACGAAAAAAGAGAGCAATCCTATAACGGTCATGAAAAAGCCTGAAAGGGCATCGAGACGCAAATGAAAAGGAAGGTCCGGAAGACCTATCGGAAGAATGGATTGTTCCGCAATCCCGCTGTTTGCCGCCAGCATTCCCGAGACAGCGGCAAGCAGGGAGGCAGCGGCAGCGGAATAGAAGCTTAGGGTTATCATCAATTCCTGCTTCCGTCTTAGAAGAGGCGCAGCAACTGCGGTTAAAAACAAAAGAGCGATAGAAGCTCCGGCTGTAGTGAGAGGCGATGCCGTAATTATCTCCAAGATTATCCTTTTTAAAACAAAAATCTCTTAATTATATTAGATTTACCGCTATATCTGTCAATTATATCGGCATTCCGAGCAGCCGCTTACACCTTTAACACGTAATATCTGAGCCACACATATATCGTTGAGATTATTACCGTCATTATCATAATGGGCATTCCGTAAGCCATGAATTTCATAAACGATATTTTCCTTCCGGCCTTTTCGGACATTCCTACTACTATTACGTTTGCAGATGCTCCAATGGCAGAGCCGTTTCCGCCGAGACACGCGCCGAGAGCCAACGACCACCAGAGCGGCATTAAATCAGGATGCTGCAAAAGCTGGGTCCCGGAAAGGTTAGGCCAAAGCTGCCTTGCCATATCTACTATCAGGGGGTTCATCGTAGCTACATACGGGATATTGTCAACTATTGCCGATGCAAATGCCGAAAACCACATTACGACCATGCTCGTTGCGAACATGTTTCCCTGCGTAAGCTCCAGTATCTGCATGGACATCCATTTGATAAGGCCTACCTTCACTACTCCTCCGACTATGATGAAGAGACCCATAAAGAAAAAAATCGTCGGCCATTCCACCTCTGCGAGTATGTGGTGAGGCTCATGGGTCTTTGATAGCAGAAGCAAAAGCCCTGCTCCGAACAAGGCTACGGTTGCAGGCTGAAAGTGAAGCATTCCGTGAAATACAAAACCGGTTAAGACAACTGCGAGGACAAAGAGAGATTTCTTCAGCATCGCAGGGTCTTTTATCGCCTCTCTCTCATCCATTGCCATTATTCTTTGCTTAAGGTCTTCCCTTGTTGAAAGTTTTTTGCCCCATATGAATTTAATGACAAACAGATAGAAGACCATAATTACAACTACGATAGGAGCAAGATGATATATAAAGGCCATGAAATCGAGCTGCGCCTTTGAGGCTATCATTATGTTAGGCGGGTCGCCGATTAGCGTTGCCGTTCCGCCGATATTCGAAGCCAGAGCGCATGAGATGAGATACGGTATCGGATCGACTTCAAGGGCGTCGGCTATCAGAAGGGTGACCGGAGTTATAAGCAATACGGTCGTTACGTTATCCAAAAATGCGCTCAAAACTGCCGTAACAACGGCAAATATGGCCATTATCCTGAAAGGTTCGCCTTTCCCCCATTTGGCGCTTTTGATGGCTATATACTCGAATACTCCTGTCGGTCTCATAAGGTTGATTATTACCATCATGGAGATGAGGAGGAATATGACGTTCCAGTCTATTCCGAATTCTTCGATATGAAAGGCTTCGTGCTGTTGAAGTATCTTAAAGACAAGGATTAATCCCGCCCCGAATATCGCGATGATTGTCTTGTGTATCTTTTCGGATATGATCGCCGCGTATGCCAGCAGGAATATTGCCGTAGCAGTCCAGAATGCCGTATCCATTACAAAGGGCTGCGAAGAGGCGGCGACTTCATGGGTCATTTCGCACCTCCGCTGTTTTCATCGAGCATTGCCTTTGTGATTTCAAAGAACACATCCCTTTCGTATATCATTCCGACAGTCTTGCCGGACTTATCGACAACAGGAAGCCTTTTAATATTGTGCTTTATCATGTGGTCAACGCACTCCATTAAGGACGCGCCTTCGTCAACGCTTATTACGACTTTGCTCATCACCTCTCCGACTTTTCTGTTCGAGGATTTCCTGGCTATGCTTTCTACCATGCCGTCCCATGTAAAATCTCCCAGATCCATCATGGACAGATAAAAAGGGAATACTGCCCTTAAAATGTCCCTCATCGAGAGCATCCCGACGAGCTTGCCCTTTTCATCGAGGACCGAAAGCCCCTTGACACCGACCTTTTCTTCTCCCCTCTTCGCTGTCCTTAAAATATTTACTGCTTCTTTCAAGGTGTTCTCCGGCCTTAAATACTCTCGAAGCGGTATCATCAGATCCTTTGCTTTCATGGCGCACCGTCCTTAATCGATTTATCAGACCCTAATACTTTAACAAAATTCCCAATAAAAAAAGGCAGCCCGTGGGCTGCCTTTTTTTGAATAGCCTGAATTTTTATTTCTTTTCTTTTACAACCAAAACGGAACAAGGCGCGTGTCCTATAACCCTCGAAGTAACGCTGCCCATCAAGAGTCTTTTCAGCCCTGTCCTTCCGTGGCTGCCCATTACTATAATGTCAACATTGTTCTTCTCCGCCTCGGAAACTATAAATTCATAAGGCTCTTCGCCCTGATGGACTATTGTCTCGCATTCGATCCCTTCTTTTGATATTTGAGCTTTAACGCCGTCAAGATGCTCTTTGGTCTCTTTCTCCATTTTTTCTACAACATTAGGGGCAAGAGACTCGAACTCCTGGTTAACTTCAACAACGGATATCGCGTAAATCTTGCTCGAACATATCTTCGCGAGATTTATAGCCTGGCAAACAGCCGCCTTGCTGAAATCCGAACCGTCGGTGGCGACAAGTATTTTCCCGTGCTCTTTTATCGGGCATATTGTCGTATCGCTCATATCAATGTCCTCCTGACTTAAGTATTCCGGACGCCGCAAGCACCAGGACAAGAACCTCGACTATCGCGAGCACGCCGTATACCGTATCTTTTTTCCTGAACAGTATCGGTATAATCGCAATGTAGCATATAACAGTAATGCCTGCAAGGAATGCTATACCCGTGAAGTTCAGGAAATCGCCCTTCCCTATCATTCCGAGCCATCCCCAGCCGTGAGGGATATTTGCGGCCTCGAGGTATTGATGGACCGGCATTCCCCAATATTTTGAAATGTCATTCACGGGAATATGGGGAGTCAGAACGCCTGAGATATAAACAATAAATGTAATAATAAGGGCAAGCAATCCTATTTTCATGCCCATGTCAAGAATTTTTGCGTATGTTAACTGCTCTTCCGTCGCTTTTAATTTCTTCTCCATATAATTTCTCCTTTTATTTCCAGATAGCGAGGCCCTTAAGCAGCGCCCTTGTCCCTGCAAAAAGGAGCAGGCATATAACCATATATCTGATGGCGGTAGGTTTGGTTTTTGCGAGAATCCTCACGCCTACGATAGAACCGAGCATAATTCCGATAATCGACGGCACAACCATCATCGGCAGCACCGCTCCGTTGTTGACATAAATCCAGGCGGCGGATGCGTCGGTAATCGAGAGCAGGAATTTGCTCGTTGCGACCGATACCTTCAAAGGCGCGCCCATTAATAAATTCAGCACAGGCACATTCGCCCATCCCGCGCCGAGGCCGAACATGCCGGCCATAACTCCGATTATGATAAATGTCGCAAGCCCCTGAGGAGTCCTGTGAACCTTCCAGTTAACCTCCTGCCCCGTGGAAACCTCATGATAAATCCCGTTTATCCTGAGTGCGGTAGAAAGGGCATCGGCCTGCTTCACATCAGGATATTCGGACTTTTTTGCAATAAGCATTATCGCGACAATGCCCAGAATGGTAATGCCTAATGCGGTCTGAATAACATTTGCCGGAAGCGCAAGCCCTATCATTGCGCCGACGATCGCGCAGGATGACGCTATAACGGCAACAGGAATCGCAAGACGCAAATCCGCCATTCCCTTTTTAAGAAGTCCGGGGCCTGCGGCCAATGCGCCTGCAAGCGCGACCAGAAGACCGGCGCCCCTCACAAAATCGAGATGGAACGGAAAAAACCCTCCGATGATAGGGACAAAAAGCACTCCTCCGCCCACGCCGCCTAAAACAGCCGCAATTCCGAGTACAAATGTTACGACAAACAATACCAGCGGCCATACCCACCACGGGGTAGCTGAACTGTCGGGAGACATTTCCGCTGCCTGCTGCCCGCTCTCCGCTAATCCCGAAAAACATAAACAAAGACCGATTGAAACTACAGCGATACACATTACTATGAAACGACCATACGACATTCCAAGCTCCTCCTTATCAAGTCTCTATATGCTCTGCCTTACCAGCCTTTTGTCTTCAGGAGTTCTTTAACCGCCTCTTCGCTCTTCTTTTCCACGATGATCATTCTTTTATGCTGCGCGTCTCCTATTTTCTCGAGAAGCTTATTTATATCCACAGGTTTTTCGAGGAAATCCACCGCGCCCGCCTTAATAGCCTCAACGCCTTTTTCGACCGTAGCGTGGCCGGTGAGAATTATTATCTGCGCGTCGGGATTTTCTTCTTTAAGTTTTTTCAGGGTATCGAGCCCGCTTATGCCGGGCATCATCATGTCGAGGATAATAGTATCGAAGTCCTTGCCTTTTACTCGATTCAACGCTTCTTCTCCGCTGACAGCCTTATCAACCTTAAGTCCCCGCCCCTCGAGCCTTTTTGAGAATACGTCGAGAAACTGCTCCTCGTCATCGACAACCAACACACTGGCTTTTATATCTTCAGACATTTCAGTTACCTCCTTAAATTACTCTTCTTTCTTGATTATTTTCCGGGCCGTGTCAAAGGCGCCTTCTTCGGCAAAGGTGATTGCGGTCATGGCGCGTTCGAGCTTTTCGGCAAACGCCTCTTTGATCTTGGCGACCAGAAGGTCTATGTCGGCAGGCTTCCTTAGAAAATCAAAACCTCCAAGCTTCCTTGCCTCCTCTTCGTCCTTGTCGGTGCCGTGCCCTGTGAGAATAATGACCTGTATGTTCGGCTTCAGGTTTTTAACTTCCCTGAGCACCTCGATGCCGTGAAGCCCCGGCATTTTGAGATCGAGCACGATGACATCCGGTTCTATCTTCTTTATGAATGACAGCGCCTGTTCGCCGTCATAAACGGTATCTACCAAAAGCTCCCTCATCTTCAATCTCTGGGCAAGCGTATTAACAAAATCGACTTCGTCGTCTACCAAGAGAACCTTAATATCCTTCTTCTTCACCTTACCCTCCTCTTCTTTCGCGCCAAATCCAATGATTATAATGACTTTGTTTTTTAAAAATCAAGTTTGCCGGATATCGCTGTCAAGCCAATTTAGAAATGTCCTATTTTTACCAAAATAGAAATGTCCGGTTTTATGCTGCTGCCTCCAAAGGAGGATTATTTATCATTGCCGCCGTTTTTCTATATGTCTTTCTCCACGGATGA
>JAJYVD010000046.1 GCA_021792185.1 Nitrospirota bacterium | reverse complement strand
GAGACAGTAAAGGGCAGCAAAGGCAAAATACAGAACATTCTCAATTGGCTTGCTACTTAAACAATTTTTAAAATGCCTTTAAATAGGCTAATCAAGTGGTATGCTAATGTCTATGTCTATTTTTCGGGACCAGATATCCGGCTTTGAAATGTGAGCATGCCGTGCTATCATTATAGTATGAGATACACCTCGGCTCTTGTATGCATTTTAGTATTAGCATTTCTCGGTTCCTGCGCAACGGACAGGTTTATCAGGACAGAGCCGTCCGAATATAAAGAGCTTGCCGGCAGCTTTACCCTTATCCTTTACGGCAGCAGGCATTCAAATGATATAGAGACAGTAGCCATCCTCGATATAGAAGGGGACGGTTACAGCTTTGAGCCTTACGCGCCCGAATTCGACTACAGGATTAAAAAGGGCGTTCATGCAAAGGAAGCGTTTAAAGAGGCCGAACACTTCGTAAGCTGGCACAGTTCGTTTTACCGGACCCAATTAAGCAGGATTATCGATGAAAAGGGCGTTACAATAGGATACGAGCTGAGGCCGTTATACCGTCCGCTTACTTTCGGGGTTTCCGATGTGCTCGATGTTGATTATATAAAAAGGGGCGATAAGGTTATTGTCAAGATAAAGCTTATACCTTCCGTAGAGAGGATGCTTTCTGACGGCAACGGTTCCAGATTAGAGGATAATTAGATTGTTTTCGCCTTGCTATGTAACCTGAAGTGCATTCACTGTAATCAAAAAATATACACAACCCGCCTTGCCGTATTTTTGCGCTTATCTTCAGGGATATCAGGCTGTTGAAGGGCTAACGGCCTTGTCCGGCATGTATTAAAAAAATATACACTTTTTTATATCAGGACGTGTAAAATAGGAAGAATACGCCTTTTTACAACTGGCATCAATATTGCTCTGTATATTCCGGACAAACTTTTAAAGGGGGCATGTATGGAGAAACAACGCATACTGGTCGTAGACGACGACCCTGTTATAGGCCTTAGCTGCAAGAGGATACTCGGAGCCGAGGGGTTTACGGTATTTACGGTCGAAGACGGGGAAGGCGCGATAGACAAGGTATCTAATGAGGAGTTCGACCTTGTGATAACGGACATAAGGCTTCCGGACGTCTACGGCCTTAAGGTCGTGCAGGAGGCCAAGACAATCCAGCCTAAGGCGGACGTCGTGGTCATTACAGGTTATCCTTCTCTCGACGATGCAAAGGAGTCGATAAGGCTCGGCGCTTTAGAGTATCTTGAAAAGCCTTTTACTCCGGACTTTATGATGAACGTCGCAAAGAGGGTGTTTGATAAGAGGGGCTGGATATTAAAGAAGGCGTATATAGACCAGTTCAGAGACTACGTTGTGCCTTCCTCGGAAATGGATAATCTTACAGTCTATTACAAAGACGGCACGTGGGCGCGGCCGGTTCAGGGAGGGATGTGGGAGATAGGGATAGACGTGAGGAACTTCCTGGCCGGAGGCCAGCTTTTGTATGTCGATATAAGGAAGAGTCTGAAAGAGGTCGTAAGCGGTGAGACGTTCGCCCAGCTTATAAGCGGCGGAAGGAATATCATCACCTACGACATAAAGGCCCCCATGACAGGAGTCGTGAAAAGTGTAAACTCGCATGCCAATGACGCCATATGCTCTTTGCTGAAGGACCATTTGAGCGAAGGCTGGTTCCTATGGCTTGTAAGGATAGATACAATCAAGTGATAAGGAGGATAGAGGATGAAGGGAAATATCCTTGTGGTGGATGACGAACAGATAGTTCTGAAGAGCTGTGAGAGGATTTTGTCGCCTGAGGGATACGGCGTTGATACGGCCACGTCCGCAAAGGAGGCGCTGTCGCTGCTCGACAGGAACTTCTACGATCTCGTTATTACCGACATCAAGATGCCGGAGATGGACGGCATAGAGTTTATGAAGCAGGCGAGGGAGAAGAATCCGGATATAAACATAATAGTTATAACAGGCTATCCGTCGCAGGAAAGCATAAAAGAGGCGCTGAGGCTGAGGATAATAGATTACCTTCCGAAACCGTTCTCGCCTACGCACCTTTTAGAAGTTACCGGCAATGCCATAGATCTTAAGAAAAGGGGAGTAACTCCGGAGCCTCAGGTTGAGGTTTATACGGAGGAGGTTTCCGCAAAGCTTGATGCCGTGATAAATAAGTACAAGCATAAGCCAGGCAGCCTTATACCGGTGCTTCAGGAGGCTCAGGAGCTTGTGGGCTACCTGCCTCCGGTAGTGCAGAGGCATATTGCCGGGGGCCTGAAGATACCTGTCAGCGAGGTTCACGGCGTGGTATCGTTCTATTCGTTTTTCACGATGAAGCCCAAGGGCAAGCACAACATAAGAGTGTGCCTCGGAACGGCCTGTTATGTAAAAGGCGCGGAGGAGATAGTAAAGAAATTCAGCGACGGCCTCAAGCTCGATGTCGGGGGCATTACCTCGGACAAGAAGTTCTCCCTCGAGACCGTCAGGTGCCTCGGGGCGTGCGGCCTTGCGCCGGTTGTCGTGATAGACAAGGACACGCACGGCTCTATCAATCCGGTTAAGACGTTAGACCTGTTGAAGGAATTCGAATAGGAGGAATGTATGGCCAGACTTACGGTGGATGATTTAAAAAAGATAAAGGAAGAATACAAATCGACGCTCACACTGAGGGAGGGCGGTTCGAGGGCTAAGATAACGGTCCACATGGGCACCTGCGGCATAGCTGCCGGAGCGAGAAAGGTAATGGAGGCCGTGCTTGACGAGATCAACAAAAACAACGTGAAGGATGTTATCGTGACGAATTCCGGATGCGCCGGGCTCTGCAGCAAAGAGCCCATGGCTACCGTGGAAATAATAAACGAAGCGCCCGTTAAATACGTTCAGCTTAACGAAGAAAAGATACGGAAGATATTTAAAGAGCATGTGATGGAAGGCAACGCGGTTCAAGATTACGCCCTTGTTGTAGGCAGCGAAACGGCATATTAAAATAGCTCATGGTTCATGGCTCATGGTTTTTGCTATGAGCTATCAGCTATAAGCTAATAATGGAGGAGAGATGGAAAAATATCGTACAAGCGTTATGCTCTGCGGCGGCACCGGCTGTATAGCCGGCGGCAGCTTAAAGGTAAAGAACGCCTTAATAGATGAGCTTAGAAATAGAGGTCTCGAAAACGAAATAAACGTAGTTGTTACGGGATGCAACGGCTTTTGCGCGCAGGGCCCTGTAATGACGGTTTATCCCGAAGACATCTTTTACGAGAAGGTTACGGTCAGCGACGTTCCGGTTATTATCGAGGAGCACTTTATTAAGGGAAGGCCTGTCGAACGCCTTCTGTATAAAGAACCGGTCAAGAAGCAGACGATCCCGCTCATGCGTGATATCCCGTTTTTCAACCTTCAGGTTCTGAGGGCTTTGAGGAACAAGGGTCTTATCGACGCGGAAAAGATCGACGAATACATCGCGAGAGACGGTTATCAGGCCGCTGCCAAGGCATTGACCGAAATGACTCCAGAACAGGTTATAGATGAGCTTAAACGCTCGGGCCTCAGGGGAAGGGGAGGCGCGGGTTTCCCTACCGGAATGAAGTGGGAATTATGCTCGAGGGTTAAGGGCGACCGGAAATATATCCTATGCAACGGAGACGAGGGAGACCCCGGCGCATTCATGGACAGGAGCATTATGGAGGCAGATCCCCATGTCGTGCTCGAGGGAATGATAATAGGCGCGAAGGCTATCGGAGCGGATAAAGGTTATATATACGTCAGGGCCGAATATCCGCTCGCGGTTCACAGATTGCAGCTTGCGATAAATCAGGCAAAGGAATACGGGCTTTTGGGAGAGAACATTCTGGGCACCGGCTTTAACCTCGATATCGAGATATATCTAGGCGCGGGCGCGTTCGTCTGCGGAGAAGAGACCGCGCTTATGCGTTCAATCGAGGGCAAGAGGGGCATGCCGAGGCCGAGGCCTCCGTTCCCTGCACAGAAAGGGCTTTGGGATAAGCCTTCGGTGCTTAACAATGTCGAAACATACGCGAACATACCCCAGATAATACTTAACGGCGCCGACTGGTACAGGAGCCTCGGAACCGAAAAATCCACGGGCACAAAGGTCTTTGCCCTTACAGGTGCAATAAATAATGTCGGACTTATAGAAGTTCCGATGGGAATCCCGTTAAGAAAGATAATCTACGATATCGGAGGCGGCATATCCAAGAACAGGAAATTCAAGGCGGTGCAGTTAGGGGGCCCTTCGGGCGGCTGTATCCCGGAATATCTTCTCGACACGCCGGTAACATATGAAGACATCGTCCAGACAGGGGCGATCGTCGGGTCGGGCGGTATGGTCGTGATGAACGACCTCAACTGCATGGTGAGCGTTGCAAAGTTTTTCCTTGAGTTTACTACCGATGAGTCATGCGGCAAGTGCCCTCCTTGCAGAATAGGAACTACCGTAATGCTCGATATCCTGACTAACATAACCGAGGGCAGGGGCAAGGAAGAGTACATAGAATTACTTCAGGATATTTCACAGGACATAATCGCCACGTCCCTTTGCGGATTGGGACAGACCGCGCCGAACCCGGTTCTTACGACCATAAAATATTTCAGGGACGAATACGAATCTCATATAAATGAGAAGTGGTGCAAGACAGGCGTTTGTAAAGAGCTATGCACATTTTATGTGGATGAAGAGAAATGCAAGGCATGCGGCGCGTGCAAGAGGGTATGCCCGCAAAACGCGGTTTCAGGAGAGAAGAAGGTTCCCCACCGCATAGACCAGTCCAAGTGCATACAATGCCGCTCGTGTTATGAGGCATGCAAATTCGACTCCATAAAGATAGGCCCGAGGAGTCTGAGGGAAAGGCTTATGGAAACTACCGATCAGGAAGCGCTCAAAGAGATTTACACCGCGGCTATAGCGGCGAAGGAGGAGTAAGATATGCCGAAAGATATAATAATAGAGCTTACGATAAACGGGAAAAACATAAAGGCGGAGCAGGGAATGACCATTCTTCAGGCTGCGCAGAAAAACGGCATCTACATACCTAACATGTGCTATGACAGAAGGCTTAAGCCTTACGGCGGATGCAGGCTGTGCGTTGTCGAACTCGAAGGGCAGAAAAGGCTCTTTGCCGCGTGCTCAACCCCTGCGGAAGACGGGATGATCGTTCATACCGAAACCCCGAAACTTGCAAAGGCGAGGAAGACCGTGCTCGAACTCCTGCTCGTGCATCACCCGCTCGACTGCCCTATATGCGACAAGGCGGGCGAGTGCGACCTTCAGGACCTTGCCTTCAAATACGGGCCTTCCCAGAGCAGGTTCACTGCGGAAAGAAAGCACGACCCGGAAAGGGTCGATGCGCCCATAGTAGAGAGGAATCCTAACAGGTGCATATTGTGCGGCAAGTGTGTCAGGGTGTGCGCCGAACATCAGGGAGTAGGAGCTATCAACCTTATAGGGAGGGGCTTTAAGACAAAGGTGAGCCCTGCCTTCGAAGAGACCCTGAACTGCGAATTCTGCGGCCAGTGCATAGATGCGTGTCCTGTGGGCGCCCTCGGGGCCAAGCCTTACAGGTTCAGGTCAAGGGTATGGTATATGGACGAATACGAAGCAATATGTCCTTACTGCGGATGCGGATGCACTACAAACTTGAGCCTCAGAGAAGGAAGGATAATAAGGGCAAGGGGTAAAGACGGCATAGGCATAAACGAAGGCAATCTCTGCGGCAAGGGCAGGTTCGGGTTCGACTACATATATTCCGAAAACAGAATTACCACGCCCATGATAAAGAAGGACGGGAAACTCGTTCCCGTATCATGGGAGGAGGCCCTCCAATATGTCGCAAAGAGGCTCGAAGATATAAAGGGAAAATACGGCCCTTCGGCCATAGGAGCGATAGGCTCCCAGAGATGCACGATAGAAGACAACTATATGCTCCAGAAGTTTATGAGAGAGGTTGTCGGCACCGATAATATAGACTCTGTAGCGCGGTTCGGCTATGCAAAGGCGCAGAAGGCTTTGGAAAAGGCATACGACGTCGATTTTATGCCGATAAAGTGGAAAGCGCCTCTCAACGCGGATTTTATGCTTGTAGTAGAATCGGACATAACATCCACCCTTCCGGTGTGGGGACTTAATTTTATTAAGGCGAAAAACGACGGCGCAACCCTTGTGGTGGCCGACGTAAAAGAGACCAAGCTTGCGCGGAACAGCACGCAGTGGCTCAGGATAAAGCCGGGTTCCGGCACTGCCCTGTTGAACGGTATGATGAAGGTAATAATAGACGGGGGATTGTATGATAAGGATAAGACTTCCGCAGTGCCGAATTTCGACGCGCTTACCGCGGGGCTAAAAGAATTCACGCCACAGGCGGTATCGAATATTACAGGCATAAGCGAAGACGCGATTATAAGCCTTGCCAGGTCATATGCTTATCCGGGGAAACGCCTTATAGCCCTCACTTCCAATATATCGGAAAATACCAAGAGCATGAATACGATATTAGCTGCTGCTAACCTCGCTATCCTTATGGGCGACGATCCGGATACGGTTCAGGTGCCTGCCGAATTTTCGAACACTGCCGGCATGTGGATGTCGGGTGTAAGGCCCCTTTCAGGAGGCAAAGACGTTTATGACATGCTCTATGAGCCGGGAGCGGTGAAGGCGCTTTATATAATGGGCGAAAATCCCATCGTAACTTTTCAGGACGCGGCAAGGGTGGAAAAGACGCTTAAAGGACTCGAGCTGCTCATAGTGCAGGATATATTCCTAAAAGAGGCCGCAAGGATTGCGGATGTTGTTCTTCCCGCGTGCAGTTGGGCCGAGAAAGAGGGCACATTCATGTCAGCGACAGGAAATATACAGAAGACGCCGAAACTCGTAGCGGAGACAGGGCAGTCTGTTCCGGACTGGAAGATATTCAGGAACCTTGCGAGGGTTATGAACAAGGATTTGGGATTAAAGGATATTACGGCCATCAGGGCGGCAATAGCCGATATGATCGTTTCAGGAGAGACGAAGGATATTCGCCGGTCATTTAATCCCGCCTCTTACGAGGTGATGGAAACAGTTAGCGAAGAATATCCGATGTTCCTCGTGACTTCCAATATACTTCAGCATTCGGGAGCGCTTTCCGTTCTGTCGAAGAATCTTGATTCGGTTGTTTCCGATGCCTATCTGCAGGTAAACACCAAGGATGCGAAAAAACACGGGATACATGATGACGCGTTTGTAAGGGTCAAATCAAAGAGGGGAGAGGTTTATTTAAAGGCTATGCTTTCGGATGAGGTTCCGGAGGGCACTGTGTTTGCTCCATTGCATTTTGCTCACGCAAAGGTCAATGCCCTGACATATCCTTCCCTGAACGGGGGACTGCCTCTCGTGGCTGTAAGCATAGAGGCGGCATAACCGAAGATAAAGCCGGAAGGCAGACAGGAAAGTAAACAGGAAGATAAAGTATTGTAACGACTTCGGCAGCCCAAGCGCATCATGGACAGAGGAGCGGGCTGGCGTAGCTTCGGAGGAAGGCCGGATGCCTTCCGAGAATGAAGCGGAAATGCTTTATCTTCCTGAATTGAGGCATTCATAAAAATCTATTCTTTTTTATATACCTATTAACCTGCGGTAAAAATCAAAATTCCGATGATATAATAGATAATGTTTCGCAATATCTATTTTGATATGCTCGGCAGCATCTCGGACGGCGTCTACTACGTCGGCCTCGACCGCAAAATAGAATACTGGAATAAAGGCGCGGAAATCCTTACCGGCTTTTCTGCGGATGACGCTAAAGGAAGGGCTTGCCATGAAGTTTTGCGTTATGAAGACGAAGCAGGCAATTTGTTGGCCGCCTACGAGCACCCCGCCGTTCTCTGCCTCCAATCGGCAGACACCGTTGTAAAAAGCCTTTTCCTCACGGATAAAAATAACGAAAAACGATATGTCGAAGAACAGGCTTCCCCTGTTTTCAGGGGCGGCAGGATAATCGGCGCGGTATCTGTTCTCAGGGACAATGCGAGGGTGTTTTCCGCTGTCGAAGCTCATATAAAAAACCATCGCAAGGACAGGTTTGTGCCGATATGCGCATGGTGCAAGAAGATAAAGATCAGCGAAAATTCGTGGGAACAGATAGAGAAGTATTTTACTGACGAGGGGTTCGGGGTATTTACTCACGGCATGTGCCCGGACTGCGCCGAAAAGATATTCGAAAAAAAGGTCTATCTCGAAAGCTATCAGAACATATCCAAGGCAATAAGCTCGAGCCTTTCTCTTAACGAAGTGCTGAATCTGGTAGTGACCAACGCGGTTAAGGTTATGAACGTGAAGGCGAGCATGCTGAGGCTTTTGAACAAAGAGACGCATAAGCTCGAAGTGGCGGCATATCAGGGCTTGAGCGAGAAATATGTGAATAAGGGACCTGTCGATTACGATAGGAGCATTGAGGACGCGCTTTCCGGCAAGGCGGTTTCGATATATGACATAACCTCGGATTCGGATGCCAAATATCGGCTTGAAGCCGAATCCGAGGGCATACGGAGCATATTGTCCATACCTGTTAAGCTCAAAAAAGAGGTCATAGGCGTTCTGAGGATGTATACCGCCGAACCGGTGAAATATAAGGACGAGGATCTGAAATTCATGGCTGCCATAGCCGAGCAGGCTGCTATAGCCATAGTGAACGCGAGGACTTTCGAGACTACGGTGTCACGAGCTAAGGAATACCTCAGGGTGTTTGAGGACGTTACAAAGGCCGTGAGTTCGACCCTGAGATTGAACGAAGTCCTCAACCTTATAGTAAAGAAGCTGCCTGAGGTTATGAAGCTTAAGGCCGCTACCATAAGATTGCTCGATGTAACAGGACATAAACTCGAATTGGCCGCTGCCTATGGCTTGAGCGAAAAATATCTTGGAAGGGGGCCTGTGGATACGGAGGAAAATGTAAAGGAAGCCCTCCAGACAAGGCCTGTAGCGATCTATGATGTCGGCACCGATCAGAGGATACATTACCAGAAAGAGGCGATGGAAGAAGGCATAAAGAGTATTCTTACCCTTCCCATAATTGCGAGAGATAAGGTAATCGGCGTATTGAGGCTGCTTACGGACACTCCAAGACATTTTACAGACGAAGATATCGCGTTTTCCGCGTCTCTTGCGGAGGTGTGCGGGACTGCGATAGAGAACGCGAGGATGTACGAACAACTTCAAAAAGGGTAACATAGCGTAAGACAAAGTATTTCCGCTTCTTGCGCTATTGCTGCAAAATATGGAGGCATGGGCAGATAAAAGGCTTTACCTCTCCACATTATTGAAGCACACAACAAAACATATCCCGTAAAAAATATACGCATCGTTCTATTGGATTGTTTCAAAAAATGAGAATTGTAAAGACCTTTAGCTGTTTATGCCTCCATATAAACGCATTATTTAAGTTATAATAAAAAACTATGGAAAGCTTCATAAAGCGAAAAATATGCAAAAGCGCATCGGGCTCTCTGGAAGAGCGGGAAGACCTGATTGCCGTTGAAAAACGGTTGAGGGTTTCCGTGAACGGCAAGGAGGTCTTGAGCCTTTACTGCACTCCGCTTATGGTGAGGGAGCTTGTCGTAGGCATGTTCATGACCGAAGACATTATCAAAGGCGGATGGTGCGCCGAGAGAATGTCCGTTCAATACGGGGAAGACGTTGTCGTGGATATACCGGCAGAGGGCGAGGCTTCAACCGAAGGCGCGGTTATAACATCGGGCTGCATTGGCGGCATAACATTTCCCAAGAGGATGTCTCTTCAGAAAATAGACGATCCCTTTACAGTAAAGGCGGATGATTTAAAGGGAGTGTTCAGGAGATTTCAGAACGCCTCTGAGCTTTATAAATCCACGGGATGCGTTCACAGCGCCGGGCTCAGCGACGGCCGTGAAATATTATGCCTCGCCGAGGACATCGGCAGACACAATGCAGTAGACAAGATCATCGGGTATGCGATTTTGGAGAAGATTCCGTTTGAAGGAAAGATAATGTTAGCAAGCGGAAGACTGTCATCCGAAATCGTCTCCAAGTGCGCCAAATGGGGGATACCGATGGTCGCAAGTAGGACGTCTCCGACGAGCCTCGCAGTGGACATTGCCGAAAAAAGCGGGGTAACGGTCATAGGCTTCATAAGGGCCGACAGGTTGAACGTCTATACACACCCGCAGAGGGTAGTCTAAGTCATCTCTTCAAAAATTTCTTTCTTCGATTTTTCCCCTCCTCAAAAAATTCAGGAAAATTGCGCCACAGTTCCCGATAGTTTTTCAGAAAATAAAGAGGTATAATTTGATAGTCTGTTGCCAAACGTTATTGCACGATATGCTGTAATAATGTAATAAAAGATGTAGTAAGTGCAAATAATGCAGATATAAATTATGAAAGAAAGTAAATTTAAGTATTTACAAGTTTACTTTTAATGGTTAAAATAAACTAATTAAAATTTAAGTTTACTTTTATTAAAAGGTGGAAACAATGGACATAGAAGCATATAAGTCAGGGCGTTTAGAAAAGGGGTTCAATTACAGTTACTTTGTGCCTGAGTCAATTAACCGGCAATTGGAGTGGAAAGACCCTCAACTTAGCACACTGCTCGAAAAGGCGTCTATCAGCATGGGGGAGCTTAATTCCTTTGCACGCCTTGTGCCTAATATTGATCTTTTTATTCAATTGCATGTCACAAAAGAGGCTGTTATATCAAGCAGGATTGAGGGTACTCAAACCAATATGGATGAGGCATTAATGCCTGAAGAAGAGATCAGCCCTGAGAGACGGAATGATTGGCTGGAAGTCCGCAATTATTCTGAGGCCATGGGAAATGCAATAAAAGAATTGGAGCATATCCCTCTTTCATCAAGATTGCTGTGTAAAGCCCACGAAAGGCTGCTCGCGGGTGTAAGAGGAGAGCATAAAATGCCGGGAGAATTTCGCACCAGTCAAAACTGGATCGGCGGGGCAAGCCTAAATGATGCGGTTTTCATTCCGCCTGCACACACTTATGTGAATGAATTAATGGGAGACCTTGAGAATTTCCTGCACAATGAAAGCATACATGTGCCGGCGCTGATACGCACAGGCATTGCCCATTACCAATTTGAAACCATACATCCATTTTTGGATGGCAACGGAAGGATAGGCAGGCTGATGATTACGCTCTATCTGGTAAGCCAAAAAATATTGCATCAGCCTCTGCTTTATCTCTCTGTTTTCTTTGAAAAGAACAAAAGTTTGTATTACGACAACCTGACCAGGGTGCGGGAAAAAAACGACCTTATGCGCTGGTTAAAATACTTTTTGACAGGTGTAGATGAAACAGCCCGGCAGGCATCCAACACACTCTCGGATATATTGAAACTAAAAGAGCAGGTCGAAAATACGCTGCGCGGCATAGCGGGCAGGCGCACCCATTCAGCGCTTGCCTTGCTCACGCATCTGTTTAAAGAACCTTTTATCAATGTAAGGCAGGCCGAGGGAATATGCGATCTGAGCAAAAAGGCCGCTAATGATCTGGTGAACCTGTTTGTGCAGCAGGGCATATTGAAGGAAATAAGCGGTAAGACCCGCTATCGCCTTTTCCTATTCGCCCCCTATGTGGATTTGTTTAAATGAGAAACGAAAGCGTAAAGGTAGATGGTAATGGGTGAGTGGAAGGAATATAGATTGAAGGATTTAACTGCCAAGATAGGCAGTGGAGAATGGGGATATCCGGCAGGGAAGTGGGATGATTTGAGGAAAATAATATTGGAGGGTAAATATGGGGACAGTCGTTTTAATGGAAGTTATTGAAGGTAAAATTCTACTTGTCAGGAGTAAAAAGGTTATGTTGGACAGGGATTTGGCTCTGCTCTATGGTGTTGAGACAAGGACGTTGAATCAGGCGGTAAGAAGGAACATCACCCGATTCCCTGAAGACTTCATGTTTCAATTATCAAAAGAAGAAATGGAAAATTGGAAATCACAAATTGTGATATCCGATAAGGAGAGAATGGGACTCAGAAAAAGGCCGTATGTTTTCACGGAAAACGGTGTTGCAATGCTGTCCAGCGTTCTGAACAGTGAACGGGCAATTGAAGTCAATATCCAGATAATGCGGACTTTTACTAAACTTCGGGAAATACTCTCCACTCATAAAGAGCTTGCCCATAAACTATCGCAACTTGAAAACAAGATTGAAAGACACGACGGAGAGATTAAAGCAATCTTCAATGCTATCAGGCAGTTGATGGCTCCTCCGCCGGATACGAACAAAAGAAAGATTGGATTCAATAGAGATAAGGAAGGCTGATTGCTGGAGGTGGTTTGTGAATAGGATTTGGGGAAGAAGTAAATGGAGGTTTGACGATGGCTTGCGGAGTGAAAAAGACTGACCATGCTGGTTCTAAAAAAGGGGGCAACTTGTAAGGATTACTTAATAGTTGGTCGGAAGGGGTTGCCAATGAGTTGTCAAAGATTTCTTGACAACTGAGCGCAGAATGAACTGTTGCAAATATTGCAAGAGTTGAACTAAATGCAAGATAAAAATGAGTTGTCCGGAATTTCCGGACAACTCAACCGAAAGCTGACTGCTGTTTTACTGAAGGCTTACAGTTTATAACGGGAGGCATGTGATGAACAGGATTTATCAGGGCAGGGTTACGGGGGTTGAGACATTTGAGAATGGTGTATGGACTGAACTTCAGGATTGGAAAACAGTTCTATGGCAGCATCATGAGTTGTTTCAGGATGCGGTGAATTATTATCTTGCAGCTTTTGCAGCACTCGTTCCCGTAGATTGTGATGAAAATCTTTGGATAGATTACCGCGAAGCAATCATTAGAAGCTGGGTTCGTTACACAGGACGGCAAGGCACATGGACAAAGCCATTTAGCTCGGCATGTCATGTCTGCGGATGCGATGAAGATGCCTCTTTCAATGAATTCCGCCTCGCTCTGCTTAGGCTCACCGTGTCAAAAGCTTCCGAAGAACAAAGGTTTGCGGCTCTAAAGCAATTATTTGAATCTGCAATCCAAGCCGTTCAAAAGCTGACTGATCCAGATCAGCCTATCGAGGATTCGCTCAAAGGAAAAGGCAAAGACCTTTTTGGCAGCACACTTGTAGCGCTGTGCGCTCAAAAAACCAAACTAACGCCCCGCAACATAAAGGCAGAACAGCGAAATAAGGCGGTTGAAGTCGTAAAAGGAGTCGAACAAGGTAGTATTTTAGAATGGAAAGATGTCTTTGCGTTCAAAACCGACAAAAGCGAAACAGTTTGGCCTCGGGATGAAGCTTCTGGCGAAATCGTACAAGCTCTTGATGACGTAGTTACTGAGATTGAAAAAAGGGCTAAAAAAGCAAAGAATGATGACCAACAGCGCAGACTAATAACGCTGTCCAAACGGCTGGCAGCACAGCGTGAGTCTTTGGCTACCTGGTGCAAGGATCCCGATTCGAAGATTCCAATATCGAAGCCAACTCGCAAAGGAAGTGGCGGCTATGATTTGAAAGCAGCTATTCTTTATTCGCTTCGTCCTGACGTTGATGGATTCCGCGAAACTTTCTTATTCTTCAATCAATCAAAACTCAAGGACAGTGCAGTTGGGTCAAAAAAATAGGGTCGTCAAAAAAATACAAAAAAATAGGGTCAGCGCCCGACAAAATCACTCAGGCTGATTGGTCGCGCCCCACGCGGGCGCGTGGATTGAAACTATCCTCAGTACCATATCAAACTTAAGCCGGGAAGGGTATCCCCTACGCGGTGTTATCTCATGTAGCGGCAAACATGAAGATAAAGCCGCAGATACCGCGAATCCAAAAGCTTTGAGGCAGGATTAGTAAGATTCTTTAAAATAGCAAATGACAGCCTTCACCTGATATAATGTTATCAGAAAGTTTTTTTATCAGCATTTAACAACGGAGGTATAACGATGTCTACAGAGGTTGTCCATCCGTACATAACCTTTCGCGAAGACATAGGCGGAGGCAGTCCGATTATTGTCGGCACGAGGACAAGGGTATCAAATCTCGTAGCCTACCACAAACTCGGCCTTTCACCGGAAGAGCTTGCGCGGGAATTCCCTCATCTTACACTTTCGCAAATATATGACGCTCTTTCATATTACTACGAGCATCGGGAAGAGATTGATAGAGAAATCGACGAAGACAGCGAAGACAGTATAAAAAAATCCCTCTAAAAATGAGACTAAAGGTTTATATCGACGAAGATGTTTCCTTTTCGTTTGCGCAGGCATTATTGAATCGGGGAGTAGATGCGGTTACAACTCATCAGAGAGGGGATGATGGAAAATCAGACGCCGAGCAATTTCGATATGCGGCAGAGGAAGGAAGGCTTATTTTTACGCATAATAAGAGAGATTTCAGGATATTGCATAATGAATATTTACAAACAGGCAAGGAACATAGCGGGATAGTCCTCTCCGATCAGTTGCCGGTCGGTATCATGCTGAAACGATTTATGAAACTCTGGTTTTCGCTTAGTTCTGCGGATATGAGAAATAGGCTTGAGTTTTTGAGCAACTGGGAATAGATTATTCTATTCGTAGTCTAACTACCTGTATCTTTGCGCTGTGCCTTTTGTCAGCATCTGGGTCATTTCTTCCGGAACCGGGGAGTGGGTTATCGCGTCTTCCTGAGATATCAACCTCCTTGTGTAAAGGTCGTAAAGTGACTGGTTCATTGTCTGCATTCCCGAGCGCGTCTGTCCGGTCTGCATCATCGAATATATCTGGTGGAGCTTGTCTTCGCGTATAAGGTTTCTTATGGCCGGCGTGGGCACGAGTATTTCGAGTGCGAGCGCCCTTCCCTGTCCGTCGGCGCGCGGGATTAATTGCTGCGAAAGTATTCCCTCAAGCACAAACGAAAGCTGGGTCCTTATCTGCTCCTGCTGGTGCGGAGGGAATACGTCTATTATCCTGTTGATGGTTTGAATAGCAGAATTTGTATGGAGCGTCGCGAAGGTGAGATGGCCTGTTTCTGCAATTGTTATTGCGGACTCTATGGTCTCGAGGTCGCGCATCTCGCCTATCAGCACTACGTCCGGGTCCTGTCTGAGCAGATATTTGAGGGCGTTTTTGAAAGAAAAGGTGTCCGCATTCAATTCCCTCTGGTTGATGAGGCACTTTTTATGACTGTGAAGGAATTCGATAGGGTCTTCAACCGTTACGATGTGCGATTCCCTTTCGGAATTTATCCTGTCTATCATTGTAGCCAAGGTCGTAGATTTTCCGCTTCCGGTAGGGCCGGTAACGAGTATAAGGCCGTTCGGTTTTTTGGAGAGTTCTTCGGCTACTTCCGGCAGCCCGAGGTCCTGAAAGCTTTTTATGTCGAAAGGTATGGCCCTGAACGCGCCTGCGACCGCGCCCCTCTGCATAAATATATTTGCCCTGAACCTGCTAAGCCCTTTTACGCCGAAAGAGAGGTCGATCTCGTTGTTTTCTTCGAATTTATGCTTCTGGGAGTCTGTGAGAATGCTGTAACAAAGCTCCTTTGTGTTCTCGGGCGTAAGGGACGGATGTCCTTCGAGCGGTATGAGTCTGCCGGATACGCGAAGCCGGGGGGCGCTGCCTGTTGTTATATGCAGGTCCGAAGCGCCTTTTTCGATCATCAGTTTTAAAAGGTCGAATAAAGTTGCCATGTTTTAATCCTCGAAAGTTACCCTGAGAATTTCCTCTATGGTAGTTATTCCGTCCATCACTTTTTTCAACCCGCTCTGCCTGAGTGTGGACATACCGAGGCGTACTGCCTCTTTTTTAATATCCGCGGCGGACGCCCCCTGAAGTATCAGCTCTTTCAGTTCATCCTTTATGGGCACAATCTCATGAACGGCTATTCTTCCTCTGTATCCCGTATTATTGCATTCAGGGCAGCCTTTCCCTATGTAACATTTAATATCATGCACCTTATCGGGGGGAAATCCCGCCCTTATCAATGTTGTTTCCGACAACTGGTCTTCTTCCTTGCAGTTCTGGCAAATCTTTCTTGCAAGCCTCTGCGCCACTATTAAAATAACCGAAGACGAGACCATGATCGGTTCTATTCCCATATTTATAAGCCTTGTTATTGTGCTCGACGCGTCATTGGTGTGGAGGGTGCTTAAAACAAGATGTCCTGTAAGTGCTGCTTTGATCGCGATCTCCGCGGTTTCGAAATCCCTTATTTCACCGACAAGAATTATGTCGGGGTCCTGCCTTAAAAAGGACCTTAACGCGGTTGCGAAATTAAGCCCGATATCTTCCCTTATATGCACCTGATTTATTCCGAAGAAGTTGTATTCAACCGGGTCCTCTGCGGTCATGATATTAACGCCGGGCTTGTTAAGATGAGACAATGCCGAATACAGGGTAGTAGTTTTACCGCTGCCCGTAGGGCCTGTTACGAGCATCATTCCGTAAGGCTTTTCGATGGCGTCGTAGAAGTCCATGAGCTGCTTTTCGTCAAAGCCTAATTTCGGCAGTTCGAGCTGCAGGTTGGATTTGTCGAGGAGACGCATCACTATTTTTTCGCCGAAAAGCGTCGGCAACGTCGAAACCCTGAAGTCTATTTCCCTGTCGTCCCCGAACTTGAGCTTTATCCTCCCATCCTGCGGAAGCCTTCTTTCGGATATGTCGAGGTGGGACATTATCTTTATTCTCGATGTGATGGCATTCTTCATCTTGACCGGAAGCTTCAACACAGGCTGAAGCATCCCGTCTATCCTGTATCTTACTCTCAGTATCTCTTCGGAAGGTTCTACGTGTATGTCGCTGGCATGAGACCTTATCGCGTTCATCAGTATGCCGTTTACAAGTTTTACTACAGGCGCGTCTATTTCTTTAGGTATATCCTTGTCGTCACTCTCTTCGACTATAGTCATGTCTTCGAGGGCGCTTCCTATGACCTTATTCAGGTCTTCCATTTCCATGACGTCCTTGTCCCCGCCCTTGCCCTTGCCGACAGAGACCTTTGCTTCTTTCTTGGGATAATATTTTTCTATGGCATCCATTATCGCGGTTTCAGCCGCTACATGAACTATCACCTTCATTCCTGACAGGAACCTTACGTCGTCTATGGCGAGATTGTTTGAAGGGTCGGTAATGGCGATCCTCAGTCCTGCGCCGTCCTTTGATATGGGAATGAGCTGGTATCTTTTTGCGGTCTCGTAAGGAATGGTCTTGAGAAGGGACGTATCTATTTTATGTTCCGAAAGGTTTATGCCTGGCGCGTTGTATTGCCTGCTTAAAAAAGTGATGAGGCTTTCTTCGTTGAGATACCCCAATTTCAGAAGCACGGAGCCGAGCCTTTTGCCTTCAAGCCTCTGGACGCGAACGGCCTCGTTCAACTGATCTTCGGTTATCAGTTTGGCTTTTAGCAAAAGCTGTCCGAGCAATGATACGCCTACCGCCATAATTTACAATACGTCAAAAAATATGCCGAAGTCAAATAAACCCGTAAAAACAAGGTTCGGTTCTTGACTTTTGATGACTCAAAATTTTAATGTGTATACTTGTCGGGCAGTTAGCTCAGTCGGTAGAGCAGGGGCCTGAAAAGCCCCGTGTCGGGAGTTCGATTCTCTCACTGCCCACCACTCCTTTTATCATGCCGCTCGATCCGCCGGGCAGTTGGGTAATTTTACCTTTGCATTTTTTATCGACTCTGTTAAAATTTAAGCATGAAGAAACTTGTATGCGTAATGCTTATCCTCTTTTTAGTCGCCGGCTGCGGAGGCCCAACGCAGCTCACTTACATGGAACTGCCTAAGGATAAGACCCTTGCCTTGAAGATAAACGGAGTTACGCTCAAGGTGGTTTCATTCGGATATACGAGCGATTGGTCAGAGATCGAAATAGCAATAGCAAATGAAACTAACGAAGATATCTATTTCGACGCTGCTCAGGTTTTTCTGACGAGCGATAAGGGTTACGACCTGATTCCCCTTAAGGCGCACGAGATAAATGAAAGGGTTCACAGAAAAACAGGCAAGTGGGTGAATCCTCTTACTATCGGAGCCCTTGTCGCGGGTATTGCCGCGATTGTCGCGCCGTCTTCGAAGGACAGGACGACCTTTGCGAGAGGCGCGCTCGTGCTTGGAGGCGGGGCATTGGCCTCTGAGATGTCAAAGAGACAGACAGCGGAAGCCGATGTCCAGAGGAAGGAAGACCTCCTGTTGAAAAGCTATAAAATACCTCCGAATCTGCAATTAGGAGGTATTTTATATTATCGCTCCGTAGAGGCCGCAAAAGGGATAAAGGCGTTTATTAAGGTCAAGGGCAACGAGGAGTTTTTCCATATCGAGTTTTAAACAGTTCAGGGAGGGCGATGGTCATGAAAAGAATTTTGTTCTTTATTGTTTTTTTTCTGTCTCTTTTCTTTTTTTCCGCATACAGCGAGGCCAAGTCTATCGGCAAAATATCGGAAATAAGCGGGAAGGTCTTATTCAGGGAAAAGGCCAATGTTCCTTATGATGATGCTAAAAAAGGACTCGATCTCGAAAAGGGCTATTGGATAAAGACAGGCGCTGACGGATGGGCGGTGTTGTCATTGTCCGACAAGAGCAAACTGACACTTGCCAATAATACCGAGCTCGAAATCACCGAGTTTGTCATAGGCAAGGACAAAAAGGACGGCGTATTCAGCGTAACTCAGGGCAAACTGAGGGCATCGGTTACGAGGCTTGCCGGAGAACAGGTAAGCTATAAGGTTAAAAGCCCGACAGCAGTTGCGGGAATTAAAGGCACCGAATTTATGATGATGACTCAAGGGCTCGCGAATGTGTTTTTCGGAAATGAAGGGCAGGTTGAAGTAACAGGCGCCGATACCGTCTCAAAACCATTGAGCGTAGACATGATGGTTCAAAACACGAGGGGATATACTCCCATTGATCCCGTAAAGGTCGAACCTGACACGCCGCTTTATACGGCTAAGAAAAATTTTGAAGAGATAACAGAGGCAGCGCCTCCAAAGGAGTGGGAGCTTTCAGGCAACCTGCCGAACATCATAGCTCGATGGAATATAAATTACGGCCGTTATCTTGCCGATGCCGGAAGATATGAGGAAGCTCTTTACGTATTTCAGATAGCCCTCGATTTAACAAGCCTGCCTGACATAAGAAGCGACGCGCGGCTTGAAAGAGGCGCTGTTTATTCGAGATTCCTCAGAAATTCCGAGGCTGCCCTTGCGGAATATTTGCTGGTGATAGAAACATATCCGGTAGTTACACAAAGGGAGACTGCGCTTTATCTCGCAGGGATGACCCTTTACGAACTCGGGTTTACGGATCAGGCAAAGGAAAAACTCATGCAGTATAAAAAAGATTATCCGTCGGGAAAACATATCAGTAACGTAGAGACGATATTGAATGTGATAAACAGATAGGCTCTTAAATTACCGTTTAATTAGAGGGTTGACATGAAAATTTGGAATGTAACTATGGCATTAATGTTAGTTTTTTTTGCAAGTTATCTCTATGCCGCGCAATCCACAATCGCGCAGGGCGAAGGCTATGCCTGCATGGGAGAGGACAAGTCCAAGAGGCAGACCGAACAGGCTGCGGAAGCCGACGCAAAGAGAAAGGCGATGGAATCCGCATCGAGCTATATAAAGAGCGAGACCCATGTCAAGGACTTCGAGCTTGAAAAGGATCTGGTGTCGGCTTATACGAATGCAACTTTAAAGAATATCAGGGTGCTTGAGAAGGGCTGGTATAAAGACCCGTCGTCGGGAGACTGCTATAAGGTAAAGATCAGCGCCGAAGTAGTTCCGGATGAAAAGGCGATGGAGAAGGTTTCGAAGTCCAAGCAGGTCTTGGATGATCCTTCAGCGCCACTTGCGATTCAACTCTGGACGGATAAAAAGGAATATGCAAGTGGGGATAAGATAAGGGTTTACATCAAAGGCAATAAGCCGTTTTACGCCGTTGTCATTTACAGAGACGTCAAGGGAGAAATACTCCAGCTTTTGCCGAATCCGTACAGGGCAGACAACTATTTCAGCGGCGGTGTTGTTTATGAAATCCCTTCGGGCAATGACCGTTTCGAGCTGGAAGTCAGCCCTCCGTTCGGAGAAGAGAACATATATGTCTATGCAAGCACGTCTCCTTTGGGCGATATTAAGCTCAAGGCGGAAGGCGGGGTTTATCAGGTTAAGACAAAAGAGAAGGACATAGGCGGCATGACGAGGGCGGTAAAGTTAAAGGAGAAGACCGGCAGCAAGGCCTCGGCGGCATCTGAGTTCTTTGAAGAAAAGGCTGTTTTAAAGACAGGGAGGTAAAAATGAAGAGATTAAACAGGATATTGATATCTGTTTTTAAACGGGGACAGTCCCGAATCTACGGCTTTGCCCGTAATTCCGGGACAGTCCCCTATGTGATCATAGTCGTATTAACCGCGCTGTTTTTTATTCCATGCAGTGAAACAAAGGCTGCCGAGCCTCCTTCGGAGCCGATACTCCGTATAGAGACCGGCATGCACACGGCGGCGATAAAGAGGATAGGCATCGACGCTGAGAACAGATACCTTGCCACAGGAGCTGACGACAAAACCGTCCGTATATGGGATTTATCCACAGGCAGGCTGATAAAGATACTGAGGATTCCGGTGGGAGACGGCAATGAGGGCAAGGTTTACGCCCTTGCAATGTCTCCGGACGGCAGGACTATCGCGTGCGCCGGATGGACCGGACAGCAGTGGGACGGCATGTATGCCTCTGTATATTTATCAAAACTGCCAGAAAACCCCGAGCTTTTAAGCTCGGGGATGAATGGCTACCCGTAGCGAAGCCAGTGAAACTGGCGGAGTGGAGGTATCTTTTGGCATAATCTGGCCATGGCCAGATATC
>JAJYVD010000045.1 GCA_021792185.1 Nitrospirota bacterium | reverse complement strand
GCTGGCCTCTTATAATTCACAGGGAAAGGAGGTCGTCTATAAAAACAAAAAAGCTGCCTAATTCTTATAGCTGCAGACCGGACAGTTTATTTGCTCTATAACCGGACATTTCTATTTGTTGACAACACTGACCGTCGGTTTATTTGCCCAAAAAAAGTTAAATGCGGTAAAATATACGCCGACAATTTGTTTTAACAAAAATAAATACAAAAGACTTGCAAAACAATGAAGATACTTGAATACAACGACCTCGACACATCGAGGACAAAACAGCATTACCTAAAAATCAAAGCATTTCTTGAAAGAAATGACTTTCGTTCCGCCGAAGTAAAGAAGCTGCCGGAGCATAATCTATACAGGGCTAAACTCGACGACAGCAACCGCCTTCTCTTTAAGATTATGACTTACAGGGGCGAGCGGTATGCCCTGATGCTCGAAGTTATCCTCAACCACGCCTATGACAAGTCAAAATTTCTCAGGGGAACACAGATCGATGAATCGAAGATATTGCCGTTTGATAACTCACAGATTGAACAAGACGATATGCCTTCGCTTATATATGTAAACCAATCAATCGCAAAAATCCATATCCTTGACAAGATCATCTCCTTTGACCCGGAGCAGAATGAGATTTACGGATATAACCCGCCGATTATAATTATCGGTCCTGCCGGCAGCGGAAAAACCGCTATCACCCTTGAAAAGATGAAGCAGGCGCACGGTCAGGCGCTTTATATAACATTGTCCGGGCACCTTGCGGACAATTCAAGAAATATATACTATGCCAATAACTATGAAAATGACAAACAGGAGATTTCATTCCTGTCATTCAGGGAATTCCTTGAGACAATGCGCGTGCCGGAGGGCAGGGAGATTAAATATAAAAATTTCGCAGGATGGCTGATGCGGTTTCCAAAACAGCAGCGCGTTTCCGATGCGCACCGCCTTTACGAAGAGTTCAGAGGCGTTATAACCGGCTCGTCCGTCGATAAACCATTTCTAAACCGCGAGGATTATCTGAACCTTGGGGTAAGGCAATCCATCTTCCTTAACAGCGAGCGCGAGCTTGTTTATACGCTCTTTGAGAAATATCTTTTATTCCTCAGAGAAAACGGATATTACGACCCCAACATCTTATCTCACGACTATCTGAGCCATGTCCGTCCGATATATGATTTTATCGTTGTTGACGAAGTGCAGGATATAACCAATATCCAGCTCAGGCTTATCCTCAGCAGCCTCAAGGCGCCCGGCAATTTCATTCTCTGCGGAGACTCCAACCAGATAGTTCATCCGAACTTCTTCTCTTGGAGCGCGATAAAATCCATGTTTTATAATGACGATACACTGCAGGACAAAAAGATAATCCGCATCCTGCAGTCCAACTTCCGCAATGCCGCAGCAATAACGGACATCTCGAACAAAATCCTTAAGGTCAAACAAAAGAGATTCGGCTCTATCGACAGGGAAAGCAATTATCTTATGCACAGCCTTTCGGAAAAGGCAGGCGAGATAATCCTGATGAAGGATTCTGAAAAAGCAAAAAGAGAGCTTAATCAAAAGACCCGCATGTCGGCCAGGTTCGCCGTGCTGGTTATGCGCGATGAAGACAAGCAGTCTGCAAGGCAGTTTTTTAACACGCCGCTTTTGTTCAGCATCCATGAGGCAAAGGGGCTTGAATACGAAAATGTAATCCTTCTGAACTTCATCACCAATGAAAGAAATATCTTTCAGGATATAGTCAGCGGAGTGAGCGCCGAAGACATAGAGGGAGATATCGAGTATTCAAGGCAGCGCGACAAAACTGATAAATCCCATGAGGCATATAAATTCTTTATAAATTCCCTCTATGTGGCGGTTACCCGCTCGGCACAGAATCTATATATGGTTGAAGCCGATATCGCCCATCCGATGCTCCGCCTGCTCGGCATTAAAAATGCGCAGGATAGAGTGACAGTTGAGACAAAACAGTCCACTATCGAGGAGTGGCAGGCAGAGGCGCACAGGCTCGAGCTTCAGGGCAGCATGGAGCAGGCAGAGGATATCAGGCGAAACATCCTCAAGACACAGGCTGTGCCGTGGCAGATATGCACGCCCGATCATGTGAAAGAGCTTATTGCCAGTTCAAGTAATCCCAAAGAGGTATCGCAAAAGCCTAAAAAGACGCTGTTTGAATATGCCCTATTTTTTGGTGAACGTAGAATTATAAAGTTTCTCAGTTTCCACGGCTTTGACAGGGCAAAACAGATTTGTTTTATGCAGAACGGCAAACTTAAATTCAATGAATCTCTTTATAACCAGCAAAGGAAAAATATTATATCAAGATATCTTCAAACATATAAAAGCGGATTCTATAAAAACATACTCAGGGAATGCGAGATTTACGGTATAAACTACCGCAATGTCTTTAACCTAACACCTCTGATGCTCGCGATATATGCAGGCAATATACCATTGATAAAGGAGTTATTAAATGCCGGCGCTGATACCGAGTTAGACAGCAATTTTGGGCTTACAGCTTGGCAGTTTGCGATTCAGAAGGCAATAGTGTACAAAAGGGATGAATATCTGATCTCAAAGATAACCGATATGCTCATGCCTCCGAGCGTAAGCCTGAAGGCAGATGAGAGACTGATTAAACTTGACGCCAAACAAGGTGAGTTTATGCTATTTCAAATATTTTTTGCAATGCTGCATGATATTATTAGGCACAAGAGGTATCATTATAATGTTACATTTACTGCGGTTGAATCAGCCAAAGAGATAGCCTCATTGCCGGATAACGTAATTCCTGCCTACCGCAAAAAACGCTCTTACATATCAGCGCTGCTGTCAAAGAACGAGATTGAAAGCACCAATCCTTACAACAAAAAACTGTTTAAACGAAAAAGAACTGGACATTACATCCTTAACCCAGAGCTTGCAATCAGACATAAAGACGAATGGGTCAATATCTACGAACATGCAAATATCGGTCTTACAGCAAACTTAGGGTTGAAAAGCGATGCGGAGTATCATGCAGCTATTGAATTCCTGATGTCTAAAGACAAAGAGCGGAAATCTGATGACAATTCACAAAACAAAAGCCCTGAATGTGCCGCTGAAAGAGCTCTTTGATATGTTAAACTACTTTCCATGCGTAATATCAAGCTTACCCTTCAATACGACGGAACCGATTACAACGGATGGCAGATACAACGAGAGTTAAGAGTTAAGAGTCAAGAGTTAAGAATTAATGGGCAAGGAACAAGGGTCAAGGGTCGAAACAATGTAATTACAATACAAGGAGTCATTCAAGAGGCAATAAAAAAAATCACGGGAGAAGACGTAAAACTCATCGGGGCCGGAAGAACCGATGCCGGCGTCCACGCGCTCGCGCAGGTCGCGTCGTTTAAAACATCCTCCATGCTTTCGCCGGAGGTATTGACGAGGGCGCTTAACGCCAACCTCCCCGACGAAATACGGGTCATAAAGGCGTCCGATGAGCCGCCGGATTTTCATCCGAGATACGGCGCGAAAAGCAAGATTTATTTCTATTTGATCTCCAACTCGCATATCGTTTCGCCGTTCTTATACAGGTATGCATGGAAAATCCCGCACAAGTTGGATTTTGACGCGATGGCTGGCGCATTGAAATTCCTTAAAGGCAGACACGACTTTTCTTCTTTCAGGGGAAGCGGATGCGGGGCTAAAAATACCGTGAGGACCGTAATGGATGCGTCTATCGAGCATTTGAACGCGATTGATTTTATGACTGCACGCCTTGAAGGCGACTTCATTAAGATGCGCATCGAAGCCGATGCCTTTTTAAGGCACATGGTAAGAAATATTGCTGGAACCGTTATCGAAGCCGGAAGGGGCAAGATCGACCCGGCCAATATCGAAAAAATCATTACTTCAAAAGACAGAAAAAATGCCGGTCCCACAGCGCCGGCGCGAGGATTATTCCTCGAAAAAGTTATTTACTGAAACTATACCTCTTCCCTTTCTATCTTTTCCATTAATTCCTTTCTCTCCTGACAATCCCTGCAGTAAATGGCAAAGGGCATAATGTTCAAACGCTGCTCGCTTATGTCGTCGCCGCAATCTTCACATGCGCCGTACGTGCCTTCCGCGAGCTTCCGGAGAGCGGCGTCTATCTTAATAAGGGTCTCTCTGTGCGTGCTCAACTGTTTCAGGCTTATATCCTCGGAGAGGTCTACAACGGAGAGATCGCCGTCATCCATAACGGTCTCGACAAGCTGCTTCTTTTCGCCGGACTTGAACTTCTTGATCTCCGCCTTCGCCTCTCTGACTATATCCTCCCTTTTTTGGAGCAGGAGTTTTCTCAGCCTTTCATTCCTGTCCTTTTCGCTCTCGACAACAGACATTTGCTGTTTCTGCTGCGATTTAGGTTTAGACTTTACGGCAGGGCTCGACGCCTTTTTTGTTTTTACCTGAACCTTGGGTCTTGCCTTCGGCTTTGCCTTCTGTTTCGGCGCGGCTTTCGGCTTTGACTTGGGCTGTGCTTTCTTTGCATGAACTTTAGGCTTCAGCGCTTTCTGTTTAGCCTGAGCCTTTGTTTTCGGTTTGGCTTTCTTATCCGCTTGTTTCTTTTTAGAACCCGTCTTTACCTGCTTCTTTGTCTTCGTAGGCATTATTTCTCCTCCGCGCCGGTTTCTTCCTTAAACACCTCTATAATACTCCTGACTTTAATGCCCGCCTGTTCAAGCGCCTTCTGAACATCCATAAGTTTCGCATCCGTTACCTTAACCATAAAGTTCGCGTTTGCAGCCATTTTCACACCTCCAATATCTCTTTTTCCTTATGCTGAAGGACATCTTCGACCTTGGCTATATACGAATCTGTAGTTTTCTGTATCTCCTCATGCAGCTTTTTCACGTCGTCTTCGCTCAAGTGCTGCTCCTTCTCGGCCTTTTTTACCTCTTCGTTTATATCCCTTCTGATGTTCCTGACCGCGACACGCGCCTCTTCCGCCCTTTTTTTAGCGATCTTCACGAGTTCTTTTCTCCGTTCTTCGGTAAGGGCAGGTATATTAAGCCTGATTGTTTTTCCATCGTTGGAAGGGGTCAGTCCGAGGCCTGATTTTAAGATAGCCTTTTCTATCTCCGGAATTATTTTCTGCTCCCACGGCTGGATGGTTATCTGCCGTGGATCGGGTATACCGAGTGTTGCGACCTGATTAACCGGCGTTTGAGTGCCGTAATAATCTACCGTTATACTGTCAAGCAAAGCGAGAGATGCCCTGCCCGTTCTTAAAGAGGCGAAATCTTTTTTCAAAACGTCTACGGCTACGTTCATCCTGTCCGATGCCTTCTTCTTGAACTCCTGCATGCCCTCACCCCACTATTGTGCCGATCTTTCTGCCCTTCATCAGATTTTTAATATTATCTGCTTTTTTTATGTTAAATACAACTATCGGGAGGTTGTTATCCATACAAAGAGTTATCGCGGTTGAGTCCATAACCTTAAGGTTGTGTTTCAGGACATCGATATACGAAATCGCATCGAACTTCTTTGCTGCAGGGTCTTTCATCGGATCTGCGGTATATACTCCGTCCACTTTGGTTCCCTTGCATATGACATCTGCCCCTACCTCCATGGCGCGAAGGGCTGCAGCGGTATCGGTGGTAAAATATGGGTTGCCGGTGCCCGCGGCAAATATAACCACTCTGCCTTTTTCGAGATGCCGGACAGCCTTTCTTCTGATATAACTCTCAGCCAATTCCCTCATCTCTATCGCCGACTGCACCCTCGTCTGCAACCCGATTCTCTCGAGGGCATTCTGGAGGGCAAGGGCATTTATGACCGTTGCGAGCATTCCCATGTAATCGGCGGATGCCCTTTCCATTCCTTTTACCGAAGCCTCTACGCCCCTGAAAATATTTCCGCCCCCGATGACGATGGCAACCTGAACTCCCATCTTTACTATCTTTTCGACCTCAACAGCCATATACTCTACGGTAGCGGGGTCTATGCCGTATCCCCTGTCGCCCATAAGAACCTCTCCGCTGAGCTTCAGGAGGACCCTTTTGTATTTGAGTTTAGAGTCTGGAGTCTGGACTCTTTTGGATTCCTTTCTCCTAACTCTTGCCCTTTTTCTTAAATCAGCTTTCACAGGCTGCGCCTTTCTCCAACCCTTCTCCAAGCTGGAACCGCACAAATCTCCTGAGGACTATATTTTCGCCCAGCTTTGCGATCTTTTCGGTTATCAGATCCTTAATCTTCTGCTTGCCTTCTGGGTCTTTTATGAAGACCTGATCTAAAAGGCATGCATCTCCGAAGAACTTGTCAAGCTTGCCTTCGATAATCTTTTCCACCACCTGCGGCGGCTTATTCGTGATCTGCGCCCTGTATATCTCTTTCTCCCTCTCGATAACATCGATGGAAACTTCCTCCCTCGATACATAAGTCGGATTTGCCGCAGCTATATGCATTGCTATATCCTTGACCAGTTCCCTGAAGTCGTCGGTCTTTGCGACAAAATCCGTTTCGCAGTTCAGTTCGACAAGCACGCCGAGTTTGTCCATATGTATGTAAGAGCCTATCAGCCCTTCGGATGCCGCCCTGCTCGCCTTCTTTGCGGCAGTAGCGAGTCCCTTCTGCCTTAACAAATCTATTGCCTTCTCCATGTCGCCGCTGCTTTCCGAGAGGGCCTTCTTACAATCCATCATGCCCGCGCCTGTCTTTTCGCGCAATTCCTTTACCTTATCTGCCGTAACTGTCATTCTGCAGTCTCCTCCTGCATGATTTTTTCCTCTATCCCTGCCTTTTCCGTCTCGTCTTCCGCAATCTTAGCAAGCGTTCCCCTGCCCTCAAGCACCGCATCCGCCATCTTGGACGCTAAGAGTTTAATAGCCCTTATGGCATCGTCATTCCCCGGGATAACATAGTCGACATCATCGGGATCGCAATTACTGTCCACAACGCCGACCAGGGGAACGGAAAGCCTTCTCGCTTCTGCAACGGCGATCTTTTCTTTCTTGGGGTCTATCACGAAAATAGCGCCGGGAAGGGTCGTCATGTCCTTTATCCCGCTGAGATTCTTTTCGAGTTTCATCCTCTCCTTTTCGAGCTGCGCGACTTCCTTTTTGGTCAGGACATTATACGTACCGTCTTCCTTCATGGTCTCGATCTTTTTAAACCTCTCTATGCTCTTTTTAACGGTCGAGAAGTTTGTGAGCATACCGCCGAGCCACCTGTTGTTGACATAGAAAGCGCCTGCCCTCCGGGCCTCTTCGGCAACAGAGTCTTGCGCCTGTTTTTTTGTGCCCACAAAAAGAATCGGAGCGCCTTTGGCCGCCGTATTCTTGACGAACTCGTATGCCTCCTCGACCCCTTTCAATGTCTTTTGAAGGTCCACAATATGTATCCCGTTCCTTTCGCCGAAGATATATTTCTTCATCTTCGGGTTCCACCTCTTCACCTGATGTCCGAAATGCACGCCGGACTCAAGCAACTCTTTCATCGTTACAACACCCATTCTGCTTCCTCCTATGGTTTTTCCCTCCGCCCTGTTCCCTTCAACTCACAAAGTGAGACCATCCGGGAATCTTTTCAGGCGTGCGTTTTTAGCTGATAAAAATAGCACAAATGACCTTTATTTTTCAAGATGTTCAAGAAAATCATATCCCTTCAGGCAAAAACAGGCCCGTGCTGAGATACCTTTCTCCCCTATCCGGCAGCACTACAACGACCTTTTTACCTTTGCCGATTTTTTCAGCTACATTCAATGCCCCGTACATTGCAGCTCCGGACGATATGCCGGCAAGAATCCCTTCCTTTAAAGCAAGCTGCCGTGTGGTTTCTGCCGCATCGTCATCTGTTACGGCGATTACTTCGTTGTAGATTTTAGTATTCAAAACTCCCGGATAAAATCCCGCGCCTATGCCCGCGATCTTGTGCTTGCCGGGATTGCCGCCGGACAAAACAGGAGAAGCCGCAGGCTCAACCGCCGCTATCCATATATCCGGATTCTTCTCCTTCAAGACCTCTCCAGTTCCTGTTATCGTTCCACCCGTTCCGACGCCTGCAACGAATGCTTCAGGAGCGCCGCCGAGCGTGTTCATTATTTCAACGGCGGTCGTGCGCCTGTGAATTTCCGGATTAGCGTCATTTTCGAACTGCTGGGGCATAAAGAAATCGGGGTTCTCCTTAAATATTTCTTCAGCCTTTACAACCGCCCCCATCATGCCTTTGTCGCCGGCTGTCAATACAAGCTCGGCTCCGAATGCCTGAAGCAGTTGCCTTCTTTCCATAGACATCGTCTCCGGCATTGTAAGGATAAGCCTGTATCCCTTTACTGCGGCCACTATCGCAAGTCCGATGCCTGTATTTCCGCTCGTAGGCTCCACGATAGTCCCGCCTTTTTTGAGTCTGCCCTCTTTCTCTGCCGTCTCTATCATGGAAAGCGCGATCCTGTCTTTGACTGACCCGCCGGGATTAAAACCCTCAAGTTTTGCCCATATCTCCGCGCCGTTTTGAGACCCCATCCGGTTGATCTTCACCATCGGAGTATTGCCTATAAGGCTCAAAATATTTTCATGCAGTTTCATACTACCTCCCCGCGTGTTATAACTTCCGACTATTATATGCTAAAACCACAATCCATAGTCTATATCTCAGCTTGGATGTCGGGTGAGGCGCATCTGACATCCATAAATATTATAGATTATGCTAAAATTGCAAATTATGATAAGTTTAGGGTTTTCGCCCTGTCCCAATGACACCTTTATCTTTTATGCGCTCGTCAATAAAAAAATAGACGTAAAAGGCATCGACTTTAATCCGGTTATAGAAGACGTGGAAACATTGAACCGGTTTGCTATGAAAGGGGCTTTAGATGTCACAAAGATATCATGCCACGCCTTTTACTACCTTCAGGACGACTATCATTTCCTTCGTTCAGGAGGCGCATTAGGCAGGGGGTGCGGGCCGCTTTTAGTAGCCAACAAAAATTTCAAATTTCAAATTTCAAATTTCAAATTTCGGAACATAAAAATAGCAATCCCTGGCGAACTTACGACAGCATTTTTATTACTGAAACTCTACCTTGCCTCAACTCCAAACTCCAAACTCCAAACTCCAAAGTTTATTCCCATGCCTTTTCACGAAATCATAAACGCTGTCAACGAGGGCACGGCGGATGCAGGTTTGATAATACATGAAAGCCGCTTCACCTATCCTGATTACGGCCTTGAAAAGGTTATAGACCTCGGAGACTGGTGGGAAAAAGAGACCGGACTCCCGATCCCGCTCGGCGGCATAATCGCGAAAAAATCCCTCGGTATGGAGGCGATAAAAACCATTGAATCCCTGATACGGGCGAGTGTAGAATATTCCATGTTGCATAGAGACGAGGTTATGCCTTATATTAAGCGGTATTCGCAGGAACTCTCGGAAGACGTAATAATGAAGCACATATCGCTCTACGTCAACGATTATACCATCGACATAGGCGATGAAGGAGAAAACGCACTCCATGAATTATTAAAAATGGCGCGCGAAATAAACTTATGACCGTATCCATAAACGAGTTTATTAAAGAGCCGAAGATAGCCTATTTTTCGATGGAAATAGGCGTCAGAAGCGATATGCTCACTTACAGCGGCGGACTTGGAGTCCTTGCCGGAGACACCATCAAATCTACCGCGGACTTGAACCTTCCGGTGGTAGCGGTAACGATCCTCACAAAAAAGGGATATTTCAAACAGGAACTCGATATATACGGCAGGCAGTCCGAGCTTCCGGACGAATGGGACCCGAACAACTTCATGACCTCTCTTAAAGAACGGGTAATCGTAAATATCGAGGGAAGGGAAGTCCAGATCGGCGCATGGCTCTATGCTGTAGAAAGCATGAGGGGCAGCAAGGTGCCGATTATATTCCTCGACACGGACTTTCCGGAAAACGCCCCTGAAGACAGGGGAATTACGCACCATCTGTACGGTGGCGATCAGACTTACAGGCTCAAGCAGGAAATAGTTCTGGGAATAGGCGGCTTCAGGATTCTCGATGAACTGGGTTTCGAGATAAAAAAATACCACATGAACGAAGGTCATTCGAGCCTGCTGACCATAGAACTTCTAAAGAGCCATAAAAGGGACATAGAAGAGGTGTGGGATGAAAGGCTCGTATGGGATGCCGAAAAAGTACGAAGCCTCTGCGTCTTTACAACCCATACTCCGGTTGCTGCAGGACATGACAAATTCCCATACGACCTTGTGCAAAGAGTATTGTCAGACAGCATTCCTATAGATGTATTAAAAGAATTCGCGGGACACGAAAGCCTCAATATGACATTACTGGCCTTAAACCTCAGCAACTATATAAACGGCGTGGCTAAAAAGCACGGTGAGGTTTCAAAGGGCATGTTCCCGGGCTATGCGATACATGCGATAACAAACGGAGTCCATTCCTTCACATGGACGTGCGATCCTCTCAAAAGGCTTTACGACAAATATCTTCCCGGATGGGCGAACGAGCCTGAAATATTTGTCAGAGTAGGCCGCATCCCCGATTATGAATTATGGGAAGCCCATATGGAGGCAAAGAAGCACCTAATCGATTACGTCAACAGAGAGACGCAGGCAGGCATGAATAACGACACCCTGACTATCGGTTTTGCGAGGAGGGCAACGGCATACAAAAGGGCGGACCTCCTTTTCACGGACGTAGAACGTTTGATCCGCATGGGCGAGGGAAGGCTTCAGATTGTATACGCGGGCAAGGCGCATCCGAAGGATGAAGACGGAAAACGCCTTATTCAGCACATATTTGAAATCAAAGACAGGTTAAAAGAAAAAATCAAAATAGCCTTTCTGAAAAATTACAATATGGACATCGCATTGAAACTCGTGTCCGGCGTAGATGTGTGGCTCAACACTCCTTTGCGGCCGCTTGAGGCATCGGGAACGAGCGGCATGAAGGCAACGCACAACGGCGTTCCTAATTTCAGCGTGCTCGACGGATGGTGGATAGAGGGGCATATCGAAGGCTATACCGGATGGGCAATCGGGCCGTCTCCCGATGTTCCGGCAGATCCGGCGCGCGACGCGGACGACCTCTATTACAAATTGGAAACCGTTATCATTCCGACCTTTTACGGTGACAAGCATACATGGATACGAATAATGCAGAATGCTATAGGGAAAAACGCATACTACTTCAATTCCCACAGGATGATGAGACGGTATGTGACAGAGGCGTATATAAGATAACCTCTTTTATTTTTGCGCGATTTCTGCTTTAATATAAATAGATGCAAGGAGGCATACGATGGATATAAACTCGATAAACAACGGTCAGGGCAAGACAAGCCAGGCAAGCACTAAAAAATCGGAGCAGGCCGACAACGCCGGCAAAGCGGCGAAGAAAATAACGTCCTCAAAACAGGACAGTAACGCCGACGACAAAGTTACGTTAAGCGCGATAAGCATAGAGAAGGCGCAAAATATCGGGAATCTCATTCTTTCCGATCACAAAGCCGCGGCTCTTGCGATAAAAAACATAGACGCGTTAAAGGCGCAGGAACTTCTCGGCTAAACGGTATTCACAAATTACGACGCTCCAGATGGAAGATAAACCTTACAGTTGCTTAGGCAAACATGCCTCAAAGCCTTTAGTAATGCGATAATGATTATTAAATGGCTGTTTATTTTGTTGAATGTATTTGTGATACTGAAATTGCCTTTAAATGGCTGGAGGGTTCGCCTCTATGGTATCGCTACTAAAGGCTTTTCAGCATATTTGCCTAACCCTAAATCGTATTTTTATGCAACGTTAAAGTTAATTCCTTCCTTTTCCAACAACAATCTTTTTATCTCTACTCCGCATGAGAATCCTCCGATAGAGCCGTCCGAGGCGATAACCCTGTGGCAGGGCAAAATTATAGGCATCGGGTTTTTCTTTAATGCCTGCCCCACAGCCCTCACCGCCTTCGGGCTTCCGATTCTTTCCGCAATCAATTTATAAGACCTCGTCTCGCCGAATGGAATTTCTCTTAATGCAAGCCAGACCTTATGCTCGAAATCGGTTCTGGAGATGAATTTTATCTTCTGTTTGATCTTTTTTAAGCGTCCATTAAAATAAGCATCGAGTTCTTCCTTAAAAGAACCTTTTAATAAAGTGACTGTTTGGGGAATCGTATCGATGTAAAAAGGTTTTTCGCCTATGGAAACCTCAATCAGCTCCGAGCCCTCGAATAGACAATAAATAATGCCTACAGGACTTTTGTATTTAAAAAGCATACGCTCCATATTTGTAAATTTTACCATGTCCTGTTTATAATCGAAAGATGCGCTTTAAGACAATCATTATCATCGGGGTGCTTATACTCGGCTTTATGGCAGGCGGCTATCTTGCAGTCGCGAAAGGCGTGCCGTCAATAGCGGAGGTCAAGAAATACCGAGCCACAGAGGGCACGAAGGTATACGCAGGCGACGATACCCTGATAGGCGAATTCAAAGTGGAAAAAGGCATATTCGTTCCTATCTCAAACATCCCGCAGCATCTGAAAAATGCGCTGATCGCGGTGGAGGATTCGAGATTCTATCAGCACAGGGGCATTGATTACATCGGCATCGGAAGGGCATTGATTACAGACATCCTGCACGCGAGCCTTAAGGAAGGCGGAAGCACCATTACGCAGCAACTCGCAAAGATAATGTTCCTCACCCCTGAAAAGACCATTCAGAGAAAGCTCCGCGAAGCGCAGCTTGCAATAAGGCTCGAAAAAGAGCTATCAAAAAATGAAATCCTCGAATTATATTTCAACAGGGTATATTTCGGGCATGGAGCGTACGGCGCTGAATCGGCATCGAGGCTGTATTTCGGCAAATCCGTAAGTCATATAACGCTGCCTGAGGCCGCTCTGCTTGCGGGATTGGTAAAGGCTCCAAATACTTATTCCCCTTATAATAACCTCGTAAGGGCGAAGGAGAGGCAGGAAATAGTTCTTGCGAGGATGGAAGATGAAGGATACATCAAGCCGTCCGAAAGGGCGTCCGCAAAGAACCAGCCCATTCATCTTTCGTCCCTGCGCTCGGGCGCCGAGGCGAATAATTACTTCCTCGAATACGTCAGGCAGCAGCTTGAGCAGAAATACGGCATAGAAATGGTATACAAGGGCGGGCTGAAGGTATACACAACCCTCGATAGAAACGCTCAGACATATGCCCAAAAGGCTTTGCAGGAAGGGCTCCGCGAGGTCGATAAAAGAAAAGGATGGAGAGGGCCTATAGGACGTAAAAACAATATAAAGGAAGACGATGACGAGCACAGGGTTTCGTTCGCGGCTTCCATAGGAAACATAGCGAGCGGCGCGGTCTTATCCGTAAATCCCAAAGAAGCGCTAATTAAGGCAAGGGGAATAACCGGAAAACTGCTGTTTGCTGATGCGCAATGGGCAAACACAGTAATTGAGCGCTCATCGGGAAAGATAACTACCTTTAAAAATTTCAAACTTACGGACATCCTGAAAAAAGGCGATATCATATGGGTGAAGTTCAAGACCATCGCAGGTAAAAACGTCACATTCAGCCTTGAGCAGGAGCCGGAGGTAGAAGGCGCTGCAGTTGTCATGGAACCCGAGACGGGTTTTATAAAGGCGGTGGTCGGAGGATTCAGTTTTACAAAAAGCGAATACAACCGCGCCGTATACGCGAAAAGACAGCCCGGCTCCGCAATAAAGCCGATAATCTACGCGGCTGCGCTGGAGCATGGATTCACACCGGCGAGCATCATAAATGACGAAGCCGTCTCATATCCCGGAGGTCCTGGAGGAGAATGGAAGCCGGAAAACTACGACCATAAATATTACGGCCCTACCAGATTAAGGGACGCCCTCGCGTATTCGAGGAACGTCGTAACAGTAAAACTTGTAGATGCGGTCGGTATCGGCAAGGTCATTTCATTTGCAAAGGATGTGGGCATAGAGGCTGAAATGCCGAGGGAGCTTACCATAGCGCTCGGCTCGATAAGCGTAACTCCGCTCGAAATGGCGACCGTTTATTCCACCTTCGCAAACGGCGGCGTCAGGATTAAGCCTATTGCTATCAGGCACGTTACCGACGCTAAAGGAGAGATATTGGAAAACAACGATCCCGAGGGATTCGATTCCATAAGCCCCCAGACATCGTTTCTCGTAACATCGATGATGAAGGATGTAATAGGCTACGGCACGGGCATGAGGGCAAATATCGGAAGGCCGGCAGCAGGAAAGACCGGAACGAGCAACGACTACAAAGACGCGTGGTTTGTCGGGTATACGCCGCAGTTGGTAGGATGCGTATGGGTCGGCTTTGACGACATGAGGAGGTCTCTCGGGCCCGGAGAGGTGGGCGGAAGGGCGGCAGCGCCGATATGGGCTAACTTTATGAAAAATGTGCTCGCTGACGAGTCTGCGTCCGATTTCCCGATGGTAAACGGCATAATTAAAGCGCCCATAGACCCGGCATCGGGGCTTTTGTCGGCTGACGAGACAAAGGCGGTATTTGAATATTTTAAGGAGGGAACCCAGCCGAAGGAATACAGCAAGTCGCCTGTAAAGGTCGAAAGAATCATCCCGTCAGGCGACTTCGACTAAATTTATTTAGCCTGCTTCTTTAATTTATGCGCCATATACACAACGCAGTCTTCGCACATCTTTCCGTCTTCCCTGTTGCATATGGTCCTGTTAAGCTCCCAGCACGGCTTTGCCTTATCTATAAAAGCGGTGCATTTGTTCCTGATATCCTCGGAGCACTCGGTGATCTCCCAGCACGGCGCGTATTCGAGGAGCTTTTTGATCCCTTCGATGCTTATCTTTTTTTCGTGTATGAGGTCTCTTATGCACGAAAGCCATTTGATGTCATTCTCGGAATAATATCTGTTTTTATTGCGCCTCGCCGGCTTCATCAGCCCGTGCTTTTCATAAAGCCTCAGCGTCTGGTCGGTAATCCCTATAAGCTCGGCTACAATGCCTATGGGATAGAGAGGCATCTCTTGTTTGTCTTTATTAAGGTCGACCTTCTTTTTCATCAGCCCTCCATAAACAGCTTACTAATTAAAATTAATAAACCATTTCCAAACCAAAAAAAGCAAGTCAGCCTTCAACATTATTCTTAATTAATAGATAGAATACAAGCAAGAAGGCAAAGCATTTCCGCTTCATTCTCGAAGGGCATCCCGCCTTTCTCCGAAGCTGCGCCAGCCCGCTTAAACATCCATGTTACGCTTGGGCTGCCGAAGTCGCTCCAATACTTTGTCTCACTGTTTACCAAGCTTTGCTGCTTTTTTTCTTCTCAAATATCGCTAAATATGCTAATATTTTTTTCATAAAGGCAAAAAATACCAAGTTGGTATATTAAATGTTAAATATTAAATAGAGGCAAAAATGAAAAAAATAATTTGTCTAATCGTTCTCTCATTCATTGTAATAGGCTGCGTCCCGCCCTCAGAAAGAAAAAACAGCAATATTCAAAATCAAAAACCAGATGATAAAACTCTCTACGACTATGCTGTTTCACAATTCATGAAGCATATGAATGAAAAACATAATTGCACAGACATAATAATTATTGATCAGAAACTTGTCACTCGCGATGATATGATTATCAGTGAGAAGTGGACTGCTGACCAATGCGGAAGAATAACGGAACATATTGTTATCCGAGGTTCTGACCAGTACGGTGAAATGGTCGTAGGTGTGGGAGAGTTAGACGGTAGTAATAAAAAAGAGAAGTAAGGACGATTTAACAACCTCATTCACGGGATCGGCAGGAAGCCTCCCCGTGATTCGTGCGTTAGGAGTATAGAAAAAAATAATCACAATATGATACCCATTGCATTTATTAATCACGCAGCAGATATTTTGGGAGCAACCGCCTCTGGATTAAGTGGTTCCAATATCGCAGCACATTGCGTGTCATACGCAATAGAATTTAATGTCGATATCCCCTATCCTAACTATCCTTTTCCTAAAGAGTTGCCAAATAAAAGAACTGCATTAAGAGATAATTTGAAAGCATTTTCACCGGAGCAACAATTTAAAATCATTAAAGATTTGTGCGAACTTGCTCAATTTAGAGAGAATAAAGATGTACGAGATTTGAAGATTAAATTGATTACAAGATATGGCCACTTTGGATCGGCGGGACAGAGTGAAGATATCAATGAAGCACTTATTGAAGAAACAAAACATTGGTTGAGTGATTATCCAGAGTCATTAAAGCTCTACCAAGAGGCATTAACTAAATTTGAGAGCAAACTTTTTCAAAGAAATCTTCTCGATGATTTAAGACTATCATTAGAAAAGCTACTACAAGAAATACTTGGGAACAATAAGTCTCTTGAAAATCAACTGTCGGAAATAGGTGGTTTTATAAAAGAACGTAAAGGCTCTAAAGAACTCAACAATATGTTCGTGAAACTAATTGACTATTATTCCAAATATAATAATACCTATGTAAAACATGATGATGCAGTCATAGAAAATGAAATAGAAATTATTTTTGAGATGACGTGTTCATTTATGAAATTCGTAATTAGAATAAAATGAAAACGGCTAACAACCATATGGACATTAACGAGAGGCACAGGACACTTTTTGAGATGAGGATGTTTTTACTCTGCGAATCGTCTCTTTGCTCTTATTTGTCATTCAGTGCCTCTCGTCAGTCATCAGGGCGTTAGCCATACGACGAATAAATAGCCCAAAAAACGGAGGATAAATTGATTTTAAGAAACGAAAGAGCTGCAGATATTGAAGCAATTACAGAAGTTACAATAGCGGCCTTCAAAAATCATCCGATTAGCCACCATACGGAGCAATTCATAATAAACGCGTTGCGTGCTGCGGGCGCGCTGACTATCTCTCTCGTTGCGGAAATCGATGGACAGGTTATCGGACATATTGCTTTTTCACCCGTAACAGTTTCAGACGGCGCAACAGGCTGGTATGGACTCGGCCCGGTTTCCGTATTGCCGGATTATCAGAAACAGGGCATCGGGAAATCACTTATCAATGAAGGTTTGTCTTTGTTAAAAAACATGGGAGGCCAGGGTTGTGCCCTTGTAGGGTATCCGGATTATTACAAACGGTTCGGTTTCAAGAATTATCCGGAACTGATTCATGAGGGAATTCCGCAGGAGTTTTTCTTTGTCTTGCCGTTCACCGAAAAGATTCCCAAAGGAATTGTCGTGTTTCATGAGGGATTTAAGGCAAATGGCTGACAAGGCGCTTCACCGGACGGCTTTTGATCGTATCAACGAATCATCCTCTTCACAAACTCAATCTCTTCCTCTTTTGTCTGGAGCCTTTTCATCAATTTCTCGTCGAGGATTTTTTTAAGTATCTTCGAATATTCTGGCCCCGGAGGAATGCCGAGCTTTTTCAGATCGCTTCCCTTAAGCAGCGGCTTTACATTCCTCAGTTCCAAAAGAAAATGGGATATTGCCTTTTTCTTTTCATTGTCCTGCGTCAATGCCATGCTGAAAAGAACCGACTCTATGTCATGTCCTATCAACAAATGATATGTCTCTACAAGGCTGCCGGGCTTAAGATACCTCAATGTCTCATGGGCCGCCTGAAATCCGTTCAATATCCTGTCTTTCAACCGCGAGGTAACCGAGAGCCTTTTCAAGGCTGATTCTCTCTCTTCTTTGTCGAGTTTATATAATAAGGCCATAATATAGAGCATGCCCCTGTCGCACTTTTCCTTTAAAAAGAGCAGTTCGAACCATGTGATGGTATCGTGAGCCGACTGCAGAAGGGCTTCGAGTTCCGGAGAAAACGAGAGCTTGGAATTTATGACCTTTAGGAGGTCGTAATCACCGAGCCGCTTTAGGGTCTTAATAGGATTTGTTTCGCTGAATGTGAGCATGAGTTCATCGTAAAGCCTCGTGCCCGAAAGCTTCTCGAAGATATTCATCCTGATGGCGGATTTGATGAGGTTTTCGGTGTGCTTTGTGAGCTTAAAGCCGAAACGCTCCGCGAACCTTACTGCCCTGAACGCCCTTGTGGGGTCTTCGATAAAGCTGAGATTGTGAAGCACCCTTATGGCCTTATCCTTTAAATCGCGCTGCGCGCCGAAGAAATCTATGAGCAGGCCGAAGTCCTTTTTGTTCAGCCTTACCGCGAGGGTGTTTATCGTGAAATCACGGCGGTAGAGATCCTTCTTTATGGACGACATCTCGACCGTAGGCAGCACCGCGGGAGATTCGTAATATTCGGTCCTCGCGCTCGCGATATCGATCCTCGAGCCTTCGGCCTTAAGATGGGCTGTGCCGAATCTGTGGTGCGCTGTCACCTTAGCGCCTATGCTCTCTCCCAGCTTATTTGCGAACGCGATGCCGTCTCCTTCCACGACAATATCTATGTCGAGGTTTTCCTCGCCCCTCATTATATCCCTCACGCATCCTCCGACAAGGTATGCTCCGATTTTCAACTCGTCGGCTGCCTCCCCGGCATTTTCCAGAAATTCATATAAATAGGACGGCAGCCTCTCTTTTAACACGCCCGCTACATTCCTGCCGAACACTCCCGCCGCTCCGGTCGAATATTCTCCGGTCAGGGCTTCCTTTGAAAAGACCCTGCTCTTTTTCAGAAAATCCTCGTAAATCGCCCTCAATATGTCTGTCCTTGTAATGGCCCCTACTATCCTGTCGCCTTTCAAAACAGGGATAAACCGCTGGTTTTTTTCTATGACAAACCTCTCCACATCCGATACCGGAGTGTCCGGCGACACGGTGACCGCGTCTGTGGTAGCGAAATCAATGCATCCGGATTTACCGAAACCGTGAAAAAGCGCCTTCTCGACAACCTCCCTCGTCAGGATGCCCATATATTTGTCTTTTTTCACGACCGGAAGGACATTCACGCCGTATCTCGTCATCATGCCTTCGGCCTCTTTTATCTCGCTGTTCCATCTGGTCACAACGACAGGCGCCGTCATTACATCCCTCGCGGATTTCATTGGCCGCGCATGTTTTTTCAACGATTCTATAAGCCTCTCTTCGACTATCTCAAAGGGCATATCCTTTATCGTGGCTGACGCCGCTGTCGGATGGCCGCCGCCCTCGAACTCGGATAAGACCTGAGACACGTCAAGCTCAGGGGCCTTGCTCCTCGCGACCATTAGTATCTTATCCGCCATGCCTATCAAAAGCACTATCGCGTCCGTATCCTCCATATCCATTATCTTATGCGCCAGATGCGCCACGTCGCCGAATCCTTCGATGCGTCCTTTTGCTATCTTTATTCTCACTCCCTGCACTACCACCTCTTTAAGCGACTGGACAAGATCGTTGAGGAGCACCAGTTCTTCCCTGCTCATCTCTATCCTCAAAAAATTGGATACTATGTTGAGATTGGCTCCCCTCTTAAGCAGATACGACACAGCCGTCAAATCCCTCGGGGTTGTGGACGTATACGTAAGAGAGCCTGTCTCTTCGTATATGCCGAGGCAAAGCACGGTAGCCTCCATGGGGGTTAAAGGGATCTTCTTTTTCTGTATTATCTCGGCAAAGATTGTGGAGACCGCACCCACATGCTCTATTACCTCCATTTCTCCCCTTATGTCGGACTCGTTTATGGGATGGTGATCGTAGATGTGGATTTTGACATCCTTTCTTGAAAGGAGTTCCTTGAAGTTCCCTATCCTGTCTGCATGTTTTGTATCGACCAGAATCAGCCTTTTTACCTGCTTTAACTGGATATCTTTGATCTTTTTTATCTCCATCGGCTGAAACGCGTCGAAGAAGTCTCTCACCTTCTTTTCCATAGAGCCCGGAAACACGATAACCGCGTCGGGATAGAGTTTCTTTGCCGCCATCGCGGAAGCGAGGGCGTCGAAATCCGCGCTTATGTGGGATGTAATAATGTCCATTTACAACACTTCCTTCATAGAATTAACCGGCGAATAAAAACCATAAGACACCATTGCCTTTAAAATATTATCCGCTTCTTTACAAGCAATCAAGCTGTTTTTTACAGCCTTTATTAAAATACCGATTGTCCCTGTCAGTCTTACTCCAAGCAGGGACGCTTCCCTTCGAGCAGCCCTGTCGTCGCACGCAAAGACAAATCCCCTCGCCTTCGCAACTGCAATGCTCGATGCCTCGCCGAATCCCATGGATATGGAAAGAGACTCGAAAATTTTTCTTTCCTCCGCAGTCTTCAATGCTGTTTGCTCAAGCCATTCCTCATTTATGGCCTCCCTTATTGAGACAAGTTTACCGTATCCCTTCCCAATTCCCTTCATATTCTCAGCGGCTACAAACTCCGTGATATACGCGGCACGAGCATACAGCCTCTTAATAATAAACAGCGAATCCGACAAAGCAAAATTGCTGAGCACGCAGTTGTCGAAAACAATATCAGGCATTCGCCGCATCCATCGCGATTTCATATTTGTCCTGTCCGCCTACTGAAATTCCCTGCTCTTTCAGATAGAGCCGCGCGCTTAAAATGTCCACGCCTAAAATCTCGGACAGCTTGCCGAGGCTTATAAGCCCCTCTTTATAGGCATCGAGGGCAACTGATTTCCTGTGATCAACTACATCCTTTTTTTTATAAACATTATCTACGGCCTCTCTGACGAGTTCGCCGAGGGTTCTTCCCTCTTTTTTTGAGTAAGACTTCAATTTTCTGTGCTGCTCGTCGGTAAGCATAATATTCGTCCTCTTCATACACCCTCCGATATGTGTAACTATATGTGTATATTATCATGTTTGATGCATGGCGTCAACGTCAAAACAAATCCGTCCCGGTCGTCGTGTTGCCTCACGTAAGAATCTATTCGAAATAGTATTCGTTGCCTCACCGAAAATCTATTCAAGATGTTTTCTGGTTTTACCTGCCTTTTTCTCTTTTCCTTTGACCGCTGCAATGCTAAGTAGTT
>JAJYVD010000044.1 GCA_021792185.1 Nitrospirota bacterium | reverse complement strand
CAAAATGGGGACTAAAACAATATTTGAAAATGGATCGGCTTGAGGAGGAGGTCAAAAAGATCGCGGCTTAAGGTAGACTGGATTCAGGTCATCTGATGAAAGTGCGAAATATTCTTGACACTATCCCCCCACAATCACAATCTCAAGCCCTCTGCAAGATAGATAATGTTCCTATTAATTTTATTTTTGTGTTCCCTGCTTTATGTGATAGCAGATTTTATTTCTCTTGCAAAAATTAATAGCAGCTAATGCGAGGTCGTTATAGAATTCCTTAGAATATTTGAATTCAGATGATTTAACGTTATAATTCAACCTGCCAAAGACAATCTTATCCACAAAAGATACAGCGTCTAAAATCTCCATTAAATCCTGATGTATTAAATTCGGGGTAGGATAAGGTTCCATACTTACCCATGTCTTAAAACCCTTTTTGTGCAGATACCTTAGAGAATCTATTCGGTCTTTAAACTTAGCCGAATTCGGCTCGAATTCTTTCCTGAATTTTTCATTTAAAGATACTATTGTTATGCCGTATTCATTCTTACTGCTAAATCCATTCCTATTACCGAGTTCTCTTGGGAAAACCCCCTTTGTCAATACAGTACAACGGATATTATTTGTATTGAGTTTATCGATAATCCGCAAACTCAAATCACATACCTGCTCTTGCTCATACATAAACGGATCAGTGGAGAAACATAGATGAACATGCTTTATTTTGCTTTTGTATTTCGGTATTTCTCTATCCAGAAGCTCTAACGCATTAGAAACTATTTTAGGCTTGCACCAATCTTCATAAGTTTTAACAACGCCGCACCTTCTTTTCATCATATAGGCATAACACGGGTATTTACATCCGTGAGAACACCCCTCGACATGGTTCAAACAAAAATCTGCGTATTCGACTTCGCTTTTATAAAGCAACGATTTTCTTTTAATGGTTTGCATTTAAAACAATTCCTTCTGCCCTTTCGGGTCTATTTTGATAATACTATTCCATATTTTTTGTGCAAGCTGATGTTTTGATGCAAGTATCAGAACATACAAATCAACGTCTTTAGTATTCTTTACAGACACTGTTGGTAAACCAGTATAAATATTGCTGTCCGAAGAAGCCATCCTCAATCCTTTTTCAGGATAACCAATAGATTTAAGCTGTTCTGTAAAGACATCAATTAAAAGCTTAAATACTTTATCACTTGATAAACCGTCAATTCCTTTGCGCCACAAGTCTGTCCCTAAGAAGTTATCAAGTATAGTGCTTTTACTTCTCAGCCATGTCCCTAAATTCCTTTTAATAGATCCAATAGGGAAATGAAGCAAAATATCCATTCGGTTCAATTTTGCTAAGTTTCTTAAAGTTTCAAATTTTAAGCCGTCAGGGCCAAATGGATCTATAAAGGCAAAGTGATACCTATAAGGCTTTTGGGATAACGTCTCTACCAGTTCATTAATTAAACCATTTGAGTCTCCACACCGGAAATTACAGTTTGATTTTGAGTTTATTCTTTTTTCTAATGCCTTCGCATTAACACTGCTGATATCAAAATAAAAATACTCATTAAAGGACGCTTCGTCTCTTTTAAAAGCCCGAATTCCGCCGCTATCAATTTCTCTTTTTTCATTTTTGACAATACATTTACCCGGACCTGCGAATAAATCTATAAATACAGCGTTATTTTTGTCGGCAAACTTTCTTCTTGCTTCGCACGAGGCATTTAGATATTTCTCTAAGAAAAAATATTTATCTTCAACCCACGGACCTACACATTGCACAGGCAATCCGTCTGAACCGAGTATCCGACAGTTACCAGTCTCATCCTTACAATCCTGTTTTTTACAGTTTCTTGTAGTCATTCTATTACCTATTCTTTAAATCGTCCACAATCCAAATTTTCTACACTTTTTATTATTCAAGCTCCAGAGGTATTAAGCCAATATTTTTACCTCCAAGATGTTCAAAGACAAGATTAATATGTCTCAGCCTTTTAGGTACCCGAGTGAGCCATGACACTATAAGCTGGCTTTTCCTTTTCTTACTCGCTATTATGTTTTCTGTATCAAGCCAATTCCCCTTTTTTGTCATTTCAGTCATTAAATCGGATAGAGAACCTGCTACCAAATCAGGTATTGCTGCAAAATCTTCTTCTAAGAAATCTCCTTCATCTAAAGCAGTCGTACCCATTTCAAGAGTACCCAGTTCATGTTTAATATATGCACTCGTAAAAGCTGACACTAATCTTGCACAGTCCGTTTTTCTTGCTTCCCCACCGAGAATCTCATCCTCATCTGAAATCCAAATTATATTGGTTTTAGGTTTCGCAATGCCTGCTAAAAACAAACTTACAAAATGTGCGACTCTTGCCATCCGTTCAAATTCATATATATTCCATTTTCCTTTGATGCCAATTGAAGTTTTCAGCTTAAGTAATGTATCTCTCATAGAAATAAGTCCGCCAATTTTCTTATTAATAACCAATGAGGCACAAATGCCGTTTATAGTTCCTGCCGCCTCCAGAAAAGGCAATAAAGCGGTTTCTCTTCTCTTGTCATTAAGCTTTTTATATGCCATCCTTCTATTACCTAAATACTTGTTTCTAACTATTCTCCTATATATTTCCCAATCCTTACAATCGACCATATCAGATAGCAATATTGTAATAACAACATATCTACTCTCCTTGTCAAATCCACTATAATCAGACGTAACATAAATAGTGTCTCCTTGAATAATAGGCATGTTTACTTGCTCCATTATTTGGTTGAATGCAGGCAGCCACGGATATGGAGTGCCCTGTACATTTTTCCATTTACCAGTCAAGGCCATACCCCTGCCTGCGGCAGGCGTTCTAAAAGATAATGGCTCGAAAATACGCCTGCCGTTATCCAGACATCCTTAAACAAATTCGGCTGTGCTTTTTCCTTGGATATAGCCATTTAATTATCCAGCTTTTTTATAATCTCCAATCCATTTCACCAATCGCTCTTTACTTTTTACCGCATCATAGAATTTTCTGTCGGCGGTATAAATCGGGGTATTGTGTTCTTTTGCAGCGGCAAGATAGCTTGCGTCATAGACTGAAATATTATATTTCCTTGCATAGAAATAAGCGGACGGGATAAGCTTGGCTTCGGCAATCGTTATTAAATCCGTTGCCATCAAATCTTTGATAATGTCCTGCCCCTCGTATTCTGTAATCCTTTTCCTCAGCACTGCCGTATTAACAGCATTTGCTGTTTCATAATAAAAGAGAGCAGGAGCAATAAGATTAATCTTGGCGTTTTCATAATCGAACAGCATTTCTATTGCTTTTTCAGCATCAACCTCATCGCGGACATACCACTTAATAGCAACGCTGGCATCAATAATAATTTTAAAATCCATAGCGGCTATCTCTTGCCTCTCTTGCTTCCCTTATCCATCCCGATGTATCTTCAGGTATAGGTTTCATTTTCGATCTTCTGGCAAGTATTCTATCGACAACCTCTTTTCTTTTACTCTCGGTTTTCTCTTTCTGTATAACCATATCAAGAGCCGTTTCTATGGTTTCAGTCTCTGTTTTTAGTCCGAGGATTTTTTTAACCTTGTCGATTTTCCTTTGATCAAGCTTAAGATGTTTGTCTTTGATAGTCGCTGCTATGCCCATCGCGCACCTCCATGAACATATTATAACAAATATGTTCATTACTGGTCATTTTCCCATAATCCTTATCTCCGGCTCAAGTATAATGCCGAACTTTTCTTTCACCTTACTCCCCACCATATCCATAAGCCTCAAAAAATCATCACAGGTTCCATTCCCGGTATTGACAAAAAAGTTCGCATGTACGGCGCTTACCTCTATATCTCCGACTCTCATGCCCTTGCATCCTGCTTCGTCCATAAGTTTTCCTGCGGCTGTATCCTTATGGTTTTTGAAAACGCAGCCTGCCGATGCCTTTGATACAGGCTGCTTCGATTTCTTTTCATTGATAAAATTAGCGACCCTTTTTTTGATTTCAAAGGGTTCGTCTTTTTTAAGCAATAAAACCGCGCTGAGAATAATAGAACCGAAAGGAATCTTTGCGCTCCTGTATTGAAAGCCCATATCATCCGCGGATAATTCCTTTATCATTCCGTCGGGCATCAATAAATTAACTGATTTGATTACATCCTTCATCTCGCACCCAAAGGAACCGGCGTTTCCTGCGATCGCGCCGCCGGTTGAGCCGGGAATGCCTGCCAGCCCTTCCATCCCTGAAAGCCCGTTCTCAACACAAAGATTGAGAGCCTTCTGCAATGAACATCCTGCTTCGGCGTTGAGCGTTGAGCGTTGAGCGTTCAGCGCAATGCTATTCATCTTTGACGTGAAAATCACCACACCGTCAATACCTTGATCTTTTACGAGTATGTTCGTTCCTCCGCCGATAACGATGTATGGAATCCGCCCGGCGGCAAGAATTCTTATAAGTTCAGGAAAGGAGGATTCATCGGGAAAGAGAGCTATATCGGCTGGGCCGCCTATTCTTAGAGATGTATGCATCGACATCGGCTCATCGAGCCTGACCTCGATGCCTCGTGAAATACAGAACTCCCTCAATAATTCATAGTTCATAGTTCATACCAAAATCGAGCAATTCTAAGTTTAAAATATAAGTCAGGTGCGGTGAAAAGACTTTAAACCCCGCACTTGCAATGACATTTATCTTGTATCCGTATTCTACAACATTGGATACTTTTTGAGTAATGCATGTATTATCTTATCCTTACACTTGAACCGACACTTTTTAAAGTCTTTGAACCGCATCTGGCTTATATAATCACTCAACTATAACCACTCAACTTAGGCTTAACTTTTTCAGTATCTCATCTCCCATTTTATACACATCGCCTGCGCCGAGGGTTATAAGCACATCCCCTGATCTAAGCTCTGAGACTATTTTTTCGACCATTTCGCTCCTGTCGGGAATGTAACACGCGTCCTTCAGCCCTTTCTGGGTTATCAGATTCAAAAGATTGCCTGAATCTATCCCCTCTATAGGTTTCTCACCGGCAGGATATATGTCCATCAAAAACAATTTATCAGCATTCTCGAAACTCGTCGAAAATTCATCAATCAAATCCCTTGTCCTCGTATATCTGTGAGGCTGGAACAAAACAAACAGCCTGCTGCCGTCGAAGCACTCACGCGCCGCCTTAAGAGTAGCCTGCACTTCCGAGGGATGATGCCCGTAATCGTCAAAGACCTTTATATCACGCGCCTCGCCCTTAAATTCGAATCTCCTGTGAATTCCGCCGAAACCGGCGAGCGCCTTTGAAATAACTTCTATCGGGATCTGGAGTTCCATACCGGCGGCTATCGCGGCAAGGCTGTTCAGGACATTGTGTCTCCCCGGTACCGGCAGGGTAAATGTGCCTAATAATTTGCCCTCATACACCGCCTCAAAAACCATCTTTGCGCCTGAATGTCTTATATCCTTCGCGTAAATATCCGAATCCCCGGATAATCCGTAAGTAATGAATTTTCTCTGTATAGAAGGGATTATCTCACGGAGATATTCGTTCTCTTTGCATACAACGGCAATCCCGTAAAAAGGGATTTTGTTTATGAATGAAATAAATGCGTTCTTAAGCGATTCCATGTCCTTGAAAAAATCCATATGCTCTTTATCGATATTCGTTATTACTGCGATAGTAGGATTCAATTTCAGAAAAGAGCCGTCGCTTTCATCCGCCTCTGCGACAAGATAATCTCCCTGCCCCAGCTTTGCGTTGCTGCCCATGGAATTAAGCCTTCCGCCTATGACAACAGTCGGATCAAGCCCCCCTTCTCCGAGTACCGTAGCCACTAAAGATGTGGTGGTCGTCTTGCCGTGCGCTCCCGCGACAAGAATTCCGTATTTAAGCCTGCCGAGTTCCGCGAGCATCTCCGCCCTCGGAATAACGGGAATAGACCTTTGTTTGGCTTCGACAACCTCGGGATTTGCCTGAGAAACCGCGGAGGATATAACGACTACATGGGCGTGGTCGATATTGTCGCCCGCATGCCCTATATATATCTTTATGCCGAGTCCCTTCAGCCTCTTGGTCGTTTCGGACTCCTTGATGTCCGAGCCGGTCACCTCATAGCCGAGGTTGTGCAGGACCTCCGCTATGCCGCTCATCCCCACCCCGCCTATGCCTACAAAATGAATGATTCTGTATTTATTGAACACTATCTCCTCCAATAACCAAGAGACTAAATATAGTATTAGAGCGGCTTTAGCAGCTCTCAGTTTTGCCGTGACGGCAAAACTGAGCTGGTACCTCGGAGACTGACAGGGATGTCAGGCGAGAATGAGCGAAAATACTATATTTTGTCTCTTTAAACATTATTTTTTCATCAGACTCAACGCGATATCCACTATCTTCTCCGCCGCATCGGTCCTGCCGAAGGCAGAAGCGGCATTCCGCATTCCTTTCCGCGCCTTTTCATCGGCATAAAGCTCCCGCACCGCCTCCGCAAGCCCCTCGCCGCTTAATTCCCTGTCCAGTATCATCCGGGCGGCGCCCATGTCTTCAAGCTTTCTGGCGTTCAATTCCTGATGATTGGCTGCCGCATGGGGATATGGTATCAATATGGCCGGCTTCCCTACGGCCGTAATCTCCGACAGCGTCGTTGCGCCGGCCCTGCATATCACAATATCCGAAACCGCGTATGCCTCTGCCATCTGGTATATAAACGGCACCACAATGCCGTTAAACCCGAGCCTTCGGTAAACGTCCTTGACCTTCTCATAATCGCCCTGTCCTGTCTGGTGCAAAAACTGAATATTTTGTCTTAAATCGAGAAGATAATTCAACGCCTCGACCATTGACTTGTTTATGCTCTTCGCGCCCGAACTGCCGCCGAAAACGAAGATCGTAAATTTCTCTTTTTCGAGCGGAAATAAGAGATAGGGATCGGTATCTCTATCCGCGTCTTTATCCGCATTCATGGAGGTTATTTGTTTCCTTATGGGATTTCCGGTCAGGTAACACCTGTCTTTAGGGAAAAACGAAGTGCTTTCCTGATACGTGACAGCAACGGCATCGGAAATTTTTCCGAGAAGTTTATTCGCAAATCCCGGAACTGAATTCTGTTCGAGTATCATTGTAGGGACGCCCTTTAAATATGCGGTAAACACCATCCCCGCTGACGCGTACCCTCCGACGCCTATTACGATGTCCGGCCTTATCGACTTGAGGATGCGGTAAGACTCGATGATGGAAATAAGGAATACAAGAACGGCTTTTATTTTTTTAAAAAGGGATTTCCCGACCAGCCCTTCCGCCTTAAGAAACCTTATGGGATAACCTTCCCTCGGTATGACCTTAGCCTCGATGCCGTGCTCGGTCCCTACAAAAAATACGGAATTTTTTTGTTCCCTGCGCTTGAATTCCTCTGCTACCGCAATGCCCGGGTAAAGATGCCCTCCGGTTCCTCCGCCTGCAATGATTATTTTCATGTCCTTTTCATTTTACTATATCTCTTATAGCCGTGTCCCCTCTGCCACCTGTTTATCGAGGCGGAATGTGCGACAACGAGGGGCGATTTCAATTTATTATCCACGCTCTTATAATGCGCCTGAGATTCTCCGCCTCCCCTCGAAACATTCAGCAGCAACCCTATAGCCGTCATGCTTACCAGCAGGGATGAGCCTCCGTAGCTTATAAACGGCAATGGAAGCCCCTTTGTAGGAACCATTCCGGTTACGACCGCAAAATTGATGACCGCCTGAATCGCTATCATTGTCGATATTCCGAAGGCAAGGAAATAGGCGAAAGTATCCTGCGTTTTTCGCGCAATGGCAATGCCTCTGACGAACAAAATAAAAAACAGAAACACCACGAATAATGCCCCCATTAAGCCTAACTCCTCGCCGATCAGCGAAAAGATAAAATCGGTATGCACTTCCGGAAGGAAAGAGAGTTTTTGTTTTCCCTCTCCCAATCCTACTCCTTTTAATCCCCCGCTTCCGAGTGCTATAAAAGACTGAATAAGCTGAAAACCGCTGCCCTGCGCGTCTTTCCACGGATCGAGGAATGCCGCGACCCTCTTCCATCTGTATGGTTCCGATATTAGTTTGATGATAACCGGAATCGCCAGAATGCCGAGCGAAAACAAATACCGCAGCCGTATCCCGGACAAAAACAGCATAGCCATTGTAAGGAGGCCGAGGCTCATAACGGCTCCGAAATCGGGCTGTTTCAGAAATACGACCTGGAAAACGCCCATAATGCCTACCGGGATTATGAAAGATAAAAATCTATCCCGGCTGTAACCCGCCGAACTGATATACCATGAAAGGAAAACGACCATAGAGAGCTTTACAAGCTCGGAAGGCTGAAATGCCGAAGGCCATATCCGTATCCATCTTCTCGCCCCTCCTCCGCTGATACCGAAGGGAGTGAATACCATCACGAGACATATAAAAGAAACGACAAGCAGCGGGATAGCCGCCTTCTTTAAATATTTCAACGGTGTTCTGTAGGCGATAAACATGGCGATTATCCCCAGAAGCACGGTGAACAACTGCTTTTTGAGGAAACCGAACTGGCTTATGGCCAGTCCCTTTTTTCTGTACTTTTCGATCATGTCCGGAGAAATGACCGACGTGGAACTGTAAACGGCCATGAGCCCGACCAAAATAAGCAAGAGCATTATGAATAATATCCACCTGTCATACTGTTGTTTCATAGTTCCATCACCGTTTTTTTAAACCGCCTGCCCCTGTCTTCAAAATCCTTGAACATATCGAAACTGGCGCAGGCAGGAGAAAGAAGGACAACATCTCCGGCGGAAGCAATATCTTTCCCCCTCGACACAGCGGCATCGAGACTATCCTCCATAAAAATCCCGGTAATATCTCCAACCGCCTTTTTAATCTTGTCCTTTGCCTCGCCTATAAGAATAACTGCCTTTACTTTATCCTTTATTAACGGTCTCAGGGCCGAAAAATCTCCGTCCTTATCCCTTCCTCCCGCAATAAGTATCACAGGCTCGCCGAAACTCTCGATGGACTTTATAACTGCGCCTACGTTCGTTCCCTTTGAATCGTTTATAAACTTCACCCCGTTAAGCTCCCGCACAAACTCGAGCCTGTGTTCAAGACCCGGAAATGTCTTCAATGTGCCGGCTACAGAGTCCGCGCCGCATCCGGATAGAAGCGCCATCAAAGAGGCTGCCATAGCGTTTTCGATATTATGAACGCCTTTGATTTTGAAGGCTGAAGGATCAAGGGTAAAGGCTATAGGCGATAGGCGATAGGCGATAGAAAAATGTATAATCCCGTCTTTATGATACGCCCCGTTCACCTCTTTCCGTCTGCTGAAATAAAAAATATCCGGCCTATTGCCTATTGCCCATCGCCTCTCGCCTATCTTTAATATTTCTTCGGTCATCGGGTCGTCCGCGTTTAAAACAAGAAAATCGTCCTTCACCTGATTCAGAAAAATCCTGCATTTCGCGTTGATATACTCCTGCATGGAGGCGTATCTGTCCAGATGGTCCGGGGTTATATTCAATATCGCCGCGCCTTTCGGCCTGAATGCGTCTATGGTTTCGAGTTGGAAACTCGATACCTCCGCGACTATGAAGCCAAAATTTGAAATTTGAGATTTGAAATTTGAAATTTCCTCTGTAAGCGCGTTGCCTATATTGCCGCCTACTATCGCATTAAACCCGCTGTTCTTGACAATCTCGTAGAGAAGCGCCGTGGTGGTCGATTTTCCGTTAGTTCCGGTTACCGCCAAAAAAGAAGGGCAATAGGTGATAGACGATGGGCGATAGGCGAAAATTTCCTCTTTATTTTCTATAGCCTCTTGCCTCTTGCCTATTGCCGTTACTATCTGATACGCCAGTTCCAATTCACCGATTACCTTTATCCCCTTTTCCAACGCGGCTTTTAAAGGAGCGCTGCTCAAAGGAACGCCCGGACTGATAACAATAAGGTCGGTATTTTCGAACACCTCTGGCGGATGGCTGCCGATTACGGTTTTGATGCCGGGATTGAGCTTCCCGAGAAACGGTTCAAGTTCCTGCCTGCTTTTCTTGTCGGTTACTATGACCGAAGCGCCGAGTTCGGAAAGCAGGTTGGCTGCCCCGACCCCGCTCCGGGCCAGACCGACAATCGTAACCTTCTTTCCGCTTACACACATCAATCCCTACGCTCAGACCTCCAAAAAAGTTGTCAGGATTTGCCGGTAGATTCCTGTTTGTGAACCGAAAGATTTTTCCCCGAAGATTTTTTTGCCTTCTTTTTGCCGACGATATTCGCATGCGAACCGTTTTTCTTTTTATTTTTTGCCGCGACCTTCTTTATCTTACTGTATTTATGCGCCTTAACTTTCTTATGCCCCGCGGCCTTATGTTTATTATATGACGCAAAAACTACCGGTCTATCGCTGACGCTCGTGAAATAAATGGCAGGCTCGGCCTTCTGGGCCATAACATCGTATCCTTTTGATAAAAGCATTACTGAGTCATCCCATAGATTATCCCTTGCCGATTCTCCAAGCACGGCGGCAATTAAGGTATTACTGCCCTTTTTGGCCGCGACTACAAAACAGTGTCCGGCAGCCCTCGTATAGCCTGTCTTGCCTCCATAGAGGTCGTCATCCGTCCATAAGAGCTGATTTGTGTTTTTCACAAAAACACGCCTGCCGTTTACGGAAAACACCTCTTTAGCCCTCGTATTGATAATCTCCCTTATCAACGGATACTTGAGGGATTCCTTCATGATTTTCGCGAGGTCGAAGGCGGTTATATGCTGGCCGGGGCCGGGCAGGCCGGATGAATTTATAAACCGCGCATTTTCCGCCCCCATTTGCATCGCCTTATCGTTCATCATGGAGACGAACGCGTCTTCAGTGCCGGCAACCGCCTCTGCGAGGGCGACAGCGGCGCTGTTGACCGATCTCATAAGGGCGAGGTGCAACAAATCCCTGACTGTATATTTTTCGCCTGCCTTCAGGCGCGGCGTAACTGAAGGAGTGCTGGCCGCGTTCTCGCTGATGGTCGCAACCGTATCAGGATTTATGCTTTCCAGAACAACGATAGCCGTAACGAGTTTTGTCGTGCTTGCCGGAGGAAGCTTGAGATTAGGGTTTTTTGCGTAGAGGATTCTTTCGCCCGCGCTGTCTATGACAACCGCAGCCTTAGCCGAAAGTTCATCCGCAGAAACGGCTGTGACGAGTAATGAGTAAAAAACAACAAATAAAAATAAACTTCTTATGACACCTCTAACTCTTAACTCTTTCATAATTTCACCTCAATTTTAAAGTTGCGAGACTGAATAATGCAAGTATTATCCCGGCAATCCAGAACCTGACTATAACCTTAGGCTCCGGCCATCCCTTCAGTTCAAAATGGTGGTGTATCGGCGCCATCTTAAATATTCTCCTGCCGGTAAGCTTGAAAGACGCCACCTGCATGACCACCGAAATCGTCTCTATCACGAATATGCCGCCCACAACGGCAAGCACTATCTCGTGCTTCGTGATGACCGCGAGCGTACCGAGGGCGCCTCCAAGCGACAGCGAGCCTACATCTCCCATGAAGACCTCGGCGGGATGCGAATTGTACCAGAGAAATCCGAGAGACGCTCCGAGCATGGCGCCGCAAAATACCGTCAATTCCCCTATGCCGGGCAGATAAAGCACCTGCAGGTATCGCGCAAACTGGGCATGCCCGGAAACATACACCAGCGCAACGTTTGCGAAAACTGCGATGGCGACAAGGCCGATGGCGAGACCGTCTATGCCGTCAGTCAGGTTCACGGCATTGGAAGATCCAACGATTACGAATACCGAAAACGGGATATAAAAATATCCGAGGTCAAAAAGCCATTTCTTGAAAAACGGAATGCTGAGGATCGTATTATAAGGGTCTTTAGGGTTGGCATACAGGAATATGCCGATGGCAAAGGCAAGGGCAAGCTGGAACCCGAACTTATAGCAAGGCTTCAAACCCTTCGGATTTTTTTTCACGGCTTTCAGATAATCGTCGAGAAAACCTACAAACCCGAACCCCAACAGCGAAACCATCATTATCCAGATATAAACATTTTTGAAATTACCCCACATTAGTACCGATATTGTGATGGACAGAATAATGATAATGCCGCCCATCGTCGGCGTGCCGGCCTTCGAGTAATGAGTCTTGGGCCCGTCGTCCCGTATCTGCTGCGTCATGCTTATCCGTTGCAGCCAGCGGATAATGCACGGGGCAATAATAAAAGTGACTACGAGGGCGGTCATCGCTGCAAGCGACGTCCTGAAGGTTATATACCGGAATACGTTGAACGGGAAGAAATACGTATGCAGGCTGTAAAGCAGTTCATACAGCATCGCAGCCCTCCAATAAACGGTCATTATCGGCCAATGACTCCATTACCCTCTCCATCCTCATTCCCCTCGAACCCTTTATCAAAATAACGTCTCCCTCTTTTATTATTTTCGCTAATTCCGCACCCGCTTCCTCTGATGTGTCGAACCGTATTCCCTTGCCCTTGAATTCCTTAACGGCATGAGACATCAAAGGCCCGACGCCTATAAACATATCGACGGACAGTTCCGAGAGCATCCGCCCTATTTTTTTATGTTCTTTAACCCCATGACCCCCCAATTCCAGCATGTCGCCCAAAATCGCGACTGCCCTTTTATATTTTCCTGAGCTTAAAAACCGCATCAGCTCATTAACGGACTCCCGCACGGATGAAGGATTCGCATTATACACGTCGTTCAGAAATACAGCACCCATATGCCTCTTCACTTCGAAACGCATGCCGACCCCGCCGAACGATTCGAGACCGCTCTTTATTTCCCGCAGGTTAAAACCGAGGGCATAGGCCGCAGAAGCCGCCGCGAGTGAATTGTAAATATTGAAAAGCCCGAACAGCTTTGAATGCACGCCGATGCGTTCATTGCCGGCGCATATCATGAATTCCGTTCCTTCATCCGAGAAAACAATATCCTCTGCGGTTATATCCGAATTATGGGACTGTATCCCGAAGGTTATGATCTCGCCGTCGAACTTGGGCTTAACCCCTTCTATAAGAAAAGCGTCATCCGCATTCACGATCACTTTCCTTATATAAGGCATTATTTCAAGTTCCGAATCCCTTACTTTATGAAGTGAGCCGAAACCCTGAAGATGCTCAAACCCTATATTCGTAACAACGCCGATATCCGGCAGCGCGATACCGCAAAGTTCATCTATATCTCCCGGCCTGTTGGTCCCCATCTCAAGGACCATGACGTCCGTATCTTCTTCCAATCCTACGATAGATAAAGGCATTCCTATATGGTTATTCAGGTTCCCTGCAGTCTTAAGCACCTTCAATCTTCCGCTTAATATCGACGAGATAAGCTCCTTTGTCGTTGTCTTTCCGTTGCTGCCGACAACGCCGATAACGTTCCCTTTGAATCCTTTCCTTATATGGCCCGCCAGATCGTGCAGCGCTTTTAATGTGTCGTTCACAAAAATCAGAGGTTTATTCTTAAGATTTGAAATTTGAGATTTGGAATTTGAAATTACGAGGGCGCCTTCTCCGGTCTTAAGCGCATCATTAACGAAATCATGACCATCGAACCTGTCTCCCTTCAGCGCGATAAACAATTCTCCTTTTTTTATAGTACGCGAGTCTATTGATACGCCGCTGAAATTCGAATTTTGAATTTCGAATTTCGAATTCTCAACAACACCGTTCGTTGCCGCAATTATATCTTTAACGCTCAACATCTGACGGTATCTGTCCCCCTATAATTCGTTCCTCCACCGAAAGACGGCCTGCCGATGGCTCGCCTTATAGCGCTTTCGAGGGCAGTCCTGTCGCTGAAACTGTAACGCTTTCCCTCTATCTCCTGATAATCCTCATGCCCCTTCCCGGCCACAAGCACTATGTCCCCTGAAGACGCGAGTTCAACCGCCATGCCGATAGCTACATTCCTGTCCTGTATAACTATATAATTGTCCCCGCTTATCCCCTTTTCTATATCTCTTATTATGGCCCTCGGGCTCTCGCCTCTCGGATTGTCCGATGTAATGATCACGAAATCGCTCATTTTCGCCGCAATCTCACCCATTTTCGAGCGCTTGCCTTTATCCCTGTTGCCTCCGCATCCGAAGACCGTGATGATCTTCCCTGATCCGCTCTTTTCCGCCTTTTTTTCAGTTATGGCATACTGCCGCCGCTTAGCCTTCATCATCTTTTCTGTCTCTTGAGTAAAACGGTATGCCTCCATTAATTGACGGGCAGTCACTAAAAGCCGCTCAAGGGCGTCTTCAGTGTGGGCGTAATCCACAACAGCCAAAAAATCCTGCCCCATGTCGACCTTTTCAAACCTCCCCTTAATCAATCCTGTCATGGCTATTCCCTCCTTTATGCTTTTAATAGGCACATCCATAGACAACGCCGCGCCTATGGACGAAAGCATGTTATACACATTGGTTATTCCGACAAGCGGAGAAATCACATCAATATCTTCTTTCCCCTTGATCCTCACCTTGAATGAGGTCCCTTTGAATGTGGTTTTTATATCATAAGCAACGATATCCGCGTTTTGATCATCTATCGCATAAGTCAATATCCTTTTCCCTTGATCCTTAACCCTCGACCACTGCGCTCTCAAATCGTCCGTCATTTTCCTGCCGTAAGCATCGTCCGCGTTAACAACTGCAATGCTGTCTTCCGTAAGAAGCTCTGCAAACAGCCTCACCTTTGCGGCGCAATAATCTTCCATCGTGTGATGAAAATCGAGGTGGTCTCTTGTAAGGTTCGTAAAAACAGCCACCTTGAACCGGGTGTGATCCACCCTTTTCTGCGACAAGGCATGCGATGAGACCTCAGTAATCACATGGCTGCATACCTTATCCGCCATTTCCTTCAACAGGCTCTGGAAATCCGGCGCCTCCGGAGTGGTATGTCTGGCTTCATAGGCCGAATCCTTTATCAGATAACTGATCGTCCCTATAAGTCCCGTATCTTTCCCCCATTTTTCGAGTATGGATTTGATGAGATATGACGTGGTGGTTTTGCCGTTGGTGCCTGTAATGCCTACGACAGTTAAAGCCTGTGACGGTCTTCCGTAAAAATTGTGCGAAACCGCAGCAAGGGCGTCCCTGCCGTCTTCGACGCCTATCCAAACGACATCGGGATATTTTTTTATCGCCTCCTGCCTGTCGCCTATTGCCTTTCTCTCGTAAATAACCGCCTTTGCTCCTTTTTTTATCGCGTCTTCTATAAAGGCATGACCGTCGAAATTTTCTCCTTTTACGGCAACGAACAGGTCTCCTCCCTTAACGCTTCGGGAGTCATAGGCTATGCCGGATATGTTCTTTTCAATATCTCCGTTCACGTTAAAACCGTCTGTTAGTATATCTTTTATCTTCATTCCCATAATCATTTTTTCGAAACCATCAATAACCCCTTTTCCCCGGAGTCGTCCCTCGGCACGCTCAAATACGAAAGCGATTCGCTCGCTATGGTCCTGAATACCGGGCCCGCAACGACCCCTCCGTATGTCTGGCCTTTCGGTTCGTGGATAACGACTATCATGACCAGTTTAGGCTTATCCGCAGGCACAAAACCTACAAAAGAACTGACAAACTTATCCTTTGAGTAGGTCTTTGTTTTAGGGTCTATGATCTGCGCCGTGCCGGTTTTGCCCGCCACCTGATTACCGTCGACGGCAGCCCCTATCGCGGTACCGCCCTCTTCAGTTACCGTCTTGAGAATATCCCTGAAAATAGTTACGGTCTTCTCCGATAGTATTCTCCGCGCGTCTATACCGGCTTTATAAGCAACATTCCCTTCATGGCTCCGTATTTCCGAGACAATATAAGGCCTGACGAGAAAGCCTCCGTTTGCCACGGCCGCATACGCCCTTAAGACCTGAAGAGGGGTAACGGCAACCTCCTGTCCTATGGAGACGGCGCCTATGGACGTGCCGGACCATCTTGACGGAGGCCGCACCCAGCCCGAGACCTCGCCGCCCAAATCGATCCCGGTCTTTTCTCCGAAACCGAAGCGCTTGATATATTCGTATAACTTCTCCCTGCCTAAACCGAGTCCTATCTTTATCGTCCCTACATTAGAGGATTTCTGTATGACCTCTTTAAACGTAAGCACGCCGTGCTTGTGCGCGTCTTTTATCTTTTTCCCTCCTACCTCTATATGTCCCGAACTGCAATCGAATTTCGTATCCGGCGTAACTACGCCTTCTTCGAGCGCTGCGGCGCCGGCTATTATTTTAAAGGTTGAGCCGGGTTCGTAGCAATCCGTGACAGCCCTGTTCCTCCTTTGATTCGGCGTTGCGTCGGCCGGATTATTTACGTCAAAGGTCGGCCTGTTCGCCATCGCAAGTATCTCGCCCGTGTAAGGGTCCATCATTATAGCCGTGCCTGACACCGCCTTCCACCTGGTAACGGCGGCATCCAAATTTTTTTCAAGTATATACTGGAGCCCCTCGTCTATTGTAAGCGCAACGTTATTCCCCTTTATCTCCCTGTTCAAAGAAAGGCCCTGCCCGTCCGAAAGCACGTTGCCTTTGGCGTCCCTGTATACATGCAGCTTTTCGCTCTTTGCCGACAGATATCTGTCGTATCTCTGCTCCACTCCCTCGAGTCCGTTGTTATCCACATTAACAAACCCTATTAAGTGAGATGCCAGATTCCCCTTTGGATAATACCTTTTTATGTCCGGCATAAAACCGATTCCTCTAAGCCTCAAATCTTTCACGACTTGCGTGTCTTCAGCCGAAAGTTTTCTCTCTATCCAGTTGAATCTTTTGCCGGCGCTGAGTTTGGCGAGGATAATATCCGGCCTTTGATTGATCTTTTCGGAAAGTGTCGAGGCGATTTTATCGGGAAACGATATCTCGGCGGGATCGCAATAAATAGATTCCGTATCGAGATTGACGGCAAGCTCCCTTCCCCTCCTGTCAGTTATAATGCCCCGCTTGACGGGAATAAATTCCCTTTTGACCTGCTGGAACCGCGCCCTGGCCGAATACCAGTCATGATTAAAAAACATAATATCCACAAGGCGGAAGACAACCGCACAAAATCCGAAGATAATGACGGTGCTGAGTATTATAGCCCTTTTATTCATAGCGCACCGGCCATGCGAATCTTTTCTATCTTTATGACCTCCTTCATTGCACGCCTATCCGGATAAGCGACAAAGCAACCGCCATAAATACCGCTATACCAGCGGGAACCGCTATAGTCAGATACGCTAAAATCCCGTTATCCTCATCCAACCGGATGTTATGTTTCACGATTCAGGTCTTAGGTTTCATAGCTTCTCCTCATCGTCCCGCAAAAGACGCCCTATAGGGTTCCTCATCCTTGGTCTTTCTCACATATACGACCTTAACCCTGTCGGGAAAGGCAAACTTATCCGCAGTTGCGCTTCCGATTCTTTCCACGGACAGCAGGCTCGCGCGTTCAGCCGCAAGCATCTTCCTCTCCTTCATCAAGACGTTTTTTTTCTTTTCAAGGCTGCTGATCCTGTATTCTATCGTTACAAAGCTCGACCTGAGCCACACTATTCCGAAAACGGAAATAAGGAGCATTATAACCGCCAGCGGCTTCAACACCGATAAAAACCTGTTCTCTTTCCTCATCATCATCTCCTCGACCTCCTTGTCGCAACTGCACGCTAATCCATTAACCCAACTTTTCAGCCCCCCTGAGCTTAGCGCTTCTCGATGAAGGGTTTTTCCTTATCCCCTCATAAGCAGGAGTTAAGGGTTTTTTTGTCAATATTGTTAAAACGCCTTCCATGGCGCCTTCCCTGATGAAATTCTTCACTATCCTGTCTTCAAGAGAGTGGTATGAAATAACGCACAACCTCCCGCCGGACGTGAGCATGTTCACCGCCGACGCAAGCCCCTTTTTCAGTTCTTCCATCTCTCTGTTGACCTCGATCCTCAACGCCTGAAACGTCCTCGTTGCCGGATGTGTTTTACCTCTCCTGCCGCAGGCCCTCGATACTATATCAGCCAGTTCCCTGCATGTATCTATCTTCTTTTTCATTCTATTGAAAACAACCGCCTTTGCTATCCTTCGTGCATAAGGTTCTTCGCCGTATTCCCGTAAGATCCTGTCTATGTCCTTTTCCGGATATTTATTCACGATATGCCACGCCGTCAATTCCTGCTCTGTATCCATCCTCATATCCAGCCGCGCGTCGGAAAGAAAACTGAAACCCCGCCCTAATTCTCTAAGCTGCAGCATCGAAACGCCGAGGTCGAACAGTATGCCGTCGACTTTATGTATATCCAAAGACAGAAGAATATCTCTCAATTCTGAAAAACTTCCCTTCTTAAGCGCCACCCTGTTGTTGCCGAGCCTTTCGCGAGCGTATCCGAGGGCGTATTCATCCCGGTCTATGCCGACAAGCCTGCCCGAGGAGCCCAACCGTGAAAGCATAGCAACGGCATGCCCGCCGAGTCCCACCGTGGCATCCACATAGGTTCCGTTTTCTCTGATATTAAGCATCTCCATCGTCTCCTTCAATAAAACAGGAGTATGAATCAATTCATAGCTCATGGTTCATGGCTCATAGTAAAAAACGAGAACTCATAAGCCATGAGCTATAAGCTATGAGCCGATATAGACCTCGCCGACCGTGTTGGAAACGTTATAGTTGTAAAGCGAGAACGGGTCTATATAAGCCTCCATCCTACCTATGATCTCTTCGAGGTCGTTCGCGTCCCCCCACTTTTCAAAGAACGGGGATTCTTTCAACGCCTCTTTCACTTCTTCAACTGTCAGCATGGCATTCCTCCTTTTTAAACGGAGAAAACTTTCTTCCGCCTACAGTCCATAGCCCGCAAGCACCGATTCATACGCCTTTGCGTCTACCTTCTTCGGATCCGCAACCTCGTTCCACGATGCCCTGTCCCATATCTCGATCTTATCTATCTGCCCTACGATTACCACCTCGCTGTTTATCCCCGCGTCCTGCCTGTGCTCGTAAGGAATGAGTATCCTCCCCTGCTTGTCCAGATCCGACTCGACAGCGGACGCGATAACGCGCCTCAAAAAATATTTCACGGCCTCTTCCATCTTCGGCATCGACCTTATTTTCTCTTCGAGTTTGTTCCACTCCTCCAGAGGATATACATGGAGACACTTGTCAAATGCCGCATTTGTGATATATAGTTTTGAATTGCTGTATTTTTTGAAAATAATGTCGCGCAGTGGAGCGGGGATGATAATTCTTCCCTTTGGGTCTAATGTGTAATAATATTTGCCCAAAAACGATGTCATTCCATCTTCCTCCACTTTAAACCACTTTTTACCACAATAAAATGATAAGGTGGGAAAATATACATTGTCAAGAAAAAAATGCATTTTTTAAACTTTCCTATATTATGTAGTGATTTTGTTAAATAAACACTATATATTGAGGCAAAATGAGCAAATGTTTTCGGATGGATTGAAAAAATTAATAAATGACAACCTCTTAAGAATTATCCGCGACAGGGAATCCGGCAGTACTGCGTCAAGAATTATTATAGATGGGGAAGAATACATAAACTTCTCATCTAATGATTACCTCGGCCTCGCCGATCATCCGTTAATAATCGAAGCCGCAAAAAGGGCAATCGACAAATACGGCTTCGGCGCGGGCGCATCGAGGCTTTTATCGGGCGGCACAGGATTGCACAGGGAACTCGAAAAAATGATCGCCGAATTCAAAGGCACGGATTCCGCGTTACTTTTCAATTCCGGATACACTGCGAATATAAGCGCAATACCCGCTATCGCGGATGAAGGAGATGTGATCTTCAGCGACGAGCTTAACCACGCGAGCATTGTTGACGGATGCAGGTTGAGCAAAGCAAAAAAGGTGATTTACAAGCATGGGGATATAAACCACCTCTCAGAATTGATAAAAAAAGAGAACGGCAATAAAAAAGTAGTAATCACCGACACCGTATTCAGCATGGACGGCGACATAGCTCCATTGAAAGATATATACGAACTCTGTTGTTTTTTAAACTCTAAACTCTCAACTCCTAACTCCATACTTTTATATATCGACGACGCGCACGGAACAGGCGTGCTCGGAAAGGGGCACGGAGCTTTAGCTCACTTTAACATCAAGCCTGAACCTTTTATAACCCAAATGGGAACATTCTCTAAAGCCCTCGGCTCTTACGGAGCGTTCATCGCGGCTCAAAAAGATGTCATAGACTGGCTGATAAACACGGCGAGGGGATTTATTTATTCAACAGCCCTTCCCGCATGCGTTATCGCGGCATCGATCGAAGCGCTGCGGATTTTAGAGGGAGAACCCGCATTAGTGGAAAAATTATGGCAAAACCGCGAGAGGCTTTTTAAAGGCATAAAGGATTTGGGCCTTGATACGCTGCTCAGCCAAACACCGATAATACCCGTTGTTGTCGGTGATGTCGGAACAACAATAAAATTTTCGAAACACCTCATAAAAAAACATATCTACGCGCCCGCCATACGGCCTCCGACGGTGAAAATACCGAGGATACGATTTACCGTAACAGCAGCGCATACTGAAAAAGATATAGATAAACTTTTGGAAGCGCTATCTACCGCCTAAATTCAGCATCGCTGGAAGGTAAAGCATTGGAGCGACTTCGACAGCCCAAGCGCAACATGGATGTTTAAGCGGGCTGTCGCAGCTTCGGAGGAAGGCCGGATGCATTCCGAGAATGAAGCGGAAATGCTTTATCTTCCGGCATAACAAAGTTTACAGTATCTTTACCCATTGCAGCAGCCCCGCACCAGGGCAAACGCACTATATAGGGGTGAGGCAATAAAGCAGGCACAGTATCTGCAATAACATGGGCATTAAAAACAAGGAGGAGCCCATGTTACCGAATCCTAAGCCGTATTTTGACCAAGTACCTG
>JAJYVD010000043.1 GCA_021792185.1 Nitrospirota bacterium | reverse complement strand
TGTTCCCGGAATGATGACGGTCTGGCTGCAAATTTTTCAAGTCGATAACAGATGCTAATGTCATTTTATGTTACGCTTTCAATAGGTTATATGCTTTCATGTTAAAAACTGTCGGACACTAATGAAATATTATACCTATTAAATATTATAGGGAGAAAGAGGATGCAATATTAGTTGAGGATATTCGGCAAAGCACAAGGACAGGTTGTCCATGTGGCAACGATAGGTTTGTAATGAAAATGGAGAAGTTACTTGGAAGGAGACTAACTGCCTTACCGAAAGGAAGACCTCGCAAAACGAAATAATTGGGCGCTGTCCCTATTTATCAGTTTATTTATCAGTTCCGATACCTACGATCATTTACGATTCTCTATCAACCCCTTCATCTCCCTTACCGCCCTCTCAATGCCTACAAGAACTGAACGGGCTATGATGCTGTGGCCGATATAAAGCCCCCTTATGCCCTCTATTGAGGCGATGTTTTTTACGTTGAAATAATTAAGTCCATGCCCCGCGTTTGCGAGCAGGCCGAGCTTATTCGCGACCTTTACCGCTTCCATAACCCTGTGCAATTCTTTTTCCTGTTTCTTCCCCTTTGCATTGGCATAAAGCCCTGTATGTATCTCCACCATGTCGGCGCTGACCTCTTTTGATATGTCCACGTCCATTATGAACGGATTGATAAAAAGGCTTACCGGAATACCCGCGTCCTGTATCCGCTTTATCGTATCTTTCAGATTCTTTTTCTGTCCCGCCATATCGAGGCCGCCTTCTGTAGTAAGCTCCTGTCGCTTCTCAGGCACGAGCGTAACCATGTCGGGCTTTACATCGAGGGCGATGCGCGTCATTTCCTTTGTGGCTACCATCTCTAAATTCAACTCGCACTGCACGACCTCCCTCAAAAACCTTAAATCCCTGTCCTTCGCGTGACGCCTGTCTTCCCTCAGATGAATCGTTATTCCGTCGGCTCCGCCCAATATCGCAAGGGTGGCTGCCATTACAGGATCGGGCTCGAAGGTCTTTCTCGCCTCCCTCACGGTAGCTACATGGTCAACATTAACACCTAAAATCATTCAAAGTCCTCCTAATACGCAAATTTATAAAACAACAGCCCTAAGTATTCGTGAAGAGCCCGATGGCTGTTCTCAAAACCTTTAGGGAGAAATGACTCCCATCCGTATTTACGGTTTTTCCACGTCTTAAACTGCACCGGGAACGGAATGACTTTCATCCCCGCTTTTTCAAAGCTCATTACAGAACGCTTCATGTGATACGCGGATGTCACGAGCAGCGGTTTTTTATAGCCGAGTTTCTCACAAATCTCCGCCGTATATTTGGCGTTTTCGATTGTATCCCTGCTTTTTTCTTCCTTGATCACCTTATTGTCCGGAACACCAAGATCAACCATAAATCGCTTCCCTATGGAAGCCTCGGTTTTTTCACCCTTCGAAATAGCGCCGCTGGATACTATAACAGGAATATTAAGTCTTTTTTGAAGCCTTACGACTGTAACAAGCCGTACAAGCATGTCCTCCGAGGGGACGCCGGTGCCAGATATATCAGGAGCATTGCCGTATATCCCGGCGCCTAAAAGTATTATTACATCGCCTTGCGGATTTTCTGGAATCTTAAAGTCCGCCTCAAGCGGCGAAAGCAGAGCGTGTGAAACTGGCGATATGGATAGCAACCATATAAAAATACCTATCGATAAATTCGCCATGCCTGCCTTCCATTGTTTTTTTAACAGAAACCATATGCCGAATCCAACCAGCAAGACAATGAATATCCCCGGCGGCAAAAGAAACGGAGTCAATATTTTTTTAAATATAAACATAGTGCCTGTTATCCTCCAGTCTAATCCGCATCCGCGAATTTAATCAATGTCCCCCTCTTCGCTCCGTACCTGAAAACCGTTATCCCCTTCACGCCTTTGTCGTAGGACATAAGATACGCGTTTGCAACGTCCTCCTGTTTTGCCCTGTTTGGAAGATTTATGGTCTTTGAAACCGCGTTGTCGGTATATTCCTGAAAGGCTGCCTGCATTTCTATATGGTCTTCCAGAGGAATCTCGAGAGCTGTTTTAAAGAGCTTTCGCACGTCCGCAGGGATTTCCCTTATACCCTTGAGATTCCCTGTCTCATAAATCTTATTCATAAGCGTCTCAGAATAAAATCCGCGTTTTTTTGCAGTCTCAACAAAATATCCGTTTATTTCGTACAACTCGGTGTCGAGGACGAATCTTTTATACGCGATGGCGAATAACGGCTCTATTCCGCTCGAACAGCCCGCGATTGTCGCAAGAGTCCCTGTAGGCGCTATGGTAGTCGTAGTCGCGTTCCTCACTTCAGGCATGCCCGGCGCGTCATAGACAGAGCCCTTGAAATTTTGAAATGCTCCGCGTTTCTTTGCCAGTTCGACCGAGGCATCTCTCGCCTTATCGGTTATGAACCTCATTATCTTACGCGCAAGGTCGAACGCCTTTTTATTATTGTAAGGTATGCCTAAGAGTATAAGCATGTCCGCCCATCCCATCACGCCGAGACCTATCTTTCTGTTGCCTTTATGCATCCGCTCTATTTCGGGCAAAGGATATATATTGACATCGATGGCGTCATCCAGAAATCTGACGGCAATCTTTATGTCATCGGCAAGGGCGTCATAATCGATATCTTTGTCCTTCACATACTTCGATAAATTCAGAGAGCCGAGCACACATGCCTCGTAAGGAAGAAGCGGCTGCTCGCCGCACGGGTTCGTGCTCTCGAAACTGCCGATATGCGGAGTGGGATTAGCCCTGTTTATCCTGTCTATGAATATCAATCCCGGGTCGCCTGTTTCCCACGCGCTTTTAACTATCTCTTCAAAAACTATCTTAGCGCTGAGACTTCCCGCAGCCTCGCCGGACCTCGGGTTTATCAGATTGTATTCCCTGTCCGCTTTCAGCGCCTCCATAAAGGCATCGGTAACGGCAACCGATATATTAAAATTGGTAAGTTCGCCTTCCCTTCTTTTTACCTTTATGAATTCCAATATATCCGGATGGTCTATCCTGAGAATACCCATGTTAGCCCCGCGCCGGGCGCCGCCCTGTTTGATGACTTCCGTGGCAGTGTTATAAATCTTCATAAAAGATACGGGCCCGCTCGCTATGCCGCCCGTCGACCTTACGATATCGGCCCTGGGCCTCAATCTCGAAAATGAAAAGCCGGTACCGCCGCCGCTCTGTAGTATCAACGCCGCGTGCTTCAGCGTGTCGAATATGCTCTTCATGGAATCCTCCACAGGAAGGACGAAACAAGCGGCGAGCTGCCCCATGGATTTACCTGCATTCATAAGCGTGGGAGAATTGGGAAGAAACTTCAGGGAGGTCATTATATCGTAAAATCTATTTTCCCAATAGAGCGCGTCGTCGTTATAAAGTTTTTCGGCATCCGCGACATTGCAGGCAACGCGCCTGAACATCTGCTCCGGCGTTTCTACGACCCTGCCTTTCTCATCCTTCAGCAGATAGCGGGCATTCAAGACCTTCAATGCGTTGTCCGTGAGTTCCATATTTGAATTATACTATAATAGCGAATGGATATTATCAAGATTATGGAAAAATATTACGAACCCGATTCGACGGCTTACAATTTTTTAATCCATCACAGCAAACTGGTAGCGCATAAGGCGCTGCAGGTGGCTGAAAGGGTTAAGGAACTGAATCCAGATTTCAAGTTCATAGAAGAGGCTTCGATGCTTCACGACATAGGCATATTCATGACGCATGCCCCGAAGATCGGCTGTTACGGGTTTCATCCCTATATTTCACACGGTTATCTTGGAAGAGAGATATTGGAAAAAGAGGGATTGCCGATGCATGCCCTCGTATGCGAAAGGCATGTCGGGACAGGACTTACGATTGACGACATCGAAGCAAACAAATTCCCTCTTCCTAAAAGAGATATGCTTCCTATTTCACTCGAAGAAAAAATAATCTGTTTTGCCGATAAGTTTTACTCCAAAAAAGAGGGCAGCCTTGCAAACGAAAAACCGGTTCCGGAGATAAGGGAAATAATTGCAAAATTCAGTGATGATAAGCTAAAACAATTCGATGAATGGCTGATTTTTTTTAAAGAACCGTAGAGGCTGTTCAATAACTAAAGGGGTTTTTAATGTCATTGCGAGGAGCGAGAGCGACGAAGCAATCTCAAAAAGCAAGGAAAATCAAGAGATTGCTTCGCCTTTGGCTCGCAATGACAGTTGCGGTAAGCAAAAATCTACTATCCTTGTGAAGCCTTGATTTTTAAGGATTAGCGAGTTGTTGAACAGGCTCGAACCGTATTAAAGGAGGGATTCTTTGGACAGACTCGTTTTTTTAGACGGCTCTTATGAAAGCGCGCCTCGCAAAATTTCGCTGTTGCCGAAAATAGCGCCCTCACTAAGCGTTTATTGCAGGATTATCGACATCGTTTTCAGGGCTGCTTCTAAGGCAAAAAATAAAAGATATGGCAACGCGGAATGGTGCGAAAGCAGCCTCGCATCGCTTCGCGCCTTGGAATATGTTGGTGTCACTGTAGAAATAACTGGCATCGACAACTTCAGAAAGCTCGAAGGGCCCTGCGTATTTATCGCAAACCATATGAGCACGCTCGAAACGTTCGTGCTCCCGACAATAATTTCTCCTTTAAAAGAGGCGACATTCGTCGTGAAGAAAAGCCTTATAGACTATCCCGTGTTTAAGCATCTGATGCGTTCCAGAGATCCCATCGTCGTCGGCAGGACAAATCCGCGTGATGATTTGAAGGCAGTGCTTGAGGGAGGCATTGAGAGGTTAAAGGCAGGCAGATCCATTATCATCTTTCCCCAGACAACAAGGACTGCCGTGTTTGACCCTAAGACTTTCAACACCATCGGAATAAAACTCGCGCAAAGGGCAAATGTGCCTGTAGTGCCTATAGCGCTGAAAACCGATGCGTGGGGCAACGGCAGATATCTCAAGGATTTCGGCAAGATAGACCGGTCTAAAAAAGTGTATTTCGCCTTCGGCGAGCCGATGCTGATTCAGGGCAGAGGCGCAGAAGAGCACGAAAAGGTCATAGAATTTATAAGCGGCAAACTAAAAGAATGGGGCATGGAAAAATAAGGGAAAGCAGTTCTGTTTTCCCTTATTATTTCTTCTGCAATGCCCTTTCTACGGTCTTTATTGCACAGAATTCTCCGCACATGCTGCACACTTCATCCATGCCCGGCGGGACTTCTCCGCGCAGCCTTCTTACTTTATCGGGATTGAAGCTCATGGACATCTGCCCTTCCCAGTTGAGGTTTTTCCTGAAATGAGCCATTTTTTTATCTCTTTCAATAGCTGAAGGAATGCCTTTCGCAATGTCCGCCGCGTGAGCCGCTATCTTTGAAGCGATGACGCCTTCTATAACATCGTCGATATCAGGAAGCCTTATATGCTCGGACGGAGTAACATAGCACAGGAAGTCCGCGCCTGCGGCTCCGGCGATAGCGCCGCCTATTGCCGCTGTGATGTGATCATAGCCCATACCGCAGTCCGTAACTAACGGGCCGAGCACATAAAACGGAGCGCCCTTGCATATCTCCTTCTGCATCTTTATATTCAGCTCGACTTGATTCAACGGCACATGGCCGGGACCTTCGATGATTGTCTGAACGCCTTCGGCAAGTGCGGCATCTCTAAGTTCGCCGAGGGTCACCAGTTCTTCTATCTGGCTCCTGTCCGTCGCGTCCGCAAGGCATCCGGGCCTGAATCCGTCGCCAAGGCTGAGAGTTAGATCATATTTCTTTGCCATCTTAAGAAGCCTGTCATATTGTTCGTAAAGTGGATTTTCTTTATTGTTATAAATCATCCACTCGAGCAGAAACGCCCCTCCCCTGCTCACTACATCGAGAATGCGCCTGTCTTCCCTGAGGCGCTCAATCGCTTTTAAGGTAATGCCGCAGTGAACTGTTACAAAATCAACGCCTTCCTTTGCATGGTCTTCTATAACGGCAAAAAGATCGTCCGGATTCATTTTGGCGATATGCCCGTGCTTTTCCACCGTCTGCACTATAGCCTCATAAATCGGCACCGTGCCTACGGCAACCGGAGATTTTTTTATTAGTTCATTTCTTAAATCACGGATAGTGCCGCCGGTAGATAAATCCATCACAGCATCGGCGCCGTATTTCACAAGCGCTTCAAGCTTCCTCATCTCATCGTCATAAGAAACCTTGTCCTTTGAAGTGCCGATGTTAGCATTAATCTTGGTAGTAAGCCCCCTGCCGATGCCGAGCGGCTTAATATCGTGCAGATTATTCTTTGTTATGACGGTTATGCCTCCGGCAATATCCGATGCCAGCTTTTCGGCAGATACACCCTCTGCAGATGCAACCGCATTCATCTCATCAGTAATAATTCCCTTTCTTGCCTGTTCTATTCTTGTCATAATGTCTCCTTTTACTTTTGCGTTCTCAACTTACACTTAAAATGCAGGGAGGGTGTGGCGAAAAGCCTTTAGACTTCGGTATTGTAAATAACATAATCTTATATACCCGTCATCCGCATCGGTGGTTACTTATTGAGTAATACCTTTTTAATCTCTCCTATGCATTTCAACAAACACTTTCTAAAGACTTTGAGCCATGCCCTTCCTGCATAAAATCGCTCATATTAGGTTCCTAATATTTTAAAATACTTTTCTACGGCTAATTTTATATCATTATCGCCCAGAATCCCGCTTATTACCGCGATGCCGTCAGCGCCCGCATTTATAACATCTCTCGCATTATCAAATTTTATCCCGCCGATTGCAAAAACAGGAATCGATATTTTTTTGCTGACTTTTTTCAGCTCCTCTGTTCCAACAGGCTCGCCATATTTTAGTTTTGAAGGCGTATGGTAAACAGGCCCTAATGTTATAAAGTCCGCCCCTTCCTTTTCCGCAATTGAAGCCTCGTCAAGATTATGCGTTGAAACTCCTATCATCATATTATATCCAACTACTTTCCTCGCCGCATAAACAGGAATGCTCGCCTGCCCTAAATGCACACCGTCGGCATTAACGCACATAGCAACATCTGCCCTGTCATTGACAAAAAGCTTTGCGCTGTATTTCGCCGTCAACTCTTTCATCCTGTAAGCCATATCGAGCAACACACTCGTCGGCAAATCCTTCTCCCTAAGCTGAACAGCCCTCACTCCAGCCTTAAGCGCCTCTTCGACAGCAGCAAACATCAATTCACTATCGGCAAATAGCTTCCTGTCGGTTATCAGATAAAGCTTGAAGTCAACTAAATTCAGCGGAGAGGGGCTGATTTGATGCAAAATTTCTGGGTTCTCTGAGTGGCAAAGTAACGACTGCCCCTTACCTCGGCGCGATGAAAACTTTATATTCTGTTTACCGTTCATAAAGCACAAAGAACTAATAATTTTGCGAGAATCAGCTTTTCTCCGCTGAACTATAACATCCCCTCTATCGGGCTGCTTGCGGTCGCATAAAGCTTCTTAGGCATGCGTCCCGCCTTATACGCAAGCCTTCCGGCAATAACAGCATGTTTCATCGCATTCGCCATAGCTATCGGGTCTTTTGCCGCCGCAACGGCAGTATTCATCAAGACCGCATCGCATCCGAGTTCCATAGCGACTGCCGCGTCGGAGGCAGTGCCGACACCCGCGTCTACTATTACCGGCACTTTAGCGGCTTCAAGTATTATCTTTATGTTGTATGGATTCCTTATTCCAAGCCCTGAGCCGATAGGAGCGCCGAGAGGCATCACTGCGGCAGCGCCCGCGCCTTCAAGCCTTTTGGCCATTACCGGATCGTCATTCGTATAAGGGAAAATTATGAATCCTTCCTTCGCGAGTATCTCCGTAGCCTGAAGAAGACCTATCACGTCCGGAAACAATGTCTTTTCATCGCCGATCACTTCGAGCTTTATCATGTCGGACACGCCGGACTCCCTTGCAAGACGGGAATATCTCAAGGCGTCTTCAACCGTATAACAGCCGGCAGTGTTGGGAAGTATCTTATATTTCTTGGGGTCTATATAATCCAGCAGATTTTCAGACTTTCTGTCGGTAATGTTGACCCTTCTGACCGCAACGGTCACCACGTCCGCGCCGGATGCCTCTATAACCCGTGCGGTCTCTTCAAAATCTTTATACTTCCCTGTTCCTATCCAGAGTCTCGATTTGAATTCGATTCCCTTAATGATCAATTTATCTTCCATTTCTTCCTCCGAATAAATTTGAGATTTGAAATTTCAAGTTTGAGATTCTAAGGTTCCTCCACCTACAAAATAAACTATCTCTACGCTGTCCCCGTCATTTAGCTGATGATTCTCTAAATCAGCTCTTTTAATAACCTTAAGATTCACCTCTACGGCAACCCTCTCCGGAATAATTTCGAGTTCTTTCAGCAAATCCAGAACCGTTCTGTCCTTAAATTCCCGATCTTCGCCGTTTACCTTGAGTTTCATTGCATCTTCCTAAAATAAAAATCCCCTATCCCTGTGAGGAATAGAGGATTGGTTCTCTTAATATTCCCGTTCCCTACGCCGGAATTACCCGGATCAAGTTCGTGGGGTCTTTCCAAAACCGGAAACTCTCAGGCCTAAGCCTCCCCCAGGGTTTATTAATGTTAAAGCAACACATTGAAAAATGTCAATTTAGCTGTTAAGATAAACAAAAAAGGGGTGAACATGAAAAAACATTATGCCTTAATGATAATAGCCGTTCTGTTCATATACGCCGATGTCTTTGCAGCATCGGAAATAAAATGGCTCACACTGAAAGAAGGAACCGAAAAGGCTAAAATCGAAAAAAAGCCCATGATCGTAGACTTCTTTTACGGGAAAGGGTGCCCGCGATGCGACCTTCTCCAGAGGATTGCTTATGATAACCCTGCCATAGCCAAAAAACTCATGAATGACTTTATCCCGGTAAGAGTAGATCTGACAAGGACGCTTACCAAAGAAGAAGAAAGGCTCGGCAATCAGTATGACTTCAAAGACGAATGCCTGCTATTATTTCTTGACCACAACGGCAATATCATTAAAGACCCCGTCGGTAAAAAATTCTGCCTTATAGACGCCAAAGAGCCGCAGTGGCTTTCCCATCTCGAAGCGGAATGGTTTGCAAAGTACCTCGACGCCGTTCTTTCTAATTATAAAAAATAGCGGTCAAGCGGTCTTTGCCCTTGCCTTCTGTATCTTGACCCTTCTGCCCTTCATCATCATGTCGTCCACTGATCGTATAACCCTGTCCGCAAGCTCTTCCGGAACCTCAATAAAGGTAAATTTATCGAGAACGTCTATATTTCCGATCTTGCCGTGAGGAATATGCGCCTCCGATGCTATTGACTTCACGAGGTCAGGCACTTTTATCTTATCCTTTCTCCCGATAGTCATAAACAAGCGCACCATCCCCGGCTTTTCGTATTTTTCTTCTACCGGAGCCTCTTTAATCTCGCCGTAAGCGGCATAAATAGCCGCAGCCGCAATATCGCCGAAACTGTGCTGTTCGGACAACTCCCTGACCATATCCATATAACCCTCGTGTTTATTTTCGTTGATTATTTCGGATATATCCTTAACAATATTTTTCTCGCGCGCCATTAAAACGTCTTTTGCCGAAGGCAGCCTCTTCCTGTCGATTATTGTCTGAGCCGTCTTTTCTATAAGCCTTAAATGCCGGTATTCCCTCGGACTAACGAGAGTTATCGCCATACCGGATTTTCCGGCCCTGCCCGTCCTTCCGATCCTGTGAATGTAACTATCGGGGTTCTGGGGAATGTTGTAATTAATGACATGCGTAACGTTCTGTATATCGAGGCCGCGAGCCGCAACATCCGTTGCCACAAGGATATCGAGCATGCCCTTCTTGAACTTATTCATAACCTCGTCCCTTCGCGCCTGGGTATAATCTCCGTGAAGAGCGCCGGCGTTATATCCCATCTGGCCTAACTTCATTGCAACCTCGTCCACCTCACGTTTGGTGTGGCAGAATATAATGGCAAGCTCGGGATCCTCCACATCGATCAGCCTCGAAAGCGCGTTTACCTTCTCCTCTTCCCTTACCTCGTAAAATATCTGCTTTATCTTAGGGACAACGACGTCCTTCGTGTTTACCCTTATCTTTTCGGGATTTCTCATATATCTCTTGGCGATATTCATTATGGGCTGGGGCATCGTCGCCGAGAATAAAAGAGTCTGTCTCTCACCCGGAGTATTTTTAAGTATCGTCTCCATATCGTCTATAAAGCCCATATTAAGCATCTCATCCGCTTCATCGAGAACCGCGATCCTTATATTCGCAAGGGAAATCGTTCCCCTGTTCAGGTGATCTATAAGCCGTCCCGGAGTTCCGACAACGACATCTACTCCCCTCTGCAGCGACTTTATCTGCCTTTCTATGGAAGTGCCGCCGTAAACGGGCAGCACGCGTATTTTCTTGGATTTTCCTATTTCGTTAATCTCCTGAGCGACCTGCACCGCGAGTTCTCTCGTGGGTTCGAGAATGACGGCAAAAAGCTCTTTCCCCCTATGGCACTTCTCGACTATCGGGATTCCGAATGCCGCCGTTTTTCCTGTTCCGGTCTGCGCCTGGCCGATGATGTCTCCTCCGTTCAATACTAATGGTATAGCGGAAACCTGGATCGGCGTGGGCTCTTCAAAACCCATTTCCGATACGGCTTTCAACACTTCCTTGCTTAAAGAAAAGTCCTCAAACTTCATAATTCTACCTCGATTCTTAATTTCACAAATAAAAACCCTCAGGGTTTCTTTAAATTCCTCTGAGGGACCAATGAAACTCAGATTTATTCATGTGATATACAGTATATGCTTCGTATCTTAGTTATGTCAACACGCCGACCGGCCTTCGTTTGACAAAGGAATCTTTTTTTATATAACATGTTTATTCATTTTTCTAAAAAAGGAACTATGTATTTTCAGGATTTAATATTAAAACTGCAGGACTTCTGGGCGAAAAAGGGTTGTGTGCTGCTTCAGCCCTATGACATGGAAGTCGGCGCCGGGACATTTCATCCGGCCACATTTTTCAGGGTGCTCGGCCCGGAGCCGTGGAAAACAGCCTACGTTGAGCCGTCCAGAAGACCGACAGACGGCAGATACGGCGAAAATCCCAACAGGCTCCAGCACTATTATCAATATCAGGTCATACTGAAGCCCTCTCCCCTCGAAAGCCAGGACTTATATCTCGACAGCCTATCGCATATCGGCATCGACCCTTTAAAACATGACATCCGCTTTGTGGAGGACGACTGGGAATCACCCACACTCGGCGCGTGGGGGCTCGGATGGGAGGTCTGGCTTGACGGCATGGAGATAACGCAATTCACTTATTTCCAGCAGATCGGAGGAATAGATCTCAAACCGGTTTCGGTTGAGATTACCTACGGGCTTGAGAGAATCGCCATGTATCTGCAGGAAACGGATAATGTCTTTGACCTGAAGTGGTGTAAGGGAATCAAATACGGAGAAATCCATAAGCAGGACGAGATCGAGTTTTCCAAGTTCAATTTCGACTGCGCAAATACCGAACTGTTAATAACCCAATTCGACGCTTATGAAAAAGAATCTTTAGCAATGAATAAAACAGGACTGGTGCTTCCGGCCTACGAATTCTGTCTGAAATGCTCACATACATTTAATCTGCTCGATGCGCGGGGCGTTCTGTCGGTAACTGAAAGAACCGCTTACATAGCAAGGGTTCGCGCCCTCGCAAAGTTATGCGCCGAGGCGTTTTTTAAACAGAGAGAGGATATGGGATTCCCGCTTTTAGCGAAATGATCATGCAGAATACTAACAACGCAGAACATACATTGCTTCTCGAAATAGGAACTGAAGAGATCCCTGCAAGGTTCCTGCCGGAAGCTGTTGTCAAACTCAAGGAAAATTCGGAAAAGATATTCTCGGAATACAGGTTGCCCTATAATTCTATAAAAACCTATGCCGCTCCGAGGCGGTTATCCCTCATAGCCGAGGTTGCTCCATTACAGGAAGCCGCTGAAAAAGAGGTATGGGGACCTCCGGTTAACGCCGCATTCGATAAGGACGGAAAACCGACCAGGGCGGCAGAGGCATTTGCAAAAACGCACGGTTTAGAAATAGAAGAGTTAACCAAAAAAGAAAAAGGCAAGGGAACTTATCTGGTCGCATTAATCAAGGAAGCATCGCAGCAGACGGAGCATGTCCTGTCTGAAATTCTGCCTAAACTGATCCTCTCATTAAATTTTCCGAAATCCATGAGATGGGGAAACGGCAGCCTCAGATTCGCGCGTCCGATGCACTGGATACTGGCGACATACGGCAATAAAAAAATAATCTTTGAAGTGGACGGTTTGAAAAGCGACAACATGACGTGGGGACACAGATTTCTTTCTCCTGCGGCCTTTGAAGTAAAAGACTGCCGCGCGTATATTAATCTGCTCAAGAATAATTTCATCGTCCTCGATTCTGAAGAGAGAAAAAAAATCATACTGGACGGGGCAAAAAAACTTGCCTCGTCGATAAATGCCTTGCTTATAGAAGATGAAGATCTGTTTCAACACGTAACAAACCTTGTTGAATATCCGGTTCCGGTTCTCGGGACATTTCCGGCGGAATATCTCTATCTGCCTAAAGAACTGCTTATAACCGTCATGAAGGGACACCAGAAATATTTTGCGCTCCATGATGCCGAGGGCGGACTCGTAAATTATTTTATTATCGTAAGCAACACAAAACGGGACAATGCGGAAACAATAAAAAAAGGCGCAGAAAAAGTCATAAAGGCGAGATTCGAAGACGCCCGTTTTTATTATGAGGACGACAAGCTGATTCCTCTTAAAGAAAGGCTCGAAGGACTGAAAAAGGTAATCTATCATGAAAAGCTCGGAAGCCTTTACGACAAGAGTCTGCGAATAGCTTCTATCGCCGATTTCATAACGGATAGGTGTTATGCCGGACAGGGACAATTCGAGCAATTCAAAGAGGACGTTAATACCGCCGCCTTGTTATCAAAGACCGATCTTATTTCAGGCGTAGTGGGAGAATTCCCTGAATTGCAGGGGATAATGGGAGGTTATTATGCCGCTCATGATAAATATGAAGAAACCATTGTCAAAGCGATTCCTGAACACTATCTTCCAGCGCATTCGGGAGACAGGCTTCCGGAAACCGACATCGGAGCAATTCTGAGCCTTTCCGACAAGGTCGATAATATAGCTTCGTTTTTCATGATGGGACTTACCCCTTCCGGAACTGAAGACCCTTTCGCGTTGAGAAGACAGGCTCTTGGAACAATCGCCATTCTCACGGACAAAAAATATAATCTGAACGTATCGGAGTTATTGGAGAAGGCTCTGAATGCGTTCACTGTGGACAACAAAGAGGCCGTTATGAACGACCTCGTTAAATTCTTCGAACAGAGGGTCGAGCCGCTGTTCCAGTCTAAGGGCTATCCGCTCGATTCCATATCTGCGATAATTCATTTTGTGAAGGATCGTCCTTTTTATTCGCTTAAAGAAAGGCTTGACGCGATACGGAAATTAAAAGAAGAAGCGGATTACGATTCATTCCTCCTCGCGGTCAAAAGGGTTAACAACATAGCACCGAAAGACGGTTATGAGTCAAAAGTTGCGAGTTATGAGTTGTTTGAACAGGATGAGGAAAAAAATCTTTATAAAGCAGTTGAAGCCTTGACTCCTCAGATAAATTCTTTACTTGATGACCATAAATATTATGACGCGATCAATGCCTTAATGACGCTAAAAGACCCAATAAATATTTTCTTCGACAAAGTCCTCGTTATGGACAAACGGGAAGATATAAAACAGAACCGCCTTTCATTGATTAAGACAATTCGGGACATCGCGCTGCAGATAGCGGATTTTTCAAAATTAGCTTAAAACAACGAGATTATCCCGATGCACAACTTCGTCGGAATATTTGTAGCCGAGGATTGTTTCTATTTCCGAGGTCTTTCTGCCTTTTATCCTTTCCATATCCTGAGAGGAATAATTCACTATCCCTTTTGCAATACGGTTGCCGCTCAAATCCACGAAATAAACCGCATCTCCGGTATCGAACTCCCCTTCCACTCTCACGATGCCTGAAGGCAACAGGCTCTTCCCTGTCTTTAAAATGGCATTGACAGCGCCGTCATCTATCACAAGACTGCCCTTAGGCCTTATGGCATAAGCGATCCATCCCTTTCGCGAAGATATTTTCTTCGCGTGAGGCCTGAACTCAGTGCCGTGATGCGCTCCTTTTAAAAGCACTGCCATAAGCCCCTTTTTCCTGCCGCTTATGATATTGACCTTTATCCCGTATGCCGCCGCCTTTTTGGCTGCGAGTATCTTTGAGTACATGCCTCCGGTTCCCACAGCGCTTCCAGCGCCGCCTGCCTTAGCCTCAAGCTCTGAGGTCACTTTATCAACGTAAGGAATTATTTCAGCATCCTGATTTCCCCTGGGATCGGATGAATAAAGGCCGTCCACATCCGAAAGAATTACAAGCCTCTCCGCGTCTATCAGCCCGGACACAAGGGCCGCAAGCCGGTCGTTGTCCCCGAATTTTATCTCGTCGGTCGCAACAGTGTCGTTTTCGTTGATTATCGGGATTACTCCATAAGAAAGAAGCGTGATAATAGTGTTTTTTGAATTCAGATACCTTGCCCTTTCCGAAAAATCCTCTCTCGTAAGAAGCACCTGAGCGACTTTCTTTTTGAAGCTTCCGAAGCTCTTTTCATAAGCCCACATAAGAGAAGACTGCCCTACTGCCGCTGCCGCCTGCTTGAGCCTTATCTCCTTAGGCTTTTCTTTCAGGCCGAGCTTTTTCATGCCTGCGGCTACTGCTCCTGAAGAAACAACGACTACCTCATTGCCCGAACCGCATACATCCGATATATCCTTTGCGATGGCGTCGATGCGTTTTTGATTCAGCCCGCCTTTGATGTCGGTGAGGATATTGCTGCCTATCTTTACGACTATCCTGCTCATTTTTTCAGACGCTCCTTCACCTTCTGCGACAGGTATCTCTTAAGCTCCTTTATTCCTTTTCCGGTCGCCGAAGATATGGGAAAAAAATCGAAGCCTTTATCCATGCAATACTCTTTAAGTCTTTTCAGCCTGGCCTTATCGTGAGCCATATCGAGTTTTGTCCCGGCCACTGCCATCGGTTTGTTCAGGAGTTCCGGACTGTATAATACCAATTCCCTGTTTATGTTTTCAAAATCCTCCACAGGGTCTGTTGTAAGGATGTCGGATATATCCACGAGATGCAGAAGTATCGATGTCCTTTCGACGTGGCGCAGGAACTGAAAACCGAGTCCGGCGCCTTTATGCGCTCCTTCTATAAGACCCGGAATATCGGCCACTACGAAACTCCTGAAATCTTCCAGTTTTACAACGCCGAGATTGGGCACCAGCGTGGTAAAAGGATAATCAGCTATCTTGGGTTTCGCGGATGATATAACTGATATAAGCGTGGATTTTCCCGCGTTCGGAAGGCCTATCAAACCCACATCCGCGAGCAGCTTCAGCTCTATAACAAGTCGTTTTTCCTCGCCTGCTTCTCCCGGCTGTGCGAATTTAGGCGCTTGACGGGTAGACGTCGCGAAATGGGAATTGCCGAGACCTCCCCTTCCGCCTTTGACTGCTATCGCCTCCGCATCTTCGTGATCGAGGTCGGCAATGACCTCGTCAGTCTCTTCATCTTTGACGATAGTGCCTACAGGAACGGGGATTATCAGGTCTTCTCCGTTTTTGCCGTGCTTATTGCTACCTTTGCCGTGTTCGCCACGTTCTGCCTTATACTCCCTCCGGTATCTCAGGTCAAGAAGGGTATTAAGCTCTTTTACGGCTTTAAATATTATATTGCCGCCCCTGCCGCCGTCTCCTCCGTCAGGCCCGCCCTTAGGAACATACTTCTCCCTGCGGAAGCTCACACAGCCCCTGCCGCCGTCGCCGGCCTTAACATGTATTTTTGCATAGTCTACGAATTTCATAAATAAAAAAGGGCAAGGTTTTCCCTTGCCCTTAACTCCCTTGCCTTAATCGTGTCTAAACGTTTACTGTTGCTGCCTGAACCATGACAGGATAAACGCTTATCTTCGTCCTCGTCCTGTCTTTCCTCTCGAACGTAACCGTCCCGTCTATCAATGCAAACAACGTATCGTCCGAGCCTTTGCCGACATTATTTCCAGGATGGAATTTTGTGCCGCGCTGCCTTACAAGGATATTGCCCGCCCGGACGACCTGTCCGCCGAACCTTTTTACTCCGAGTCTTTGAGACTCGCTGTCGCGACCGTTCCTTGAACTTCCGACTCCTTTTTTATGCGCCATATCTATCCTCCGATAATTTCCTTTATTTGGATCTTGGTATACTGCTGCCTGTGTCCTTTCAGCTTTCTGTGAGCTTTTTTCGGCCTCGGCCCGAAAACAAGAACCTTCGGCATCTTGCCTGCTTCTACGATCTCCGCCTTTACGCTCGCCCCTTTAACGTATGGGCTGCCATAAACCGTTTTATCGTCCTTCGAGACCATCAGGACTTTATCGAGCACTATCTCCGAATTAATGTCTCCGTTGATCTTTTCAACGCAGACCTTGTCGCCGGCAGAAACCCTTATCTGCTCTCCGCCCGCCTCTACTATAGCATACATGTAAACACCTCCGAATTAATTAGAGACTATTATATAACCAGAATTTACGCAAAAAAGTCAATTATATCGACAGCCTTCCTTGACCGAAAAGCCGTAGCTTGGTTATATTAATATGTTAAACCTGAGTTGTGGAGGTATTGCTTATGCCGATATATGAATATGAATGTCTGCAGTGCGGAAAAAATCACGAGATAATGCAGAAATTCAGCGATGCGCCTTTAACCGTATGTCCGGGATGCGGGGGAGAGGTTAAAAAACTCATATCCAATACATCATTCGTTCTCAAAGGGGGCGGCTGGTACGTGACCGATTATGCGTCGCCTGAAAGAAAAAGGGCGATGGATTCTGAAAAAGGCGCGTCCGAAAATAAATCAAAAGAAACAAAGACCGAAACAAAAACAGAATCGAAACCCGAACCAAAAAAAGAAGCGGCTGGCGCGAAATAAAACAGGAATAAGATTCAAATAATGCCAAAATTGACGATTATCCCGCATATACATGTCCCGTACGAAAAGATAGGGGACTATACAGGCTTTATCCTCCGGAATAAACTGAATCTCGAAATTTATTTCAACTCCGGCGCGCTCGATAAGCTCAATACAGCTTCCATTTTAAAACTACAGGATACGCTTAATTACAATCCTTCGCTCTCGTTCCACGCTCCGTTTATGGATCTGTCTCCGGGTGCAATGGATTCCAAAGTGAGAAACGCCACCGTTGGAAGATTCAATCATATCCTCGATATTGCGGAAATATTGAAACCGGTAAGCATCGTTTTTCATTCAGGCTATGAAAAATGGAAATATTCCCTTAAGACGGATATATGGCTCGAAAAAAGTCTCGAAACATGGAGCCCTCTGAATGCGCGGGCAAAAAGTCTCGGGGTAAAAATAGCTATCGAAAACATATTTGAGGATGAGCCTGCTAATCTCAGGCTTTTAATGGAAGGCATTAATTCCGGCAATTTCGGCGTTTGTTTTGACACCGGACACTGCAATCTGTTTTCAAAGGTCCCTCTTAAACAATGGCTTGAAGAACTTAAGCCGTATATTATCGAATTACACATGCACGACAATGATAAAAGCTCGGATTTACACCGTCCTATCGGAGACGGAAGTTTCGATTTCGATACCTTGTTCTCGGAATTAAAAAATAACAACTGCGTTTACACAATAGAAGCTCACACGCCCGAAGATGTATTGAAAAGCATGGAAAGGCTGAAGGATTATCAAAGATACTTCATCTGATTCCTGAACGAAAAGCCTTTAAATCGCAGCTCGTTTTCCCCTTTATATTGAATCATCACCTTATGCGACTCTCCCATTCCCTGAGGCAGGAACAATCCCTTAATTTTTGCTATCTCAAAAAGATCGGGCGAATCTCCATAAAGTTCTCTGATAACTTCGTCAATGCCGAGAGATACGAGATACGTGCCCTGCGGGCAGAAACCGATGGTTTTTAAACCGAACTCCTCTCCCCACTTTTTCAAAGACGAAAAATTCACGTGAGCGGTTATATCCTGTTCGCCTATATTCCGGTAAGGATCTTCGTTCATCCGGTGCTGATGATAACAAAGGAGCGTTCCCCTGCTTCTTTGTTCACTGTAATAATCCGATGCCGTATACCCGTAATCTATCGTAAAAATAAAACCCTCTGAAAATTTTTTGCTTATATCTTCAAGCCAGTCCCTGATTTTCAGATTGCCCTCGGTTCTATAACCTTCAGGCAATTCGATGCCAAACTCTTCGAAATATTTTTTCACTTCAATGCTGCAAGGCATTTTGACCTCAACCAAATCATCGCCATTTAACGATACATAGATTTCTTTTAATTCATCATCCATCTCAATGAGCTTTACGGGAAAGGCATCCGGAAGCTCGTTCGACAAAAAACAGCCTTTAATGGGAGCCAGTTCATCTATACTCGAAACCCAATTAACCCTGTCTTTGAATTCCGTGAGCATTTCTTGTTGTTGCGCCTTTATCACAGGATTCAGTTCAATTATTGTATATTTGAGACAGTGAAAAAAGTCCTTGATCCCCTTGAGTTCTGATTTCTTCAAATATCCGAGCATATCCTTTGCAAGATATCCCATGCCTGCTCCCATTTCAATAACATGAAAAATCTCAGGGCGTCCCATGACTGTCCACATTTCCTCCATCTGTCTGCCGAGCATCGAGCCGAATATGCGGTGGAGATGCGGGCTCGTGTAAAAATCGCCTGCCCTGCCTATCTTGGTGGAATCCTTCGCGTAATAACCTAAATGAGGATAATAAAGGCACATCTCCATGAATATCTCAAAACTGATGGGGCCTTCCGATCTGATCTTTTCGATTATTTTTTGCTTGAGGAGAGACACTACTTTATTTCTAACATCCTGTCCAGCGCCTTTTTGGCGGGAATCCTTATCTCTTCCGGAACCTTTATGATATTCTTCATCTCTTTAAGCGCATTGAGAACACTGTTAAGCGTGGTCTTTTTCATATTCGGGCATATCATATCCCTTCTTAGCGGATGAAAGACCTTATCCGGATTTTCTTTTTTCAGCCTGTGCATCAGTCCCAATTCGGTGCCGACTATAAACTCCTTTGCATCGGATGATTTTGCGAACCTGAGCATTCCCGAAGTGCTTGTAACATGGTCTGCGAGATCGAGAACCTCGGGCCTGCATTCCGGATGCGCCATTAAAACGGCATCGGGGTATTCCTTCCTTGCTTTCAGCACATCCTCCTTCGTAACCCTGTCATGGACATGGCAAAAACCGTCCCACGCGATCACCTGCTTTTTCGTATTCTTTTGCGCCCACATTGAGAGATTCCTGTCCGGTATGCATATCACTCTTTCATCGACAAGCGATTCCATCACCTTCACAACATTTGCCGAAGTGCAGCATATATCGCTTTCCGCTTTTACATCGGCGGTCGTATTGACATAAGCAACTACCGGAACGCCGGGATATTTGGCTTTAATATCTCTTAATGTGAATTCGTGGGGGAATACAAATGTCGGCTGCACTTCGTATCCCGGAAATGTCTTCCATACTTTTCTCGGAGAGCTTACCTGAATCATATCGGCCATAGGGCATCCGGCATCGAGTTCCGGCAAAAGCACGGTTTTGTCGGGTGAAAGGATAGAGGCGCTTTCGGCCATAAAATGCACGCCGCAAAAAACTATCACGTCGCAATCCAGACCCGCGGCTGTCCTCGAAAGTTCGAGGGAGTCTCCGATAAAATCGGCTATATCCTGCACCTCATCCCTCTGGTAGTTATGGGAGAGGATTACGGCATTCTTCTCTTGTTTTAATTTCAGGATCTCTTCTATTATTTCCGGCACCTAAAATCCCTGATCAAAATATAAATTGGAAAGATATGAATTGGTAAAAAGAACGGTTCCGTCTTTTAAAACCATTTTTTGTATTTTTGTATGCTTTCCGCCTCCGGTAATGCCCCCTTGGACCGGCACAAAATTATTTCCGGAATAGTAGTTTATAACCCTGTTTACGTATGTAACAGTCTCGGGTATCGACGGCACGGTTCTTATTCTTTCCACAAGTTTCGGGCCCGCGTTATACGCGGCAAGGGCAAGGGTAAGATTTCCGTTGAACTTGTTCAACAGATATTTCAGATACCTGATGCCGCCGTCTATGTTGTCTTCGGGGTTTAAAGGATTAATCACGCCTAATATAGAGGCGGTAGAAGGCATCAATTGCATAAGCCCCAGAGCGCCTTTAGGCGATACCGCATTTGGATTCCAGTTAGACTCCGCCTTTATAACAGCCTTTATAAGGCGGGGATCTATATTATGCACGGCTGCCTTTTCCTCCGCCATAGTGTGATAACGGACATTCGCAACATATGGTTTGTCTGATATTTTATTAGAGGGATAAGACTTTTTCCTCTCTCTCGATACGACCTTGCCGCTTTTGTCTATAGGCGTGTCGGTGAAAATCACAGTGCCGTCGTCCGACACATACTTATAAATATCGGCCTGCGATTCCGCGCTTGCAAGCAGCATGATTACGATAAATATCAAAGCAGCCATTTGATAAAATCATACCATGCATATATGCCACTATTCAAGCATTTAAGCCCATCAATAATCAGTAGCCAAGTTCTTTGATATAGATGGCAGGTGTTCTGAAAAGCCTTTAATAGCGATACCTTAAAGCCGATCCCTCGCGCTGTTTAAGGGCAAATTCAGTATCACCTTTTGCATTCAGCAGAAAAACAGGCAATACGGTTTCTCATCGCATTAGTAAGATAGTGTCAAGAATATTTCGCACTTTCATCAGATGACCTGAATCCAGTTTACCTTAAGCCGCGATCTTTTTGACCTCCTCCTCAAGCCGATCCATTTTCAAATATTGTTTTAGTCCCCATTTTGTCCCTGCAATATGCCGGAGCCTTGCTGCTACGAGCATAAGCGCCGAGTTGCC
>JAJYVD010000042.1 GCA_021792185.1 Nitrospirota bacterium | reverse complement strand
TAAGGGTGGTAATGAACATGTATATGAAGGAGATGAAGCAAGAGGCCGCCATAAACCTGTCCCCGTCATTAGGCATTGCAATACTGATTACCGTAGTCATGGTTTTCCTCATCGGGATAATGCCGTCACCTTTTCTGAATTTATAGCAACCATCTCTCTTATGTTATAATTACTCAGTAAAATCTAAATCGAGGAGATTCCTTGCTGGATTTATTGAGACAGATCAGATGGCAGGATTTGCTGGACATCGCGCTCGTCTCGATAATTCTTTACCGCGTTCTTTTGATAATCAAGGGCACAAAGGCCGCCCAGATGCTCGCCGGTCTCGGAGTTCTGTTAATCGCTTCTTTTTTTTCAAAGTATCTTCAGCTTTATACTATGGACTGGATCGTCCAGAGTTTCTGGTCGCAGGTCGTTATAGCGATGATAGTCCTTTTTCAGCCGGAGATACGAAGGGCGCTCGCTCATATGGGCGAGTCGTCATTCCTTCAGGGGTTTACATCCGCTGAAGAATTGAAGTCCCTCGAAGAAATAGTCAGGGCATCGATAGCCCTTGCCAACAGGAAAATAGGAGCATTGATAGTAATAGAAAGGGATGTGAGCCTTAAAGACTATGTGGAGATAGGCACGCCCCTCGACGCGAAGGTTTCAAAAGAGCTTTTATTAAGCTTATTCCATCCCACGTCTCCTATCCATGACGGAGCGGTTGTCATAAGGGGCAACAGGGTCGTTGCGGCAGGCTGTTTCCTGCCGATTACGCTCGGAGCTGACTTAAGCAAGACACTCGGGACGCGCCACAGAGCGGGCATAGGAGTCACCGAAGAGACTGATGCTGTCGCGATAATAGTTTCCGAAGAGACGGGGACCATTTCCGTTTCGATTCAGGGGAAACTGGATACCCACATAGATATGGGCACGTTGAGAGATATGCTTACAGACCTTTTTACGGAGTCGAAGAAAGAAAAGGAGTTTAAGGAAAAGAAAGCGTGATTAGAAAGAAGATTTTCGGCAATGTAGGTTTGAAGGTGCTTTCAGCGGCGCTTGCCCTGTCGCTCTGGTTTTTTGTCACTTACAGGGGACAGTCTGAGATGGTTATTGACGCCCCTCTCGAATTTAAAAGCATGCCTAAAGATCTGGAACTGCTTAGACAGAATGTTAAAAAAGTCAACCTTAATATAAGCGGCCATGAAAGGATTTTAAAGGACTTGAGACCTATGGACGTGAGAGTGATTGTCGATCTCTCCGATGCTAAGAAAGGAGAGGCCGTATATTTTTTCGATAAAGATAATATTGCCGTTCCGCGGACTGTAAAGGTGCTGAGGATGGACCCCGCCGGAGTTAAAGTCTTCCTCGATGAATCCTCATCAAAGACGGTGCCTGTTAAGGCGCATATAACCGGCGCCCTCGAAGAGGGATACAGGATAAAATCCGTAGAGGTGAAACCCTCGTCGGTTGAGGTTGAGGGCGCAAGGACAGAGGTTAACAGGATATCATTGCTCAGAACGGAGCAGATAGATATAACAGGGCTCGATGCCGGCATGACTCAGGATGTGAGGCTTAATTTAAACGGCAGAAACATACGGACAAAGGTATCGGATGTGACAGTGAAGATTTCCGTGGAAAGGATTTCCCGATGAGCCACAAGATAAAATTGTTCGGAACGGACGGCATAAGGGGAAGGGTCAACAGATCGCCCATGACGCCGGAGACTGTTTTGCGGGTAGGCATGGCTGTCGCCTATATTCTGAAAAACAGGCGGTTAGGGGATCACGGAAGGAATGCCGTTCTGATAGGCAAAGACACGCGGCTTTCGGGATATCTTATAGAAAGCGCGCTTACTTCCGGCATCTGTTCCATGGGCATGGATGTTACCCTCGTAGGGCCTATTCCGACACCGGGCGTAGCGTTTTTGGCAAGGACATTGAGGCTCGATGCGGGCATCGTTATCTCGGCATCGCATAATCCGTTCGGAGATAACGGCATAAAGATCTTTTCATCGGACGGCTTTAAGCTTTCGGATGAACTGGAGAGAGAGATAGAGAGGCTGACAGCCGATGAAGGATTTCCTTCAAAAAGGCCGGCAGACGATAAGATAGGCAAGGCGTTCAGGCTCGATGACGCCGCAGGCAGGTACATAGAGTATATAAAATCTACGATCCCCAAAGGCATAGACCTTGAGGGATTAAAGGTTGTTGTAGATACGGCCAATGGCGCCGCTTACAAAGTTACGCCGTGGCTTTTAAGGGAACTCGGAGCAGAGGTCATATCGATAAACGATAAGCCCAACGGCGTAAACATAAACGACAATTGCGGTTCATTGCATCTTAAATGCGTTGCCGATGCCGTAAAAGAGCATAACGCCCATCTGGGCGTAGCGCATGACGGCGACGCCGACAGGACTCTTTTCGTGGACGAGAAGGGCAGGGAAGTGGACGGGGATATGATATTGGGCGTATGGGCGTCGGATCTTAAAAAAGAGGACAAGTTGAAGGGAAACGGAGTGGTAGCTACCGTGATGACCAATCTCGGCCTCGAAAAATATCTGACAGGTAAGGGCATAAGGCTTGTCAGGACAAAGGTCGGCGACAGGTATGTAGTTGAAGAGATGAAGAAGGGCGGCTATAATCTCGGAGGCGAGCAGTCGGGGCATATGATATTTTTCGATTACAATACAACAGGAGACGGCCCTATAACTGCACTTCAGGTTTTATATTTGATGAGGAAAAAGAACAGACTCATTTCCGAATTGACTTCTAAGATAGACCTCTATCCCCAGGTGCTGTTGAATGTTACCGTTTCTGAGAGAAAAGATTTAAAGGAAATCCCGGAGATAACAAAGGTTATCGACAGGTCCGTTAAAAAACTCGGCAGCAAGGGAAGGGTGCTGGTGAGGCCGTCGGGAACGGAGCCGAAGATAAGGGTCATGGTAGAGGCGGAGGACAGCAAGACGGCGAATGAAACGGCTGAAGATATAGCGGGTGTAATACGGAAAAAACTCGGAACAAAGGATTAAGGAAGATTAAAGCTATTTTATATGTCAGGCACGGTTCAAAGACTTTAAAAAGTGTCGTTTCAAATGCATATGTAAAGATTACAAATGAATTGTCCAAATAAGTATCCGCCGATGCGGATGACGTATAAAAGATAGATGTCATTGCAAGTGCGGTTTAGTCTTTTCGCCGCACCTGACATATATTTATTCTTAAATTTAGAATCTTTCAATTTGGAGAAAAAACAGAAGATAGAGTATTGGAGCGACTTCGGCAGCCCGAGCGTAACATGGATGTTTAAGCGGGCTGGCGTAGCTTCAGAGGAAGGCGGGATGCCTTCCGAGAATGAAGCGGAAATGCTCTATATTCTGTTTCTTAGATTAAACTATGATTTATTTCCTTTCATTTATATGTGGTGTTTCACTTTTTTATATTCATAGATTTTTTCCAATAACAGCCATCTTTCTCTCGTTAATACTGCTTACCCTTTTTGTTGTTAAGAAAAAACACCGTTTGTTGCCTGCAGCCGTCTTTATTATCATAGCCGCTTCGGGCTTCTATTACGCGAAGACATCATACATCCCGGAGCAGCCTTTGTCAGCCGTCGGAGGAGATTCTTATTTCATGAATCCGGGCGGCTTTTCATACGGCAAGGCCGCTGAGATCGAAGGAACGGATGAGAGCAGCGCCGGTTTTTTCCAAAGGGCGCGAGCAAAGATCAATAAAAATATCAGGGATAATTTTTCCGAGGACTCGGCAGCATTTCTCATGTCTATAATAACCGGGGAACGGAATTTATTGACCAAAGAAACAAAGGACGCATTCAATGCGACGGGACTCGCTCACATCCTGAGCATATCGGGCGCACATTTCGGATTGTTGCTTTTTATATTGTTCAGGATATTCAGGTTTTCTATTAAAAAGCTGCCGTATGATTTATTCGTCAGACTTTCTTTGTATATTACTCCCTCGCAGATTGCCGCAATTTTATGTGTTCCTTTTATGATAGGTTATTTGGGCATTTCCGGTATGAGCATACCTTCGCTGAGGGCGTTTATAATGATAAGCCTGTTTCTCTTCGGTCTTTTAATCCAGAGAAAGGGATTCTGGCTGAATACGCTGCTCTTTGCGGCAGTCGTTATAATTCTGATTCAGCCCGACTCGATTCTCGACCTGTCGTTTCAACTTTCATTTATCGCTGTCTTGTGCATCGGAACGGTTGCGGAACAGAATAATAGAGCGGAAGAGCAGAAGTGCAGAAGTGCAAAAGTGAAATCAGGGAATAAATTATTCCTTAAAAAAACTTCTGTTCTACTGGACTTCTGCTCTTCTGCTCTAAGAATCTCCCTCGCCGCGACCATCGGAACCGCCCCTCTGGTGGCCTATTATTTCCATTATTTCTCCATTATATCTCCGCTCACAAATCTGATATTTACTCCGGTTATAGGATTCGTTATACTTCCTGCAGCGCTTGTTCTTTCGTTTGTTTCTCTCGTTTTAAATGTTTTCCCGCTGCATTCTTTGATAGATGCAGTTACCTCTTTGGTAATCTCTTTGATAAAGAACACGGCGCGGTTGGGTTTTATTGATATAAAGATTCCGGCATTCCCTTTTATTTTATTGATCACGTTTTATTTAGGGGTTATGGTTTATGTTTTTTTAATGAGTAAAAGGCAATGGGCAAAAGGCGAAAGGCAAAAGGCAAAAGGTAAAGAACAAAGTGCCTTTAGCCCCGAGCCTTTAGCCATCAGCCATTCTTCAGCCTATAGCTTATGGCCTATAGCCTTGCCGATTATGATTGCTTTTATCCCTATTATCATCTATTCATGCATCAGAATATTTGAAAATGAGGGCATGCGCATCACATATCTTGACGTAGGGCAAGGGGATTCCACTGTTGTCGAATTGCCCGATAATAAAACGATAGTGATAGATACCGGCAGAAGAGGTTTTCAAACAGCCGGATATCTGAGATACAAAGGCATTAAAGAGATTGACGCGCTCATCCTGTCTCACGGGCAATCAGACCACGCTGGAGGAACACGGTATCTTCTCAGAAATTTCAAAGTCCATGAGATATGGGATAACGGCAGGCTTATTTATCCGGAGGATTTCCTTGCCTATATGCATGAAAACATAACGCGCAGAAGACTTCAGCGCGGAGACATTGTCGAGGGCAAAGGATACAGGATTACGGTTCTGCATCCGTATGACGGTTTTTACACAGTGTATTCCGACGACAATGACGAAAATAACGACTCGATTGCATTGAAGGTTCAGGGCAGAAAGAATTCGTTTCTTTTTGCCGGAGACATAGAAGAGGAGGCGGAGGACGATATCGCACATCTAAAAGAATATCTTAAAAGCGGTGTTTTAAAAGTTCCTCATCACGGAAGCAAGACGTCTACGTCTCAGACTTTTCTCTCCGCTGTTTCTCCTGAAGTCGCGGTGATAAGCGTCGGGAGAAATAATACATACGGCCATCCGCATGACGAAACCATAGAAACGCTTGACGGCGTAGGGATATTCAGGACAGACAAGGATGGGGCTATCGGTATTAAAGAACAGCCTGACGGAAGGCTTGAGATAAAGACATGGAAGGAGTTTCAACTATCAGAAGCGAAAACTATTAATGAAGAAATGTCGAATTTTAAAAAACTTTTTATGGTATGGTAAAATCAAAAACTATGATCGCTATTGTTGACTACGGAATGGGCAATATACGGAGCGTTGAGAAGGGCTTCGCGAAGGTCGGCGCGGATGTCAGGATAACGTCCGATCCGAAAATTATTGCCGACGCAAAGGGAATAGTTCTTCCAGGCGTCGGCGCGTTCAGGGACTGCATGAAGAACCTCGATAATCTCAAGCTCCTCGACTCCATTGTAAAGGAGATACAAAAGGGAAAGCCGTATCTGGGCATATGCCTCGGCTTGCAGATATTATTCACCGAGTCCGAGGAGTTCGGCATATGTAAAGGGCTGGACGTATTTAAGGGGAAGGTCGTCAAATTCAGATTCGAAGGCAATCAGCAATTATTGAAGATCCCGCACATGGGATGGAATACCGTGAAGTTGGTCAGGAAACCCCCGATATTCGACGGTATTCAGGATAATTCGTATTTCTATTTTGTCCACTCTTTTTATGTGGCTTCTGAAGAAAAAACTATCGTTGCTGGCACGACAGACTATGGAATGGAATTTACATCTATGGTCTGGAAGGACAATGTATTCGCAACGCAGTTTCATCCGGAAAAAAGTCAGAATCTTGGACTGCAAATCCTCAAGGGATTCGGCGAGTTTGTAAAAAAGGCATGAGCAGCGTTAAAATTATCATCTAACATCAGCCTTTCAAAAGTATCTCCATCAATCGTTCAGCATATATTTTGCTATGCCCGTCGTCGGTTATTATCTCTATATCCTCCGGCTGTTTTACTCCAAGACCAAGCTCAACAGCCCTCGCTATCTGTTCCTGCTCAAAAATCTTCTTTCCCATGATCGCCTCGTTGCTTCCAAGTTCTTTCAATACTGCAAGTCCAACCGCATCTATGGCGATCCTGTCAGTGCCGGCAATTATCACATCGGCCCTCTTTTTAGTGCCCTTTGCAGGGCCTCCATCCACAAATGTCTCTATAGCATCCAGCAGTATCAATGAAGGGTTGTATGCCTGATTTATCTCTGCAATCATCTTCCTCATGCTCCGGAGGGATGTGTGGAGTTCCGACATATTCCTCTTATGAGTGACTCCTACAGACAGTTTTAACGACATGGTGAATACGCCGCCGTAACCGTGGGTCTTGAGGCAGCAGGTTGAGACAATACACTTTGAATCAAGCACAGGCCTTGCCACATCAAAACCACCTCTCCAGTGGCTGTTTTCAGGCTTTATCCTTACCCATCCATCCGGCGGGAGTTCTTCGAAGTTTATGAGTCCAACATCAAGTTTTTTGCAGAGTTCGTATATGCCTTTTCCCCTCAGAACATCTGATGTGTCAGGCGGGCCGCTCCTCTCTCCTATGGTGATGGTTTTTGCGCCCATCTCCTTTATGTGCAATATCAAATTGATGAGTGTATCGTTGTGCGTAGAACCGGGGAATGGGTCTGCAGTGTTGAAATTCGGCTTAAGGAGCACATCCTTTCCCTTTACAGGGTTTATAGCAAGGAGTTCTATAGCCCTTTTTATTCCTGATGACCTGTCAGGGGTTTTAATGAGGGATACCTTTGTTTTTTTGCCCGTTGTTGATTTTAATTGCTTTGCTGAAACGGATTTTCCGCCCTTATCACCTGCCATGGTCAGTATCACGCCTCCTGCCATTGCTGCTATAAATTCCCGCCTGTTCATCGTCTTCCTCTTTTAATATATCAACTATAGCACTTTCCATAAGTCCCCGCTATATTTGAGGTAGTGAATGAACCCGGCATGCAGTATAATTTTAATTAAATGAATGAATCTGTTGTTGCAGGAAACATAGAGGTCCTCCTATGCGATGAGCCGACAGTCGCCCTCGATTCTGCAACCGGTATTGTGGTGCTTGAGGCACTTGACCGGGTTAATCGTGAGCTTGGCACGACCACAGTTGTCATCACCCACAATGTTGATATAGCCGGAATGGCAGACCGTGTGGTACATCTGAGCAATGGCCTCATCTCAGAGATCACCAGGAACATTGTGAAAAAACCTCCGGGAGAACTAAGATGGTGAGCAAGTGAAGTCACTGGACCGCAAACTCTGGAGAGATTTATGGAAGATGAGGGGGCAGGCCTTTGCCATTGCCCTTGTCATTGTGAGCGGTGTTTCCACATATGTCATGCTGATAAGTGTAATGGATTCCCTGAATATCACAAGGGAGAAGGAGGACATGACCGTCACCTTTGTTGAGCCCACTTCAAAAAAGGCGGTTTATGAACTGAAAGGCCTTGCAAATGTTGAACATGCCGAGGTCTTCAGGTCAGTCCCTGCCCGGCTCAGATTCGGGCACCTCAGTTATCGAACATCCATCCATGGTATAGAGCCGGACAGTAATCTCCATTTCCTCCTTGATATGAATCTGAAGCCAATACATCTTCCCCCTGATGGTATAGTGCTCACAGATTATCTTGGCACTATCCTCGGTATCAGGCCGGGGGACATGCTTACAGTGGAAGTATTGGAGGGAAACAGACCTGTACGCCTGGTGCCTGTGATCGGGCTTATCAAACAATACATAGGGCTGCAGGGTTATATGGATTTATCTGCCCTCAACAGGCTCTTGAGGGAAGGCAATGCCATTTCAGGAGCCTATCTCTCTGTTGACTCTCTGTATCAGCATGAGATATACAGGAGGCTTGTTGATATGCCCCGTGTGGTTGGCACTGTTGTGAGGAAGGACGAGATAAGGAATTTCTACGAGACACAGGCTGAGGCGCTCCTTTTCTTCACCTTTGTGGCTACCATCCTTGCAGGAACCATTGCCTTCGGAGTTGTGTATAACAGCGCAAGGATAGCGCTGGCAGAGCGGAGCCGTGAGCTTGCAAGCCTGAGGGTGCTGGGCTACACGCGTGCAGAGATATCTTACATATTTTTAGGGGAGCTTGGACTTCTCACCCTTGCTGCTATTCCCCTTGGATTTATCCTTGGAAGGAAAGACAAGGGTAAGGGACAGGTTTGTCATCTCCGCACCTGTTTCAGGATTCATGAGACGCATTGAACTTGATGTGGGTGACCATGTGAAAAAAGGACAGGTTGTGGTTGAGCTTGAGCCTCTAAGGTCTGCTGTCCTTGACCCGAGGAGCCGTGCAGAGGCAGAGTATGCGAAGTCAAACCTTGAACGTATAAAAAAGCTCTATGACGAAGGCTATGCATCAAAAGACGCACTTGAACAGGCTGAATCAGAGGCAAAGCGCACAGAGGCGAATCGTCTTTCTGCCGGGGCTGCTGTGAAGGTGGCAAAATACGAACTTGATAAGGCCCGCACTGCCTTGAGGTATTCTGCTGCCGAAGGAATCACGAATTACGGCCGCATTGTTGCAATACGCACCCCTGTTAATGGCCGTGTCCTCAAGATACATCATGAGAGTGAAGGGGTGGTGAACTCAGGAGAGCCATTGATAGATATAGGAGATTCAGGCAAGCTTGAGGTCAAAGTGGAACTCCTATCAGCGGATGCAGTGAAGATCAAGCCGGGAACTACCGTGCTTTTTGAGAGATGGGGCAGCGACCCTGCCCTTTCTGGAAAGGTGAGGGTCATAGAGCCTGCAGGGTTTACAAAGATCTCAAGCCTCGGAGTGGAGGAACAGAGGGTGCTCGTCATGGCAGACATTACTTCGCTTCCTGAAAGCTGGCAGAGGCTCGGTGATGGATACAGGGTTGATGCACGCTTCATAATCTGGGAGGGGAAGGATGTGCTTCAGGTCCCTGCCAGCGCCCTCTTTCGCATGGGTGAAGGCTGGGCGGTATTTGTGGTGAAGAATAAGAGGGCGCATCTACGACAGGTTGAAATCGGTCATCGGACAGGGCTGGTAGCTGAGATTGTTTCAGGAATTTCTGAGGGTGAAATGGGTCATTGCGCATCCTGACGAATCAATCAAGGATGGCACCCGTGTAAGGCCGAGATAAGCATTATATCTGTTCCAATCTACTCTATTGTCTTTATAAAGATAGCTGACAGAAAGCCAAAAATAGTTGACATGCCCACAACAGAGCCGCCCTGATGAGCTTATGAATCTGAAAAGGCTGTTTTAGGTGTGGTAAAATAAAAAACTATGATAGCTATCGTTGATTATGGAATGGGCAATATAAGGAGTGTCGAAAGGGGCTTTTTGAAGGAACTGGGATTGAACATACTCAAGGGATTTGGCGAGTTTGCAAAAAAGGCATGAGCAGCGTTAAAAGCATTATCCTCGGCACTGCAGGTCATATCGACCACGGCAAAAGCTCCCTCGTAAAGGCCCTCACCGGCATAGATCCCGACAGATTAAAGGAAGAGAAGGAAAGGGGCATAACCATAGACCTCGGCTTTGCCTCCATCTCCTATCCGGACGGCCTTAACGTAGGCATTGTCGATGTGCCGGGCCACGAAAAACTTATCAAGAACATGCTGGCGGGCGCAGGCGGCATCGATATCGTCTTAATGGTCATTGCCGCGGATGAAGGCATAATGCCTCAGAGCAGGGAGCATCTTGCCATATGCGAATTGCTGAAGATAAAAGCTGGCATTATCGCAATAACAAAGGCGGACCTCGTTGACGATGAGTGGCTTCAGCTTGTCACAGACGAGGTCATGGATTTCGTAAAAGGCACATTTCTCGAAAACGCTGAAATAATTCCCGTATCGTCCAAAACCGGTCTTAATTTGGAAGCTCTGAAGGAAAAGATAAGGGAAATCTGCGGCGCGATCAAGCCGAAAATGATAAACGGCTTGTTCAGGCTTCCGATAGACAGGGTTTTCACATTAAAGGGGTTCGGCACTGTAGTAACAGGGACGGCGCTGTCCGGTACTATAGCACTTGATGCGCCTGTTGAAATACTTCCGTCAATGGTCGCGTCGAAGGTGAGGGGGCTGCAAAGCCACGGCAAGGGCGTTGACAAGGCGTATGCGGGACAGAGGATAGGCGTTAATCTGCAGGGCGTGGATAAGGAGTCTCTGAAAAGAGGAGATGTTGTTGTCCCTCCGAACCGTTTTGTTCCTACAAAGGCAGTTGACGTGAAACTTGAGATGCTTGCAGGAGCGCCTCTTATGAAGAGCAGGAGCCTCGTGCATTTTTATTCCGGCACATCGGAGACCATTGCAAGGGTCATACTTTACGACAGGGATGAGATAAAGGCCGGAGAGTCGTGCTATTGCCAATTAAGGCTCGATGAGCCTGTCGTAGTCTTATCCGGAGACAGATATATCATCAGAAGGTTTTCTCCTCTCGAAACTATAGGCGGAGGAGAGATTCTCGATCCGAATCCCGGCAGGAGAAAGAAAAAAGAAGGCACGGACGACCTGATAATTCTCGAAAAGGGAAGCCTTAAGGATAAGATAGAGATGAAGGTTAAAAGGGCCCGCTTTAACGGCTGCGCCGTGTCTGAAATCGAAGGCTGGGTACAGAGAGAAATCCCTGAAATAAAGTCCGCAGTAGAGCAACTCGCAAAAGAAGGAAAGCTGATTAAGGTTCAGGATGTGTTTCTCCACAGCGAGAGTTTCAATGTTTTTAAGGAAACCGTCAAATCAATACTCACCCGTTTTCACAAGGACAATCCTCTCAGGCCCGGTATGCCCAAGGAAGAACTGAAGGCGAAGATGCCTTTGCCCGCCTTGCGGTTTTCAGATATAATTTCTCTCGTAGGGGATATCGCAACCGATAAGGATGTATTAAGGCTTAAGGATTTTAAAGTAACCTTGTCCCGGATCGACGAGGGCATGAAAGGCAGGATAACCGATGCCCTGAACAAAGACGGCTTTCAGCCCCCTTTAAAGCAGGAAATCTCTCAGAAACTCTCCGTCAACGAAAAAGAGATCGGCGACCTTCTGAAACTTCTCGCAAAAGAAGGAGCGGTCGTCAGGATCAACGATTCGATGTATATCTCAAAAGAGCAATACGACAAGATGATAGGCAGGCTGAGGGATTTTTATTCGGGAAAGAAGGAGATGACGGTTGCGGAATTCAGGGACATCCTCGGCACATCCCGCAAATACGCGCTTCCGTTGCTTGAATATCTCGACTCCAACAAGATCACCCTGAGGGTTGGGGATATTAGAAAATTCGTGTTAAAATAAAATATGCGAAGAAAATTACTTTGGATACCCGCAATCATGCTTATAGGCTTTTTGCTCGGCGGTATTACGTATCATCTGCTCGGCAAGGCGACGAAACCTTCGTATACGCTGTTTTCCCCCCGGATACCGAAGCAGATGGAGGAAACGAGCAGGGCGTTTTCGGAGATCGTAAAGGCCGTATCTCCTGCGGTCGTTAATATATCGAGCACAAAGGTGATCAAGAAGCAGCCTACGCCGTTTGACGAATTTTTCGATTTCCTGTATCCGTTCCCTGACGGCAGGGGAAAGAGATGGAAGGAACAGAGCCTCGGTTCGGGCGTCATAGTTTCTCCGGACGGATATATAGTTACCAATAATCATGTCATAGAGCAGGCGGACGAGATTAAGGTGATACTTATCGACAAAAAGAGCTTCAAGGCAAAGGTTATCGGCGCGGATCCGAAAACAGACATCGCGATTATTAAAATCGACGCAAAAGGGCTTCCAATGGTTCCGTGGGGAGATTCCGAAAGGCTTCAGGTGGGCGAGTTCGTTTTAGCCATAGGCAATCCTTTCGGTTTAAGCCACACGGTCACTATGGGCATAATCAGCGCGGTAGGCCGGGCTGACGTAGGCATTACCGATTACGAGAATTTCATCCAGACGGACGCCGCCATAAACCCGGGAAATTCGGGCGGCCCGCTCGTAAATATCAGGGGCGAACTCATAGGTATAAACACGGCCATATTTTCGAAGACAGGCGGTTATCAGGGAATCGGATTTTCGGTGCCGAGCGGCATGGTGCGCCTTGTTATGGACCAGTTGATAAGGCAGGGGAAGGTCACGAGGGGGTGGCTCGGAGTTACGATTCAGGAGATTACGCCTGAAATCGCAAGAAAATTCGGACTGAAGATATCTGAAGGCGCACTCGTAAGCGATGTCGCAAAAGGAAGTCCGTCACACAGGGCTGGAGTAATGCGCGGCGATATAATTCTTGAGCTTAACGGCAAAAGGATTAAGGATGTCGCAAGCCTGAGAAACATGGTAGCCCAGAGCAAGATAGGCTCGCAGGTCGATATTAAAATACTCAGGCGCGACAGGGAGATGACACTCAAGGCGATAATCATGGAGCTTCCTACAGACATGGGAGAGGTTATTCCGAGCTCTTCTCGCGCCCCTGATTCTTCAGGCAATGCTCTCTCAGGCATAACGGTTATAGACCTTAATGCATCGATCGCAAAGCAACTCGGCATGGATAAAGAGGAAAGAGGCGTTGTTATTATTAAGGTGGAGTACGGCGCATCCGCCGAAGATGCGGGCGTAAGAAAAGGGGACGTAATACAGGAAATAGACAGGCAGAGAATTAACGGTCTCAACGATTTTAATAAGGCGGTTTCCAAAACAAAGCAGGGCGATACGGTTCTGCTTTTTATAAACCGAGGCGGCAAGAAGCTGTACGTAGCATTGCAGCCGCAATAAGGAGGTGAAATTTTGTGAATATTTTTGAGAGAACAGCAATAATAGCAGTATTTATCTTCGGAGGTTATTTATACGGTCTGAAATATACGCTTGTTGCAGAAGGACTCATAACCGGTCTTTTATTAGGAGTAATAGCCGTTATTGTCGAGTCAAGGCTTAGGAAGGTTTCTTTCGGCTCCATCTTGGGAGGTCTTTTAGGATTGAGCATCGGGCTTGTATCCGCGAACTTCCTGCTGCTGCCGCTGCGTTATGCGATAACCGATGAAATGCGGCTGTTGTCGTCATTCGTGCTCAGCGCGATACTCGGTTACGGCGGGCTCTTTATAGGGTTTCGGAAGGGTAAGAACCTTACAATTCTCGCGATAATGCGCCTGTTCAAGGGGCAGGAATTGGAAGAGGACATCAAGCTTCTCGACACCAGCGTTATAATAGACGGCCGCATAGCCGACGTCATCGAAGCCGGATTCCTGGAGGGGACATTCATAATACCCCAGTTTATACTTCAGGAACTGCAGTATATAGCCGACTCCCCGGACCCCATGAGAAGGACAAAGGGAAGGCGCGGCCTCGACGTCCTGCACCGTGTGCAGAAGATGTCCAACATAAAAACAAAAATAGTAGAAGAAGACTTCCCTAAGATAAAAGAGGTCGATGCGAAACTTATAGCCTTAGCGCGCCTTTTGAACGCGAAGGTGATCACGAACGATTTTAATCTGAATAAGGTGGCGCAGCTTCAGGGCGTGTCTGTTTTGAACATAAACGAGCTTTCCAATGTGTTGAAGCCGGTGGTATTGCCCGGAGAAACTCTAAGCCTTTTTATAGTCAAGGAAGGAAAGGAATATAATCAGGGCGTCGCGTACCTCGATGACGGGACGATGGTTGTTATAGAGAACGCTCGCAAACTCATAGGTAAAAACGTTGAGGTTGCCGTAACGAGCGTTTTGCAGACTACTGCCGGGCGTATGATATTCGCGAAGCCGAAGGACGAAGACTGAGAACTATGAACGCTATGACGCTGCACGCTCAACGCAATATTGTTGCCATAGTCCCTGCCGCCGGCTTAGGCAAGAGGTTCGGCGAAGAGAAAAATAAGCCCTTTTATCCGATAAAGGATAAACCGCTGCTTGTCTGGACTCTCGAAAAACTGCAGGAATCGGATGAGATAACGGAGATAATTCCGGTCATGAAGGAAGGAGACCTTATAACATGCGGCGATCTGGTCGAAAAATATAATATTACCAAAGTAAAACGCATAGTGCCGGGCGGAAAAGAAAGGCAGGACTCGGTTTATAACGGCATAAAAGCGCTCGGCGGCAAAACATCGATAGTAGCGATACACGACGGTGCGAGGCCTTTCATCGACATGGATTTGATAAAAAGAACTATAGCCGGGCTGAAGGGTTATGACGGAGCAATCGCAGCCGTGCCTGTGAAAGACACGATAAAAGAGGTTTATGGCGAAAGGGGACAGTCCCTATTTACGAGTCGTAGAATGGGGACTGTCCCTGAATACACTGAATGCATTGTCAAAAATACTCTGAACCGCAATGTCCTTTGGGCTGTCCAGACGCCGCAGGTATTCCATCTTCAAAAAATTAAAGAAGCTTATGAGAAGGCGTTTAGCGATAAATATTACGCCACCGACGATGCAGCGTTAATAGAGCATTACGGTGGAAAGGTTAAGATTGTCATGGGCTCTTACAGGAATATAAAAATAACAACGCCGGAGGATATCAAAATCGCAGAAGCACTAATAAAAGGAGGTTAAGGTTTAGGCTAAGGTTGAGGTTGAAATTGAGATTGAAATTGTATCTTTTCTTAACCTTGACCTTAACCTCAGCCTGTTCTTATGCGTATAGGCATTGGTTATGATTCGCACAGGCTTGTAGAGGGCAGAAGACTCATTATCGGCGGCGTGGATATTCCGTTTGAGAAGGGTCTCCTCGGTCATTCCGACGGCGATGTTTTATGCCACGCGATAATAGACGCGATTATAGGCGCTATGGGCGAAGGAGATATAGGAAGGCACTTCCCTGACACGGATGAAAAATGGAAAGGCGCTTCGAGCATAATGCTTTTAAAATATATCGTTGATATCGCAAAATCAAAAGGCTTTGAGATTCAGTGGATAGATTCCATTGTCATAATGGAAAGACCTAAACTCGCGCCTTTTATAGACACAATGAAAGAGGCAATTTCACCGGCGGGGATATCACCGTCTATAATCAATATCAAGGCCAAGACAAACGAGGGCATGGGATTCATAGGCAAAGGCGAAGGCATTGCGGCGCAGGCCGTGTGTTTGCTGGAAAAGGTTGCTGTTGCCGATATCTAATTGTGTTTATGTTTTTTTTCATAATGTACGACATAAAGATTTATACCTAATGCCATCACAATGCCTAACAAAAATGTAATTATTAAACCATCCATTTTTCAATCCTCTATGAATGTTTATGCCTTCTTTCCTGTTTCTTAATGAAGTAATAAGCAACAAGAATCGCAATAATACCTCCGCCGAATAGAACTATAGCGTTTAGTGTAGCGCTATCCATTTTTATCCTCCTTTATTTGCTCCAGTTTTTGACCAAACCAGAGCGTTAATATTGTAAAAAACAAGCCTATTAGCATAAAAATCCAATTAAATTTTTCTGTAACAAATTGTCCGACTACTAATGCTGTAAAAGTATATTTCCCAATGTCGTAAAATGCCTTTGCAAGATTTTCATACTTCTTCATGCTTAAAGGATAGCAAAGAAATCAGGTTTTGTCAAAATAAAAAAGGCGGCTCTTTCGAGCCGCCTTTTTTGTTACGTAAGTTCAGCATTTAGAAGCTGAGTTCGATTCCGTGCCTTACTGCATAGGCATCGTCTACATTCTTTGTTGCTGAAGTTGTGAAGTTTTTATAGAGATCGCCGGCAAAGAGGTAACCGCCCTCTACCCAGTATACAAGATTCCTGTCAATCTTGTAGGTGAGCTTTGCATCAACTTCTGTACCGATCTTTTTGCTGTCATATTTGGTTGAATACTTCTTTGCAGCCCTTAAATAGTAAATATTTAAGTCAGCATTCAGGTCCTTTGTAATATCAGCATTGCCGCCGAGTTTTACATACCATGTGTTTGCAAGGCCTGTACCACTGGCTCCTTGTGCTGTTGTTGCACGGTAGTCGTATGCATAGGTATAGTTCTGGAGACTGCTTAAGATTGTCTGGAAGGCCTTGTTCTTGGTGTCGGTTGCATTGTCATCACCGCTGCCGTATGCATAGTCAAGGCTGAGCATTACAGGATCAATCTTGTAGTTGAGACCTACCAAATAGGCATAACCGCGGTATTTTATGTCTGCTGTAGGCGCAGCAAAGGTGCCGTTGTCGGTAGTCTTTCCGGACTGGAGTTCGATATCTGCTTTGATGCCAAGTCCGTTGACTTTTGTCTCGCCCCTCAGACCAAAGTTCCAGAGATGTGAATCTGATCTTAATGTGGCAAGAATTGAGTTATTGGCGTTCTGGTTATCAATATAGGTTGTGTCAAAGCTGATTTTTGTATCCTTGTTAGGTGCGTATGCAAGGATTAATGTATACAGATTGCCGTCGCTGTTGACATATGCGCCTGGAGTAGCTGCTGCGTCTTTAACCTTTGCATGTAACAATTCGATATGGAACTCCTTTGTAGGGTCCATGAAGAAGCTCATTGCGTCATCACCGAACTTTGAATGGTCATAGAAGAGACCATAGCCGAGCTTTACAGGCATATGACCGATCTTGAAACCAGCAGGGGTTCCAAAGAGTCCAGAGCCCTTGTGCTGGATCCATGCCTCAAGAATGTAGAGATTTCCCTGCTTGCCGTTACCATTGCCTTTGTAAGCATAGGAGCCCTTGTTTTCACCTGTTTCTGTTCCCCATGTGTAATCACTCTTGTTGAGATCACCGCTTTCAAGATGGATTACTCCTGTTGTGTTCTTTGTTACATCAGCCTGTAGGCGGAGCCTTACCCTCTGGTCATAATAAGCCTTATTGTCCTGGGCATCATCATAAAAATCTGAGGTGTTCTGCTGCAACTCGCCCCTTACCCTGATTGCTCCGCCCAGTGTTATCTGGGTTGTGCCTTTTGCCACTGCTGCCTGAGTCTCTGATGGGATCTCGGCGTGAATGGCAAAGGCGCTGGCTGCAAAGCCGAATACGAACATCGCAGCTAAAACGATTCCTAAATAACGTTTCATTTAAAGCCTCCACTTCCCAAATAGCGTTCATAGAGTTATTGCGATTACTAATAATTCTTTTCGCTATAACGCTCAACGCGTTTCGCTATAACGCTTTTTGGTTCAGTTTTTTCCGCCAAAGGCGGATTTCCTCTCAACTGCTTGACTTCTGCTCTACTGATCTTCTGAACTTCTGCTCTTTTCTTATTCCCGGCATCACCCCCTTTTTAAATTAGCTCATGGCTCATCGCTCATGGCTTTATTGCTTCCAAAAGGAAGCAATTATGATGCCTTGCTCTTTCTTTTAGCCCTTTGGGCATGAACTTCGGTGTTGTCCCTGTGGGCGATAAGTTCTTGCCCGACTTCTTTGATTTCTTGTTTGAGTTCATTTCTAACTTCTTTGATTTCTTTTCTTAAATCTATGGCTACAGAATCAATTTTTCTGTTTAATCTCTCTTCTACAGCCTTGACTTCATCGAGGATAAAGCCGATCTCGTGCGTAAATCTTTCCGCTTGAATGCCAAGATACCTTTTTATCTCTTTTTCCATTTCCTTGTCGCTCATTGCCTTATTCCCTAAACTCTAAATTCTTTTTATAATCCTTGCCTTTTGAACATGAACTTCTGTTTATTGGTTCTTGGTTCTTCGAGTTTTCTCTTTACATCATCCAATTGTTTGTTTAGTTTCAAATTAAGTTCCTGCCAACGGTCAGCAGAAAAAATGCTACGACATTTTTGCAACATCCACTCGTGATTCTTTTTAATGAGCGTATAGACATAATTTCTCATGTCTTCCTTATACTGCTCGAAGCTCATAAAAAGTTCTTCTTTGAACTCTTTCGCATCTTTTTTGGTGAACGACTCATTCATAAAATCCGCCCCCCCCATAAAGATGGTAGAGTATATACTATCAGCGCAATGCTTTGTCAATAAGATTATTGTCAAAGAACTAAATTCCAAATTTAATGGAAGCAACAAATATGCCAGACTAAACTTATTGAAAGTTAAAATAAAATATAATTATGACATGACAGAAGTCCGCGCAAACCTGTGTTTATTTTGCAATATGTGTGAAATAAGGCAACAGTGTACAGTATACGGGCTATGAGGCATCCTTCAAAAGCCTTTACTAAGTGTAGTTGCCGGTGCAATCCGGAGATTACCTCTGTATCTATTGAATAACAAAGCAATGTTGTAGCTCACGGGAAAGAGAATGTTGTAATGATATTCCATATGAGTAAAGGCTTTTTCAGTACGCCTCACATCCCATAACTTGAAATCAAATATTTGAAAAATTCAACACAAAGCGCGGGTTCGCTTCAATGACTTTATCGACGAGACTTTTAGACTACATTCTCTTATACCAGTCATCAGCATCGGCGGCATCTATTTTTGATGAAACATAGAGCATCTTTGCTTTGCCCAAGAAACAACACTTATAAAGGCGTTGAAGCGGATTTGTGCTTTGTGTTATTGAAGGCTTTGAAGCCGTGCCTTCCATGCTTTGACTACGGTTATTACGGATAATTAGCGATTATGGTCTTTACATGATTATCCGATGGGTGTAATATTATCGTCAGGGAAATTTTTTATGTCGAAAAAGTGGAAATACGAGAGCGATATCGCAAAATACACGAGGGTTATCGAGCTTAACCCATCGAGTTCCGGCGCTTATAACAACCGGGGCATCGCGCATCTAAAAAAAGGGCGGTTCGATCTTGCGATTACCGATTTCAATAAAGCAATAGAGATTAATCCGGCATTTGAAGCAGGGTATATCAACAGGGGGAATGCCCATCAGGAAATAGGGCATTACGATCTTGCGATCGCTGATTTCAATACCGCTATCGAACTGAACCCGAAAAACGGCATGGCATACAACAACAGAGGATTCACCTATATTTTGATGGGGAAGTATGAACAAGCGGAGAAGGATATTAACAAGGCTCTTGAGATCAATAAAAACAACATATATGCCTTAAACAGCATGGCTGAACTGCATGCGGCAAAACAGGATTCAGAGGAGGCATGCAGGTGGCTGACAAAGGCTTTGGAGAAGGGCTATAACAATTGGCACTATATCAGGGTATCGCATACTTATGACAATATTCGGGACTCGGAGTGTTTTAGAAATATAATTTTAAAGGTTGCTCATAAAGAGCGGCCTACCGAGTAATATTTAAATCCTGTTTCCTTCATTTTCTGAGGGTCGTAGATGTTTCTAAGGTCAAAGAAATACGGCTGTTTTAAAATCTTCATCAGCTTCGCCAGTTCGAGGTTCCTGAACTGGTTCCATTCCGTCAAAATCACGACTGCGTCCGCGTCTTCGCATGCCTCGTATGCGTCGCTGCAATAAGTAATTTGGGGTAATACCGCCTTTGCATTATCCATTGCAACCGGATCGTAAGTCTTGATGTTTGCTCCTGCATTCAGCAGGTTTTGGATTATCGATACGGCCGGCGCTTCCCTTATATCGTCTGTGTTTGGTTTGAATGAAAGCCCCAAAATCGCAATAGTCTTGCCCTTAACGTCATTGAGTGCGCTTTTTATTTTCTCGGACACCGTCATTATCTGGCGTTCGTTCGCCTTAACCGCGGCATTGACGATCCCGAGTTCTATATTATTATCGGAAGCTATTTTTAACAGCGCCCTTGTGTCCTTGGGGAAACACGAGCCGCCGAAACCGGGGCCTGCGTGAAGGAACTTGGAGCCTATCCTGCCGTCGAGCCCCATTCCTTTTGCGACAACATTGACGTCCGCCCCGACTTTTTCGCATAGGTTCGCCATCTCATTAATAAACGAGATTTTTGCGGCAAGAAAAGAATTGGAGGCATATTTTATAAGCTCCGCGGTTTCGATATTCGTTATGACGAAAGGCGTTTCGATGAGGTAGAGCGGTTTGTAAAGATCCCTCATTATCGCCGCCGCCTGCTGGCTTTTTGCTCCGATGACTATCCTGTTAGGCCGCATGAAATCCTCGATGGCGGCGCCTTCGCGCAGGAATTCCGGATTTGATACGATATCGAAATCGATCTCTTCTCTTAGATGCTGCGAGATTATTTTCCTTATCCTTTCGCCCGTTCCTACCGGCACGGTGCTTTTTGTGACGATGACTTTGTAGCTTTTTATGTGGTTTGCGATCTCTTTCGCGACCTCATCCACATAAATCAAATCCGCCGAGCCGTCGCCTCGCGGAGGGGTGCCTACGGCAATGAATATAACGAGGGATTCCTCGACCGCCTCGCCGATATCGGTTGTGAATTTAAGCCTGCCTTGCCTGACATTTCTCTTTACAAGCTCTTCGAGACCCGGCTCGTAAAACGGGATTACGCTCTGGTTCAGGGATTCCACCTTGTTTTTATCTTTATCGACACAGGTCACAAAAACGCCGAATTCGGAAAAGCATGCCCCTGTTACAAGTCCTACATAACCGGCTCCGATGATAGTAATGTGCATTTCTTATTCTCCTAAAAATTGAGGTTCAGTCTAAGATTTATTTTCAGATTTTTATCTTACCCTCAACTTAATTTTTTAATGGTAGGCGATGCAGGGATTGAACCTGCGACCTCTTCCGTGTGAAGGAAGCGCTCTCCCACTGAGCTAATCGCCCGTAAGTATTTTTATAACAGATTAAAGGGTTTTAAGTAAACCCGGAGAGAGGTCATTTTAACGCCATAGGTCTGATGTCATAGGTCTTGACAAAATATTTATGCTTCAGGTAAGTTATCAACTCGTTCTTTGATAAGGTGCTAAATACGTGCGTGGTGAACTAACACGAGTTTTAACCAGAATCAAGTATCATGAAAACAATTGAGAGTTTGATCCTGGCTCAGAACGAACGCTGGCGGCGTGCTTAACACATGCAAGTCGAACGGAGTTAATAGTGTAGCAATACACTATTA
>JAJYVD010000041.1 GCA_021792185.1 Nitrospirota bacterium | reverse complement strand
AACGCCTTTCTTTTGCCGTTAATCCCATTGCTGTCTCCTTTTTTAAGAGACAGTATGAAATTTTTCGAATAGATTCTTATTTGAGGCAACGATTCACTTTCAAGTAGATTTTCGATGAGGCAATTCGGTCGTTTGACAACCAGCCGGACAAAATTTTAAAATGAAACTTGCCGCTTCAACGGGCTACCCTAAAGCAGGCGATTTCAAACAGATAAAGAGGAACGGGTTATGTGCAGACTGGCTGCGATTACTTCAAAAGACTACATCTCGCCGATGGAGCCTATCCTTGCTCTTGAGACTATGAAGGAAGGTCACGACGGCTCCGGGCTCGGGCTCACTCTTAAAAATCTCGGCGGAGAGTTCGAAAAACTGAAAAAATATCCGGTGCTTTCGGGCATCTGTTCGAATGCGGGCAAAAAGACCCTCGACGATTTCATGAAAAAACAGGGCTTCAAGCTCAAATACGAATGGAAGCCGAAGATAAAAACGATAAAAGGCATAAATGCCCGTGATCATTATTTCGCGAGGGCTTACGACTATCCCGCTCAATACAAAAACAGGACGATGGAGGAAAAAGAAGCGCTCTTGATGAACACCCGCCTTGCCATCAGAAAGATAGGCGAGCCTGACGGGTCCATCTTCGCTTTTTCTTTTTACCCGGATGTCATCACAATAAAAGAAGTGGGCGATCCGCTTGAGGTAGCAGAATTCTTCGGTCTCGACAGGGATGGATTAAAGGCAAAGATAGTCCTTGCACAGGGAAGGCAAAACACCAATTACGCCATCTACCTCTACGCGTGCCATCCTTTCTTTATTCAGGGATACTGCAGCATGACGAACGGCGAAAACACGGCGTTCGTGCCTATAAGGGAATTTTTGATGAGCAGGGGATTTTCGGGATACACCGGCTACAACAGCGACAGCGAAGTTTTCACCCATATCCTGCATTACACGACAAGACAGTTGGGTTTCCCCATCACATATTATAAGGACGTTATAACGCCGCTTAAGGCATCGGAGATGGATGGAAGGCAGGACAAAGGGGCGTTGGGGCTTATGAAACAGTCGTTAAGGCCGTTATGCATAGACGGGCCGAACATGGTCATCGGGTTCACACCGGACGGCACATGCTTTATGGTTCAGGACTCGAAAAAACTGAGGCCGGGCGTTGTAGGCGGCGTAAAGGGAAAATACGCGCTGATGTCCGAGGAGTGCGGCGTTGACAGCGCTATCCCCAAAAGAGAGAGGGCAAAGGACATATTCCCCATGAAATACGATATGGTGATCATCTCGCCCGACGCGCAGGAGGTTAAGGTATGGAACCAGCTTCAGGGTTAAGATTGGATCACAATCATCATCTCTCGTTAAGAGAGTTTCCCTATATAATCAGGTGGAGGGACGACAGGTGCAAGAGGTGCGGGAAATGCACGGCGGTCTGTCCTGTTAAGGCTATTGAAGCCACGGTAAAGGTTCAGCGGCTCGTCAAATCAGAAGGGCCTGTACCTGCACCGGCGGCTGTAAGGAGCATCACTCATATAGTAGAGCAGGTTACGGACATGGAGCGTTACTGCACCGGCTGCGGCACATGCACGCTCGTATGCCCGAATGAGGCTATAGAGCCTGAATTCAATCCGCAGCATAAATTCCTTCACTATAAAAACAAAGGCGGAGACGGATACAAGAGGGGCGGAAGAAGAAACGACCCTTCCATATCAACCCTCGACAGGCTTAAATTCACGAGGATATCCATGCTTACCGACCCGGCGCTCGATGCCGGAAGGCACGAGTTCAGGGTAAGGTCTCTTTTAGGAAGGATACTGCCTCCCGAAGACCTGCCTTTAAAAACGGTAGACGGAAAATTAACGGTCGATAAGGACAGCATATTCATTCCCCCTGTGCGCGAGATATTCCCCATAATGATAGGGAGCATGTCCATAGGCGCGTTGTCGCCTCCCATGTGGGAAGGCCTCGCCATGGGCGTGGCGTATCTCAACGAGGTTGAAGGGCTTCCCGTAGTAATGTGCTCAGGCGAAGGCGGAATGCCGCCGAGGCTCTTGAGATCTAAATACCTCAAATACTTCATCATACAGATAGCGTCCGGATATTTCGGATGGGACGAGATAGTTCACGCCCTTCCGCACATGGTCGAAGACCCCGCCGCGATAGAGATCAAATACGGGCAGGGAGCAAAACCGGGCGACGGCGGACTCCTCATGGCGCAGAAAGTATTAAAGCTCATAGCGAAGATACGCGGAGTGCCTCAGTTTGTGGACCTCGCATCGCCTCCGACTCACCAGACAAAGTATTCGATCGAAGAGGCGGTCGCGAAGATGATACAGTCCATGTCTATGGCGTTCGGGTTCAGAGTTCCGGTGTATCCTAAAATTTCCGGAACAAAGACAGCCCGGGCGGTCTTAAATAACCTCGCGAGAAACCCTTACGCAGCCGCATTATGCATAGACGGCGAGGACGGAGGAACAGGGGCGGCATACAACGTCTCTATGGATAAGATGGGACACCCTATCGCGTCCAACTTGAGGGAATGTTATTTAGACCTCGTAAAACAGGGAAAGCAAAACGAGCTTCCGCTCATAGCAGCGGGCGGCATAGGAAAGAAAGGCAACCTCGCGGCTAACGCGGCTGCGCTCATAATGCTCGGCGCGTCCGGAGTGGCGATAGGCAAATACATTATGCAGGCCGCGGCAGACTGCTTCGGAGACGAATACAACCGCTGCAACCTGTGCAATACCGGAAAATGCCCGAGGGGAATAACGACGCAGGATCCGAAGCTTTACAGAAGGCTCGATTCCGATAGAGTCGCGGAGCGGGTGGTCGAGGTATTCAAGGCTGCGGACGTTGAATTGAGGAAACTATTCGCTCCTATGGGAAGAAGCACCGAACTGCCCATAGGCATGTCCGACGGATTGAGCATAGACGATCCGGCAATGGCTGAGAGATTGGGGATAAATTATGCGTGCTAAAACGACAATTAAGAAAAAATCGGCAGTCAGCACTCGGCAGTCAATGGCCAAAAAAATAAAACCGGAAGAACAGATTGTTCAGATAAAGGGAAAGACTGCGCTTATAAAAGGCAAGGTTAACGGCAAGAGAGTTTCTTCCCGCGTCCTCGAAGAATGGATACAGCATTCGGTTCAGGAAGGCGCGCGCGAACTGTATATAATCGCTGACGGACAGCACGGCATCGGAGGCCGCATCTGGCCGAGAGGAGAGGCGATAAAAATAACCGTTGAAGGCCCTGTCGGACAGAGATGCGGAAGCATGGGCATGTCAGGCACCGAGATACTCGTCAAGAACAGCGTCTCGGACGATGTGGGATGGATAAACTGCGGTGCGAAGATAACGGTATTGGGCGACGTAACCAACGGCGCGTGGAACGCCGCCGCGCAGGGAATCCTCTATGTTCAGGGAAGCGGCGGAGCGCGCTGCGATACCATGACAAAGCACAACCCTCGTTTCGAGCCGCCTCAGTCCTGGTATTTCAGAAACGTCGGCGACTCCTTCGCGGAATTCAAGGCCGGAGGCATCGCAGTCGTGTGCGGCGTAAATCCGAGAAACACTGAAAACATCCTCGGCTATCGTCCATGCGTGGGCATGGTAGGCGGAACAATATATTTCAGAGGCCCCATTCAGGGATACAGCGAAAAAGACGTTCAACTCCTCGACCTTACAGAGCAGGACTGGCAGTGGCTCAAAACAAACATGAAGCCGTATCTCGAAGCCATAGATAGAATGGAGCATTACAAAGAGCTTACCCGTTCTTCAAACGACTGGAAAAAGCTCATGGCATATACGCCGCAGGAAAAAAGGGCGAGGAAATGGTTCAAGACATCTACGTCCGACTTCAGAAAAAACATGTGGGAAAAAGCGGTAGGACAGGGCGGCATATTCGCGGAATATTTAGACCATGAGCTTACATTACTCCCGTATATAACTACCGGCGCTGAGAGGAGGAATAAACCCGTATGGGCGAATGAAAAATATGCTCCTCCCTGCGCGTATGCGTGTCCCACTCATATACCGTCGCACAAGAGGGCGTCTTTGATAAGGCAGGGCAAACTCAACGAAGCCCTGGAGCTTGTCCTTCAATACAGCCCGCTTCCGGCAACAGTCTGCGGACAGATATGCCCTAACCTCTGCATGCAGAGCTGCACGAGGGGCCGTCTCGACAAGCCGCTCAACATAGACAAGCTCGGCAAGCTCGCGCTCGATCTGCCCGCTCCGAAAAAGGCCGCCGCAACAGGTCATAAAATAGCGGTCATAGGAGGAGGCCCGGCAGGCATGAGCACCGCATGGCAACTCGCCTTAAAGGGGCATACCGTCGATCTCTACGAGTCTGCGGACAAGCTCGGCGGAAAGATAGAGCAGTGCATACCGAGAGAGCGCCTGCCGCACGAGATACTCGAAAAAGAGATTTCGAGATTCCGCGAACTCGGCGTAAACCTGCACCTCAATACAAGGGTTACGAAAGAAAAATTCGACGAAATATATAAAGGCCATGAGGTAGTGGTAATAGCCATAGGAGCGCACCAACCGAGAAAGATAGCGTTCCCCGGTTCCGGAGATATTGTTTCGGCCTATGACTTCCTCAAGGATATAAACTCGGGCAAGCATCCCGACCTGAAGGGCAAAAAGGTTGTCGTAATAGGCGCAGGAAATGTCGGAATGGACGTCTGCTCTGAGGCGTTCAACTACGGAGCCGAATCCGTTACATCCATAGACATACAGAAACCCGCGGCCTTCGGCGCGGAAATGGAGATAGCAAAGGCAAAGGGCACGCAGGTCGTGTGGCCGAGACTCACGGAGAGATACGACAAAAAAGACAGAAAACTCTATTTTAAAGACGGTTCATCAATGGACGCCGATTTTGTGGTGATGTCCATAGGCGACGTGCCGCAGCTCGATTTCCTGCCTCAGGGCATACACGCGGAAAGGGGCTGGATAAAGGTCAACGAGAATTACCAGACCTCCGACGTAAAGGTATTCGCCATAGGAGACGTAACAGGGCTCGGTCTCATAACCCACGCCATCGGGCATGGAAGGCTTGCGGCAGAGCATATACATTACCTCGTAAGCCACGCGCCAAGATTCCCGGAGATCAAGCAGGTTATTCCTTACGAGAGAATTAAAACCGAATATTACGACGTGTGCAAGGGAGACTTCACTCCCGAAGCGGAAGCAAATAAATGCATGTCGTGCGCCACATGCCGCGACTGCCGGATGTGCGAGGCGACTTGCTACTGGGGCGCGATAAGCAGGGTAGAACATAAAGACGGTTCTTACGAATATGTGGTGGATGAAAATCTTTGCATAGGCTGCGGATTCTGCGCGGGCATCTGCCCATGCGGCGTATGGGAGATGGTAGAGAACGTATAAGTCTGATTTTAATTTCGGGGCGTGGCTCAGCTTGGTAGAGCGTTCGGTTCGGGACCGAAAGGTCGGAGGTTCAAATCCTCTCGCCCCGACCATTTACTTGAATGAATAAATATTTCAAAAGACTCCTCCGGAGCAACAAACAATTCATACTGCATGAAGTCCTCGAAGTAAAAGGCTTCATGCAGCTTCTCATGAAGCACCGCAACACCGGAGAAAAATGGACAAAGCAAGAGAAAAAGGAGATAAAGCATCATCTCAAACATATCTCAAAGCTCATTCCCGCGTTAATTATATTTCTGCTCCCAGGAGGATCTTTGCTCCTGCCTTTCCTGGCAGAGGTTATTGACAGAAGAACAGAAAACAGGGCGTAACCATAAGCCAAAAACTGGATTTAGAAATAGAACAAATGTTATCATTATTTCTCTATCAACCGCAGTAAATAAGGCAGTTATCGCCCCCTTAGCTCAGTAGGATAGAGCACAGGTTTCCTAAACCTGGGGCCGCAAGTTCGAATCTTGCAGGGGGCACTTAAATTCAATGACTTACAGCAATCTGCTGAGACGCATTTCCTTCACTTGTAGCAATTATCCAGAACATTAATGCCCGCCCTTAAACTCTCGGTGTAGTGAAGGAAATAGATTACATAAATTATGTAATTTACATAAATTTAAACAGCGATAAGGGCAGCAATAAGCAGGAAACAATAGCGGGAACGGAATAAATATTCTGTGTTGGATACAGTTTTTACTTTTTCTTTATCTCTCTACAAATATCCGCGACATTCTTTCCTTTGAACAATTTCTTCTTAATCTCTGTATAGTCTCCATACCCGGATTCATACTGCAAAATAAATCTTGTAGCGTTCACCAGTCCCATGTTTTTAACGAGCGCATTCCATCCAGCATCTCTTAAAGCGGCTCCGGTTAATGTTTTTCTACTGTTCGAGGACATTCGTTTATACAGGGATCTCGAGTAATATCTTTCTATAATCCACATGTGGAATTACGCGCTTTTTATCCGCCTCGGTTTTTTCGAGGGTAACAAGCCCAATCTCAGATAGCATCTTCAAATCCTGATTTACATTCTTCAAATCTCTGTCTAACATCTTTGCAAGCTCATAAACAGACTGGGGACGCCGCTCTCTTATTGTCTTAAGAATTAAAAGTCTGTTGTTCGTGAGGACCGACCTCATGGTATCTATAGAGTCAAAATATATCCCTTCCTCTCTTTTTACCTTTTTGCCTGCCTCCAGCTTTTTCCATACCTCTGCAAAATCTTTTAAACTTTCTTTAAGACCCTTAATACCTATGTCTATTTTTTTTACTCTCATAATTCACCTCTCCTTGCTCTCTTTATGTCGTTATAGAAGTCCTCTATCAAAGTATCCATATCTTTGAAGCGATAAAGATGTTCTTGTTCTGCCTCCATAATGCCTATGGTCTCCCTTTCCTTCCGCATTGTCGTACCCTATAATTCTTTTACCGTCTCTTATATAAACAAGTGAATATTTCAGCCCGTGCGGCTTGTCTTTTGAGCGCGGCACCTGCCATATTTTCATTTCAACTATATCGCCGTTGGGTTCGACATTTTTTCTGTAGAACAAAAGCTCCACGCTCATATAAGGTATGATATGCCTAATAAGAAGATTTGTCAACAGGCGGTTGCCTTACCATCATTAATTCGCAATAAAACCATGTGTGAAATGAACTATTTTTGCAAAAATCTGGGGCCGCAAGTTAGAATCTTGCAAGGGGCACTTAAATCACACGCTACTTTTTAATTGACCGTCCCATTTATTCTCAGAATCAAGGGTTGCGGGCAAGACCGAATTCCGTCAGCTTAAATAACCTCTTTTACATCCACGTCGCCGCCCCTTTTACACCCCACCTTCCCCGACGCGGACATGAAAATCACTTCGGCCACTTCCTGAGGAGGCCGCCCCTGATACCCTGAGAGGCGCGTCGCGGTCATGTCCGGGTTCACACAGCAGATCCTCAAGCGCGGGTATTCGAGAGCGATGCCCTGCGTGAATCCCCTGACTCCGAACTTAGAGCCGCAGTATACAGACATCTCATCATAGGCTGTCTTTCCGGCAACGCTCGCTATGTTGATTATCCCTTTTCTCACCATCGGGAGAAATGCGCTTGTCATTTTAATCGGACCTTCGAGATTCGTGCGTATCTGGCGCTCGATATGCCTTGTTGTAGTTTTTTTGAACGGGATAAATACCCCTATGCCGGCGTTATTGATGAGATAATCTATACCTCCGTATTTCCTTTTCACTTTCACGGCCGCATCAGCAATGCTCTTATTGTCCGTCACATCGAGGTGGAGAAGGAGAGTATCGGCGGCACCGGATTTCAGACATTTCCGCTCGGCAGCCTCGCCCCTCGCTTTGCCTTTGCAATAAGTCAGGACGAGCCTTGCTCCGGCCTTTGCGAAGCAATACGCCGTTTCCCTGCCTATCCCGGAACTCGAACCTGTGATGAGAACTATCTGCCCTTTCACGTTTCTCCTCCGTTGAAACAGCCTGGGGATTCCCTATATCAAAATTGTAGCAGAAAATATCGGATTCCATTCAACGTCTGTTTTGGCTCATTCTATGGCATTCTTCTTTTTCCTGCCATACATCCAGACATTGAATCCGCATAAAAGGATTGTGAGGATAAAGACGGTATAACGAGAGAGTTCGATGTATACGATTTTCTCCATATAATGCGGAATGAATGACCCTGTATATGCGAGCGCGGGATCGTGTCTTGCCCTTAACCATATCTCGATATATGTAAGCGGGCAATGCCAGTCGAATATCTGAATGACAAAGGCAAAGACAAGGCCGGAGATGTGGAAGATTTTTACGGCCCTGCGCCTTACGCCTAAAAACACTCCGAATATCAGAAAGATTATCCAGAGAAAATGAATAACGACAACTATATCCGCTAATATTTTATAAGGCATCTCCTAAACCTCTGAATGCTAATAAAGCAGATACTTTTCACGCAATTTCAGAAACTCTTCAAGGGACGGCTGCCAGTTCAGCGATATTGATTTCGGGTCGCGCCCTTCCTTAATTGACTGAAGCACCGCGCGCGAGCCTATGAGTCCCAGCGTTTTATCGAGTTGGAACTTTTCAGGATAAAGTTTATAAAGAGCCGTGATTATTTCTATTCCGAGAAACGTGGAATCGAGCGCCTGCCTGTCTGTAATCGTTACCTTAACCCCGTTGCATGTCCGGTTCTTATAAATGCTGTTGGAGGGAGTGAACGAGACAGGTGAGAAACGGGCGCCCTTTATCCCCCTGCCTTCCAGATATTTTGCCAGTTCCTTCGCGTTGATCCACGGAGCGCCGAAAACCTCGAAAGGAGTATCGGTGCCGCGCCCCACGCTCACGTTCGAGCCTTCGACCAGCGCGACTCCCGGATAAAGTATCACCTGGGTAAGGCTCCTCAGATTAGGGGAAGGATTAACCCATTTAAGCCCCGTATCGTCATACCAATCAGAGCGGCTGTAGCCCCTCATCTTAATGATATGAAGATCAGCTCCAATATTGTTTTCCGCGTTGAACATAGCTGCGAGTTCTCCTACGGTCATCCCGTGCCTGACCGGAAGGGGGAAATAACCTGTAAATGATCTCATATCTCCGTCCATGACAGGCCCTTGCACAAACGCGGCATTGATGGGATTAGGACGGTCGAGCACATAGAATCTGATGCCCTTTTTAGCTGCAGCCTCCATCGCGTATCCCATAGTCGTAATATAAGTATAAAAACGAACGCCGGCGTCCTGTATGTCGAATACGAGGGCATCTATGCCTTCGAGCATCTTATCAGCCGGCCGTTTCGCTTCTCCGTATAAGCTATAAACCGGAAGTCCGGTTGCAGACTCTATGGTGGACGGAATTTTTTCGTCCATCTTGCCCGACAGTCCGTGTTCGGGGCTGAATAAGGCGGTCAGTTTTACTCCGTGAGCATTGTAGATAAGTTCGAGAGTCCTCCGTCCTTTTGAATCGAGGCCTGAGTGGTTGGTAATAAGGCCGACGCGCAGCCCTGCAAGGAACGAAAAATTATCGGTGCCGAGGACATCTATTCCGGTCATAACCTTGCCGTTGCGCTGTTTCTGGGGCGCATGGTTTTTCATGCGTTCGGAGTAAGCCGAAAGCGACGGCCTCTCGGCGATAATTTGTTCTATCGCTATGGGGCCGGCCGCCTCTGAAACAACTCTCTTGATTTGAGCCCTAAGCGCCTTTACATCGCCCTTTCCATTCGGATGAACCCGGTTGGTGAGGACAATAACGTATATTTTTGAAACAGGGTCTATCCATAGAGAAGTGCCTGTATATCCGAGATGCCCGTACAGTCCTACAGGAAAGAGCCCATCCCTGTTTGAAGCAAAAGGCGCATCCATATCCCATCCGAATCCCCTCAGTTTTTTGTTCGCCGGCGACTGCGGCACAGTCATCTTCTCGATGGTTTCAGGCCTCAATATCCGCGCATTGTCGATACTGCCGCCGTTTAAAAGCATCTGCGCGAATATGGAGATATCGTCCGCTGTAGAGAAAAGCCCGGCGTGTCCTGCGACTCCTCCCATTCTATAGCAAGTCGGGTCGTGGACTTCACCGTGCAGCATCCTGCCTTCGTGATATTCCGTAGGCGCGATACGGTCGCGCATTGCACGGGAAGGCTTAAACGTCGTATCCCTCATTCCAAGGGGTTTAAAGATATTTTTCGCGCAGTACGCGTCGAGTTCCAGTCCTGAGACCCTGCGTACGATCTCTCCAAGTATCTCGAAATTTATATCGCTGTAAATAAACCTGGTTCCCGGCTGAGACTGGGGCCTTTCGCGGATGATCATTTTTATGGCAGTCTTGCATCCCGACCATTTGGGCTTAAGTTTAAGGTCTGGTTTCAATCCGGAATAATGGGTAAGGAGATGGCGGACAGTGATATTTTTTTTGCCGTTCGCCTTAAGTGATGGCCAATATTTATACGCGAGGGCATCGATGTCCAGCTTCCCTTTCTCGGCCAGTTGCATGACGGCGGTCGTAGTGGCGATCACCTTGGTGAGAGATGCCGCGTCAAAAATAACGTCTTCGGTCATCGGGACTCTCTTAGGCTCTATGGAACGGTAGCCAAACGCCCTGCGATAGATGATCTTCTCCGGAGTCCCTATAAGGATAACCGCCCCCGGAATATTCCCTGAATTAATCTCGCTTTCGACGATGCCATTAATAGGGGCGAGCTTTCCCTCTGTGATTTCGGAATAACTTCCCGCAGCGGCATAGGCCGGCATAAATCCGGCCCATACTGCGGCTAAAATAAGAATCGCGGCAATATTAGATATAACTCGAGCCATCAGGTTTTGCCTTCACGTTCGAAAGCACTGCTTTTTTCTTCAACCCGTCCGGAGAATAGACATTCCGGGGGTTCCAGAGCATCCAACCGTTCGCGCCGAATTCCTCGGCGGCCTTTATCTGATCCCGTATCTCCTGTCCGGTAAAATACCTCTTGTCAAAGGCGTAATCCTTAAACGCCTGCAGCCACGGCCTGAACCTTACGGAGTGTATCTGTGTCCTCTGCTGTGATTTTTTGAGGGAAAGGTACACTATGTTATACGGGTTTGCGACTGGATTTCTGTAACCCGGTATCCCGAACTGAAATCCGGAAGGATACAGCATAAGGGATATGTAATCCACATGCTGCGCAAGGCTTTCTATTTTTTGGCCTATCTGAGTGTCATTGAGATTCCATGCCACATAACCGAAAATATCGGCGGCAAGGAACACATTGTAAGGGGCAAGCCTTCGTTTGGCTTCCGCGAGGAATCCGGTAATCGCCTTAACCCTGTTCTCCTCGGTATTCGGCATTGAAAAGCCAAGGCCGTTTTTGTCCGGGAAACGCACATAGTCGAATTGTATCTCGTCGAACCCGTTCTGTGCCGCCTCGACCGCTATATCTATATTATAATTCCACACCTCTTTTTTGAACGGATCGACCCATATGAGATTCTCCCTGTCCCGCCATACGCCTCCGTCCTGCGCCCTGATGGTCCAGTCCGGTTTCGCAGATCCGAGTGTGTTGTCCTTAAAAACAACTATCCTCGCAATGGTGTATATGCCCTTTTCTTTAAATGATTTTATGAGTCCTTTTATATCCTTTACTATAATCGGCTTTTGCGCGCCCGCCTCTGACGCGAGTGGTATGGAACTTTTATACGTTATCAATCCCCTGTCGCCCTTCACGTCTATAACGAGGGAATTAAGTTCCGTCTCGTTAATAAGCCTGAGCGCCGACTCCCGAAGCGTCCTGTCCCCTATGCCGTAAAAAGTTAGGTATAGCGCCTTCGGCGTGAACGGCTTGAGTTTGATTTCTACCGGCAAGGTAAAAAAAGACGATGACGGAAGCTGCTGTTCGGCCCTCATGTATCCATATGCCTTTATTGTTATTTTATTGCCCGTGCCTTTGAGTGTGAACTTTCCCTTTTCATCGGTCTGTACGGTTTCATTGTTCAAAACGACAAATGCGCCGTTTATAGGCATCTGCGTAACCTCGTCGATTATCCTCCCCGTAACGTAAGCATCCGCGTAAGAATGTGCCGACAGCAAAATGAGCGCGACCGTCCAGATTAAAAGAGCCTGTGTTTTAGAGTTTGCCATAATCACCTCAACGTGAAGATTTACCGTTCACTATCGCTTCGAACGCCTTTCCTTTGTCGGAATTCGCCAAGAGATACCTCGGGAGCATCATGATATTATCCGCAGCGCTCGCGGGATACCTCTCTATCGTAAAGGCGGCAATATATCCGGCCTCTTTGGCCTTTGCGGCAAGATGGTCGTCATAAATGCCGAATGGCCATGCCAGCATGTCAATGCCGCCGCCTAATTCCTTATCGAGCTTCTCCTTCGATTTTCTCAACTGCATGCCTACAAACTTTTCGTATTCATCCGCGTTCAGCTTCTTTTTTTCTTTCTTGAAATTAGGATGCCAGTAAGTATGGGACTGCAAATCGAAGAGTCCCGTTTTTTTAAGCTCCCTTATCTCCTCCCATGTCATTGCATAAGACGCGTTGGATATTGCCGATGGATATAAAAAGAGCGTTACCGGTATGCGGTATTTCTTAATAAGCGGGAGCATCTCGGTATAAACCGACTTATGACCGTCATCCGCAACTATCACAACCGGGCGGGGCGGAAGCGCACCGCCCCTGCCAAGACGGTAATCTACAAGCCTGCGGAGCGGGATTATAGTGTAACCGTTGTCCTTAAGATATCTCAGATGGGATTCGAAAACAGGGGTGGTCACGGTCATGCTGTCGGCAACCGAAGGGCCGAAACGGTGATAGAGGAGGATGGGAACATTAATGCTTCCCTCTGCCGCAGGCAGCCAGCAAAGGAGAAAAACAGATATCCATAAAGCGGCAAGTTTCCTCATAGTCCTATTTTGAAGATTCCCTGTAGCAAGCTGCAGGAAATCTTAATGTAAGGAATTATTTCTTTATATTCACTCGCTACTGCGAGGAATACGCTCGCTATCCATTTAATTTACCTTATGTACACGCATTTTTCAAAGGTTAATTTCTTATCGTGAGAAACATTCCATACTGAATCCTTAGCGTTCTTTATTGAAGCTTTGCAGTCAAACTGATAGTATATAACGATGGACATATGGTTCGGAGGGCTTATAGGCGCGATAATAGGAGCTGTTTTGGCTGCAATAGGTATTGTCGTTGCGATTATCCTATCCGAATACAAAAAACAACAGGCCGGCCGGGACAAAATTCTGAACAGGCTGGATACCGCGAATATGCTCCTGCAGGAGAACATGACGGCGGATGCCCTTGCTATATATACCTCTTTACTGAAAGAAATATCGAAAGAAAAGGATTCAGAGACCTACTCACTTATTAAAAGCAGCGAAGGAAAGTGTTACTATAACCTATCTTTCAGAACAAAATTGTCCGAGAACCTTATAAAGGCGATAGCTGCATTCGAGGACTCGGCTAAATTCTCCAATCCCAAAAAATCACCGGATAATTATGCCCTGACATGCTACAATCTCGGCAGCGCGTACATGAAGCTGTCGGAATTTCATGAAGAGGAGAAGTCCCTCAAAAAAGCGGTAGACGCCTTCAATAAAACACTTTCCGTATATACGCTTTCATCGAACCCCTCCGGTTATGCGCTGGCGAATCACAACTTGTGCAGCGCCCATAACATGCTTGCCGGTTTTAACGATATTGAAAACAATCTTTTGAAGGCTGCGAAATCTTGCACAGAGACCCTGAATGTCTATACGCCGGAAGGATATCCTCTGAATCACGCGGACGCTCAGATGAAGCTCGGCTCTATATTCAATGCCCTTTCTTCATTTCGGAACAAAGAAGAATACCTCTCAAAGGCCGTCAATTCCTACAAAGCAGCGCTCAAGATATATGTCCCCGACAAATATCCCGCGGAGTTCGCAGCAGCGCATAAAAGCATAGGTAACTGCTATAAATCATTCGCAGAGAACAGCGAAAGCGAGAGCGATATAATAAATGCCGTTACAGAGTATGAGGAAGCGTTAAATATCTATTCTGCCGATAATGATCCGATTGTTTATGCAGAAATAAAGAAAAACCTCGGAGATGTCTACAGTTTATACGCTGCTGCCGGAGAAAAACTCGACAACCTGCTTAAAGCGATCCGTTTTTACGAGGAGGCGCTCAAAATATACAACTCCGATGAATATCCTGTTGAGTTTTCTTCCGTACAGCAAACCCTCGGTAATACCTCTCTGATAATCTTTGCCGAAACCGGCAAAGAAGAAAACCTGCTCAGAGGCATAACCGCCTATTTGGAGGCCCTCAGAGTAATGACAATTCTCGAACATCCGCTCGATTATGCCTCTATACACCACAAGCTCGGCGATGCGTATACCGATCTCGCAAAACTCGCGGATGAGGCATCGAATCTTAAAAAGGCGCAATCGGCATACATTGAGGCGCTTAAAGTCTATACCTTCGAGGACACCCCCTTAGATCATAAAGTAGTCGCCCTGAAACTCGAAAAGATACGGCGAATCGTTTCATAAGCATCTCTCTCCTTCTCCGCCGTCACTGACATTATTTAATGACGAGTTATGCCGCCTCTACAGCCTTAAGCTCAGGAATCGCCTTCTTCAATTCGGCCTCGATGCCGCCTTTTAATGTCATTATCGACATGGGGCATGTGCCGCAGGCGCCGACTAATTTAACCTTTACCACATTGTCGTCCGTTATATCCACGAGTTCAACGTCGCCGCCGTCCCTTCTGAGATACGGCCTCACCCTATTAATGACCTCTTCAACCTTTGTCCTGTCAAGCATATCAAACCTCCTGTGTGCTTTCTATTTATAATTCTACCTCAAAAACCATCAAACATATAATGATTAAAATCATATCATAATCCGGATCATTGTATTTTAACAGGATGTGAAGCATCCTTCAAAAGCCTTTACTAAGTGTAATTGCCTGTGCAATTCGGAGATTATCTTTGCTTTATTGAATAACAAAGCAATGTTGTAGCTCACGGGAAAGAGAATGCTGTTATGACATTCCATATGAGTAAAGGCTTTTTCAGCACGCCTCACATCCCATGACTTTGAATCAAAACACTTGAAAATTCAGCACAAAGAGCAGATCTGCTTCAATGACTTTATCGACGAAACTTTTAAACAACATTCTCTTATACCCGTCATCCGCATCGGCGGTATCTATATTTTGATGAAACATACAGCATCTTTAGCTTTACCCAAGAAACAACACTTATAAAGGCGTTGAAGCGGATTTGCGCTTTGTGTTATTGAAGGCTTTGAAGCCGTGCCTTCCATGCCGTTATAGTCATCGCGCGTTGTCATCACGTTGTTAAACCTGCATAAAATCACTATAATAAATTATAATATTTCACACCGCTTCGTCCATAAAAGGAGAGATTATTATGCTTATACCCTTGCTGCTTGCCGTTCATGTCCTCGGAGTAGTCCTATGGATAGGCGGAGTCGCATTCGTTACGATAATAATCTTTCCGATGATCATACGCATGGAAAGCTCTATCGAAAAGGTAATCTTCTTTCAGGGCGTGGAGCACAGGTTCGCTAAGATCGCAAAATTCTGCGTATTCATCGTAGGACTGACAGGCGCGTGGCTCTTGTATCTTACGGATGAAATAAGCCTGCTATTTCAAATCTCTGGCATAGGCCCGACGATTATGCTTATCATATGGACATTCTACGTCCTCGTTCTTCTCCTTGAAGCTAAGTTATTTAAGGTAATCTTTCGAGGAGACGCAGGGCAGGACACGGCTAAGGTCTTTTTCAAGCTCGGCGTATTCCACTGGTTCGTCCTCGGCTTAAGCCTGCTTGCCGTAGCCGTAGGCGTATGGGCTGCTCACGGAGGCGGGTCTTAGCGTATGCCATACGACGAAACAAAGACATCGGTTCTGGATTATTCATCCACATTCGTAATAGAGCCGTGGAACGTCGTCCTTCTGAATGACGACTGGCACACGTTCGATGAGGTTATTGTTCAGCTTATAAGGGCGATAAAATGCACCGCTCAGAGGGCGGCGGAGATCGCGATGGAGGTTCATACCACCGGAGAGGCCGTGTGCTATACGGGACCGAAGGAACGGTGCGAGCATGTGGCATCCATTCTCGAAGATATAGAACTGGGTGTCAGAATAGAAAAAATGTTATAAGGAGAATCAACTATGAAAAAAGTTTTATCGACTATCTTTATTGCGCTGTTCTTTATAGTGTTTACGCTTAGTGCAGGCTGCAAAAAGGCGGAGGAGCCTGCTCCGGCAACAACTCCGGCCCTTGAGCAAAAGGCGACAGAAAAGCCGGCTGAGCCTGCTCCTGAAAAAAAGCCGGATGAAAAAACCGCTCCAGTCGCTAAAGAGCAAAAACCGGATGAAGTCGCTTCCGCGCCGAAACAGAAACCCGCGCCTGTACGCGAGGAACCACCCAAGAAGACTGAAACGCGGGCTGTAATAGAAACAAAATTCGGCAATATAGAACTCAGATTTTTCCCGGATATCGCGCCGAACCATGTAAAAAATTTCATCGAGCTTGCGAAAAAAGGGTTTTATGACGGCACGACATTTCATAGGGTAATTCCCGGATTCATGATCCAGGGCGGAGACCCGAATTCAAAAGACCCGGACAGGTCAAGGCACGGCATGGGAGGGCCGGGATATACAGTTAAAGCTGAGTTTAATGACACGCCTCATAAAAAAGGCGTTTTATCAATGGCGCGGGCAGCAAATCCGGACAGCGCGGGCTCGCAGTTCTTTATATGCGTGGGAGACTCTTTTTTCCTCGACAGGCAATATACTGTCTTCGGCGAGGTGGTTTCTGGGATGGAGGTAGTCGACAAGATAGTTAAGCAGCCGAGAGACAACAGGGACAATCCCGTCGAGAGAATAGAGATGAAGGTCAGAATTACAACCGCTGTTGTAACTAAAGAATAAGAAATAAAATCGCAGGAGCCGGATATGAGCAGATTGAAAATTATCACCATACTATTTATTTCAGTTCTGTTGCCTGGAGTCCCGATATACGGGGCGGACATAATGTCCTATTTCAATAAGGGAAACGATTATTTCAACGAAGGGAATTATGAGATGGCCATCAAAGAATACACGAAAGCCATCTCGATAGACTCTCAATTTATGGACGCGTATTACAACCGCGGCCTCGCCTATTACAAAAAAGGAAAGTATGACGAGGCCATCGCCGATTTCGGCAAGGCCATAGGCTCTTCTTCGAACAACGCGGAAATCTACCATTTTCGCGCCCTTGCTTACTACAAAAAGGGAAACTACAATAAAACAATAGAGGATGAGACCAGGGCAATCTCGATAAATCCCAAGTTTGCGGACGCCTATCATAATCGCGGCATCTCTTATGCGAAAAAAGGGCGCTATGAGGACGCCATCGAAGATTACAACAAGGCAATAGCCGTCAGACCGGGTTTCACCGAGGCCTATTTTTCGAGAGGGGTCGCATACGCGAGAAGGGCTGCCGCCGATTTTAAAAAGGCGTGCGATATGGGCATCCCTGTCGCGTGCGAAAATCTGAAGCAGGTGTCCGCCGAATAGTCGGGCAGCATGTTAAATTGACTGCAAATACTGCTAAAATAATGGGCTTGAAAATTCAATAAAAAGGAGATTTAAAAGATGTCTGAAACAAAGGCTGTTATCGAAACGAAATTCGGAAATATGGAGATCAAATTCTTTCCTGATGTCGCGCCGAATCATGTAAAAAATTTCATCGAACTTGCGGAAAAAGGCTTTTATGACGGCACCACCTTTCACAGGGTTATTCCCGGATTTATGATCCAGGGCGGAGACCCGAATTCAAAAGACCCTGACAGGTCGAAGCACGGTATGGGCGGGCCCGGATACACTGTTAGCGCCGAATTTAACGAGAAGCCTCACAAGAGGGGAATAATGTCAATGGCGCGGGCAGCAAACCCCGACAGCGCGGGCTCGCAGTTCTTCATCTGCGTGGCGGATTCGCTCTTTCTCGACAGGCAGTACACGGTCTTCGGCGAGGTGGTTTCGGGAATGGAAGTCGCCGACAAGATAGTGGGACAGGAGAGAGACGGGATGGATAACCCTGTTGACAGGATAGAGATAAATGTAAAGATCATAGAAAAATAATATGTATCTGCCGAAGGAAGCTAAAGAATTTAGAAAATTATGGGGCGGTTTCTGGCCGGCGAGGGTCTTGTTGACCGCGAACAACTTCGACGTATTCGATTACCTTAAGTCTCCTAAAACTGTGATAGAGATCGCAAAGGCTTTAAAAACCGACATCAGGGCGACCGAAATACTCCTCGACGCATTGACAGGGCTCGGGCTTTTAAAAAAATTAGGAACTAAGTATAAAAACACCTCAACCGCAAACCGTTTCCTCGTGAAAGGCATGCCTTATTATCAAGGCGACATTATAAGACATGCGGATAATCTGTGGGAAAACTGGTCGGGTCTTGATGAAGTAATTAGGACAGGCATGCCGAACCACGCCGCGCATAACCATGAGGCATTTATAAAAGGAATGCACAACATCTCGTTCATGAAGGCAAAGGACGTTATTACTTCCATCGGCCTTAAAGGCGTGAAGAAGGCGCTCGATTTAGGCGGAGGCCCGGGAACATATTGCATGGAGATGGTTAAGAGAGGCGTGTCCGTTACGCTCTTTGATAGGCATGAAACGATAAAGATTGCTAAGGAAGTTATAGGAAAGTCCAAGGCAAAGGGCATAGATTTTATCGAGGGCGATTTCATTGCCGATGATATAGGCAAAGGCTACGACCTGATATTTATAAGCCAGGTTCTTCATGCGTTTACTGAAAAGGACTGCATGAATATTATCAAAAAATCAAAGGCAGCGCTTAATCCAAAAGGCAGGATTGTGATTCAGGAGTTTTATATAGACAAGAGCAGGACAATGCCGCCGCAATCCGCGCTCTTTTCGGTCAATATGCTCGTCAATACGCACGGCAGATGCTATTCTCCGGATGAAATGAAGCAATGGCTCGCAAAGGCAGGGTTGAAAAACATTAAGCATAAAATATTCAACGACAGCGTAATGGTATCGGGGGTAAGATGAATATTTGTTTTTATTGCCTTCACTGATTCTTTTCTCTTCTGCTTTGCGAAGGGATATGCTATATTATTTTAGTGAAAGTGCCAAATGCTATGTTGGTATATTAATTATTAGTCCCTAAATATTTCACAATAGGAACACTACTATGTCCGATCATACAACAGTATTTGTTCCACTTGAATCTTGGAGCTATTTTAAGACAAATTTGCAATCTGATTACAAATTTGTCAAGGACTGCGCGGCCCCGGCTCAAACGAGGACACGATGCGCGAAATCCGTCTTAATTCCATTAACAGCCCGCACCTGTTTAGCAATGGCAAATTCTTCCTTCACTCTGCAGATGACCATCCCCTTAATAAAGGCATCATCTCCATAATATCCCCTCAATGCATGGAATCCTTTAAGAGCATCCGCCCCCGGCGCGCCGGTCAATTTTGCCTCAAGGGCTATGAATCTGCCTCCTTTATCAATCAGAAAATCCACTTCCTGCCCGTCCTTTGTTCTCCAATAATAAAGCGGCGGGCTGGTTATCCCCTGCTCAAGGAAGGCGCGATATATCTGATTAAATGCATAAGTTTCCCATATTGCCCCGGCAAGATGAGACTTCTCTATTTCCTTCCACGAGGAAAGACCCATCAGATGCGCCGCAAGGCCGGTGTCAAGAAAGTAGATTTTGGGAGATTTGACAAGACGCTTGCCGATACTGCGATGATAGGGTTCAAGCAGGGCTATGATATGGGAAGCCTCAAGCACAGAGATCCACGATTTTATGGTATTGGGCGCGACCCCGACATCTCTTGCCATATCAGAGAGTGATAGCGTTTGGCTTGTCCTGACAGCTGTCGCACGCAGGAAACGGTTAAAGTCTCTTAGACTGCCCACATGCAGGATATTCCTCACATCCCTTTCCAGATAGGTTGCTACATAGGAGGGATACCAGTGCCGAGGGCTACCGAATTTATCGGCGTAGAGGGCGGGGAAACCGCCCGTGCTGATATACTCCTCAACAGACGGCATGCGGTCGGCACTTAACAATTCCCGTGCGGACAACGGCTGCAGGCTGACAATACCGCAGCGTCCGGCAAGACTTTCTGTAAGGTTCTGCATCAGGCTGAAGCTTTGCGACCCGGTGATAAAGAACTGTCCCTTTTTCTTTGACGCGTCAACTACAATCTTGATATGCCGAAATAATCCCGGCACATATTGCGCTTCGTCAATGATGACAGGGTATTGCAATGACCGCAAAAACTCCGATGGCGCATTCTCGGCCTCTGCGGCCTTTGCCGGGTCATCAAGGGTCACATAAGTATGCTCAGGAAACAAATGTGCGAGGATGCTTGTCTTTCCGACTTGCCGTGCCCCTGTAACAAATACAACAGGGAATTGTCCGGCAAATTGCCGTATGACGGACTCGGCTTTTCTTGGTATCCACATGAGGATATTATGCAATTAAATTGCAAATTTGTCAAGCACTGTACTGCCCCAACTCAAGCGAAAACACTATGCGCCCATTCTCAAAAATTGCCTTCCTTTATCACTTCTTTCGCCGTGTCCTCATCCTCTTTCCTTACCAGTATCTTGATCTCTCCCATTTTGCCGATATTAACAGGATAAGGGCTCACCTTTGACGATCTCAAAACTACGGGGATTTCACCGCTTTCGAGCAGGTCTTTAATTATCTCCGCTTCGAGGTGGTCGTAGGTGACAAAGATCTCGACCCATTCGTCGCTCATTTGCCTTTTACTTTTTCCCAGTCCTTTAAAAACTTCTCGATGCCTATATCTGTCAACGGATGTTTGGCAAGCTGGGAAATAACGCTGTAAGGAATGGTAGCGATGTCCGCCCCTATACGCGCCGCTTCCACGACATGCAAAGGATTTCTTATGCTCGCGACTATAACCTCGGTGTCGAAAAAATAATTTTCGTAAATATCCTGAATGTCCGCGACAAGATCCATTCCCACATGGCTTATGTCGTCGAGCCTTCCCACAAACGGGCTTACATACGTGGCGCCCGCCTTCGCAGCCAGCAATGCCTGGCTCGATGAGAATATCAACGTAGCATTGGTCTTTATTCCGGCTGACGAAAGCCTTTTGACCGCTCGCAGGCCGTCCTCGGTCATCGGGATTTTTACTACGATATTTTCGTGTATCTTAGCGAGTTCCTCGGCCTCCTTGACCATCTCATCGGCCTTCAGGCTTATGGCCTCCGCGCTGATCGGGCCGTCAACTATACCGCATATCTCTTTCAAAAGCCCTATCGGCTCTCTCTTTTCCTTCGCTATGAGCGACGGGTTTGTTGTTACGCCGTCGATCACTCCGAGTTCCCACGCCTTTTTGATCTCTTCAATATTCGCTGTGTCGATAAAAAATTTCATTTCCCCTCCTCTTTTGTTTCAGCGTATTGTCAAAAGTTTTTAAGCTAAAAGCTTTAAAACCCTTGTCCGGTAATACATTGTTTCAAATAAGCTTGCCTCCCCCCTAAAATATTAAATTAGGGGTTGTCAGAAGCGCGACCCACCAACAA
>JAJYVD010000040.1 GCA_021792185.1 Nitrospirota bacterium | reverse complement strand
CGAGAGTGTCGGTCATGTCAACGAAGAAATTGTGAAACGATATATCAGGGAACAGCAGGGCAGGCCATGAGCCAGATTATGCCAGAGACCAGAAACTCCGGCCTTTAGGCCGGAGAGAGGTTCATTCTTTTTTTCCAATAATCAGGCTCTCTGTTCAATTGCATTATTGCAATAATTATGACTTCTTGTTCGATGACTTGATAAATCACGCCATAAGGGAAACGGCTGGTTAAACATCTTCTTGTATTCTCTGAAAATTCAGACCATGCTGAGGGGAAATGAATTATCCGCTGAATTGTTGAAAAGACTTCCTTTGAGAATTCCAGGCCAAGCCCTAATCTGCATTCTTCAAAATAATTTATTGATTCCAATAATTCTTCTTTTGCTTCGGGATGGAAGGAGTATTTCATCTTTGAAATTTCTGTTGAATTTCCTTGAAGACTTTATCGCCAGGAATGGTTTTGACTTTGCCGGTCTTAATTTCTTTAACTCTCCTTTCGGCTTCTTTTGCCCATAATGCATCTATTTCTTTCTGCGACGGATGCAGGCTATTGAGAATCTTTTCAACCAACGTAGTTTTTATGTCTACAGGCAAAGATTCAACCATTGAAATCAGCTCGTTTGTTTTAGCGGACATAAGGTTACCTCCTTTCTTATATTTTAGCATATCGCTTAAGATTTATTTATTTCTTGCCGCTTCTTTGATTATTTCCTGTCCGATGACGTTTCTCTGTATTTGGTTCGTGCCTTCGTAAATCTGGAGTATCTTTGCGTCCCTCATCATTTTTTCGACGGGATATTCCTTCATGTATCCCGAGCCGCCCATGACCTGAACCGCGTTAGTGGTAACCTTCATTCCTACATCCGTTCCGAAGGTCTTTGCCATTGCCGAGGGCTTTGATATATCCTTGGCGCCGCTGTCGACATATCTTGCGACCGAATAGATGAGCGCCCTCGCGGCCTCTATCTCGATAGCCATATCCGCGAGCATGTGCTGCACCGCCTGAAAGCTTATTACCGGATGGCCGAACTGGTGCCTCTGACGCGCGAACTTTACGGCTTCTTCGTATGCGCCCTGCGCCACGCCTAATCCCTGAGCGCCCACGCCTGTCCTTGAAGAGTCGAGTGTCTTCATTGCCACGATAAAGCCCATGCCTTCCTTGCCGAGGAGATTTTCTTTAGGAATCCTGCAGTTGTCGAAAATCAGTTCCCTTGTGGATGAGGCCCTGATGCCCATTTTGTTTTCTTTTTTGCCGAAGGTGAAGCCCGGCGTGCTTTTTTCAACGACGAACGCGGATGCTCCCCTCGGCCCTTTTGCCTTGTCGGTTATTGCGATTATGGTGTATATCTCGGCCTCTCCGCCGTTTGTTATCCACTGTTTTGTGCCGGTTAAGACATATTCATTGCCTTCGAGTTTTGCCGTGGTCTGTATCCCGCCCGCGTCGCTTCCGGCATTCGCTTCTGTAAGGCCGAATGCAACCAACCTTTTACCTGCCGCGATGTCGGGCAGATATTTCTTTTTCTGTTCGTCGCTGCCGAAAAGGAGTATCGGATACGTGCCGAGCGCGTTTGCGGCATACGTGGTAGATACGCCGACGCATGCCCGTGAAAGTTCTTCAACCGCTATGCAGAGTTCGAGGCATCCTTTGCCGAGGCCTCCGTATTCTTCGGGTATGAAAAGCCCTATCATGTCCGACTGGGCAAGTGTCTTTATTACTTCCCAAGGATATTCATTTTTTTCATCGAGTTCCGCCCTTACAGGCACGATCTTTTCTTCCGCAATCTGGCGCGCAAGGTCGCGAATCATCTGCTGTTCCTCGGTCAAAAAGTAGTCCATTCAAAAACCTCCTGCTGAAATAGTTCTTATCCGCTGATGTCGATTCCTTCTATCAAAAGGCTTGGAGAGCCTATATTACCATAAAATCTCAGGTCGTCGCCAACCGTAATCACGTTTTTAAACAGGTCGAGGACCGTGCCTGAAATCACCGCCTCTTTGACCGGATATTTTATTTCTCCGTTTTCTATCCATAATCCCGATGCCCCGACAGAGAACTCGCCCGAAATGGGGTTCGCGGTATGCATGCCCATAGTTTCTATAACATAAAGACCCTTGTCTATTGTTTTGATAATTGTTCCGAAATCAGCCTCATGTTCTTTCGATACCGGCTCAATATAAAGGTTCATAGGGCCTACGGACGGCATGCCTGTAAAACCGCCCCTTACCGCGTTGCCTGTGGATTTTACGCCGTCTTTTTTCGCGGTATAGGTATTGTAGAGAAAACCGTTCAATACCCCTCTTTCGATTAATGCCTTGCGGCAGGTAGCTGTGCCTTCGGCGTCTGCTGGTTTGCTTCCGAGCCTTCCGTCAAGCAGGCCGCTGTCTATGATATTGAGTTTGTTGCATAATACCCGCTGTCCTGTTTTTCCCGCGAGCATGGATTTCTTTTTCTGAACCGATTCCGAAGAGAGGGATGCAGAGAGGATACCCAAAAATTCCCCGGCAACCGAATTGTCGAGCAGAACGAACCCCTTAACAGGATTTATTTTTCGCGCTCCGAGCAACTGCACTGTCCGGCGCGCGGCATTCCTGCCGACCTGCTTGAAGGATACGTTTTTTAAAAATCTGTTTCCTTCATAGTCCCAGCCCATCTGGCTTTCTCCGCCTTCTTCAGCTATTGCCATTATCTGGGCGGAACAGCCCGATGATTTGTAATGAACATTAACTCCGTGAGAATTTACGATATAGGTATCGCCGGTGCTGAAGCTTCCTGATGCCTTTCTTATTTTTTTTATGCGTCTGTCTTCCTTAAAGGCTGATTCTTCGATTAAAAGTGTATGGCGTATTGCGTCATCCTCAGATAACGAGGCTATATTATCGTCGAATATTTTTATATCGGGCAGGGTATTGCTCTGCATAGGCAGTCCTAAATAATCGTCCGGTTCCGCATACTTCGACGCCTCGATCGCATTTTCGGCCACCCTGTCCGCCTCACGCGGGTCCGTGGAATATGAAAAGCCGAGCCGTTTGTCTTTGATAACCCTGATAGAGTAGCCTGCGGTCATGGAAGATTCGAGCGCCTCGATTTTTTGTTCCTTTACCTCTATGCTCAGGTTCTTCGATGTTTTTACATAAACCTCAGCCTCGTCTGCGCCTTTATATATGGCCGTTTCAAGAAGTTTTGCAGCAAAATTTATATCCACTAAAAATTCTCCTTATTTTTCATAATATGTCGCCGATGCAGTCTCGGATTCCCATACCGTTACCTCCGAGACCTCTACATTTTTATATCCGGCAAGTCTCTCTTTCAGCGAATCGAATATCCATTTTGAGATGTTTTCGGACGACGGATTTTTTTCTGTAAAAGGCGGGATATTGTTTAAGAATTTATGGTCAAGCTGCGAGATAATCTCGATGGTTATTCTTTTCAGATCGTGGAAATCGATAGCAATGTCTATATCATTGAGTTTTTCTGCCGTTACGTATGCCTGAACCTTCCAGTTATGACCGTGCAGGTTTTCGCATTTCCCTTTGTATCCCCTTAACTGATGTGCCGATGCAAAGGAAGTCTCTATCATTAGTTTGTACATAAAAACCTCCAAATTGCGTTATAGCGCTGAGAGTTTAGCGTTATAACACAATAATAATATTTGACGCTATAACTCTATAACGCTTCACGCTATAACGATTATGTTTCCTTTTTGAATACCGCTATATAAGGCAGGTTTCGGTAGTTGTTGTCGTAATCGAGACCGTAGCCCACGAAAAACTGATTCGGGATCTCGAAGCCTATGTAATCCATAGGCACGTCCACTTCCCTGCGCTCTTTTTTGTCGAGAAACGCGCATACCTTAAGGCTTGCCGGACTTTTTGACAATATCCGCTCCCTTATGTAATTCAAGGATATGCCGGTATCGATTATATCGTCTATCAGGAGCACATGTTTTCCTTTTACATCTTCCCGTATGTCGTAATGTATTTTGACCTCGCCTGTCGAAGTTGTTTTCAGATAGCTGGCCGCGATGATAAAGTCGAGTGTAACAGTAGTCTTAAGCGCCCTGATAAGGTCGGCGAAGAACATAAACGACCCTTTCAGGATGCCTATTGCGAGTATTTCCTTGCCTGCGTAATCTTTCGATATCCTGTCCGCAAGTTCGATAACTTTTTCGTGAATCTGCTCGGTAGTCAAAAAAGGCCTGCCTATGATCATAAATCCCTCCGGTAATGAAGTTGTTATATCATACTGCTATTTATACACGATTCTCAACTGTTTTATCAGCATTCATATTTTTAACATCGACGGCAGGTATGCCGAAAAGCCTTTAATAGCGATACCTTAATGCCGAACCCTCCCGCCGTTTAAGGGCAACTTCAGCATCACTTATCCATTAAGTAAATAAACAGGCAATTAATAATCTCATCGCATTATTAAAGGCTTTGAGGTATGCGTGCCGTCTATTACGCAGGAAGACAAAACATTTCCGCTTCATTCTCGTAAGGCATCCAGCCTTCCTCCGAAGCTACGACAGCCAGCTTAAACATCCATGTTACGCTTGGGCTGTCGAAGTCGCTCCAATGCTTTGTCTTCCTGCGGATTTATAATGATATATTTGCATTATTTTAGGGCGGGATAATACAATATTTTCGGGGCATATGCCGATGATCAAAATATTTTACACACCGCCGGGCTTTGGAAATATCACCGAATTCCTGTTCAAAGAGGCAGTAACCGCCGCCGGATACGGCATAAACAATGATTATTCCAATATCCTCTATTTATCGCCTTCCCCTGTAAACGTCAAAGGGGCGCAAAAAACATTCCATAATTTACAGGGCGGTAAATGCTATATCCCTCCTGAAACTGCAACCATAAGCCAATATTGTAAGAGAATGTATTCGGCATCCGGCGACAAACGGCTGATAGACGGTATGCTGATACCCCTTATATTGTCATCCATTTCAGGAAAGGGTATAGGTTTTTCATCTGCGGTTTGTGGCCTTATAAGCGATTTGAAACTGTATTATCCCGACCTCGATACCGATTCGTTGAAGATCAAGTTCGAGGGTATATTTCACGAACTCAATATCCCGGAGTCTCTTTCGAGGGTTATTACGGACAGCCTCGAAATATCCGGAAGATATAAGCTGACAGGCGAAGAAAACGGGTTTGTGGACAGCGACGATGTGATAAACATGGTAGAGCCGGGCGGAAAGTATTCACTGCTTATTCTTGACGGTTTTTATGATCCTACGCCTGCCGAGAAGAATTTTTTGAAGTCCATAGTTCGATGTTCTGATAAGACCATTATCTCGGTTCCATACGACAATTCTTTCACGGCATTAATAAAGGGATATATGGATTTTTTGAAAGGAAATTTCGATGTTGAGGAGATATATCTAAAAGAAAGGCAAGAGGCTATAGGCAATAGGCAAAAGGGAGAAATACCTATAACCTATAGCCCATCGCCTATAGCCTCTTTTGTTTACTATGCATATCCCGGAATAGAAGAAGAGGTTGAGGGCATTGCGAGGAACATTAAGTCGTTATATGTGTCCGGAAAATTCAAGCGCCTTGAGAATGTAGTCGTAGCATTTCCCGACCTTAACAAATATTCCGCCATGGTCGAAAGGGTCTTTCATCGCTACGGCATACCTTGCGACATATCAAGGAGAACTCCATTGGGAAAGACGGGGCCGTTTCTCGATCTCTTGTCGCTGCTCGATTCTGTTGCCGACGGCTATCCGAGGTTGGAGTTTTCACAATTCCTATCATCGCGATATTTCGGCAAAATCCCGGACAATTTGAAAAAATGGATTCCAGCCCTTTCTTTGCAGTCGGGTATTGTCTCAGGCAAGGACGCGTGGATGAATTTTATCAGTTACGGCTCCGAGACGGTCGATATCAGCCTTATGAAAGAGAGGGCTGATATAGAAAAGGATATGAGATGGATATTTGAAAGGCTGAAGCCGCTCGATGATGTCAAAAGCGGTGCAGGGTTAGGAACCTATGCTGATTTGCTCAGGAGACTTCTGGACGATTTCGGTTTTATGTCATTCTCACCGGATCAATCGATGGCGGATATCCGCAGGACGACAGGAGAAACTCTCGAAAAACTTTCTTTTTTAGGAATGATGCACCCGCATCCGATCAGCCTGCATGAATTCATAAACGCGCTCTCCCATATTCTCAATGCTTCCTATGCCGATCCGGAAGGAACGGGGGTAAGGATAATGGAAATCTCCGAAATATCCGGATTAGCATCGGAATATGTTTACGCGGGAGGATTGACTGACGGAGACATGCCTCAACGGCCAGAAATGGATTACCTTCTGCCTGACAGCGTCAAGAAAAGGCTCGGTTTTTTTGATCTCGAGAAATATATAGACACGCAGCGTTTTGATTTTTACCGGCTGCTCCGGTCTTCAACAAACCTTCATTTGTCGTATCCTCTTATGGACGCTGACGATATGTTTCTTCCGTCGTCGTTTTTATATTCGGGAGAAGAAGTCAGAGAACGGATCCCCGGCATTTTTTCAAAAGAGGAATATCTTGTCATGGAAGGCGGAATATCGTTTTCAGGACATATAACCGAGATTTCGGCGGCAGGCGGACGTGCTTCAGCTTTTATGCGCGTAACTGATATCGACGCGTACAGGATGTGCCCGAGGAGATTTTTTATAGAAAGGATTTTGAACCTGAAGCCCATGAGCGTAAAGGAATACGAGCTTGAGGCAGCCACCATAGGCATTGTCATACATAAGATAATGGAGAAAATAATAAAGGAGCCGTTTAAAGGCATCGAAGACCTCAGGGACAGGGCGGAATCCGTAATAGACGAATCTATGAAAGACAAGAGGATAGATGTTTACTGGAAAAAGATCGTAAAGGATACGTTCATGGAAATACTGCCGGATATTTACGAGATGGAAATAGAGATAAGGAAGGACGGATATGTTTCGACAGAGGTTGAAAGGACAATGGTCGGAGAGCCGATAAAAGACATAAAACTCAAGGGCAAAATCGACAGGTTCGACAAGATAGGGGATTCGGTCCAGATAATAGATTATAAGACGGGGGGCGCGTCTCTTAACTGCAGGCAGGTGCTGGAGGGTAATGAGAATTTGCAGTTATTTCTTTACGCCGCTATGATGAAACATCAGGGATACGATGTGAGCAGGGTAGGAATATATTCGCTCAAGGATATAGATATCAAGTGGTGTCCGCCGTCCAAAAGAGGCAAGGGGCAGGAAGTCATAGACGATTATATAATCGCGGCGCTGAAGTTTCTTGAAGACGCGGCAGCGGGCATAAGAAAAGGGGATTTTAAGGCAAAGCCGTTGAACGATTATATCTGCTGGAATTGTCACGAGTATGCGTTTTGCCCGTATATACAACAGTGAATTTTTCAGGAGGTTAACGGTATGGTGAAAAAAATATCTGCAATAATTATTTTATCAACTCTGTTTTTATTGTCATGCGCACCCAAGGAGGCTGTTCAGCCGCCTTCACAGCCTGCTAAGATAGCCCTTGTGCTCGGGGCGGGCGCTTCAAAGGGATTCGCGCATATCGGAGTTCTAAAAGTCCTCGAATCAAATAAGGTTCCGGTTCACATGCTTGTAGGGACGAGCGCGGGCAGTTTTGTAGGGAGCATGTATGCATACGGTTACAACGCATTTCAGCTTCAGAAGATAGCTATCTCGATAGAGAGAGGAGAGATAATCGATCTGACCATTCCGGACAACGGCTTTATAAAGGGCGATCTGCTCGAAAATTATGTGAACAAAACATTGAAAAATACTCCCCTCGAAAAACTGAGGATGCCGTTTTATGCCGTTGCCACGAATGTGCAGACAGGGCAGGAGGTTGTTTTCGGTAAAGGCAATACCGGCTCGGCAGTGAGGGCGAGTTGTTCGATCCCCGGCATATTCAGGCCCGTAAAGATTTCAGGGCAGATGTATGTTGACGGAGGAGTCGTAAGTCCGGTTGCCGTGGATGCGGCAAAGAAGATGGGAGCCGATATAGTCATCGCTGTAGATATCTCGGCTGATTTAAACAATTCCCAGCCGGAAAGCACAATAGAGACGATACTTCAGTCGATAGGCATCATGTATTCGAAGATGGCGACAATACAGTTGGCAAGAGCCGATGTCGTGATAAAGCCGAGGGTCGGGCATATCGGCTCCGCTGATTTCGATAAAAGGCATGAGGCCATACTCGAAGGAGAAAAAGCGGCAATGGAGGCATTGACTAAGATAAACGCGATAATAGATAAGTTGAAGCAGGAGGGAAGGCTGTAGTTATGAAATCATACCGTAAAGAGCTTTGGTTCAATGGTCAAAGATGAGTGAGAATTATCTCGATATAAGCAAAAGCGTGATGATTTCTTCTCCGGCAGGTTCGGGGAAGACCGAGAAGCTTGCGAGGAGATATATAGAACTGCTAAAGAGCGGTTCGGATGTGGAGCGCATACTCGCCATAACCTTTACTGAAAAGGCGGCGGCTGAGATGAAGGAGAGGATACTCAATATTCTCAGAAAAGAAGACCCTGAAATGTTCGAGCGGGTCAGGGAAAAAATGCCGAGGATGCGGATATCCACAATCCATTCTTTCTGCCTGAAACTTTTGAAGAGATTTTCACTCGACCTCGATATAGACCCTTCTCTTGAAGTAATGGACGGTTTTCACGCTGATATGCTCTGGAACGAGGCGGTCTACGAATGCCTAATGGAGGACGCAAAGGACGGATTGTTCTACGCGGCGATAAAAGAGAGCGGGATTAAGGGCTGGAATAAACTTTACAGCATGCTCGGCGAACTTCACGCCAAAAGGCCGCATATAGAGATGGGAGTCAAAAATTCCGAAATGGGAGTTCAGAGTTCCGGGGAGGAATATTTCAAAAATATAGTATCCATCTACGCCAAGTGCCTCGGCAAGTACAGGATGAAAAAAAACGCGAAACATTGCCTCGATTACAACGATCTCGAACTTATGGCGTATGAGGCTATCACAAAAAACCCTGAGTGGCAGAATGTCCTTTATTCCTTTGACGAGCATACCGACCATATCCTCGTTGACGAATTTCAGGACACGAGCACTTTGCAGTGGAGGATAATAGACAAACTTACCGAGGAGTGGCGTTCGGGTTTGGGCGCGAAAAGGGAGAGAGGGGTCGAGCCTACAATATTTCTCGTGGGCGACGACAAGCAGTCGATATATTCGTTCAGGGGGGCCAATGTAAGCATATTCAAGAACGCAAAGAAAAAACTCACGGAATGGCTCGGAGAAGAGTATCATTTTATAGAGATAAAGGAAAATTACAGGAGCCTTCCCGCGATCGTCGATTTTGTGAATGCCCTTTTCGAGAGGCTGATGCCGAAAGGACTTTACGACGATTATAAGGTGGAATATACCCCTTTTGGAGCTACGAGGGCTGGAGAGGGCAGGGTTGAACTTTTAGTCCTCGACAATATCGGCAACACAAAGGAGAACAGGAAGGCCGAGGCATCGGTCATAGCGCGGAAGATAAAGGAACTGAGAGGAACATACGAGATATACGAAGCAGGCGGCAAAAGAGTATGCGGCTACGGAGACGCCGCCATCCTCTTGAGGAACAGAACGCATCTTTCCATATTCGAGGATGCATTGCAAAAAGAAAATATCCCCTATGTCGTTGTCAAAGGCATAGGTTTTTACAATTCCACAGAGGTCGGCATTTTGAGGAATATTCTCTTTTTCCTTATAGACCCGCTTGACGACTATAGCCTTTTAAATGTGCTTCGTTCTCCTCTCTTCGGAATAGGGTACGACACGATATTGAAGATAACCGGAGAGGCTGTTATCGAAGGCATGCCCGCGGGCTATCTGCTCGAATCTTTGAGAATGCTTTCTATAAAAAATCTCTCGCCGGATATTCAAAAAGCGGCAGCCTCCATCGACAGATGGATTGAAAGGGCTAAAGAAACCAGATATTCCATACTGCTTGAGGAGATACTTGCCGAAGCAGGCGCGTGGCGGTATCTGAATGAAAAGCAGCGGTATGTGAATGTGAAGAAATTCATAAAGATTATCGAGGATTTTGAGCATAACGGGCTTGCGGGGCTGGAGATAAGAGAGAAGCTGATCAAGGCGTCGGGCAAATCCGAAGAGGCAAAGGCCAACGTAAATACCGAGGGAATGGATGCCGTAAAGATAATGACAGTTCACGCTTCGAAAGGGCTACAGTTCCCGATAGTATTCCTTCCATGCCTCGATGAGGAAAACAGGGCAAGGGGCGCGGGCAGCATAGTGCTTGACGAGGATGAAGGCGGTATTGTCATAGCGTACGAAGATGATTCCAATCTCAGAAAAAAAATATCCGTATTCCAGCGGCATAGAGAAAGGCTTCAGGACGAGGAAAAGAGATTATTCTACGTGGCCATAACAAGGGCAATGGATTATCTGTGCATGTCAGGGGTGCGGCCTGCTTCAGAATCGAAACCGCCTTCGGGCAAGCTTGGCTATCTGAATGACGCCTTTAATTTGGATGATAGGGACGGTGAATCGCTTCCCTTTAAGGTGGAGAGAATAGGAAAAGAAGAGTTCGGGATACGGGATTCGGAGCCGGGAGTTAAGGATAAAGGCAGGATTCAAAAATCCGGATTCAAAACTCAAATCTCAAAACTCTCCAATGAGCCTGTATTTGTCGAGCCGCTCGACTATAAGCCTTCAGAGGTATGGCTGGATGTTACCGAAGAGATAGAAGAGATAAGGAAAAAACACGGCGACGACTGGATAGTTCTGGGCAGGGCGTTTCACAGGGTATTCGAGGGCATCTCGAAAGGCATTATAACGCGGGATAATCTCGAAGCAAAGACGACATCTGTATTGAAAAACGAGGTGTTGTCCGACAGGAATGCAGATAAAATGAAAGGTATAGTCTTAGCCGACATGGAAAGGCTGTATGAGGCCGGTTATGTAAAGGACATCATAGAGCGCAGGGGAAATTCATGTTCGGAACTGCCGTTTATACTGGACACAGGAAACAGGATTTACAAAGGACGGATCGACAGGGTGATTATAAAAAGCGGGCAAGAGGCTATAGGCAATAGGCAAGAGGATAGGGTCGCACATGTTTATGACTATAAGACATATCCTGTTTCCGAAAAGGAGATCCCGGATATAGTGAAGAAATACTCCTTCCAGATGGACATTTACAAAAAGGCGGTGGAAAGGCTGTTTGCAGTTGAGGCCAAAGGCTATATCTTTTTTACGCACGAACTCAAAATTGTCGAAACCTGAATTTAGCTATTGCGGTAAGAATCCATTATTTAGGGTATAATTAGAGCAGGCTTAAAAAAAAGTTAGAGGAGGCAGCTTATGTTCGGACCATCTTTTATGAGTTTTTTGTTCATAGTATTCATTGTGGGTTATTTCCTGTCGAGCGCAATCAAGATTCTTAAGGAGTACGAGAGGGGCGTTGTCTTCAGGCTCGGGAGGATTATCGATTTGAAGGGGCCGGGTCTCGTAATTATCTGGCCTGTTATCGACAAGCTGGTTAAGGTAAGCTTGAGGACAATAACAATGGATGTGCCTCCGCAGGATATTATTACAAGGGACAATATTACTGTTAAGGTCAACGCTGTTGTTTACTTTAGGCCTATGGAACCTATTAAGGCAATAACCGAGGTTGAGGATTTTTATTACGCCACATCGCAGATCGCACAGACCACCCTTAGAAGCATTTTAGGGCAGAGCCAGCTCGATGACCTGCTCGCAAAGAGGGATGAGCTTAACGCAGAGCTCCAGAAGGTGATTGATACACAAACGGAGCCCTGGGGTGTTAAGGTTACGGCAGTCGAGGTGAAAAATGTTGACCTTCCTACGGAGATGATGAGGGCAATAGCTAAACAGGCGGAGGCAGAGAGGGAAAGAAGGGCGAAGATAATACATGCGGAAGGAGAGTTTCAGGCGTCGCAGAAGCTGGCGGACGCGGCAAAAATTATATCTTCGGAACCGGCAACGCTGCAGCTCAGATACTTGCAGACATTGACGGAGATCGCGACGGAAAAGAATTCGACGATTATCTTTCCATTGCCCATAGAGATCCTAAAGCCGTTCATCGAGAGGATAGGAAATAAATAACGCTGGAGTGCCGGAGTAATGGAGGATTGGGCTGTCAGTTTGATGTTACAATACTCCATTACTCCAAAATAATGAATATCAAAATTAAAAGTAACATATGGATTAGGCCCCTCATACTCATACTTATTGTAGGCGGAATCACGGTCATATTTTATGAAACGGGGTTGATCCAGTTTTTTCTCAATAAAGAGAGGGTGCTGCGTTTTTTGGATTCCCTCGGGCCTGCCGCCTTTATCGGATTTATATTCCTTCAGGTGGCGCAGGTGGTTGCGGCGCCTATACCGGGCGAGGTTACGGGGCTTTTGGGAGGATTTCTTTACGGGCCGATAGTAGGCGTTTTGTTATCCACTATCGGTCTGACCATAGGTTCTTACGCTGCCTTTGCCCTTGCGAGGACTTTCGGCAGGCCTTTTGTGGACAGGTTTGTGAATAAGTCCGTCATGGACAGGTTTGATTATCTGCTCCACCACAAGGGAGCATTTTTAGTTTTCCTGCTCTTTCTCATCCCCGGTCTTCCAAAAGATTATCTATGTTATATTTTAGGGCTCGGGCACCTAAGCACAAAGGAATTTTTAATTATCGGCGGCACGGGAAGATTGTTCGGAACGATATTGCTGACGCTGGGAGGAGATTATATAAGGCGTAATCAGTACGGAAGGTTTTCCATTCTCGTCGGGGTTGCGCTGATTGTGGTCTTTATTGCTATGGCATATAAAGACAAGCTGGAGAGGCTTTTCAGGATCATGCATATACGGGATTATAAAAGAAGAAAGGCAAAAAGGTCGGACAAGCAAGACCTATGAAAATCTTAATTTTAGGATTTCTTTTGCTCTTAATCCCTGCAAGTGCCTGGGCATTCGTCCCTCACGCTTATCCCGGAATTTACATACACCAGATGGGGCATGTGTATTTCTTTGTCTCCTGCATATTCATTATATGGACTATAACGCATCACAATCTGCAAAAGGCAAAAGGCTGGAGATACATACTTCTTGCCGAGTTGTTTTTTGCCTTATGGAATCTGGATACATTTATAGGACACATCACCGAATTCTGGATCGAAAAGACCCAGATAACCGGAAGCAGGGAAGGCTGGGATTATTTTTTTAGAGAGGTGGCAATTGAAGGCAAGGAATATATCTATTACATAACACGATACGAGTTCTTTTTGCTCTTGCCTGCGATATTGTTCCTTTACATGGGACTGAGAGAACATCTGAAAGAAGAAGATACGCCGGTTTCCGTTTCCACCCTTTTGCCCTTATTTCCTATTTTGTTTTCCGAAATAGCAGGCGCATTTGTGATGCTGATGCTCTCTATAATGAGCTTGATCACCGCTTTAAGTCTTTACAGAAAAGATAAAGGCAATGTGCTGTGGAGTTATTTGCTGTGGCTTTCCACAGCATATGTTATTTTTTCCGTGTCGAGGTCATTGGGCCATATTCTTCAACCCGCCTTGGTAGCTACAGGATACGAACATATCTGGAAGTCTATAGACCCGCATAGCGGAAGCTTTATTACCTTTACTTTTGTTGTGATAGGCTCTGTTAGTTTTTTCTTTTTCAGGGCATACGGGACATATTTAAGAATATCGGAAGATAAGAAAAGGATTGAGGCCATTAACGCTGATTTGACGGAGTTGAATCAGGAGTTGGAGACCATGGTAGCGGAGAGGACAATGAGCTTGATGGCGCTGACCGTTGCCGACAGGGTAAGGAATCCTGCCGCTGTAATAGGCTGGACATGTAAGCGAATAATCGAGAAGGAAGATGTATCCGAAAAATTGGAAGAAAACCTGAAGGATGTTATTGACGAATCAGAAAAGCTGGAGTCCATAGTTAAGGACTTTGAAGCTATTCTTAAAAGCAAACAGTCGAGGTTCAGATATGAGGATATCAATGAGATTGTAAGAGGTGTTGTTTCCATTGTTGAGAAAGAGGCAGATGAAAAGGATGTAAAGATTTCTGTTAGTCTTGCAGAGCATCCCTTGAAGATAAACACACAAAAGAATTTATTAAGGGCAGCAATTTTCCATATTATAAGGAATGCCATAGAAGCAACCCCGGAAGGGGGCAGGATAACGATTACGACTTCCGACGGCAAGGACAGTGTTAACCTTACAATCTCGGATACGGGCTTAGGCATACCAAAGGAAGATATAGATAAGATATTCGATCCCTTTTTCAGCACAAAGCTGTTCAGGTTCGGGATGGGTCTGCCTCTGGTTAAACAGATAGTCTCCGAACACCTTGGCGAGATAAAGGTAGAAAGCGAGATTGGAAAGGGCACAACATTCAAGATGATATTTCCTGTGAGATGGATCGAAAAAAAGTAAAACCAGGTTAAAAACATGACTGAAACGAACATCGAGAGAAAGGCGCGGAAATCCATTATCATATATTCTGCACTCGGAATATTTTTGATTGGAACAATAGTGTTCCTTGTCAGCATAATCCCACTGTACAGCCGCCTTAAAGGAGGCGTACAGAGCAATCTGGTTCATGCAGCTAAAGTCAGGTCAATGGCAGTTGACGAGTATATTTTGAGAGCTAAAGACATAACATTGCAGGTAACCAGCCGAACCCTGATGCGTAAAAAGTTAGAGGCATACAACCGGGGCGAAATTACACTGGAGGAGTTAATCGAACTCACTAAGGATAAACTATCTGATGCCATGAAGTTATCGGAAGATGTGGCGGGAATCAGCAGAATAAGCACAAAGGGCAAGCTTTTACTGGAAGTCGGTCTGCCCTTGCCCGAGAGAGATTTATGGCCTATTCCGCCTGAAAACAGCAGAGAAGTTACTGTTTATGGTCCGATTTCTATGGGAGGGGAGACATACATTTTAGTGGCGGCCCATATTTTCGGAGAGAGGGCGACCAAGGCGGGAACCGATATCGTAATCTTTAAGACCGACAGGCTATGGCTTATCCTCCATGACCGCACAGGCCTCGGAGAGACAGGGGAAGTTGTTCTCGGAGTATCGAAATACGGCCAAACACAACTGTTTTCTCCAATGGGCGAGGAGAAGGGCTTCATCATCAAATCGGCAATGGAGAACTCCTTCCAAAAGAAGTCAGGGATCATGACTTCGGAAGATAGTTATGATAAACGCGTTATCATTGCTTATTGTCCCGTGCAGGGAGCTAAATGGGGGATTGCGGTAAAAATGGACGCTGCTGAACTCTATTCGCCTATTAATCGGCAGGTTATTCTGATATTTGGCATCATTGCTGTTCTTATACTGGCCGGTACATTGGGTACAGTATTATTACTCCGTCCCCTTACCGATGCACTGCACAGGGAACTGACAGATCGTAGACTTGCAGAAAATGCACTCAGGGAGTCAAGCGAACTCCTTGAGAAGGTCTTCTCCAATACACATCTTATGATCGCCTACATGGACGCTGCATTCAATTTTATTCGCGTGAACCGTGCTTATGCCGAAGCCGACGGCCGCGAGCCTGAATTTTTTGCCGGCAGGAACCATTTTGAGCTTTATCCAAATGAGGAAAACAGACAGATCTTCCAGAATGTAGTCGATACAGGAGAGCCGTGCTTTGCTTACGAAAAGCCGTTTGAATATGCCAAACATCCCGAACGAGGGGTGACATATTGGGACTGGAGCCTGCAGCCTGTTAAGGAAGCCGGCGGTAAGGTTACAGGTCTTGTCTTTACCCTGCTTAATGTAACAGAGCGCAGGAGGATGGAAGATGCATTGAGAAAGAGCGAGGAACAGTTGTACCATGCCCGGAAGATGGATGCCATGGGAAGGTTTGCCGGAGGTATTACCCATGACTTCAACAATATACTCACGGCAATAATCGGCTATGGCAGCATGGTACAGATGAAGCTAAAAGAAGACGACCCTGTAATGAACTATGTGAAGCAGATACTTGCCTCGTCGGAGAAGGCAGCCAATCTGACAAAGAGCCTCCTGGCATTCAGCAGAAAGCAGATAATCAGCCCCAAACCCGTGAATCTCAACGAGATAATAAAGGGAATAGAAAAGCTTTTCAGAAGACTCATAGGCGAAGACATAGGGCTTAGAATTATACCTGCAGATGTCGATTTGACGGTAATGGCAGACATCGGTCAGATAGAGCAGGTCTTGATGAACCTTGCCACGAATGCAAGGGATGCGATGCCCGATGGAGGACATTTAACCATGGAGACATCCGTTGTCGAAATCGGCGAAGAGTATCTCAGGCGCGGCCTCTTTGAAAGGAAAGGCAGGTATGCGCTCCTTACCGTAACCGACACAGGCATCGGAATGGATGAAAAGACAAGGGAGAGGATATTCGAGCCGTTTTTTACAACAAAGGAAGTGGGAAAGGGTACAGGACTCGGGCTTGCAATAGTAGACGGAATAATAAATCAGCACAACGGATATATAAACGTCTACAGCGAACCCGGCAGAGGAACGACATTTAAAATGTACCTTCCATTGATAGAAGGAGAGATAAAAGAAATTCAGCAGGATGTTATTCCGGCTATTAAGGGAGGCACAGAGACGCTGCTTCTGGCAGAAGATGACACTGATGTGAGGAGTCTCATAAAGGATATTCTGGAGAGCTACGGATATAAAGTAATAGATGCTGCTGACGGTGAAGATGCACTTAGACTGTTCCATAAAAACAGGGAAGATATACGGATGGCTATTCTCGATGTGGTAATGCCCAGGAAAAACGGCAGGGAGGTTTACGAAGAGATTAAAAGGATAGTCCCGGATATTAAGGTATTGTTTATGAGCGGTTATACAGCGGATATTATCAGTGAAAAAGGGATTTTAAAAGCGGGACTGGACTTTATTTCAAAACCGGTTTCTCCGAAAGACCTTTTGAAGCTGGTGAGAGAAATACTGGATAGATGATGGTTCTATCTTACCACTTAATCAGGGCTGACGCCCATGTAAGCCCGCCGCCGAACGCCTCGAGCAGTATGTAATCGTCCTTTCTGATTCTTCCTGTCCTTACCGCCTCGTCAAGAGCTATGGGAATGGACGCCGCAGATGTATTGCCGTATCTGTCGAGATTGACTACCACCTTGTCCATCGATAAGCCGAGCCTGCTCGCAGTTGCCTGAATTATCCTGAGATTCGCCTGATGCGGTATGAGCGCAGAAAGCTGTGAAGGCTTGATATTGTTTGCCTTCAAGGTATCCACCACAAGGCTTTCGAGAGTTCTTACCGCAACCTTGAAGGTCTCGTTGCCTTTCATTTTCAAAAAGTGCAGCCCCTTGTTTATGGATTCCTTTGTGGGAGGATTTTTTGAGCCGCCGCCAGGAAGATTCAGTAATTCCCATAAACTGCCGTCCGAATGGATATGGGTGGACAGTATGCAGTTTTCGCCTTCCGTGGCTTCAAGGATAACCGCTCCTGCTCCGTCTCCGAACAGAACGCAGGTGGTCCTGTCTTCCCAATCGGTGAATTTGGAAAGGGTCTCTGCGCCTACCAAAAGGATTTTTTTGTGCGTGCCGGCTTTGATAAAGCTCTCGGCAACAGACAGCCCGTAGAGGAAGCCGGAACACGCGGCATTGATATCAAAGGCAGCGGCCTTTTTCGCCTCGAGACGGTTTTGCAATAAACAGGCGGTCGAGGGCATGGGCATGTCTCCCGTCACCGTTGCCACTATTATCAAATCTATGTCTTTCGCCTTGAGACCGGACTGTTTCAACGCTGTCTTCGACGCTTCGTATGCGAGATCGGATGTGGTTTGTTTTTCTCCGGCAATCCGTCTTTCTTTTATGCCTGTCCGTTCTGTTATCCAATCGTCGGATGTATCCACCATCTTTTCGAGATCCAAGTTGGTAAGTTTTTTTGCGGGGGCATAAGAGCCGGTAGCTATAATCTTAGCCCTTAGCATGGGAGACTTCCTCTTTTGCCGAAGGATGTTTGCCGGCGTCTCTGCTTAAGGCGTCCGCGATGGTCTCGTGCACCTTTTTGCCGGCCATGTCGGCAGCGACCCTGACGGCGTTTTTTATGGCACGCGCGGATGATCTGCCGTGGCTTATTATGCACGTGCCGTTAATGCCGAGGAGCGGCGCTCCGCCGTATTCCGAATAATCCGTTCTCTTTTTGAAGTTTCTAAGGGCTGGTTTTATCATCATATATCCGAGTTTACCGGTCGTAACGTCGGAGATTTCCCTTTTCAGCATTTTCAGTATCGTTTCTGCAAGCCCTTCGCTTACCTTTAAAACTATATTGCCTATGAAGCCGTCGCAGACAATCACATCGGCATTTCCGGAGAATATGTCCTTTCCTTCGATATTGCCTGTGAAATTGATGTCTGCATTTTTCAGCAGCTTGAAAGATTCTTTTGTCAGTTCGTTGCCTTTTGTGTCTTCCTCTCCGATGCTTAGAAGAGCTATACGGGGAGAGGGGGAATTGAAGACGGCCTTGTAATAAGCATTTCCCATGTACGCGAATTCGCGGAGATTTTCCGGTTTGCAGTCTACGTTCGCTCCGACATCTATAAGGAGGAAATATCCCGTCAGCGACGGCATGATCGTAGCTATAGCGGGCCTGTCCACATTCGGAAGTTTTCCGAGTATAAAAAGGGCCGTTGCCATTGCAACGCCGGAGTGCCCTGCGCTTACAGCCGCGTCCGCTTCCTGTTTTTTTACAAGCTCTATCGCCCTGCGGATGGAGGAATCCTTTTTTCTCCTGATAGCGGCGGATGGAGTTTCATGCATCTCCACAACCTCCGATGCGTGGTGAATGGATATCCTTTCGGAGGGATAGCGCTTGTTTTTGAGGGATTCCTCTAATCTTTGCCTGTCTCCTACGAGAACGACCTTGATGTCGTACTCGCTGACGGCCTCGATGGCTCCTGCTACGGTTACATCCGGAGCAAAGTCACCCCCCATAGCGTCGAGGGCAACCTTCATAACTATTTAGAGACTACCGCTAATATTTTTTTCCCGTTGTAAGAGCCGCAGTTGGCGCATACCCTGTGCGGAAGTTTCGGCTCCTTGCAGTCCGGACATTCCTCAATATTCGGCGTCTGCCCTTTCCAGTTTGCCCTTCTTTTGTCTCTTCTCGATGTCGAGTGACGATGCGTCGGATTTGCCATTTTTTACTCCTTTTTCTTTAATAGCTGCTTTAAAACCGCTAATCTCGAATCTATTTCCGAAGTCGCGCAGTTACACTGCGCTGTGTTCAAGTCAAGCCCGCATTTAGGGCACAGTCCTTTGCATTCCTCGGAGCAGAGCGGCTTCATGGGCACATTCAGCAGCACATGCTCTTTCAATAAATCATCCGTATCGAGGACGTCGTTTTTATAAAAACCGGTATCGAGTTCGTCGCCCCTGATCTCATAGTGCTCTTCCCTGCCGATATCTTCAGCCGGGCGGTAAACTACGTTTATATCCGAGTTTACTTTCAGGGTGAAGACATTCAGGCATCTGCTGCACTGAAGCTCGACATCCGCGCCCACATTCCCATTTACGATAACCTCGGAACCCTGTTTGTCTATCTTCATTGCGGCGGTTACCGGTGAAACTATCTTTACGGGATCGGCCGAGATCTCCTCTTTTAAGTCAAGCTCTATTCCCTCTTCAGGGATTTCTGAAATTATGATCTTCATAAAATACGCAACAAGAAAATTCTGTGGAAAAACAATGTTAAGTTAATTACTATAACGGGAGTATCCGTTTTTTGTCAAGGAAATATGTGCTATTATAGCGTATTGCGATGCGCCGGAAAGAGACCATAATATAATAGTGCAGGTCTGCCTCAACGCCTTTATAAGTGTTGTTTTTTATGTAAAGCTAAGGATGCTATATGCTTCATCAAATAGATGCCGCCGATGCGGAAGACGGAGATAAGAGAATGTGGTTAAAAAGTTCTGTTGATAAAGTCATTGAAGCAGACATGCACTATTATCTTGATACTTTTTGACTGAGGACTACGGAGGTGAATAGTGCTTGATTGTTTTATAAAAAACGGGCTTGTATATAACGGCAGCGGTTCCGGGCCTGTCGAAACGAATATCGGCATAAAAGATGAAAGGATTGCCTATATAGGAAATGACGAGGTTCCTGCCGGAACGGTCATCGACGCAAAAGGACTCGTAGTATCGCCCGGCTTTATCGATACTCACGCTCACTCGGAATTCACAATCCTTGCGGACGGAAGGGCGGAAGGAAAACTTTCGCAGGGTGTTACTACCGAGATAAACGGAAACTGCGGACTTTCAGCAGCGCCGCTTTGCGGCGATGCGTTTGAACATAGAGAAGCGGATCTGAAAGAACTCGGCATAAAAGAACGCTGGTCATCCTTCGGGCAATATTTTGATATTTTAAAACACAAGGGCATTGCAATAAATTTTGCGACCCTTTGCGGGCACGGCAACATAAGGGCATCGGTTATCGGATATAGGGATATTCAGCCGGATGAGAATGCCATGAATGAAATGAAGCGGCATTTATCAGATGCTGTGGAGCAAGGAGCAAAAGGAATCTCGACAGGATTGATTTATCCTCCCGGTGTTTATTCTGAAACCGGAGAGCTTATGGAGTTATCCGGGATTTTATCCCCGGATGGAATATACGCATCCCATATGAGGAGCGAGGGAGATGCGCTTATCGAGTCCATAGAGGAGGTTATAGCGATAAGCAAAGGGACAGACGTAAAAGTGCATATATCTCATATAAAGACAGCGGGAGAGCGGAATTGGTGGAAGGCTGACAAGGCAATCGAACTGATAGAGGATGCAAGAAATTCAGGCGTTAATGTAACATGCGACAGGTATCCATATATCGCGGCAAGCACCGATCTCGATACGGTTCTGCCTTCATGGGTTTATGATGGAGGGGTAGAAGAGGAATTAAGAAGGCTTAAAGATAAGGCTGCAGCCGAAAAGATTAAAGAAGAGATAGGCAGTAAGAATGAAGATTACTGGAAGGGCATTTTCGTATCATCGGTCGCGCAGGAGAAAAATAAGTGGATGGAGGGCGAGAATATCTTTGATATAGCCTTAAAACTCTCTAAAAAGCCGATAGACGCCCTTTTTGAGATTATTATCGATGAGAAGGCGAGGGCAGGGGCTATATTTTTCTCGATGAGCGAGGGAAATCTCAGGAAATTTTTATCACTCCCATACGCGATGATAGGCTCGGACAGCTCGGTAAGGTCGTTCTCCGGAATTACACGCAGCGGCAAGCCGCATCCGAGGGGATTCGGAACATTTCCGAGATTTATAGGCAAATACGTTAGGGATGAAGGTTTAATGCCTCTTTCTGAGGCGATAAGGAAAATGACCTCTCTGCCCGCCGAAACCTTCGGACTTAAAGAACGCGGTTTTATAAGAGAAGGCTTTCATGCCGATATTGTGATATTCGATTATGAGAAAATAATCGATAATGCCGTATTCAAAGAGCCTTTCAAAATGGCCTCCGGAATAAATTATGTGTTCGTCAACGGTTCGCTTGCATTCAGAAACGGCGAATTTACCGGAAGCCGATCAGGAAGAGTTTTGATGTGAAAATGGCACTTGGTATAGACATACTTACCAGTGTAAAACGACTTAAGGAACATAGTAATTATACCAGCAGTTTTAAGCAAGTCCTCCATAAGCACGACAGGGAAGTTTATTACATGAGCAT
>JAJYVD010000004.1 GCA_021792185.1 Nitrospirota bacterium | reverse complement strand
GTGTTCCCGGAATGATGACGGTCTGGCTGCAAATTTTTCAAGTCGATAACAGATGCTAATGTCATTTTATGTTACGCTTTCAATAGGTTATATGCTTTCATGTTAAAAACTGTCGGACACTAATGTAAGTTCATGATATAAAATACTCATAGGCTGCCCCTCCATCCGGGAAGTGGTTGGGTCTTTCTCTGCCAGGGTAAACCCAACTTCTTCATTATACCGAGTATTCGGTGGGCAGCCTCTTTTCTGCTTATCTCTTCCTTAATCCCCTTGCCTTCTTCTCCTTCTATCTCAATTGCCTCTATAAACTGGTTAATATGTCTATACCTATCCGGTTTCAATGTGAAAATTACCTTGACAGGTTTGCTGCTCTTTTGTATATTGAGTGAAGATGCTTTTCAGGAGGATAAATGGATATACAAAAGTTAAAAGTAACAATTGAATTATGGCAAAAAGAGAAATGGGTTATAGCCAGAATACCGGAGCTTGATATCGTAGCTCAGGGAGAAACCATAGAGAAAGCTAAAGAAAACCTGATGGAAGTTGCAAGGATTCAGTTTGCCGAGATGAAAGAAATGGGAACATTTGAAGATTATCTGGCAGAATGCGGCTTCGTAGTCAAGGACGATATCGTAGAGCAGTATTCTGATATTATTGGATTTGAAAAGCAGGTTTTGCAGGTTGCCTGATGCCGAGGATATTCCCGACCGACTGGAAGACACAATTGAAGATATTTGAGATGTTTGGTTGTAAGTATAAGCGCAAAGAAGGTTCGCATCATGTTTTAACATGCCCGAATGCAAAACGGGCGGTAGTTATTCCTGAATACGATGAGATTGATGTTGAGATAATTAAGAATAATATGCGAACAGCGAATATGAGCAGGCAAGAATATTTTGAGCTTTTAGAGAAAATTTAACTTTTGAATAAGGGGACAAATGGGGTAAGTAAGCCTCCTGCATTGATTCTGCACAGACAGACTTATCAAGGAGTATATAAAACTCATAAGAAGGGCGTGCAAGGCACGCCCTTCTTATTCTTGGAAATAAAAAAATATTTTGTCTGCTGCCTATACAAAAAGTAATTATTTTAATTTAGAGGGATTAGGAATGAGCGGTACTCAAGAAGATGTTAGTTCAACAGGTTAGCAGCCTGACCATACTTCTCTTGATAATGAGGTCTACAGATTTCTGGTTACATATTATCTCCACCAAGATAAACTCAGTTGGAGTCGAACGCAAACACTCGTTGTAGTAGAAGCGGGATTGTTAGCAGCTTCTTTTGCTAAGGGCGGTTTAATTGCTATCATCAGCCTGTTGATTGGCAGCATAGTTATCTGGTTGATTTGGCGGTTGATTCAAAGGGACTGGGAGATTAGAGATCAGAATCTTGAGATTATAGATAAAGTTCATGGGCCTAAAGGTATTCTATAAACACTTTTTTAAAACATAACTCTTAAGGAAGGGGACGAACTTGTAATTGTGCCGCACGACATTTTGCATTATATGCCTTTTCAATCACTGATCACTACGGAAGGCAGGTATCTCGTTGAGGATTATCCAATTTCTTATCTTTCGAGCGCAAGCCTAATGAAATTTGTAACTAAGAAAAAACAGAAAGCTGAAGGTGGTGTGTTGTCTTTTGGTAATGCCGACCTTGAAAATCCGATATTTAATCTTAATTTTGCAGAGATGGAAGCAAGTGAAATAGCGGGGATGTATCCAAAATCTGAACTGTATATAAGAAGGGATGCTACTGAAACAAAGGCTAAAATACTTGCTGACAAATATAGCATGCTGCACTTTGCGACCCATAGTGAGTTAAATCAACAGAACCCTATGAAATCGGCACTAAAGCTTGCAAAAGATAGCCTAAATGACGGCGACTTAACGGCGGAAGAAGTTTTCTCGCTAAGTATAAATTCATCTCTTGTCGTATTAAGCGCCTGTGAGACAGCAATCGGCAAAATCAACCGAGGAGATGAACTGGTTGGATTTACAAGGGCTTTTATCTATGCCGGCACGCCGTCAATTATTAATACTCTTTGGAAGGTAGACGACTTGGCAACCTCGCAATTAATGACAGGATTTTATTCCAACCTGAAAAAGACCAATAAACGCGATGCCTTGAGAGAGGCACAGCTTGCGGTAAAAAAACAGTATGAACATCCTTACTTCTGGGCGGCCTTCCAGTTGACAGGAATGGCTGAGTGAAGGAATAGGCGTATTTTATTCGCAAAAATTTTGCCCCGAAGAAGATATTCATGGGTGAATAGTGTATTATGTGAATTTTACCTTGACTGGGCGCAGGCATTGATATATTCTTGAATTAGAATAATAAACACGCTTAGGTGTAAACCTATAATAATGAGGAGGGTAACTGTGTTCGGGAAAGTAGTTGTTTTGCTGCTCTTTATGTTCATTTTTTCTTCGCAGGAGGCCTTCTGCGAGACAAAATGCATAGATTCCGAAGGCGAGGCCGTTATTGTAAATAACGACGTGTTTGCGGCAAAGGCCGAGGCCGTTGCGCGTGCTAAGTGGGCGGCTGTGGAGCAGGCCGTAGGCGTTGAGGTAAAGGCGCAATCGGTAGTGCAGAATATGGCGCTTGTGGACGATGCCGTAAGCAAGCAGATAAGAGGCGTTGTTACAGGGCATAAAATATTGAGGGAGGAAAACAGGAAGGATACCATATGGGTGAAGATAAATGCCTGTGTAGAACCCACAAAGGCAAAGGAAGCCCTTTCATCTCTTGCGCTCAATAATTCTGTAGCCGTTTTTATACCAGCAAGAAAGCCGAAAGTGGTAAAAGAATTCGAAGAAAAATACAAAACACCTTATAGCAAAACACAGAGGAGCGGGCTTGAGACAAGGGATGAATACGACGAGACAAATATACTGTCCGAAACACTCATAGGAAGGCTGATAGAGCAGGGTTATACTGTTACGGATGTCGCGCCTACTCATGCAATGGAGGCGAGGGAAGTAGAGGATGCGATAAAGAGCGGCAATTTTCTTACAATGAGAACCCTTATGTATAAGTTTCTTTCCAACGTGATCCTCATAGGCAAGGTAGATTACGCCATTTCCACAAGAAAGGGCGAAGATATAGGATACGGTGTCTCCATGCCTTTCAATAACGTTACCGTTAGACTTACCTACCGCATTGTAACCCGCGATGCTTCCGGTAGAACTGTTATTCTTACAGCAGGAACCGAAGAAGGGAAAGGACTTGCGATTAATGTGGAAGATGCTGCTGCAAACGGAATGAAGGATTTGGCGCAAAAGATGACGCCTGTTATTTTAGAAAAGCTTGGCCAATATATAAAAGGCATTGCAAAGAAGATAAATGTTAAGGTGGACGGCGTTACGGACATAAGCGCCAACTTCGAGGTAAAGGACGCTTTGCAGCATCTCGCGTGGGTAACGAACGTGGAGGAAAAAGGGCTTGGAGAGTTTGTCGTTAGTTATCCTGAAAATACAATCTATCTTGCCAACAGTATAGCGCAGAGAGGAATGTTTCATTTAGTCAACTTTTCACCGTATTCCATACTTGTAAAGTATCGTAAATAAAGGAGGAGGGAAGATTTATGTCTTTTTTTAGAATGATTTTAGTATTGATTGGAGTAGTTGTCATCTTGTGCGGCAATGCCTCGGCATCTGAACGTATGAGGATTGCGATTATGCCGTTCGAGATAGGCGCGTCCGGTGTTCCGCCTGACGCGGCTGTGGGCCTTGCGGATATGCTGGTGACCGCCCTTGTTAAGACAAGGGTTTATGACATTGTGGAGAGGGAACAACTGCAGAAGATTTTAAGTGAGCAGAAGTTCGGGATGAGCGGCCTTGTAGACCCTTCTACAGCAGTGCAAATAGGGAAAATGTTAGGCGTAAAAAAAATCATTATCGGCAAGATCACACAGATGGGGGTCACGCAATCGGAGGTAATCTTTATAAAAGTTGCTACGGCTAAGGTCTCTATTGACGTAAGGATTATCGATGTGGAAACAGGCATTATAGAGAGCGCGGAGACGGCAACCGGCGACGAGACTCTGACAAGGATTTCCGGAGACAATCTTGCAAGTCTGCTTCAGAAAGAGCAGCTTAGGGGCGTGCAGGCAGGCGTTTCATCTTTTGACCAGTCTGTATTTGCAAATGCCTCAAGGAAGGCAGTCGATTCGATGGTAGATAAAATTATGGAGAATGTCGAGCAATTGGGATATGTCATTGCGGTTGAAGGCAATGTAATAATGATAGACCTGACGAAGTCCCACGGTCTTGAAGTGGGAACGCGCATTCAGGTCGTGAGGATGGGTAAATCCATAATACATCCAATAACAAAGAAGGTGCTCGGAGCAGGCAAGGAGACAGTCGGCAACATAGAGATTACCGAGCTTGAGCCGGAGTGGAGCAAGGCCAGACTTTTGGACGCGAAAGGTGAAATCAGAGTAGGAGACAGGGTTTCTACAAAGGGAATAAAGAGGAAGAAGAAAGAAGACGAGTAGGCCGGGATGTGAAAATTACCTTTACATAAGTTACAGCCGGTGGTATAAATGCAGTATGAAGGGTTATTATATTTTAGGAGGTGTTTTAAAATGGGCAATAGGCAATGGGCAATAGGCAATGGGCGGTGGATCGGACAGTTCTGTCTTTTATCGTTATTAACGGTATTTACTCTATTTCTCTTCTCCGGCTGTGCGCCGACAGAGGTTGCAAAATGCACATCTCCGGAGGACAATCCCCAGCATCACTATTTAATGGGGATGAAGGCGCTTGAGGAAGGAAAAATCGATGTCGCGCAGAGCAAGTTCGAGCGGGCTGTTTATTGCGAGGAAAAGTTTTCCCCGGCATACAGCGGCCTTGCGATTGTAAGTGCCGAGAAGGCAAAGAGACAGACAGATGCCGGATTCAGGAGCGTGGAAACGAAAAGGTCTCTCGATAACCTCAAAAAGGCTGAGAAAATTTCCGATACGGCCGAGGATAAGTTCGATTATCTTGTCGCGGGCATCAGGGTCTATGCGGTTTTAAAGACCCCTGAGTGGTTGAAAAAGGCCGAAGAGGCTTTCGGAGATATAAGGATGCTTAAAGTTGATGAAAGGAAGCTGACTTACTATCAAGGTGCGGAGGCTGCGGATTATTTTATGGGAATAGCGTATCTCGAAGCCCTTGAATTCAGGCAGGCGAGGGATAAGTTTGCTGATGTTATGAACGCAAAGAGGGAAGGCAAGTGGCACGAAAAAGCGGATAAGGCATGGAAGAAGACCGACAAGATAGTGCGCGCAATGGCAGGTATAACAGTCGGGGATGTAGGGAAAAAGATAGCGATAAAAGACGCCATATCGAGAGGGGATCTGGCTGCGCTCCTCATAGATGAGATGAAAATAGACAAGCTCTTCGCAGGCCGCATACCTGTGCAGTCGAGGATTGACAAGATGAGGGCCGAGTTCACCCCTGCCGATATACTGAATTACCATTTTAAGGAAGAGATACTTACAATTATGAAGTGGAAGGTAAGGGGGCTGGAGCCGAAATACGATACCGCAACACAGGCGTATCTCTTTAAACCTACGGATGTGGTAAAACGCGGAGAGATGGCGTTTATACTCGAAGACGTTTTGATAAAGCTCACCGGAGACGAGAAGATAGCAACAGCGTTTTTCGGCCACGCGAAATCACCGTTCCCTGATGTAAGGGCGACTTCACCGTTTTATAACGCGGTTATGAATATGACGTCGAGGGGAATAATGGAAGGCGAGCTTTCGGGCGAGTTCAGGATAGATTCCCCTGTTGACGGCGCTGAGGCGCTTCTTGCCCTGAGGGTATTGAAACAGAAAATGAATATTTATTAGGAGGAGATTATGAAAAGAAAAATATTTATCATGGTGTTGTTAATAATTGGGGTGGCTGGCATCGCGTTTGCCCAGCAGCCGCCGTCAACAGCGGCTATTGACGCGAGGTTCGCGGCTGCCAACGAATGGCTGAACAAGAACAATCTTTCCGTTACTGCAGCACCCGAGCAGGCGTTCGTCAATGACTATATACTGGTTGTCGGCGAGGGACTCCCTTCGCCCGCCGCAAAGTCGCCGGCACAGAGACGGCTGACTGCCGAAAGGGCTGCAACAGCGGTTGCTTATCGTCAGTTGACCGAATTCATAGAGGGGTTTGCCCTTGTTGGAGATACCCTCGTTAAGGATGCGGAGCTTCAGTATGACGTGATAAGGGTGGCTGTTGCAGGTTTTGTAAAAGGCGCGCAACTGGTCTATAAGGAATACAATCCTCAGGAAGACTCCGCCCTTGTGATAGTTAAAGTGGGAATGACAGGGCCACAAAGCTTTGCCAAGACAATGTATGAGAAAATGCTGGGCGATCCGAAAATCAAAAAGGATATTATAGGAGTGCCGGGGCCTGAATACAGGCACAAACCGGTTCCGCTCGAAGAAAAATATGACGGCCTTATTATAGACGCCACAGGGCAGAGCTTCAGGCCGGCGCTGATAAACAGGATATTCACGCCCAAGGGAGACGTGCTCTACGACCCCTCGAAGATAAGCCAAAAGGTTTTAGTAGAGCAGGGGTGCGGGGAATACACGAACAGCGTTGAAAAGGCAAAGGCTGCTTTAGAGTCAAGAGGAGTCAGGAATCCCCTTGTCGTAACCGCTTCCGGAGCCGTTACTGCATCGGATTTGCAGGTAAGCAACGATGACGCCGTAAGGATATATTCGGCAAACCAGAAGGCCAATTTTTTTGCCTCGGCTAAGGTGGCCTTTGTTCTGAAATAACAAGTTATAGGCGTGGGATGTGACAGCGCATCCCACGCCTATACGCCTTATCATGTCAATAAGGGGGCGTAATGAAAAAATATGTTTTCATAATTTTATCGCTCTTGATATTCTTGACTTTCAGCGTTGACCTCTCTTTCGGTTATCAGAATGAGATTAAAACACTTTCTGCCGCCGTCTCTTCGGGCATGGATAAAGTAGGCAGCAGAAAGCGGGTTGCCGTTGCCGATTTTACCGACCAAAAGGGCAATATAACCGAACTCGGTAAGTTTATAGCGGATGAGCTTGCATCAGAGTTGTTGAAATCGGCTCAAGGCTTTGAGGTAATGGAGAGAGCGCAATTGAAGAGCGTTGTGGGGCAGGAAGATTTCGCCTTACCGTCGCCTTACGATCAAAATGCAGTCAAAAGGCTCGGAGATTCCGCAAGATTGGGAGCCGTGGTTACAGGTACAATTACGCCATTCAGCGCTGCCGTAAGGGTAACGATAAACGTAGTCTCTACTTATATGCCTAAGGTTGTGAATTCCAAGACGGTAGATATTCCACGGAGGGGTAAAATAGAGGAATTGCTTTCAGGCGTCACAAAACCGTCCGGTAATTTTGACCTGTCCGGCAAGTGGTATGGCGATGACGGCGGAATCTATTACATCCGGCAGATAGGCAGCAGAATTTGGTGGTTTGGAGAAAACCATCCCAATACGCCTTCGTGGTCAAACGTTGCTTATGGAGAGATTCACGGCACGGAGATAAGGCTTCAATGGTCGGATGTTCCTAAAGGTTATATCATGAACAGCGGAACTCTTGTGCTCGAAATTTTATCAAATGGAAGGATTGCGGCACGGCATAAGACCGGCGGTTTTGGAGGATCGGTCTGGACGAGATGAAACATTGGAAGCTTTTTAAAATAATAGTCCCCTGTAGCTTTTTGTTACAGGGTTTTTCTTTTTTGATGTTTGTCCTCTTGTCGCCGGACATTGCTATGTCGGAAAAGACCCTGCAGTATTATCCATCGGCAAAAGAGCATTCTCAGAAAATAAAACAGATAGCCGGAATTATCTCTGTTGAACTAAGCAGGAGGGGTATAAAGACCGTAGAGGTCAGGGAGTTTACGGACATAAGGGGCAGGCCGTCGGCTCCAGGCAAGGATATCTCGAAGGAATTTGAAAGGCATCTTGCAATAGCGGGAGGAAATATTTTTAAAGTTGTTAAGGGCAATGCAGGCGCTGTTGTTACCGGAACGCTTACTCCGTTCAAAGAAAAAGAAAAATGGCAGATTAAGATAGAGGTGATATCGGCGGAAACAGGAGCGATAATTACGGCATACACAGGGATTCTTAAAAAATCAAAAGGAGTAAAAAAATGAGAAGGACATGTGTAATTCTTTCGCTTATTTTTATTTCGGCATGCGCTCCTGTTAAACCGGTTGAACAGCCTGAGCAGCAGACAGGTTTCCAATTCATCGAGGGGACGGTTCAGGCTGTTTCGGGCAATGAAGCCGCAATCTCACTGAAACTTCCTGAGTTTAAAAAGACGCCTGATATCCCCAGCAGCGAGATTGCGCAGCAGGTTGTTCAGAAGAGCCTTTTTCTCGAAGGCATAAAAACGGATATAAACGGAATTCCTGCCGTTATAAAAGAGGTGCGTGGAAGTAACATAACGGTTACGTTTGAAAAACCTCAGGCATATCCTGCCGGCACTGCATTGAGATTAACCATCCCCAGGAAGATCATTGCCATAGTAGATTTCGAAGTTATCAGGGGAAGGGAAAAAGAGGCCGGGAGGGTAACCCTCGAAGGATTAACATCCGCGCTTATCGATTCGGGACATTTTATCGTTGTCGAAAGATCGAAACTGAAAACAATCATGAACGAGCTTGAACTCAGCCTGAGCGGCCTCACAAAAGAGCCGCCTGAAAAAATAATGGGCAGACTTTTGACGGCAGACCTTATCCTTACAGGCACATTGGCTGAAGTGGGAGGCGTATGGGACATAAACCTAAGGCTCATAAATGTCAGGACAGGTCATGCTATGGCGGCGATTGCGATGAGGACGCCGCTGTTTAAGCCTGCCGAACTGCGGGATGCGAGCGCATTGAATGAGGATTTCGAAGGGGATGTAGTCAATCCCTCGTGGCAGATAGGATACAAGGGCAGGGGCGTGTTTCTTGTGAAAATGGATGCAACTGCGGGTGCTGAGAACTCGAAGCATTCCCTTAAGATAGATTTCGATCTGGCTAAGGCCGGAAGAAATATCTTTGCAAACGCTGAAAACAGGAGCAAGCGCGATCTCTCTTTGTTCAGCGGCATTGAATTTTACGTGAAGGCCGACGTTCCGCTTACGGGCCATCTGGCGCTTTTCACGTCAGAGCGCGAAAACCCGAATATAATAGATGCGTGGGCTGGAAATTTTGAAATAGATGCTTCATGGAAACTTATCAGAATACCTTTTGAACAGTTAACCATCGGACGGGCCTGGATAAAGGAGGGCGCGGAACGGTACGGCGCCAAACCCGGCAAGCAGATACTCGATTTAAGCCGTGTGGAGTCGGTGAGGATAGGCGTTCACAGCGGCAACAATCCGCCTGTCAAGGGAACAATGTGGATAGATAAGGTGAGGTTTTACAGGGAGTGAAGACAGATTTATGAATATTTTAATAAAAATATCTGTTTTTCTCTTGCTCTTTATTGCAGCCGGATCTGCACAATTAGTTTGTGCAGAAGATCAGCTTGCAATCTTCTCTGAAGTTTTCTCAAAAATACTTGACAACTATGTCGAACAGCCGGATGCCTCATTTCTTGCATCAAGCGCAATTATCGGTATGGAGGATATGCTCGCCTCAAAAAATAAAATGTTCACGAAACCGGATATTGACCTTCAGGACATTAAAGGCGATAGGACAAAGGCGTTAAATCTTGCGATCTCCACGTTCCGGCAGTTCTTGTATGCTTCTGGCGTGCATCCTAAAGAATTAGAATATGCTGCTATAAAAGGAATGCTCAATTCTCTTGATCCTCATTCCTCATATATGAGTGCCGATGAATATAAAGAGATGCAAGTGGAAACAAAAGGAGAATTCGGAGGGCTCGGCATACAGGTAGGAATAAAAGAAGAAATTCTCACTGTAATAGCACCCATAGAAGACACGCCAGCTTACAAAGCAGGGATAAAGGCAGGTGACAGGATACTGAAAATTAACAACGAATCTACGAAGGGTATGTTGCTCAGTGAGGCTGTAAAAAAAATGAGAGGATTAAGAGGCACAACGGTTGCACTGACAATTATGCGTGATGATTTTATTGAGCCTAAAGATTTAGAAATTATAAGGGATATAATCAGGATAATAAGCGTCAAATCGTATCCTTTAGAAGAAGGAATAGGCTATATCCGCATTACACAGTTTCAACAAGATACAGCTAATACAGTGGAAGAAGCATTAAGAAGGCTTGGCTCAAGGGACAACAGGTTAAAAGGGCTGGTGCTTGATTTAAGGAACAACCCCGGAGGCCTGCTTTCCGAGGCAATAAATATAGCCGATAAATTTATTGATTCGGGCATTATTATACAAATGAAGGGAAGGTCGCCGGATTCTTCCCAAAAGTTTGAGGGAAAAACTCTCGGCACTCATCCGATTTATCCCTTAGCGGTTCTTATTAACGAAGGAACTGCGAGCGGCTCTGAAATATTGGCCGGGGCTCTCCAAGATTACAACAAGGCTGCAATATTAGGGAAAAGAAGCTTTGGCAAAGGGACTGTGCAGTCGCTTATTCCATTGAGCGATGGTTCGGCATTAAGGCTTACTACATCCCAGTATTATCTGCCTTCAGGAAGGGCAATACAGGGCGGGATTGTGCCGGATATAGAGATAGAAGAACAGGCAGGTAAAGACATACCGCTTTATACGGCACAAACAGCATTAAAGCAGACTTCAGGACTGTCAATTGATAAGCTTAAAAAGACAGTTCACGAAGTTTTAAAAGAAAGAGGAATAGAAACAGTTAAGCTGACACCTTCTGCACACCCAGACCCCAAACTTCCTCCATCTCGCCCAGACACATATGCAGTAGTCATAGGCATAGACTACAAAGGACGGCAGGACATACCCAACCTACAGTATGCCTCGCAGGATGCAAAAAAGATATACTCAATACTTACAGATGTAAGATATGGAGGAGTGCCTAAAGAAAATACTGTTTTGCTTCTTAACGAGAAAGCCACAAGGAACGAAATGGTAGCGGCATTGAGAAAGATAAAGACATGGGACGGATATGTGTATGTTTATTATTCCGGGCATGGAGCACCGAAGACAAAAGGGGATAAGTTTATAGATGCCTTTTTAGTTCCTAATGACGTAGTAATAACAGACCCGGAGGCTATGGAAGATACAAGCATAAAGATGTCATATCTACAGGAGCTTGTGGACACATCCAACGCAAAGGGAGTAATGCTTGCCTTGGATGCCTGTTTTTCAGGAGGAGGCAAATCCATAGTGCCGAAGGGAGGAAAGCCCTTGGTAGGAATAATGGTAACGCCCGAGATAATGAAACCGAAGGGTACGGGCAAGGTAATTATCACGTCATCCGCGACAAACGAGCAGTCATGGGAAGACGAAAAAGAGCTAAAATCAGGCATATTCAGCCATTATCTGCTGGAAGGACTGAAAGGGAAAGCGAGCAAAGATGTATGGGTAAAAGTAGATGAACTATCAGAGTATATAAAAGACAATGTAACAAAGGCAGCGAGGAAACTAAAGGGGATAGAGCAGACACCGCAAGTTTCAGGCAGGGGAGACTTTGCAGTAACGAGAAACTGGGAGAGGGCGAAGGTAATGGACATAGAAATCGCAAGGGGAAAACTAAAGAATGCCTTTGAGAAGGGAATAATAACAACAGAACAACTGAGCAAGGCATTGGATGAGTTAAAGACCCAGACCCGTTCAAAGACACTTGAGGCTTTCCTTGAAGGCAAGATTGATGATAAAAAGTTCGGGGAGTTATATTGAGGGGTAGGTGAGGGATGAAGAGATTAGCGGTGCATATTTTAATTCTTGCAGCGATTATCATAGTTTCAGGGCCTGTAAGTGCTGAATATTCTCCTTCTTCGTTTCATGAAGCTGCACAAAAGGGCGATATAAAAAGAGTTACTGAATTTTTAAATGCTGGAACAGATGTGAATCAGAAAGACTCTTATGGCTGGACCCCGCTGCAATATGCAGCAGTTGGAGAAAATGGGAAGATTGATAAAAATATTGATACCGTTCGCCTTCTTATTGATCGTGGGGCTCATGTAAATGTTGGGTGGGGGCATAGTCCTCTCTATGGGGCTGCATTTAGAGGGCATGTCAATGTAGCTAGACTTCTTATTGAAAAAGGAGCTGATACTGATCGTGCGATGGCGGAATTAGAAGCAGATGGGAGGCCGTATGCACAATCAGGTCTTAGAATACTTAAAATACTTAAAGCTCAAAAGGGTAGCAAGCCTGTTACGCCAAGCATAACTAAAGAGGTTTCTCCCTCAGTTATAGTCATCAAATCCGATGTTGACGAACTCCCTGCTGTAAAGGCAAAACCCAACAAAAACTCCTATGCTATTGTCATCGGCATTGAAAGTTATCGCCAGAAATTGCCAAAAGCAGATTTTGCGACTGCTGATGCAAAGACAATGACAGAATATCTCACAAAAGTAATGGGCTATCCAGAGGAAAATGTCGTAACACTTCTTAATGACAAAGCATCTATGAGTGATTTAACAAAATACTTTGAAAAGTGGCTTTCAAATAATGTGGAAAAGGACAGTACGGTTTTTGTCTACTATTCAGGCCATGGAGCGCCGAATCCAAAGACCGGCGATGCCTATCTTGTGCCTTTTGACGGAGATCCATCATTCATTGCTGAAACAGGATACTCATTAAAAAGACTTTATGACAATCTCGGAAAACTTCAGGCAAAAGAGATTATAGTAGCCCTTGATTCATGCTTTTCAGGAGCAGGTGGAAGGTCTGTTATAGCAAAAGGAGCAAGACCATTGGTTATGGCAATGGAGAGTTTGCAGATACCTCAAAAGATTGCAGTCCTTTCCGCAGCGTCAGCAGACCAGATAAGCTCAACATATGAAGATAAAGGGCACGGGCTGTTCACCTATTTTATGCTGAAAGGAATAAAAGGCGAGGGGGATGCAAATAATGACGGGAAGATAGAAATTGAAGAATTGTTTGAATATATTAAGCCCAATGTGGAAAAAATAGCCAGAAAAAATTATAACAACGAACAGTCCCCGCAAATCATTGTGCCAAAAGAAAAGCAAAGGATATTTTTGAAGGAGTGAAATGAAAAAGGTTCTGATAATTATCCTATTTTTGACGCCTGTATTTTCTTTTGCCTCTGAAAAGTCCGTATGGGTAGAGGCGGACGGCGAGGCGTATATGAGCGAGATCGACACGCCTAATGAGGTTATGAACAGGGCAAAGAGGGACGCCCAGAATAAGGCTATCGAAAAGGCCGTGGGCGTTTTTATAAGGTCTCACACCCTCGTTTCCAACAGCCAGCTTGCAGAGGATTTGGTGTATGCTGCCGTAAGAGGCAGGATTGAAAAATCGGATACGCTTAAAAAAGGCTGGGATGAGAGGGACAGGAATCTTTACAGGGTCAGGCTTAAAGCCCTTGTAAGCCCTGTGTATCCTGAGAAGGGGAAAGGCATAGCGCTTAAAGTTTCTCTGTCAAAGGCAGACCTGAAAGAAGGATCTGATGTAAAAATATTTTATCAGGCAAATACCGAATGTTATGTTTATATTTTTTCGGTTGCCGCCGACGGCTCCGTTACACTGCTTTTGCCGAATTCAATGAATCAGGAGAATTTTATTAAGGCTGAAAAGGCATATAAATTCCCTCCGGCCGGCAGTTCAATCCGGTTAAAGGCGCTGTTCCTGCCTGACTATAAAGGGAATGTAGCAGAAGAAAGAATAAAGGTCATCGCCACAAGGGAAAAAGAGGATATTGTGCCCCTCGGTTTTCAGGAAGGCATGTTCAAGATATATGACGCGAAATCCACAGGCATGATAAGCGACCTTGTGAAGAGGCTCAATCAGCTTGAGCCGGATGATTGGGCAGAGGCAACGGTGGTTTATACGATTAAAAGGTAGAATGGTAATTTTCACTGGAAATGTGTATAAATAATCGAACTTTTTTTATGAGGTGGGGGATGAGAAGGCATAATTTAATCTCTTTAATCAGCGTAATCTGTATTCTGCTTGTGGGCATGGCGATGACAGGGTGTGCAACCACCACGCAACTGGGGACAGCGGCACATGGAGGGGATATCAGAGAGGTGGAAGCCCTTTTGAACAAAGGTGTTGATGTGAATGAAAACGTGATGGGAGTTACACCCTTGATTGAGGCAGTTGCATATAATGCCTCTTTAGACATAGTGCGTCTCTTACTTGATAAGGGTGCTGACGTTAATAAGGATACGGTTGGCTGGAGACCTATACATTATGCGGTTAAAAACGGCAATGCAAATGTGGTGAAACTCCTGCTTGACCGAGGAGCTGATATTAATGTTCTTAATGGTTTTAAGGAGACTCCTTTAAAAATGGCGGAGGAAAGGGGTGCTACGGTTATCGCTCGCATGCTCAGAGAGGCGGAAGAAAAGCAGTATAAAAAGCTTTATGCAAAGGATGAAAAGCTAACCCCTTCTCCCACTGCTGAAAAGCCTTCTGTTTCTACCATCAAATCCGATGTTGACGAACCGCTTGCTGTAAAAGCAGACCCAAGACCTGATGACCTTGCCATTGTCATCGGCATAGAAAAATATCAAACCCTTCCTAAATCGGACTATTCAAAGAGCGATGCGGGGGTTGTGAAGGATTATCTAAAGGCATTGGGATTTCAGGAGAGGAATATTGAGTTTGTGATTGATGAAAGAGCGACGAAATCAAAGATCGAGACCGCAATCGAAGGATGGCTCCCCAATAAAGTTAAGAAAGACAGCAGGGTGGTTGTTTATTATTCTGGACATGGAGCGCCTGACCCTTCAAAAGGCGAGGCATACATAGTCCCTTACGATGGGGACCCCAATTATCTGACAACGTCGGGCTATTCCTTAAAGAGGCTTTATGACAATCTTGGCAAACTTCAGGCAAAGGAAATCATCGTTGCCCTTGACTCATGTTTTTCAGGAGCAGGTGGTAGAAGTGTCCTTGCAAAGGGCGCAAGGCCATTGGTCATGACAATGGAGAAGACTGCGATTCCATTAAATACAGCAGTCCTTTCTGCTTCATCAGGGGAGCAAATAAGCTCTACCTATGAAGAAAAGGGACATGGGCTTTTCACATACTTTATGCTCAAAGGAATAAAAGGCGAAGGTGATACAAATGGAGATGGAAAGATAGAAATAGGGGAATTATTTGAATATATCAAACCGCAGGTGGAGCGCATTGCAAGAAAAATCTACAATAACGAGCAATTGCCGCAACTTATTGCGCCAGAAGAAAGGCACAGAATGATTTTAATTGAGGGTGCAAAATGATAAAGATATTATTTACAATCATTTTGGTTCTATGTGCAACTATTTCTTTTGCCTCTGAAAATCCCCCCAACCCCCCTTTGCAAAGCTCCCACACCATTGTATCTAACAATCAGGTTGCAGAGGATTTGCTCTATGCGGCAGTCAGGGGAAAGATTGGAAAAGTTGAGATTATAAAAGAAGGCAGGGATAAAAAGCTTAAAGCCCTTATAAAAGAGGTTGAAAGATAAATCTCTCTTAATATTTGTGATAAAATAGCAATAGATAAGGGGATGCCATGATGTTAAATCTTACAGAAGATGAAAAACTTGCCTTAAATGAACTTATAGCAGCCTTAAAAACTGATTGGCCCTCTGCAAAATTCAAAATATTTGGTTCAAAGGTAAGCGGAACCTTTGATGCAGAGTCAGATTTAGACCTTTTAATTTTGCTCCCCTGTCCTGTAACGAACGAGATAAGGCGGCAGATAGTCCATAAGGTATCTGATATAAACCTATCTTACGAAAGTAACATAAGCGCTCTTATTGTTTCAGAAGAAGAATGGCAAAAAGCTCCTCTATCTCTTCTTCCTATTCATGCCTTTGTTGAAGAGGAAGGGGTTTCCTTATGAGTAACAAAGAGGAATTAAAGGAACTTATCCGATATTGGTTTGAAAAATCGCATGAATCTCTTGACGCAGCCCGTGATGAACTGAAGGCAGGCCGTCTTTCCTTTTCGGTGAACCGAATTTATTATTCTTGTTTTTATGCGGTCAGCGCAATCTTGCTTCAAGAAAAACTTCGGTTTAAGAAGCACTCCGGCGTAAGGGCTGCATTCCATCAGCATCTCGTCAAATCCGGAAAAGTAAGTCGTGAGCATGGAAAACTGTATGACGAACTTTTTGAAGCTCGTCAAAGAGGCGACTATATTGAACTTGTCAGCTTTGAAAAAGAACAGGTAGAAGATTGGCTTGAACAAGCATGCCGGTTTATCGAAGTAATTAAATTATTGATTAAAAAGTAAGGAAATAGATTTCGGGAGGTGTTTTATGAAAAGATTAGTCCCTGTTTTAATTTTAATATTTATAAGCTCCTGCGCTACACCCGGAATGCAAGCATGGATGGACAGCCATGGGATACCATCAGAAGTCATCGCTGAGATAGACGTAAAACCCCCGACTCCTGATATACCGCAACACTTTGCTAAGTTTTCGGGTTTATGGTGTGGAAATTACAAAGCGAGCAATGTGGCCAACTGCCTTGCAGTAATGGAAATTTCTCCAGATGAGGCAATTGTCATTCGCATATGGGGAGACGACCCTAAACACAAGTTTAATGCAGGATTTAAAAAATATAAGGCAAAATTTAAAGATGATGGAAAGCTTTATTTTAAGGGCACGAGAGCGTCTGGAGAGGTAAGAGAGAATACATATCAATTCAGGTCAGACTATAAGGAACTCATACTTGTTCAAACTTGGCAGACATTAGATGGTAAGGACAAACAGGATTGGGCGATATTAGAGAAAATGGACAAGCCAGTAGTAGCGAAAGCTAACTTACTGAAAACGTCACAAAAAGAAATACCAATTCCTCGCACCTCAGAATCCAAGATTATAGAACAACCTCTACCAGATATACCTCAAATATTGCCTCCAGATCTCTCCTTTGCCTCTCATCTTCGCGACGCCAACAACAACCGCATTCTTGAAGGCGGGGAGGAAATAATCTTAAAAATAGAGGTGGAAAACAAAGGCAAGGGACTTGCGAAGGATGTTCAGGTGGCTCTAACTGGCAACCAAGCGCTTTTGAGTTATCTTGGTGAAAGAAAAATTATCGGAGATATAAAGGCAGGGGAAAAGAAAACAGCAGAGTTTAAAACTATTTTGCCTGCGCAGATTCCAATAACAACGGCAGAGCTTTCAATAGAAGTGAAAGAGGGCAGAGGGTATTCTCCGACAGAGATGAAAACCTTAAGTGTCGCCATGAAGCCGGCAGAGCTTAAAAAAATTGTAGAGGTTATTTCAGAGATAAATGTGGATGACATCCCATTGAAGACGAAAAACTTTGAAAGGAAAGAAGCATTTGCTTTAGTAATCGGAATCAGCAAATATCGTGAGGAAGCAATTCCTGCCGTCAAATATGCAAGCAGGGATGCCGAGATCGTAGCAAAGTATCTGGAAAATGTAGGCGGTATCCCAAGGAACAACATTAAGTTATTAACTGATGCATCTGTTACAAAGAGCGACCTTGAGGCATACATTGGAGACTGGCTTCCAAGGAGGGTTGGCAAGGATTCAACGGTCTTTGTTTATTATGCGGGACACGGCGCACCTGATATGGAGGGAAAAGAAGCATATATTGTTCCTTATGAAGGCCATCCTGATTTCCCATCAAAACTATACCCATTAAGAAAGATGTATGAATCCCTTAATAAACTTTCTGCCAAAGAAGTTATCGTAATGCTTGATAGCTGCTTCTCGGGCACCGGAGGCAGAAGCGTTACAAAAAGCGGCGCCCGTCCGCTGGTAATATCAATAGAAAATCCTGTGCTTGCAAGCGGGAAAATAAATATTCTCGCAGCGTCAACCGGCAGTCAGATAAGCTCTGATTATGACAGTGCCAAGCATGGCTTATTTACATACTTTCTTTTAAGGGGTATGAGAGGAGAGGCGGATAAAAATGGAAACGGCACGATTGAGCTTGGTGAGCTTTACGATTATGTAAAAACAAATGTATCTGAGAAGGCTTCTCTTGAACTTAACAGAGATCAGACGCCAGTGTTGCTTCCTTCGTCCGAGGCGATAGGCGATAGGCTCAACATGCCGATGGCTAAGATAAGATAATAATCTTTAGGAGAAAATCATTATGAATACGAAAAAATTATTCCTGACAGCTTTAATGTTGACAGCCTTGATTTCCTGCGCTCCGCCTTCGCAGGAGATAAGAAAGGATATGCCTGAAATCAGCGTGTCTGAAGGCGATATGCCGAGGACGGTTGCGGTCATGCCGTTTCAGAACGAGACAAAGGAGATAGGCATAGCCAATCAGGTGAGAAGGGCTTTTTACAACCACTTCAGTTCAAAGCCGTATCGTGATGTAGAATTGAGCATTGTTGATGAGAAGATCGTCCATCTCGAAAAATCGTCGGGTAAAAATATTCTCGATATAAAGCCGGCTGACATATGCAAACCCATAGGCTGCGACGGGCTGATTTACGGCAGGGTTACGGATTACACAAAGGTATATGCAGGCGTTTATTCTCAGCTTGGAGTCGAGGCCGAGGTCTGGATGGTAAATACGCGGACAGGCAAAGAGGTATTCAGGATAAAGGATGCAGTCAGGTATCACGAAGGCAGCGTGCCTCTCTCTCCCATCGGGCTGATAATGACTGCCGTGTCTACCGCAATGAACATAAGAGAGATTCAGCAGGTGAGGATGGTGAACGAGCTTGCCTATAAATTCAATGAAAAAATCCCCTCCCCCGAAGGCATGGCTGTTGAGGACAGGCCTGCGATTAAGGAAGTCCTCACGAATGTTAAAGAAGGGCCTTTCGGCAAAGGGAAGATTATAAGAGTCGGACTCGAAGGCGAAAAAGGATTGGTCGCCACCTTTGACATCGGGAACTTCAAAAAAGGCGTTCCGATGAAGGAGACGAAGCCCGGAATATATATGGGCGAATATCTCGTGATATCCGGAGACAACGCAAAGGACATGCCTATAGTTGCTTCTTTGAAGAGGCCGGGCGGATATGAAAGCGAGTGGGTAGATGTGAGCGGGTTTGCAACCCTCGACACTACGCCTCCTCCTCAGGTGAAAGGTTTAAAGGCAAAGGGGTTTCAGGACAGGATAGACATCTCATGGGAAGGCCTGAAAAATGTGCCTGATTTAAAGGGATATAAAATACTAAGGAGCGAACAGCCTTTGAGCGGATATGCTGAGGTTTCGGCAACAGAACATACATCGTTTGAAGACAAGACCGCAAGGCCGAACATTGCATATTATTACAGGGTGATTGCCGTTGACCAAGTGGGTAATGAATCCGAACTCGTAGATGCCGTTAAATCAGCCGTTACATCGAAGGAGCCAGTGCTTTTAAGCGGAGAGATCAGAACGGATACGGCGCTTGCAGGGAATTACATCGTGAAGGATTCGCTGACAGTTCCGAAGGGATTATCTCTTGCCATAGAGCCTGAAACGAGGATAATGTTTGAAGAAAACTCGTCGTTGACTGTTTACGGCAAAATAGTCGTAAGTGGGAAAGAATCTCCTGTTGAGTTTATCCCATCGGGTAATAAGAAATGGAAAGGCATTAGAGTCGAGGGAGGCAGCATCACTATAAATGGCTTGAGGATAAAGGGAGCCGTTACCGCGATGTTACTGCAAAACGCAGAGGGAATGCTGGATTCAGGAGTAATTACGGACAGCGATACGGGCATTGCGGTTTCCGGCACGCCTTCGGTAATAATTAGAAACACTGTTGTCTCAGGAAATAAAACAGGCATAGAACTTCAAAAGACGGACGCGAGGATTATGAACAGCAATATCTTTCAGAACGAAGACGGCATTGTCCTTAAAGGTTTTTCCGGAGATATTAAGGATAACAATATATTCGACAATCAGAGAAATATTTCATCCGAGCAAAACATAAAGGTAGGCGCGAACTATCTGGGTTCGATAAATACGGACGAGATGAAGATTGCCGGAATTGCCGTATCAAAGGTTTATGACAACAGAATCCCGGAAGGAAAGATAGTTGATGCCGTATCGAATCCTTACGCATCCATGAATCAGGAAGAACGGCAGAAAAAGGCAACAGAATTCGTCATCGAAGCAGGCAATTATTTCAGGCAGCGAAATTACGGGAAGGCGGTTACATTATTTGAAGAAGCGCTAAAGGCATTGCCTTCGCCTGATGTTTATTATTACATCGCTATTTGTTATCAGGAGATGAAGGAAGAGGAGAAGGCGCTGAAATACCTGAAAGAAGGCACGGACAAATTCCCGAAGGATTCGACGCTCCAAAAGTCCCTCGGCCTTATGTATTATCAGAAAGGGGACGAGGCAGAGGCAAAAAAGGCATTCGAAGAGGTAATGAGATTAAGCCCTGAAGACAGGCAGGTCAGGTTTTTGATGGAGAGGATAGGAAAATAAAAGTTCGGCTAAATCAATAGGGGAAGATTTAGTTTGGATATAATCGGAGATTTTTTGTGCAATTGGGGCATGAGGATTGATATAATACTTCCAAAGGAGGATTTGACATGGCTAAACTATTTGATCGTATAACCGTCAATCCCGAAGTTTGCATGGGGCAGCCTATTATACGCGGCATGCGTATAACTGTTGCTTTTGTGCTCAAACTGCTGGCTTCCGGAATGAGCCATGGAGAAATCTTGACGGCATATCCTGAACTTGAAGAAGGCGATATACTTCAGGTTATCGAGTATGCTGCATGGCTTGCCAGCGAGTATCATCATCCTACCCCTGCTTATGCTGAGTAGAAGATATGAAATTAAAGTTCATAGCGGATATTCATATCTCTCCCCTTACCGTTAAGGCACTCCAAAATAAAGGATATGATGTTGTCCGCATCACAGATAAACTTTCTGCTACGGCTTCCGATAAAGAGATTATTCAATTAGCGCATAAAGAACAGGCTGTAATCATTACACAGGACTTGGATTTCTCTGCAATTATCGCTCAAAGCGGACTTAACGGGCCGAGTGTAATTTCTTTGCGTGTTGATAATGCCAAACCGGATAAAGTCTCAAGACTTCTAATATCAGTCCTTCCGTTAATTGAAATCGAGCTTGCGGAAGGATCGATTGTATCAATAGATGAAAAAGAATATCGTGTCAGGAGGCTTCCTATCGCATAAAATTCGGATTTGTATTTCTGATGTGAAAATTATCAAGAAAAAAAGCAGTCTGAATATCCCTATTTTGGGGCAGCCTTTCAGTTGACAGGGATGGCTGATTAAATATAAAAGTGAGGGGAAGCTATAATATTAAACCCGAAGACAGGCAGGTCAGGTTTTTGCTTGAAAGGATAGGGGAATAAAATTTCATTAACCAGACGAATATCTGATAAAATAACGGCAGGAGGTGAGAATGATGAAGACGGTTAAGGTTCCTCTTCCCGAAAAGCTTGGAAAGGAAGTTGAGAACTATGTGAAGAGCGGATGGTTCGCAGACGAAGCGGAGTTGATGCGGACTGCCTTGCAGGAGTTTATACGGCATAACCGGCTCAGGCTTATGGAGCGGTTTATGAAAGAAGATATTGAATGGGCATTAAAGGTAAAAGCGAGTGCTAAATGAGGGTGATTGTATGCGATACCGGCCCTATCTTGCACCTGCAAGAGGCAGAGTTATTAAAATTGCTTAAAAAGGCCGGTAAGATTTATATTCCACAAATGGTAGATATGGAAATGAGCGAACTCCATCCGCAATGGAAGAAACATAAGCCGGAATGGATAAATACAAAGGCGCTGATGCCGGATGAAATAAAAAGCGCCGAGTCTTTATTTCTTTCAGGAATACTTGATTTCGGAGAGGCGGAAGCTATTATACTTGCAAAAAGATTAAAACCTGAATGGTTTCTTACGGACGATGCAGAAGCAAGAACTCTTGCTAATTCCCTTGGCATGGAGGTTCATGGCTCGTTAGGCATAGTGCTTTGGTCTGCGGCAGTCGGCAATATGAATTATAAAGAATCAAAAGATGCGCTTGAGAGGCTTTCTAAGACATCGCTATGGATTTCAGAAAACATTTTGTCGGAAGCTGAAAGGGCATTGAAGAATATGTTTGAGATGAATTAGTTCGGAGGTTTTTAATATGTCTAATTTGCAGAAAGTAATTGTAGCGATAATAACTCTATTTATTCTTGTTTTTACCTTCGAGGCAGTACATGCAAGACCGTTAAATAAAGAGCAAAAACCTATGCAAACGGAATCAAAAAACGATTCCGAAGAAGATGCCTTATCCGTTCAGGTAGACGGCGTGGGAACTTTGAAGGACGATGTTGCCGCTGCTCGTAAAATGGCTATAAGCGACGGCTTGAGGATCGCTGTCGAGCAGGCGCGCGGCGTTATGGTAAAAGGCGAGACAGAAGTCAAGGACTTCGCGGAAATACGAGACGAAGTTTTATCGAAGACAAAAGGCTTTGTCCGCACATACAAGATACTAGATGAAAAACAGGACGGCAATATTTATAAGGTTACGCTCGAAGTGGAGGTCATGCTCGCGGATCCGAAGGCTGCCGCCCCTGTTAAAATGGATGAGCAGAAATATAGCACTAAAGTCCCTAGAATAATCGACGAGATAAGATTTCTTTCTGAAAAGACAAACCAACTTGCAGAATCTTTACGCGGGCGCAGTAAGACGAGCGTTTTTAGCGTTGAGGACATAAAACGGTTGCACCGCAGATATGTTGTGGCTGCTCAGGTGTTGAGGTCTATAGAACCTCCGGCAGGGAAACAGGAGAAGATTAATATGCTTCTTAATGCAGTAAGGCTCAAGATGCGGGCTATTGCCATATTCGGAAGGGCGATAGCTGGTAAGGAAATGCCTATACTTCTGAGGAGAGGGTTTGAACTCAACCAGAAGGGTAACAATATGCTGCAAATGCTCCGTTCAAACGGATAGGAGTATTTTTAAGGGAGGGCAATATAATGCGTAAAAGAACAAAATGGCTCGGATTGATACTATTGACATCATTCGCAGTCGGGTGCGTTACCATATCAAAAGATATGTACCAGAGGAATATGGTATGGGATACGGTGCCTGCCGGCGGGTATATAGATGCCAATGTCCATATAGAGTCCGATTGCAGCTTTACTGCGGAGTATACAAAACTGTGGAGAGACTGGATGAACACCGATGAAACCATCGCGAATTATAAAAGAGCGACGTGCGAGCGCATTACCGAAGATATGATCAAATCGCGCATATTTACGAGGGTTGATATCGGCACTCAACGGGATTTGACGGTCAGAATAGAGTATACGGAATCCCAGGCAGACCAGAAGATTGCTATTAATGTTATCGATCCTATGAGCGGCAGAGTTCATGCGACATACGGCACATCGGCATTTCTCATGGGCTACGGGTATGAGAGCTTTAATAACAACTTAAAGCGCATGCTTTCGGAAGTCAGAACCCAGATGCTTGCGGAATATCAGGCAGGAAAGGGCATAAGGACATTGCTCGCCTCAAGGCCGGCTCCAGGCGTTACACAGCAGGTTCAGCGATATAAGACGGACGCGGAAGATATAACAGTCCCGTTGGCTCCCGGCGAGAAACTTCCTCCTCTCAGGCGTGAAATATACGCGGTTGTGATCGGAATAGACTACGCAGGCAGGGAAGATATGCCTAATCTTCAATACGCGGCGACAGACGCGAAGAAGGTTTACAGCCTGCTTGTAGATCCCCGCTATGGAGGAGTGCCTAAAGAAAACGCTGTTTTGCTGCTTAACGAAAAGGCCACAAGGAATGAAATGGTAGCGGCATTGAGAAAGATAAAGACATGGGACGGATATGTGTATGTTTATTACTCGGGTCACGGAGCGCCCAAGACAAAAGGGGACAAGTTCATGGATGCCTTTCTTGTGCCTCATGATGCTGTAATAACCGACCCCGAGGCGATGGAAGATACAAGCATAAAGATGTCGTATCTGCAGGAACTCGTGGATACATCCAACGCAAAGGGAGTAATGGTAGCCCTGGATGCGTGTTTTTCCGGAGGAGGCAAGTCGATAGTGCCTAAAGGTGGGAAACCTTTGGTAGGAATAATGGTAACGCCTGAAATAATGAAACCGAAAGGCACAGGCAAAGTAATTATCACGTCATCGGCGACAAATGAGCAATCGTGGGAAGACGAAAGAGAGCTTAAGTCCGGGATATTCAGCCATTATCTGCTGGAGGGGATGAAGGGCGGCGCCGGGAAAGACATGTGGGTGAAGGTGGATGAACTGGCGGATTACATAAAGGAAAACGTATCGAGGGCAGCGAGGAAATTAAAGGGCATGGATCAGAATCCCCAGATATCCGGCAGGGGAGATTTTGCGGTGACGAGGAACTGGGAAAGGGCAAAGGTAATGGACGTAGAGATAGCCAGATCCAAGCTCAAATCGGCGTTCGAAAGCGGCAATATCAATGCGGATCAGTTAAGCAGGGCGCTGGATGAACTTAAGTCGCAGAGCCGTTCGAAGACTCTGGATGCGTTTTTGCAAGGCAAGATCGATGATAAGAAGTTCGGGGATTTATATTAATGTAAGGAAATGAGAAAATCAATCGGCTTATGCCTTTTATTAGTGATGCTTTTTGGGGGTTTGTCTTACGCCAAGACCCTTATACTCGAAGGGAGGCTCAACAGCAGGGTTCAGGTGACCCAGCAAATAGGCTTCAGCGTAGACAGGCCGCTGTCGAAGCTTACATTCAAATTCGCACTCCCTTCGGCATTTTCGAATAAGACGGTTTCGCAGGAGACGCAGGCGCTGAATTTAAAAATTGATCCACAGCCCGTATCGGTGGAGGACGGCTCGGATAATTTCGGAAACCGCTTTAAGACAGTTACATGGAACAATCTGAGCAAAAGCGTTCAGCTTAGCCTCTCTTTCGAGACATATATAAAATCCGAACTTTCCGCTATGGAGAGTAAGGCGTCTTTTCCGCTCAAATCCGTTCCACAGAGTGAAGCGATTTACTTGAAGCCTACCGGCATTGTCCAGAGCAACAGTCCCGAGATTGCAGCCCTCGCGAAGAAGCTTACAGCAGGCGCGTCCACAGAACACGAAGCCGTTACCGCTATTCTCAACTATGTTGCGGATAATGTTAAATATACCTACAACCCTCCCCAATTCGACGCCCTGTATACGCTGAAAACCAAATCAGGCAACTGCCAGAACTTCGCCCATCTCAACATGGCGCTTTTACGTGCTGTCGGCATACCTTCAAGGATTGTAGGCGGCATAAGCCTTAAACAGCCGCTGAAGGTGCCTGTCGGAAATAACGATTTTCTTGTGCAGAGTTTAGGACAGGGAGGCCACGCTTGGATGGAGATATATTTCCCTGACTTAGGATGGCTGTCGTATGATCCGCAGCAGTCAAAGCAATTCACATCGTCAAGGCATATCAAGCAGACTCACGGCCTTGATTCGGATGATATAAACGACTCATGGAGAGGGTCTCCTTATCTGCCTGAATACAGCGAAACAGTGAATGCCAAATTTCTTGACGACGTTGTTTCGCTTAAAATGAAATCTTCGGAAAGGTCGCCGAGGGCGTATCTTCTGAGCAATAATTTTCTTGCAAAGGCCGAAGTGAAGCCGTATCCGCCTTATGAAAAGCCTAAATTGCCGCCCGGTAAAATTATAGAATTCGGAAATACGGAGTTTCCGAGTCTTGTGAATATATATCAGATAGTGGGAGATAAGGGCGTGAGGATATTGGATAAGGAGACCGCTGAATATGTAACGTCCAGCTATGTATATGCTCAGGCATTCGAGATAGATGAAAAGCTGAATATCGATAAAATTTCTCTTGCGATGAGAAAATTCGGCGGAGACGGCACGATTTATATAGACCTTGTATCCGACGAAAACGGCAGGCCGGGGTTTGAAGGGATGAGATCCGTGCCTCTATTTCTCGAAAACATCAAAAGGATGCCGGGATATTATTGGGTGGATTTTACTTTTCCGGAGAAAGCAGTCCTTAAAAAGGGCAGATACTGGATAGTTCTGAGGCATTCGGGAGAAGTGATAATGAACTGGTTTTATATTCCCGGAAATCCTTACGGTGACAGCGACGATACGCGCTCGACGTTGAAAGGCCATAGATGGGAAGATATCCAGAATTACGATTTCGTCTTTAAGATAAAGGCAGGAAGGAGTTAGATTTTTATTTGGCAGATGGTGGGGCAAAAATGTCTCTATACCTTAAAGATATAAAGCCTAAGGTTTGGTATTAAGCCTTTTTTAGTGAAAATAACAAGAGGGGCATTATGTCTACATTTTTGGAGCAATAATGTCCCATTAATATTGAAATTTCTTATGCGCTTCCGGAGATGTTGACGTATTCCATACGTTTTAGTTATTCTGACATCAGCTCTCTGCTTATGGCATATATTTTGCTATCAATATAAAGTAATGAAGTTAATTTCAATAATAGTTTTAATTGCCTTGAGCATGTCGGTGATACCGCAGACGGTCGTTGTCCATCCATATGCCGGCACAGAGACGTCTATTTCGGTGCTTAATGTCTGCAACGTCTCCGGCACAGGCGTTCTGAGCAGCACTGATATGCCGTTCGTTTATGAATGTCCGTGCAGGCTTGTTCCATCGAGCTTTGCCGGTTCCCATGATATTCCAAATCCCGTATTTAATCGATTCTTAGTAGCCTTTCAAAAAGAGCGCCCCCCTAAAGTCTAACCTGCAGTTCCGAAGATGCGAGTTGTTTTTCATCTTACGGGCATTCCCATGCCCGTATTTGGATTGTCCTTTAGGACATTCCTCCCCGTTTGACTCGGCTCCACTTCGGGAATTTCATGAGAAATCATAATTAAAATTTCTGGGGTGGAGCCGCCTTTTTAAAAAACATAACAGGGAGGCAGTCATGCGGTAATAAGGATAGATGATTGTATAACTAAGAAAAGGAATACTTGAGCGCTTTATGAATATTGATAGTTACAAGACAATTGAAATAAAAGACGGGCATATTAAGAGCGCGTTAATTCTCAGCTCAGAAGATTTGCCGTTAATCATAAAATATGGAGGCAAGAGATATGTCCTGATACTCACAAAGAACGATAAGCTGATACTGCAAAAGACAATAGATTAGCCAGCGAGCCAGTCCAAAGGGGACTGTCCCAGATTTACGGGCGAGTGAAGCGAGCCGTAGAATCGGGACTGTCCCCACATTTGGACAAGCCAGCAAGCCGATAAGTAGTCCTGATGATTCGGGATTGTTTATCGGCTTTTGTTTTTGAAGGAGGTGCTGAGGAGATAAAGACAATTAAAGATTGAGAATGAAAAACTAACACAAGAAATAAAACAAGAAAGGAGAGACAGATGAGATCAAAATTTTGTATGACGGTCTTATTGGCATTGCTCATTGCACTGTCACAACTCGTATGGGCAGAGGAAAAGGAGAGGGTAACAACTTTGGAGCCTATAGTGGTTGTAGGCGAAAAGGTAGAGCTTTTTACCGGCAAGGTGCCCGAGGAAAGGATCGACGAGCTTCAGCCTGTGGATATCGGGGACCTGCTAAAAAAAGATGTGGAAGGCCTCGGCGCTATAAGAAGAACCGGGCTTGCCTTTGACCCTATATTACGCGGCCTGACAAAGGACAGGCTTAGCGTACTTGTTAATGGTGGATTTCTTTACGGCGCATGCGCGAACAGGATGGACCCTCCGACCTTTCACATAACACCCTATGGAGTTGCCGGTGTTGAAGTGATAAGGGGACCTTTTGATGTTACGCGGGGACCGGGGTCGCTTGGAGGCATGATAAACATAAAGATGAAAGAGCCTAAATATTATGAAAAACTTGAATTCCATCCGGAAATCAGAGCCGGTTTTGACGGCGTATCAAACGGCATGAAAGGTGGATTAACCATTCAGGGCGGCAAGGCGCCATTTGGTTTTAATCTATCGTATGACTACAAGGACTACGATGGTTATAAGGATGGAAACGGCAAAAGGATAACAACGGATTTTAGACAATCCAATTTCACTGCCGGCATTAATTATTTCATAGATAAAAATAAAAAGATAGGATTTGATTACATGGGACAGCGGGCAAAAGATGTCTTTTACCCGACTTTAGCCATGGACTCCCCAAAGGATAATATGGATATGGTTGCGGTAAATATGGATCTCAAAAATCTTTCAAATACGCTAACCAGACTGGAAGCCAGAATCTATTCTTCATGGGTAGACCACATGATGGACAACTATTCCAAGTTTATTTATACAAATCCAACCCCGACCATGAAGATGGAAGCGCCTTCAGAAAGCAGGACATACGGCGGGAAGATTAAGGCCACCCTTGATTTTATGGATGAAACGGATATAGGCGTGGATTATTACAACAGGTGGTGGGATATAATCCTTAAGAGAAGGACATTAGCCGGTGTGCGCCAGGCTGATATAAGGGCTATTCCTGACACGACTATTACTGACTTTGGAATTTTTGCGCAGCCAAAAAAGAAATTTGGAAACTTCACTCTTACAGCCGGAGCAAGGGCAGACCTTGTAAATGCTGAGGCAAAGGCTGTAGGTGCAACAGAGCGGGGCTATTTTGATACATATTATGGCACAGGCACATCCCTTAATCTGGATAAATCCGAGACAAATATCGGCTGTTTCTTAAGAGGCAATTACAATATAATCAAGGGAGTAGATTTGTATGCCGGGGTCGGTAGAGGCGTAAGAACTGCGGACCCGAGGGAGAGGTTCAGGGTGCTCCTTCCCATCCCCGGCGGCAAATGGGATATCGGGAATCCAAACCTGAAACCGGAAGCAAGCCTGCAGTACGAATTAGGCAACAAAGGCAAGATAGGAAAATTTAATTATAACCTGTCCATCTTCCACAACACCATTGATAACTACATCACGCAGTTTGATACAGGGAAGACATTTTCAGGTCAGCCTGTTATGGGTTATAAGAATGTAGATGCAACCTTGTACGGAGGCGAACTCTCAGCTGGCTTCCTTGTCACAGACAAAATATCTCTCCTCGGATCTGCGTCATACACTTGGGGTGAAAACAAGACTGAAAATAAATCTCTTCCAGAGATAATGCCCCTTCAGGGAAGGCTCGGAGTCAGATATGATGATATCTCTGGAAAGCTCTGGGCAGAGTTGATGGGACGCTTTGTAGCAAGCCAGCACAGATACGACCCTGTTGTTGACCCTGGAATTACCAATGGCTTTTCAACCTTTGACCTGAGGCTTGGATGGAAATTAAAAGGCAATATCTTAATAACTGCTGGTGTAGAGAACCTACTTAACAGGTATTACTATGAGCACACATCAAAGAACTTTGCCTTTAATCAGGATGGTTATAAGACAACTGACAGAATCCCTGAGCCAGGAAGAAATGTATATATGAATTTAACAATGAGTTTTTAAATATGCTGTGGAGGAATAACATGAACAATTTACCTTCCTATGAAGCGATATTCGACCGCAACTATGGAGTCCTGACATTAGAAGAGCAGGAAAAACTTCGTAAGGCCAGAGTGACAGTAGTCGGGGTCGGCGGGGTTGGGGGTATCACAGCTATTCAATGTGTACGCATGGGAATTGAGAATCTACACATCATTGACGGCGACCTGTTTGTGCCCAGCAATTTGAACAGACAGATGCTCAGCTTCGTGGGCAATCTCGGAAGGTCTAAAGCAGAAGAAGCTGAGAGAATTTTGAAAGACATCAATCCGCGTGTAAAAATCAAGATCACCACTGATTTTATAACAAAAGAGAATGCAGAAGATTTGCTTTCACAAACCGATGTTATTCTTGATGGCACAGATAATTTGGCTTTCAGGGTCATCGTTCACCGTGCTGCATACAAACTTGGAATCCCTTCTGTTTGGATAGCGGTCACCCCTCCTTTTAGAGGAGGGGTGATGTGTCTTTCTCCAACTTCAGTTCCCTACGAAAAGGCGCTGAAGCACCTATCGTTAGGCAAGGAGTTGACTGATGAGTTGGAAAAACAAGTAATCGCAATTAAAGATGAGAGGGCAAAGTTTTCAGTTTCTAAGGGAGCCCTTGCAGACTGGGCTGATAAGTACCTCAGGGGTGAGAAGGCATGGGCGGTTATATCGCCTGTTGCAAACATTGTGGGATTGCTGGCGAGCTTTGAGATTATGAAACTCGTAATTCGGAGACCTGATTTGGAGCCTGTTTATTCTCCACAACTTTTGCACGTGGATATGGCCTCAAATCCAATGGTATCCATTCAAACCTCTTCTGATGGAAGCTGGGATTACACAAAATTATAGGAGGTGCAGGTTATTATGAAGAAGCTGGACGTTTGTGGTGAGCAGTGCCCATACCCTGTTATAAAAACAAAAAAGGAGATTGAAAAACTGCCTGAAGGAGGAACACTGGAAATATTCACTGATTACATCTGTTCCATGGAATCTATTCTCGCATACATAAAAAGTAAGGAGTTAAATGCGGAAGTGGAGAAGATAGACTCATCAAAATGGAAGGTTCTGGTGTTCAAATAGGCGGTAGGATGAAAGGGGGTAATAATGAAAAGGATTTTCATTTTAGATACCACGCTGCGTGAGGGAGAACAGACGCCGGGAGTTTCATTCACCGTGGCGCAAAAACTTGAGATAGCGCGTGCATTAGACTCCATAGGGATAGATATGATTGAGTTGGGGCATCCAACTATATCAAAGGATATTGACGAGTTCATAAAAGCGGTGGTAAAGGAAAACATTAAGGCTGAGTTGGTGGTTCATTGTAGGGCCTGCGATAAAGACATAGACGCTGCGCTTTCAACAGGTGTGGACAGAATTGCCATATTTCTTGGCTCATCAAAAGTACATCTCCATAAGAAACTGGAGATGGATATCGGGAGAGCTATAGAATTGGTTTACAAGTCAGTTAAAAGGGTTGCTGAGAGTGGGCTAAAAGTAAGGTTTACTGCTGAGGATGCCACAAGGGCTGATTTAGATGCATTAATAGAGATATGCCATGCAGCAGTGGATGCAGGGGCAGACAGGATAAGCCTTCCTGATACTGTAGGAATAGCCCTGCCGGACGAAGTGCGCTCTCTTTTTCGCAAAATGAAAAAGGAGTTTGGTGTAAGTCTTGATGCCCACTGCCATAATGATCTGGGTCTGGCAATAGCCAATTCCCTTGCAGCCTTTGAAGGAGGGGCTGACTGTATCCATGTGACTGTAAATGGACTTGGAGAGCGAGCTGGAATAACACCTTTGTGCAACCTCGCAGTGGCCTTAAAGATACTTTACGGGATTGATACAGTAGACCTTAAGGGATTAACTGGGCTTGCGCATATGGTAGAGGAGTTCAGCGGTGTGAAGGTTCCAATGAACAGGCCTGTTATTGGAGAGAATACATTTTCACACAAGGCAGGTGTTCATACATCGGGAGTCCTGAAAGACCCTTCAACCTATGAGCCGTTCTCTCCTGAGTTGATAAACCGTGACAGAAGGATTATTGTGGATAAATTTGCAGGCAGGAGAGCAGTTAAGGCAAGGCTCCAGAGGCTCGGCATTGAACTTGAGGATAAGGATATAGCACGCATCGTTGACGAGATAAAGAATGGTTTACACCCATCCTATAGCGATGAGGAGCTTCTAAGTCTTACAAACAACTTTTCGGGAGGAGAAAAAGATGGGAAAGAGATTTGCTGAAAATATCATAAAACCTGAAATAAGAAGAACCTCGGAGTTGCCTTTTCATAATGATCTGGCGCCGGGCAAGCGAAGGGTCTTTCTGGAAAAAAGACTATTTTCTGACTCGGATCTCTACGCGATGGTGAGGACAGCTAAAGATGTGACCCCTGACCAGCCTGATTATGTAGACGCACATGCCCACAATGTGAGCAGTGTATACATCTTTCTTGGAAATAACGAGGAATTGGAAGGACTGAAGGCCGAGGTTGTTCTTGATGGCGAGGTCTATATTGTGCCTTCGCCTGCCACGGTCTTTATACCTAAAGGTGTTATGCACTCTTACAGGCTCATTGAAGGCTCAGGCCATTTCAGCCATATTGTTTTGAAAGGGAACTACAACGATAGCCTTATTAATCCTGACGAAATATCTGTCGGTTTTCATGATGACAATAAAAAAGGAGCAATAGATGGATAAGGATGCCTTTTACTGGGAGATGGTCAAAAGGAATATCGGCGTCTACACAATAGAGGAACAGGAGAAATTAAGGAAGGCGAGAGTAGCCGTTTGTGGGTTAGGAGGTGTTGGAGGCTATGAGGCAATTCTATGTGCCAGGATGGGTATAGGCGGCATTACAGGAATGGACATGGACAGTTTTGATATCTCTAATATCAATAGACAGATGTTGGCTTCCACTTCTACGCTGGATGAGCCAAAGGCATTAGTTGCTGAAAGAATTATCAGAGAAATAAACCCAACCATTGAAGTAAAGACGGTAAAAGCAAGAGTAGATGAAGATAATGCCGTTGAGCTTTTAAGCGGACATGACATAGTGTTGGAGGCAGTGGACGATATGCCATCAAGGGTTATAATCCACAGGACTGCCAGGGAGTTAGGGATTCCGAGTGTAGGGATGTCCGGCAGCCCACCTAATCGGGGGTTTGTATCTTCTTTTTTCCCGGAAGGAGTTCCCTACGAGGCAGCACTTAATTTGCCTTGTATGGGCAAGAAATTGACTGCTATGGAATTGCGTCAGCAGATTGCGGATATAAAGAAAAAAAGGGCATGGTATTCTGTCAAAATGGGAGCACCTGCCTCCTGGGCCGGCAATTACTGTGAAGGGAAAGATGGATGGATCATCACACCGGTCAGAGCACATCTGTTAGCACTTTTCTCTTTCCATGAAGCAGTTCAGATTCTGACAGGACGGGAACCGCTGGCCCCTGCTCCAAAAGGCATCTTAATTGACCTGGATAATTTGCAGTACCCTATTCGGGTAGTTGAACCACCTGAAGGGGGATGGGATTATACTACGCTATAAAAAATTTATAATTTAGAGAGAGGTTTGATTCTATGAATTTAACTAAATACCGGATGGAATTCCCCATAACTCTAAAACAGTGTTATTTAAACCATGCTACACTTGCACCACTGCCTTTGCGTGTAGTCCAATCTATGCAACAATGGCTTGACGACCGTGCGGCAAACGGAAGTTTAAGCTTTCCAATGTGGGTTGAGCAGGCAAAATCTACTCGTCTTAAAATGGCGCGACTCATTAATGCCGAACCAGAGGAGATAGCCTTTGTCAAAAATACCTCCGAGGGAATTATTCTCGCTGCTGAGAGTATTCCATGGCAGCAAGGGGATAATGTTGTTACTGTTATGGGAGAGTTTCCAGCCAATGTCTATCCATGGTTGAATCTGGCACGTTTAGATGTGGAAACCAGATTTGTACATCCTTTTAATGGACGTATCCTCATTGAGGATATTCTGAAGCAGATTGATTTTAGAACTAAACTTTTATCAATAAGTTTTGTTGAATTCAACACAGGGTTTTGCAATGACTTGCAAACATTAGGAGAAATATGTGCTGCCAGAGGAATTTATTTCTTTGTGGATGCTGCTCAGGGATTAGGCGCGTTAGATCTGGATGTCAAAAAAAACAAGGTTAGCTTTTTGTCCGCAAACTCCGGGAAATGGCTGCTGGGACCTGGAGGCATAGGGGTGTTTTACTGCGACAGAGAGATTTTGCCACAGCTTATCCCCACTAATATTAGTTGGAAGAGTGTACATAATGGAGGGAACCACCTTAGTTATGACTTAAATCTTTTACCCTCAGCAGCCCGATTTGAAGAGGGCTCTTTGAATATGCCAGGGATTTATGGATTTAGTGCTGCACTTGATTTACTGCTGGAAATAGGTATGGATAATGTAGAGAAGAAGATTCTTAATCTAACCGGTTATCTGATAAATCAACTGCAGGCAAGGGATTATCAAATATTGAGTTCAATAGAGCCTTCTGAACGTTCGGGTATTGTTGTCTTTGAGAGCAGCAAACGCTCTGCGAGGGAATTACACAAAAAGCTGGAGCATGCAAATGTCATTACTTCAATAATGGGAGAGGCTATTCGCGTTTCGCCACATTTTTATAATACAGAGGATGAGATTGACCGTTTGATAGAATGTTTACCTTAATAAGAATAAAATAAGCAACACAGGGAGGTTAAAATGTCACAGGCTGGGATTGCTTTGTTAGTTATCCTATTTTTGAGCATTGTCTTCAAGGACTATATTCTCGCAGCGGCTGCTGGGGTCTTATTTTTACTCACCCTCATATTTGACAAAAGTACCCTGGCGTCTGTTAGCCGGCCTGCTTTTTTATTGGGCATCTTTTTTTTAATGGTGTTCATCATGATGCCTGTTGCGACTGAAAAGATCAAATTCTCTAACCTGCTTGAACAATTCAAAAATCCAATATTCTTCTTGACAATAGCTACCGCAGCAATCATCTCATATTTTGGGGGTAGAGGCATAAGTTTTATGCAGCAGCCGCACATCCTTTTTGCTGTAGTGCTTGGTACACTTATTGGTGTACTTTTTCTGAGAGGGCTGCCTGCCGGTTTGATCATTGCGGCAGGGATTGTCAGTGTTGTGGCAGGTCTTATGGGGAAGTAGGAAGCATGGCATCTGCTTTGCTGAAATATAATATAATTGAATAAATTGTATGTGCTGGTTGCGGCATTATTGCCCCAAGATGTAGACTAAATGTCCCTAATGAAACTTCTCACACAGCCTAAATGCCCGGTTAACAAAATTCCGGCGTTTCTGATATTATAAATAGGGGCATTTCCTTCCGGATGAAAAGGGAGACAGAGATACATCAACTCATTAAGGCCGTTGTTGACGGGGAGACCAAAAGCGCTGTTGAGCTTTCGGAAAGGCTTCTCGGCAGCGGTTTTCCTGTAGAAGGGCTTATCCATGAAGGGCTTACGGCAGCACTCCGCTCGCTGGATGCAAAATGCACAAATGAGGAGTTCAACCTCCTCGAAATAATGCTCGCAGGGCGTTCGATGATGGCGGTAATGGATAAGGTGGCGGCAAAGTATCTGCCCCATTCTTCCACGGCAGAGCCTGCACCCGGAAGGACCATTGTTTTAGGCGCTATAAAAGGCGATATCCATGAACTGGGGAAACATGTGGTGAAAATGCTCATGAAGGCCAATGGTTTCAGGGTGATCGACCTCGGAAAGGATGTGGATCCTGCGAGTTTTGTAAAGGCGGCGGTAGTGGAAGGCGCAGGGTATATAGGTGTGAGCAGTCTAATAACGCTCACAATCCCTTATATCAGGGAGATCAGGGAGATCAGGGAGATTCTTTATAAAGACGGATTGCCCGATATAAAGGTGCTGGCAGGCGGCGCCGCAATCCAGCAGGCAAGGCCCGATGACCTGAACGTGGACTACATAGCCAAGGATGCATTTGATGCTATTCATTATCTCAATAGTGTCGGAGTCGGTGTTTAACCCCATGTGGAAGACAAAGTATTTCCGCTTCATTCTCGAATGGCATCCAGCCATTCTCCGAAGCTACGACAGCCCGCTTAAACATCCATGTTACGCTTGGTCTGTCGAAGTCGCTTCAATACTTTGTCTTCCACTTTAGCCGAGGATGAATATGACATCATACGAGAGACTGCTTGCTGCGATCAACGGTGATTTTCCAGACAGGCCTCCCGTTGCGCCTGAGATTTTCGGCATTACTGCAAGACTTAACGGCTACAGGATTTCTCAGTATGTTACGAACGGAAGAATTATAGCCGGGAGCCAATTAAAGGCAAGGGAGGCTATCGGATATGATATCCTGTTTGCCTTTGCAGACCTGTCTGTCGAGGCCGAGGCACTGGGATGCACTCTTCGTTACGAGGATGACGCATACCCTTCGGTGAATGAGCATATTCTGCAGAATGTAGAGGATGTGAAGGGGCTGAAACTCCCTGATCCTTTAAAGGACGGCAGGATGCCTGTTGTCATCGAGTCATGCAGGCGGCTCAGGGAATCTGCAGGGAACGAATGCGTAATTGCAGCGTGCGTCATGGGCCCTGTGAGTATTGCCTCGCAGATAATGGGGCTTGAAGATTTTCTGTATCAACTGGTTGACAATCCGGACGGCATAAATCAGGTTCTGGACTTCACCGAAGAAGTTGCAATAAGTTATGGAAGGGCGCTCATAAGGGCAGGCGCACATTGTCCCGTTGTTTTTGACCCGGTGGCGTCCCCTGCTGTTATCCCTCCCTCCCTGTTTGTTCATTACGAAGCCCGGAGATTGAAGAGGATGTACGACTCTTTCAGGGACGAAGGTTCGCGGATTTCATGGATAAGCATTGCCGGCGCAACCCAGAAGATCATACCGTATTTTAAAAAAACAGGAATAAATCTTGCTACGATAGATTATGTAGTACCAATTCGCGAGGCATTTAAACTTGCCGATAATATTGCACTTAACGGGAATCTGAAACCTTACTCTTTTGTCTCGTGCTCTCCTGCGGAGATGAAAGAGGAGGTAAGAAGGTGCCTTATGGAGGCGGAAGGCAAAGGAAATTATATAATCGGCTCGGGATGCGAAGTGCCTGTTGAATCCGATATCGAGAACATCAAGGCAGTGGTAGAGGCAGCGAGGGACTTTAAATATTGAGGATACTATGAGATTTTTGGTGATAGCCTGTAAGATATTCGAGAGGGAAATAAATAAAATGCTGGGTGATGGGCATGGGCATTCCGTTGTTATGCTTGATTTCGGGTATCACAAAACGCCTCGTGTTCTTCAGCAGCGGATTCAGGAAACAATCGACAATGCATCGGATGCCGATGCCGTGCTGTTGCTTTACGGTTACTGCGGCGGCACTTTAAAGCTCGATACGGCGGGCTTGCCTGTGGTAATGCCGAAGGCCCACGACTGCTTTGACATGATGCTCGGAAGCAATGAGCGTTTCTCTCTCTTTTCAGACGAGCCCGGGACATATTTTCTTTCAGAGGGATGGGTGAGGAAAGACGGCACCCCTAATGAGAAGATTAGAGGAGCAAGGAAAAGGTTAAAAAATAATGACGAGGGGATTATCGAAGAAATTTATGCGGGTTATAAGAGGCTTCTCTTTGTGAGAACAGGGATAGAGACAGAAGAAAGTATTTTGAGGGCAAGGCATGCAGCTACAGAAATGGGATGGCAATTTGAACAGAAAACCGCCGACCTTCCGATAATGAGAAAACTTTTTTCAGGCGAGTGGGACAGCGATTTTATTGTAATGGATCCGCAATGAACGATTCCATCAAACTGATAATTAATCCATTAAAACGGGAGATCGGTTTAACTGCAAAGAGCAACCTCCTTGAGGTCTTCCTTGCCGAAGGGGTGAAGATACCCGTGCTCTGCAACAAAAACGGTTCATGCGGCAAGTGCCGTGTTGTGGTGAAGGCTGAGACAAGCCCTTTAACAGAGGTCGAGATACTGTCCCTCGGTGAGACATTGATAAGCGAGGGATACAGGCTGGCTTGCAGAACAGAAATACTCGGAAGCGGCGAGGTGTTCATCCCTCTGGAAAGCCGTGAAGATATGCTGGAGAGCACCTATTTCGGGAATGAACTGACAGCCATAAGAAATAAAGATTTTCCGTATCCTGTAAGGCACGGCATCGGCAATGCAAGAGGAAGATACATGGCAGCCGTTGACATGGGAACAACAACATTAACAGGTTATCTTTTTGATCATAACGGTAATATTTTAAGCAATTGTTCCTGCTTTAATCCGACCACCCTTTATGGATGCGATATAATAACGAGAATAACAAATCTAAAGAACGGCAATAACTTTCAGAAACTGAGAAACAGTCTCCTGTCGGAAATCAAAAGGCTCCTCAATACGCTCTGTTTCAGGGCAAAGGACATCAATGCGGATAACGGAAAACCCGCCGTCCCTGACAGTGTCTGCAAAATAGCCGTGTGCGGCAATACCATAATGCAGCACATATTTATGGGTATAAACCCCGTAGAGATAGGGCTTTTCCCGTATAGGCCCATTGTTAAAGACCTCTTGCACGTGAAGGCCGTTGAACTGAAGGATTTTCAGATTATGGGGCTGGCGGGAGATGCGGAGGTTGTTATTGCCCCCTCTGTGAGCGGCTTTATAGGCGGTGACGCGGTCTGCGGTGTCCTCGCTACCGGATTGCATAAGGCGTCTGAACCATGCTTATTGATAGACCTCGGCACAAACGGAGAAATGGTGCTTAATTACAGGGGAAATATATTCGCTGCATCTGCAAGTGCAGGACCGGCATTTGAGGGTTATCAGATAGGCTCGGGCATGAGGGCGACCATAGGGGCCATAGATTTTGTAAGGATCGACGATGATTCGAACATCAACTACAGCGTTATCGGAGGCGTGAGACCGAAAGGCATATGCGGAACAGGCGCCATATCTGCCGTATCCTCTATGATTAAAAGAGGGATATTGAACGAAAAGGGACATATCGTACCGCCCATTGCTACAAGCAGGATGAGGAAAGGTTCCATAGTAATAGCTGCAGAGAATGAAACATCAATCGGCAGGCCGATCATTTTTACAGATAAAGATATCGAAGTAATCCAGCAGGCAAAGGCAGCCTTTGCATCAGGCATCGCCTGTCTCCTCCGCGCAGCAGGGCTTGAGGCCGAACAGCTCAAGAAAATCCTTATTGCAGGCGCATTCGGGAGCAGCGTGGACGTGGAGAGTCTGAAGACAATAGGTCTTATACCTTACAAAACCGATGCCGAGATAGTATCTGTCGGAAATGCCGCCGGAGCAGGCATTGCGATGACACTCCTCTGCGAAGATGCGGAAAGGGAGGCAATGGAAGTTTCCGGCGCCATAAAAACAGTGGAGTTTGCCTTCATGAAGGAGTTTGATGATGAATTCCTGGAGGCATTATTTTTCAGAGCCGATGCGATCCGTTAAAGTTAAAGAGAAAACAGAAGTTGCGGAAACCACGGGCAAGCAGCAATGGACTGCTGCCGCGCTTTCGACCGTTATTAAACTGAATAACATCATAGGTTTTCTTCCAATAAATATCGACAAGACGTTAAAGGCCGTTGTTGACGAGACATACAACCTTTTCAATCCCCATATGTGCTGCATATATATGGCTGGAGAAGGCAACAACCTTGAACTTGCCGCCTTCAGGACATCGGACGGTTTAATTCCGGATTTACATATCGACTCAGCTATCGAGGCATGTTCTACATTGAGGGATGGGCTTCCTTATTTAGCCTGTCGCGGAACCAGTTGCAGCGCATCCATCTGTCCAAACCGCAATGTCCCTGATAATGCCGACATATCCCATGCCTGCATCCCTATGATAACAGGCACCGATATTCACGGTGTTTTGTCCCTGACCTATCAACCGGAGAGGGTTTTGCCGCGGGATAAGCTTAATGTGCTCCTTTCTATAGCAAATCAGGTATCCACGGCAATCCAGAGGTATAATCTTTTTGAAAAGCTTAAGAAAGAGAAGTTTGAGATTGAGAGGACTTACAGCGAAATAGCCACCCTTAATGAAATGCTTACAAAGAAGATAGAGGAACTGAAAGACACCCAAAACAGGCTTATCCAGTCGGAAAAGCTTGCTGCCACAGGGGAGCTTACAGCCGGTCTGTGCCATGAGATCAACAATCCGATAAGTATAATCCTGAACCGGATCGAATGTCTTGAAATGGAAGCAAAGGAGCTTCTTTTGCCGGAAAGCGTGCTGAAAGACCTCGATGTCATATCTTCATATGCTGCAAAGGTTTCATCCATAGTTCAGGACCTTCTCATCTTCTCAAGGCATCATCCGGTGGAATTCGGACATGTAAGTATAAAAACAATTATTGAAACGGTTGTAGGGATGCTCCGTGACGACCTGGACAGAAATGGATGCGTCGCGCACATGGATATTCCGCATTCTGTCCATGATATTTATGGAGATGCCGACAGATTGGAGCAGGTATTCCGGAATCTGATAGCAAATGCGATCGATGCAATGCCTGACGGAGGGAATATCTATATAGATGCCCGGATCCCCTCTGAAAGACCTGATTTTCTTTTAGTCAGGATAAAGGATGAGGGAGAGGGGATTGCAGAAGAAAATCTGCACAGGATATTCGACCCCTTTTTTACAACTAAAAAATTGGGTAAGGGTTCGGGTCTCGGGCTGTCCATCTGTTATGGAATAATAAAGAATCACGGCGGCGATATCACTGTAAAGAGCGTCCTGAACAACGGCGCTATTTTTAGTGTGTATCTGCCTTTAAAAACTGTTCAAACGGTTTAAACAATTACATGGTGATGGGTGTGAATAAAGGAAGGATTCTGGTTATAGAAGATGACGAAGAGATGCTTGAAAACTATTCAAGGCTCCTTAAAAGAATGGATTATGAGTGCATCATGGAAAAGGACAGTGTAAAGGCCGCAGAAGAGTTGAGCCGGCTTTCGCCCGATGTTATTCTCACCGACCTCAGGATGCCCGGCAAAAGCGGTTTTGACATACTCGGTGCTTCAAGAGAACTCAATCCCGATATGCCTGTTATTTTAATAACCGCCTATGCGAACATCTCAACCGCTGTAGAGGCTGTAAAACAAGGGGCCTTTGATTTCATTGCCAAACCATTCACATCGGAACAACTCAGGATAGCCATCGAAAGGGCAATGAGGCAGAAGACCCTTGCTGATGAGAACAAGCAGCTTAAGGAGCAGTTGAAGGCATCTTCCATGATAGACGAAATTATCGGCAAGAGCCCTGCAATTCAGGAAGTCATCGAGGTCATAAAAAGGGTGTCCCAGACAGATGCAAATATTCTTATAACAGGCGAAAGCGGAACAGGGAAGGAACTGGTTGCAAAGGCCATCCATGCAAGGAGCCTCAGAAAGTCGGAGCCCTTCGTCCCTGTTGATTGCGCGGCGCTTCCGGAGAATCTCCTCGAGAGTGAACTGTTCGGATATGAGAAAGGCGCCTTTACAGGCGCAAACACAAACAAGCCCGGGCTCTTCGAGGCTGCGCATGGAGGCACCCTGTTCCTTGACGAGATCGGCGAGATACCGATGACAATGCAGGCAAAACTCCTGAGGGCAATTCAGGAGCGGCAGGTGAGGCGGCTCGGCAGTAACAAGCTCATATCCATAGATGTAAGGATAATATCGGCAACGAACAGGGATATTAAAAAAAGCATACCGGAGAAGACATTCAGGGAGGACCTTTACTATCGTCTCAATGTCATACAGATAAGCGTTCCCCCTCTTAGAGAGAGAATGGGTGATATCCCGGTTCTTGCATTGCATTTTATGGATAGATTTACTGTATTGAATAAGAAAGACATAAGAAGTATTTCTCCGGATGCAATGGAGGCAATGGAAAGCTATTTGTGGCCCGGCAATGTGAGGGAACTCCAAAATATCATGGAAAGAGCGGTTGTCCTGTGCGATGCGGACAAAATAGCCGTGGAAGACCTGCCAAAGGAAATATGTACAGCACCGTCTCTCCCTCCTGTAGAAAATCTACCGTATAAAAATGCTAAAGAGGCATGGCTCGCTGCATTCGAAAGGAATTATCTCACAAGCCTCTTAAAAGGCACATCAGGCAATATATCGCGTGCAGCGCAAAAGGCAGGAATCGATAGAAAAACTATTCACCGTCTTATAAAGAGGTATCGCCTGAATACCGAGGCTTAAATGTCTCAATGGGGATATTCTGCACCACTTCAAAATAATTACTCTCCTTCCTTATAATTCTTAAATAACTCTTAAATTTTTGAAACGGCATTTATATGTCTGGGGCATTTATGCCTCAATGCGCATCTCCAAAGGATTAGATTTAGTGAAAAATAGATTGTTTTTCTTGCTTTTTTGATAAGGCACGATATTTGCTATTATCCCCTCCTGAGTTCAAAAAATACCCTGTAACTAAAGTTACAGAAATGAACGGATGTTTTCATAACATAATGATTTATTTAAAGATTCACATTCGTAAAAATTAACAACAAATTTACAACAATAGTGGTTAGCATTTTAAAATAAGAGTGCATAAAAATAAAAAATAATAAAATAGTGCACAAAAACGGGGGAATTATTAATGCCAAAACAGACCTTTCAGGTAGTAATTCCGGACTATAAATACTGGCGGCAGAACATCAAGTGCCAGACAGGGTGTCCTGTAAATACCGATTCCAGAGGATATGTAAGGGCCATAGCTGATGGCGATTATGAAAGGGCATACCGGATAGCGAGGATGCCGAATCCCCTCGCATCCATATGCGGCAGGGTATGCGCTGCACCATGCGAGCTTGCCTGCAGAAGGGGCTGGATTGACGCCTCAATATCGATAAGGGCGCTAAAGAGGTTTGTTACCGAGAAATACGGTGTAGAGATATATAAAGATAAAAAGGATTATGCAAGGGATTTCATAAACAGGTTTAAAGAAGAAGGCATCGGCGTGTCAGGCGTAACTGCCAAAGACATATCCATGCCTATCTCCATTGTCGGCGCCGGGCCTGCCGGATTAGCCTGCGCGCATGAACTCGCACTCATGGGATATAAGCCCATAATCTATGAAATGGAGAAGGTGGCAGGCGGAATGTGCGCAGTCGGGATCCCGCCGTACAGGCTTCCGAGGGAAATACTCCAGGCAGAGATAGATGCGATAAAGGCACTGGGTGTCGAGATAAAGCTCGGAGTTCAGATAGGCAGGGATATTCCAATAAAAAAATTATACGATGAGTCCGCAGCAGTGCTTCTGTCTGTTGGCGCAAAGAAGTCACGGATACTTCCCGTAGAAGGCGCTAACGGCAAAGGGGTATTGGGCGGGGTTGATTTCTTAAGAGATGTATTTACAGGCAAAGATGTGAAGATAGGGCCGAAGGTGGTGGTAATAGGAGGCGGCAATGTTGCATATGATGTGGCGAGGACTTCGGTAAGGCAGAAGGGTATTGAATCTGTCTCTCTCGTATGTCTTGAAGACTTCGAACATATGCTTGCCGACAAAATAGAGATAGAAGAAGGCGCTGAAGAGGGCATCGAGAGGCTTAACAGTTTCGGCCCTGAAAAGATAAATCTTGACGAAAACGGAGTTGTGAAGTCAATGACCTTCAAAAAGGTTATATCCATATTCGACAGCGAGGGGAATTTCAATCCGAGGTTTGACGAATCAGACACAATGACACTTCCGGCAGATACAATCTTCTTTACAGTAGGACAGGCCTTTGACCTTTCATTCCTTGAAAACTGCGGACTCGATATCGAGAGGACGCAGAGAGGGACTATAAAGGCGGAGCCGGACAAGATAACCACCTCTCTGCCCGGCCTCTTTGTGGCAGGCGACCTGTCATACGGCCCTAAGATTGTAATAGATGCTGTTGCAAGCGGTAAAAAGGCTGCACTGGTGATCCATGAGTATATAAGCGGGAGGCATTTAACCCTTAAGACAGAAGAGATGCACATGGAGCATTACGGCAAGGATGTTTCAAATAACGAGGTTTCGCATCCAAAGGATTACGAAAAGATAAAAAGGATACCTGTCCCGGCATTGCCGGCAGAGGAGAGGATCAAGGGTGTATTTACTCCTGCTGAACTCGGTTTTACAAAGGATATGGCAGAGGGGCAGGGAGGGAGATGCCTGAACTGCGCTGTCAATACAATATTCAACGGCGACAGGTGTGTACTCTGCGGCGGCTGTTCCGATGTATGTCCTGAATACTGTCTGAGGCTTGTAAGCCTCGAAAATATAAGAGGGGATGAGACCCTGACAGCCCTTTATAAAAACAGATATGGAAAAGAGCCCGAAGGCGCAGGTTCGGCAATCATAAAGGATGAAGACAGGTGCATCAGATGCGGCTTCTGCGCAAAGAGATGTCCTGTTGATGCAATAACAATGGAGAGATTTTTATTTAAGGAGGTATGGGTAAGTGAGTAACGAGACTCATGAGAAAACAGGAATGTCAAGGCGGGACTTTTTAGGTCTCGCATCATTGGGCGCAGCCGTAATTTCCTCGCTAACTGTATTGGCAGGGACATTCAGGATGTTCAAAGCTAATGTACGGTATGAAGAATCGACAAAATTTAAGATAGGAAAGGCGGAAGAATTTCCTGCAGGGACGGTAAAAAAGCTTGATGATAAGGGGGTCTTTATACTCTCAAAGGATGACGGCATCTATGCGATATCGGCTATATGCACACATCTCGGCTGCATTGTGAACCAGGTTGATTGGGGGTTTCAGTGTCCCTGCCACGGCTCGAGATACAATGAGCATGGAAAGGTCATTGGAGGCCCTGCGCCGAGAAGCCTTGAATGGCTCGAGATAAGCGAGGCTGTTGACGGCTCTCTTGAAGTTGACACGGCAAAGAGCGTTCCTGTCGGGACAAAGCTCAAACTTTATGCATAAAAAAATAAAGAGGTCGAGGACATGAATGAGTTGAAACAATCCGGAATCGATGTTTTTAAACATAACATTAAGTCTTTACTGGGATCGTTTGCAGGCTCCTTTCTGAGAAGCGGAAAGCCCACATCCGACAAGTCGAGGGCGGCAGCAATGTTCAATAACTTTTTCCTCCATGTCCAGGGGGTCAAGACGCACATAAATACCTTAAGACCGACTTATACATTAGGTCTGGGGCTTATATCCTTCTTCCTGTTGATCATCACCGTCATATCGGGCGTTCTTCTTATGGTCTACTACAGCCCATCGATAGAACACGGGTATACCAGCGTAAAGGACATAAACTATGTGGTCTTTGCCGGCAAACTGATAAGGAATGTGCATAAATGGGCAGGCGAAGGCATGATAATCTTTGTCCTGCTTCACATGGCAAGGGTTTTCTACACAAGCTCATACAAGCAGGGAAGGGAATTCAACTGGGTTGTAGGCATCGTACTGCTTATACTCACCTTTGGGATTAATCTCTCGGGTTACATGCTTCCATGGGATCAGCTCTCGTACTGGGCATTGGTCATCGTTGCAAACATCATACAATCCCCGAAGGAGATCACAGACTCCCTTGGCATAACAAAGTTCTTCGATGTCGGCGTTTTCTCTAAAGAACTGTTTCTCGGCGGGTTAACTGCAGGCAAGGAATCCCTCACAAGGGTTTACCTGCTCCATATAATGCTCTTGCCGATCTTTTTATTCATATTCCTCGGCGTGCATTTCTGGAGGATAAGAAAAGACGGAGGGCTCACAAAACCGGATGTGTTCGAGCCGAAGCCCATCGATGCAGGATTGGCAGCGCTTCCTGAAAAAAGAGGCGGCATATTCCCTACAAACAAGACATACGGCCTTATGGAGCTTGCCCATGGCAGGACACCTGTTGTTGACAGGGATGTGGAAAATACAGTGCTCAGTTGGCCGAATCTCTTAATAGCAGAGGCAGCGTTGTTTGTATTATGCCTTGCCGGCGTCATTGCCTATTCATTCTTTATAGACGCTCCGCTTAAAGAATTAGCTAATCCGATGATACCCGAAAACCCTGCAAAGGCGCCGTGGTATTTCCTCGGACTCCAGGAACTTCTCTCGTATTCTGCGTTTATGGGAGGAGTAGGCCTTCCGGGGTTGGCGCTCCTCGGGCTTGCACTTATACCGTATCTTGACAAAGAGCCGTATCATGTCGGGATCTGGTTTTCCAATAAACAGGGAAAGCGTATTGCCCTTGAGTCCCTTGTTGTAAGCACGATTGTGATAATCGGACTTCTTGCATTCGTAATAAATTTCGGATGGTTCAGGAACTGGTGGCCGAATGTGCCTCAGATGTTGATAACCCTTATAAACCCGGGCAACATCTGGGTAGGATTCATGATTGTGTGGTCGCTTTACGTGATAAAGAGGACTGGTTCAACGAGGATGGGCGCAATAGCCTTATTTACGATGTTCCTGATCAGTTTTCTGATCTATACATATGTTGGAACGGAATTAAGAGGGCCGAACTGGGATTTCTTCTGGTCGAAGAGTCAGTGGCCGATCCATTAATTAAGAGGCAAGTGACTAATTAAATTTATATAAAAGAGGGAGAGACATGCGCAACAGGTTCTTTTTATGGATATTATTTTTGTCCGGAGCAGTTCTCTTTGTTTTTACACTTATTGCTGCTTACAGAGAAATAGCGCCTGAATGGAAGAGATATCAGGCGCAATACAAAGAACAGATCATCAAACTCGCAAAAGACGATGCAACAAAGAAAAAGGCAAAGGAATTGGTTCCGGCCGTGCAGCAGATATATCTCGGAACGCTTAACAGGATTGACCGCTGCATGAGCTGCCATATGGGTGTCGAAAACCCTATGATGGCGAATGCCAAACTGCCGCTTAAGCAGCACAGCGGTGATTATTTAAAGAATCATCCTCCCGATAAATTCGGATGCACTGTCTGTCATTACGGCCAGGGCCGTGCCACAAACAAAAAAGAGGCGCATGCCGCAACCCGAGATACGCATTGGGACTTCCCGACCATCCCGTTAAAGTACATACAGAGTTCATGCACGCAATGCCATGATTACGAGATGCTGAGCGCAAAGGGCTATGACAATATTGCTAAGGGAGCGAAACTCTTCATGGAAAAAGGGTGCAGGGGATGCCACAAGCTCAACGGCATCGGAGGCGCGCTCGGCAAAAAGCTCGATGTTGTCGGCTCACAGCCGATTGCATACTTCCCGATGAGATTTGTCGAAGGCGACAGAAACACTTATAACTGGCACAAACAGCACTTTACCGATCCGAGGGCGCTTGTCCCAGAGAGCGAGATGAAGATCAATGTTAAGCCGGAGGAAACAGATTTGCTGGCAACCTATGTGCTCTCACTCCGCGCAGGGGAGATGCCCAAAGATTACAGGAGAATAAAGGGCACACAGACCGTGGAGAAACCCGATGAAGGCGAAGCGCTTTACAGGATGTTCTGCATCGCATGCCACACTACCGGCAAGGACAGTTACTTCGATGAGATATTCAACCGCACAATCCCTGCGATTATGAAACCTGCATTTTTAAAAACTGCCGATGAAAAGTACATCAAAAAGGTTGTGGAAGATGGCCGTGCAGGGACACAGATGACCTCATGGAAGGCAACTGCCGGGGGACTTACCGGTGTCGAGATTAATAACCTGATTGCCTATATAACAAAGGATAGGCCGTCTGCAAAACCCGAGAGGTTTGATTTTGCCGGATTTAAAACAGACTTAAAACGCGGCGAGGAGCTATACAATATCCGCTGCGCACTCTGCCACGGCAAAAAGGGTCAGGGCGGTGAGGGATTCCTTGGGCTTAATCTGAGAAACCCTGTGGTGCAGGGGGCCGACCCCGAGTTCCTTGCCATAACAGTCAGGGATGGAAGGTCGGAGACATCCATGCCTCCATTCGGCAAAAAAGGCGTGGGGTTTACGGACCGGGATATAGCAGATGTGGTCTCTTATGTAAAAACAATGTCAAAAAAGAAATAGTTGAAAGTAAATATAAAGCGTGAGAGGATTGGAGATGAAAGTTAAAATTTTTGTATTGTCGATTATTCTCTTGATATCTCAACAAACAGGGAACGCCTTCGGGGCAGAGGCAAAAAAGAATGACCCCGGTAAAAAGGTTTATGAAGAGCGCTGCCAGATTTGCCACGGCGCTAAAGGTGACGGCAAGGGGTTGGTGGGCGTTATGAAGAGGTCGGAAAAGACCGGAAGAATGATAAATGTAGAGGCGAGGGACTTTACCCTCGCTGTATTCAGGTTCAGGTCCACCTCAACCGGATGTCTGCCCGTAAATGAAGACTTTATATCTTTAATAAATAAAGGCATTCCAAGGTCGTTTATGCCATCCCATAAAGACCAGCTTTCAATGGAAGAAAAGAAGGCCCTTGCCGAGTATATAAAGACCTTTTCAACAAGGTGGAAAGAGGAAGAACCCTGCAAATCCATACCTGTAAAAAAACCGAGATGGGTCGGCAGTCGTTCTTCTGTTGAAAAGGGCAAAAAGATATATAAAGAGATGAAGTGCTGGGAATGCCACGGCGATGACGGAAAAGGAAAGGGACCGAAGTCGGATACGATCAAAGACGACTGGGGAAAACCCATAGTGCCGTTTGATTTTACTACCGGCGCTACCAAGATGGGAGATGCTCCTGAAAATGTTTATACAGCATATACAACAGGACTTGACGGGACAGGCATGCCTTCATATGAGGACTCTCTGAAAGAGGACGAGAGATGGCATCTTGTCTCATATACGCTTAAATTAATGGGAAAGGTTAAGTAGGGAGGGGGTGAATATCGAGAAAAAACACGGGGAAGTTTAGTAAGGGGTAGCAGTATCTTTTAAACAGTCGGTTTAAAGGAGAAACAAACAGTATCAATAAAAATTGATACAAACGGGGAGGCAAAAAATATGAAAGAGAATAGTAAAAAGTTCGAGACTGCTGCAGTATTTTTCTTAGTGTTTCTGCTATGGTTTGCAGCAGTCGCCGTGGACGCATATGCAGCAGAGAATAAGACCGTTGAACTGGGCAAGAAGGTCTATGAACAACGCTGTGTTATCTGTCATGGACCAAAAGGTGACGGCAAGGGGCTGGTCGGTATTGTTCACAGGTACCAGAAGAGGGGTGCTGTACAGACTATTTTCCCGAGGGATTTTACAACAGGAGTTTTTAGATTCCGCACAACCGCCACAGGTTGCCTGCCGACAAACGACGACCTCCTGAGAGTGGTAACAGGCGGTATTCCGAGGGCATACATGCCGTCGCATGAGGATGTGCCGTTGGATGAAAGGAAGGCAGTCGCAGAGTATATCAAGACATTTTCAAAAAGGTGGAAAGAGGAAGAAGCGTGCAAGCCTTTTATCGTGAAAGCCCCCAGATTTGTTGGAACTGCAGAATCTGCCGAGAAGGGCAAGAAATTATACAAAGAGATGAAATGCTGGGAGTGCCACGGCGAGCACGGCAAAGGTGACGGTCCCAAATCAGACAGGATTAAGGATGACTGGGGAGATCCGATACTTGCATTTGATTTTACTACCGGTGCCCTTAAATTGGGTTTTGCTCCCGAAAATGTTTATACCGCATATACAACAGGACTCGACGGTTCGGGCATGCCGTCTTACGAAGACTCTATGAACGAGGAAGAGAGATGGCATCTTGTATCGTACACCCTGATATTGATGGGACGCACCAAAAAATAATTTCTTCATGAAACCGAGAAAAAGAAGGAGGTTTGGAAATGTCTGAAAATAAAAATAAAGACAAAAAGCTTGACAGAAGAAGTTTTCTTAAATTCTTAGGTGTTGCCGGTGCCGCTGCAGGCGCAGGCATGATTGCAAAGGATATTATTCCCGATTCGGCAAAAGAGACCATTGTGGCAAAGGCTGAGGCTGCTGCAAACGGTAAGCAGAAGTATGAGGTAAAACCCGGCGAATACGACTCATACTACGGCTTCTGGAGCGGCGGCCATTCGGGCGAGGTAAGGGTTCTTGGTATCCCTTCAATGCGCGAGCTCATGAGGATCCCTGTTTTCAACATGGAATGCGGAAAGGGCTGGGGATATACCAATGAAAGCAAGAAGCTCCTGAAAGGCATTACTGTCGGCGATACCCACCACGTCCACGGCTCTTATAAAAACGGCACATACGATGGGAAATACCTCTTCGTGAACGACAAGATCAACAACAGGGTCGCAAGGATAAGGGTCGATTATATGGAAGTGGATGCGATACTTCAGGTGCCCAATATACAGGGAATGCACGGACTCTTCCCGCAGAGATATCCAAAGACAGAGTGGGTTGTTGTAAACAGCGAATTCCAGGTGCCTTTCCCCAACAGGCCGGAAGCGCCGCCAAAGGAGTATTATGGAGCGCATACCATAATAGATGCGGAAAGGATGGCTGTAGTATGCCAGGTTATGATAGAGGAAAACCTTGACCTTGCTGCAACCGAGTACCAGGGCAAATACTCGATGGCTACTTCCTACAATACGGAGCAGGGTGTTGTCATATCGGAGATGCTCGCAGCAGACCATGACTACCTGATCGTCTTTAACTGGGAAAGGATAAGGGATGCGCTGAAAAAAGGCAATTACAAGACTATAAACGGCGTGAAGGTCATAGACGGAAGGCGCGGCAAGTCCGACATAGTCCTGAGGATTCCCATACCGAAGAACCCGCACGGCGTCAACATATCGCCCGACGGCAAATATGCCGTCTGCTCGGGAAAGGTCTCTCCGACATGTTCGGTTGTAGATCTCTCGAAGTTGGATCTCGCATACGCAGGAAAGATAAAGCCCGCACAATGCATAGCTGCAGAGCCGTTCATAGGGCTTGGTCCTCTGCATACATGCTTTGACGGAAGAGGCAATGCCATAACATCCGTGTTCATTGACAGCACAAACGTGAAATGGAATATTGCCAAGGCAATCGAAGCGGAAAAGCAAGGACCCGAGGCAAAAAAGAAGAACCCGCATATTGTTGATGTCCTTGATATCCACTATCAGGTCGGCCACATAATGTCAACCATGTCGGAGACGAAAGAGGCGGACGGCAAGTGGCTCATATCCCTTAATAAGATGTCAAAGGACAGGTTCATCAATGTGGGCCCGCTGAAGCCCGAGTGCGAACAGCTCGTGGACATAAGCGGCGACAAACTCAAGATCGTTCATGACGGTTCGGCTTATATAGAGCCCCATGATGTTATCATGGTCAGGAGGGACATAATAGAGCCGAAGGTGAAAGACCGCTACAATATGTTCGAGCATCCACTTGCAGTAACAAAGAGCGGGGTTGAAAGAAAGGGCAATGATGTTATCGTGAGACTTACTGCGAATGCTCCGATGTATGGACTTCAGGAGGTTAAGGTAAAGAAAGGCAACAAGGTTACTGTTATTGTGACGAACAATGACGAGATATCCGACCTTTCACACGGTTTTGCCCTCGAGAATCATAACGTCAGTTTTGTGGTCTCTCCCTTCCAGACGAAGTCGGTTACATTTACAGCAGATAAGCCGGGCGTATACTGGGCATACTGCACGAACTTCTGCCATGCGCTGCACCTCGAGATGAGGATGAGGTTCATAGTGGAGGCTTAAGTAGAAACAAGAATTTGGAGCCGGGAAGTTAACTTCCCGGCTCCAAATTCAAATCCGTGTTAGACTGAATAGAGAAGCTCAAGTGAGAAAGAAGGGGATTATGAGAAGGATTGTAACATCGCTGATATTTATTTTTATTTTTGTCTTCGCTGTATCAGGATACAGCGAACAGTGGAAAATGTTTGAGCACAGGTACAGCTATAAATTAGAGGATGTGCTTCAGGCATCGAAATTTGTACAGAAAAAGGGCTACTGGGAAGGATACAAAGATAATAAACTTGTCGGTTACGTCTTTATATCAAAGGACTGGACAAGCAAATTAGTCGGTTATTCGGGCAAGCATCTTGAAACACTTATCGGTATGGACACAAACGGAAACATCACAGGCGTAAAGCTCATCTTTCACTCGGAGCCGATAGTCCTGATCGGTCTTAAGGAAGAAAGTTATCTGGACTTTATAAAGCAATATAAAGGGAAAAACATAAAGAGTCCCCTGTCTGTGGGCAGGGAAATATCGATGGATGCCATTACAGGGGCTACGGTAACTGCTGTTGTCCAGAACTCGATAGTCCTCGAGAGTGCGAGAAGGGTTGCAGATGCGACTGGCGTGCTGAAGGTCGCAAAGGGCAAAGGCAGAAAGCTCGGCCAGAAGTATGCAGCGCTTACGTGGGATGAGTTGAAGAAATCGGGCGCCCTTAAAAACATCGTGATAAAGCACAAAGACCTTGGAATCGAAGGCGAAGACCCCTATCTCGACCTTTATATCGGTGTTGCGACACAGCCGTCTATAGGCAGGAATCTCCTCGGGGATACATTTTACAGGGATATCACAGGAAGGCTGAAGAACGGCGAATCTGCGATAGTCATATTTTCAAAGGGGAAAGGGTCGTTTAAAGGCACCGGATTTGTCCGCGGAGGAGTATTTGACAGGTTCAATATCGAACAGGGCGCAAAGGTTTATATGTTAACGGACAAGGATTACAGGGTCTTATCCGATATCCATGCAAAAGGCGCCCCTTCCATAGACGAGGGAGGCGTATTTATTATCAGGGACAGGGATTTCGACTCCACAGAGCCGTTTAGATTGAATCTCGTGCTTCCTTATCGTGTTTCCGTCACTAAGAAAGAATTTAAGTCTTTTTATGTAGAGTACGCGATTCCTGAAAGGTTCATGGAATAGTTTATGGATGGGAAATGTCGGCAATCAGCAGCTTATTAAAGCATATCTTTGAAGATACAGTTGAGGCCTTGAAACTTACCCCGTGGATGCAGATATGGGAGCAGAAATGGGCCTCAATTGCCGTCTTCGCAATATTCCTGCTGTTATTGATCCTGATGATGATTTTTAAAGACAGGATTGCTAAAAACAGGAAGGTATTGAATATTGTCGCTTACGGCATGCTTCCGTTCTCCTTTATATATGTCGGACTTATACTCAAGGCGCAGCCCACAACAACCAACATAGTTATACTGGTCAACGGGATAAAAGAAGGGTCGTTCCCTTTAGGGCTCTTTATCATGGAGCCGTATATATTCCTGTCATTTCTCTTTATCTTTTTAACCATTCTTTTATGGGGCCGTGGGGTTTTCTGCGGCTGGCTTTGTCCTTACGGCGCAATGGTTGAGCTTCTAAATAAGCTCTATGCGAAACTTTTCCCGAAGTTCAGCAGGCTGCATATAAATGAAAAGCTCCACTGGAAGCTTATTTACCTCAAATATGTAATATTCGCAATCATATTAGGCGTATCTTTCTATAATTTTATGCTCTCCGAATACCTTGCCGAGGTCGAGCCCTTCAAGAGCTTTGTATTGAAACTTCACAGGCAGTGGTATTTTGTCCTTTATTTTATTCTGATAACAGCAGGCTCGGTAATAATATACAGGGCATACTGCCGCTACCTCTGTCCCCTCGGTGCTGCATTGAGCATCCCTTCATTCATTAAGCTGATACCTCTGATAAAGCTTAAAAGGCACGACCTGTGCGGGACATGTAAGATATGCGGCAGGGAATGCGGTTATCAGGCCATCACGCCGGAGGGTAAGGTCAAGGTTACCGAATGCCTTAATTGTCTTGAATGTCAGGTCAACTTCTGGGATGAGGACAGATGCCCTGCATTGATAAAAAAGAAGAGGCAAGAGGCAAAAGCCTCTATTCTATTGCCTATTGCCTTTATTCTGCTGTTAACCCCATCGCTGACATATGCAAAGACCCTCATTGTAGGGACAGATTATTCCGCAATCGGCGATGCCCTGAAAAAGGCTAAAAATGGGGATGTTATAGAGGTGAAGGCAGGAGAATACAGGGAAAGGCTTAAGATAGACAAGGCCGTGCATCTTAAGGGTATAAACAACCCCACAATCATTGAAAATGGAGGGCTTATAGTCGCGATAGCGAGCAGGGGCGTTACTGTAGAAGGTTTTACAATCAGAGACGAAAATCCGTCATCCCAGTTAGAGAGCGCCGGGATATATATTTCCAAAGGTTCTGATGGGGCTGTCATAAAAAACAACCGCTTTCATGGCGTTATGCACGGCGTCTGGAGCGTAGGCGCCAGAGGCATCAGGGTTGAAAACAATATAATCGAGGGCAAAAAAAAGCTGGACCTGAATTACAGGGGCAATGGAATAACCCTGACAGACAGTCAGGAGGCGGTAGTAATAGGGAACAGGATGGATTACTGCCGGGATGGAATGTATATAGAGGTATCCCATGACGGGAAATTCATAGATAATGAGATGAGAAACTGCCGTTATGCAATGCACACCATGTGGGTTGACAGGACTGTTTTCAGTAAAAACACATCTATCGGCAATCTCGTAGGCATAGCAATTATGTATTCGAGGCAATCAGAGATTACCGATAATATTGCCGTTGGCAACAGCACGCACGGCATCCTTCTGATTCAGACCACAAGGAGCTACATAGCAAGGAATACAGTGATAGGCAATACCAAAGGGGTCTACTTTTACAATTCGATATTTAACAATATGGTCTCCAATCTTATAATGAACAACAGTCTCGGCCTGCATAACTGGGGCGGTTCCGAAGACAATACCGTGAATAAGAATTCCTTTATCGGCAACGAGGTTCAGGTAAAGTTTATCGCAGGCAGAAACCAGCAGTGGAATAACAACTACTGGAGCGATTATCTTGGATGGGATATGAACGCCGACGGCATTGGCGATATGCCGTTCGAATCCAATACAGTGGTCGACCATATCCTCTGGAGATACCCTGCTGCCAAGTTGTTGTATGCAAGCCCTTCTTTCCAGTTTCTCTGGATGCTCGAAAAGCAGTTCCCGGTCCTAAAGGTTCCGAGGGTTGTTGATGCTAAACCATCCATGCTTCCACCGCACAAGGATTGGAAGGAATTAAAGGCCAAATATCCATACGCCCCTGAAAAATATTACGGTGAGATGGAAAAAATCCCTGTTGCCCATTGAGGTGAATTTAATGCTTGAGTTAAGTGAAATATCAAAGAACTTCGGAGATGTAAAGGCAGTGGACTCCGTATCGCTGAGTATAAAAGAAGGCGAGATGCTCGGCCTTGTGGGACCCAATGGTTCCGGCAAGTCGACACTGCTTAAGATAATGCTCGGAATTACAAGGCCGTCGTCAGGCAAGGTGCTTTTCAGCGGCAAAGAGTTGGCGGAAAAGGATTGGAAGGAGATCAGAAAGAAAATAGGGTATATGCCCGAGAGGGTTAATTTTTATGACAACCTCACAGGAAAGGAGACAATCGAGCTGTTCGCTAAAATTAAAGGCGGGGATCTCGGTAATGTCCCTGGGCTATTAAAAAAGGTTGGCCTTGAGAATGCAGTTGACAGGAGGGTTGGAGGCTATTCAAAGGGTATGAGGCAGAGGCTGAATCTGGCACAGGCATTGTCCAATGACCCTGACTTTCTTGTTCTCGATGAACCTACATCAGGGCTTGATCCTGTCGGGACAAAGGAATTCTACAACATACTCGATGATGTAAGGACGAGGAAAAAGCTCACGGTCATCCTTTCATCCCACATACTGGCAGAGATAGAAGATAAGATAGACAGGGTCGCGGTATTGAAGGCAGGAGCGCTCAGGGCAGTGGGAAGCCTTGAAGAACTCTATTCCGGATTCAATCTCCCTTTAAAGATTTCAATAGCCCTTAAAGAAAAAAATGGAACTCTGGAAGAGATTTTGAAAAGGGAAGGTGCTAAAGAGATTGGATATAAAGACGGACATCTTACAGCCAGTATTCAGAGGGAAGATAAACTGAGGCTGCTGTCAGCAGTCATGGAGAAAAAGGAAAGCTTTGTCGACCTTTCCATAAGAGAGCCGAACCTTGAGGAGGTATTCTTTGGTATTCACTAATGCTGTGAGGGCGATAGCCCATAAAGAACTTTCCGATAAATTGAAGAGCAAATGGGTACTGGTGATCGCTGCGGGATTTGCCGCGCTCACCATTGTTATTTCATATTTTGGAGGGGCTACTGCAGGCGTTGCAGGGTTCAGGAGCATCGATGCAACCATTGCCAGTCTCACGAGCCTCGTAACCTACTTTATACCTATCTTAGCCCTTACCCTCGGCGGCGGTATAATTGCGGATGAACGCGACAAGGGCACGCTTGAGATATATTTATCGTCCCCTATATCCATTGGTGAATTCATCATGGGGAAATTCTTCGGCCTCGCCATTGCCCTTGCCATATCCACACTTGTGGGTCTCGGCATTTCCGGCGCAATATTGCTGATAAATCTGGGCTTCGGCGCAATAGGCAGTTACAGCATATTCATGCTCAACTCTGTAGTCCTCGGCCTTATTTTCCTGAGTGTCTCATTCCTCGTATCCATTCTCTTCAATGAGAGGGCAAGGGTTATTGCCTTTACCGTATTCCTCTGGCTTTTCTTCGCAGTGCTTTATGACCTGGGTCTGGTAGGCCTTCTCATAATAACCAAAGGCACTGTCGGAAATGAAATATTCTCCACCCTCCTGACACTAAATCCTGTTGATGTGTATCGCATCCTGAACTTCTTATCCATCGGCGAATTAAAGGTATTTTTAGGACTGGCATCTGTTGAACTTCCGTCATACATGAAGACGCCTGTCCTCTGGGCCGTATCACTTTTGTGGGTGGTGCTGCCCCTTATTGCGAGCTATCGTCTCTTTAAAAGGAGATATTTGGCATAAAGCAAAATGGAGGTTGGTATTGTGATGAAAAATAAGCGGCTCATAGCCGTATCTTTTGTAATAATTGCATTTCTCTCCGCTGTGCATGCAACGGCCAACGCATCAGAAAGAAATGCTATGGATTTCAGCCTTAACAACTGGGACGGCAGGACAATATCCCTGCAAGACCTGAAAGGGAAAGTAGTGGTTCTCACCTTTTCATATGCCTACTGTTCTGCCAGATGCCCGATTATAACAGGACGCCTTTATTACCTCGATAAAACGATGAATGCGCCAATTGATGTGATATATCTCCATATGTCTGTTGACCCTGATAATGATACGCCCGAAAGGCGGAAAAAATACTTTAACCTCTACGGCATAGATGCAGCAAAAGACGGCAGATGGATGTTTCTATCAGGTCAAAAGAGCGAGATGTCAAAGATATGGGGATTTTATGGGGTAACGGCAAAGAAGGTTAAAGACAGGAGACTGCCTGAGAAATATTACATGCAGTATGACCCGAAGGTAGCGGTTATAGACAGTAATGGTTTTATCAGATATGAGGCCGGCTTTGATTTTTCAGAAGAAGAAGTAAAGTCCCTTATTGAAAAACTATCTCTTAAACCTTCCATAAGGTTTTCTGAAATCAAATTCGATTTCGGCACGGTTAAAGAGGGGGATATTGTAAGTCATGACTTTGAATTCGTTAATGAAGGCAGTGGTGTTTTAAAGATAAAAGACCTTATTCCGGCCTGAAAGGCATGCACGAGTGCCTCTGCCGGTTCGGCAGAGATAGGGCCGGGGGAAAAAGGGAAGATCACAGTGACTTTAAACACAAAAGGGAGACCTGGCAGATGGAGCCGGATAGTAGAGGTCTGGACGAATGATCCTGAGAGGAAGATGATAGTCCTTTCGGTCTCTGTTAATCCAATAAAGGAGCAGCAGTGATAAACAGGAGGGAGTTTGTTATAGGTTCATTGATGCTGACCGGTTATGCAGCGATGGAAGGCAGTAATGTCTTTGCATTGCCTGTCAACGATGCAAAGGTAAAGGCCGTAAGCATGAAAATAACATGCACGATGGAGGTATTGAAACCGCCAAGGAATAAAAATATAAACATATGGACGCCCATTCCACCCGACAACAGCGAGCAGAAAATCTCAGGCCTCTCTGTCAAATCGAGGATGCAATACAAAATGACGGAAGATATCTCTCATGGGAACAGGATGCTCTTTTTCAATACGGACAAACTGACGGCAGGTGAAACCATAACCATGAAATACACGATGGTCAGGAGGACCGCGGATGTGGTTGAAGACAGGGGCGAAAGGCCTGAGAGGCATCTCGAGCCGTCTGAGTGGGAAAGATGGGATGACAATATCGCAAGATATGTTGATAGCCTTGTAGTCAAAGAGAGCGACCCTGTCAGGATAGGCAGAAAGATATACGATGCGCTTATAGACAGCCTCAATTATATTCATGAGGCGTGCGGAAGGGGAGTGAGTATATTGATGTTTGAAGAAAAGATCGGCAGGTGCGACGAGTTCCACGCCCTCTTCAGGAGCATGATGATGTATAAAAAGATCCCGGTTAAATGGGAGCAGGGCATAGCCCTGCCATATCCATCGGTTATCAAAAAGAGCGGAGAGGTCGAGGCAGACTGCATAAACGCCCATAGCTGGGTGAAATTCCATGTAGGCGACAACAAATGGATGCCTGTGGATGTATCGGAGGCAAAGAGGAGACCTGATTTGAGGGATTTCTATTTCGGCAAGCTCGCTGCCAACAGGATCAAGATGTCCAATGGAAGGGGGATAACACTTAATCCGCCTCAGAAAAGCCCTATGAATACTTTTCCGTATACTTATGCAGAGGCAGACGGCATGCCGTTGATATACGGGCATAACTATAAAAACAGGATGAAATACGAAGCAGTAAAGATCGAGGCATAAACGAAGATGAAATGGTTAGCAGCACTAATTTTATCGATTTCTCTGATATTGCCGGCATATGCTACGGAGGGAGTGAAAGAAGGCGCGCCGGCGCCGACATTTGTACTGCCCGATGAGAATAACAGGAATGTGGATATCGGCATATTTATGGATAGGCCTACGATCATATATTTTACGCACAATGCCTGTTTTTACTGCACGCAGTTGATATTGTATCTGAAAAGGGCGCAGGCAAAATTTGGAGAGAAGAATCTTCGAATCATAGGCATAAATATTATGGCTAAAGACCAGAATCTGATAAAGGCATACAAAGAAGAGCTCGGTTTTATTTTCCCCATGTTCGCCGGAAACAGGGAAGATGTTCTCAGGGCATACAGGATAAATTATGTTCCTGTAATCGTTTTTGTGGACTCGAAAAAAACAGTAAGAAAGGTGGTGGGGCATTACATACACGAGGACGAGCTTCACAGACATATAAAAAATATAATGAAGTAATGCGCAGGACATTGTCCTGAAGATTACTCGAACGAGGAGGAAGAAGATGAAAAAGATGAAGAAGGTTTTTGCATTAGTTGTAACTTTCTCTATGCTGCTTGCAGCAACCTCTTTTGCCTATGAGGTTGTGGATGTTAAGGGTGGAGGAGGCATTAAAGGGAAGATCAAGGCAACGGAAAAGATAAAAGACCCTGTAATCCCCATTAAGGTCAAACCAAAGCCCGATCCGAAGGAAACCGAGCAGGAAAAGTCTGTTTGCGGAGAAAGCCAGCAAGCAGGGATGTACATTATATCTGCTGCCAATGAGGTCAAGAATGTCATGGTCATAGTTGAGGATGTAAAGAAGGGAAAGGCTGCGCCAAAGGCTGACCTCACAATCGATAACAATAAATGTTATTTTGTGCCGCTCGTGAGTATCACCTATAAAGGTTCGGATTTCATAATAAAAAACAGCGACCCCCTTCTGCACAATACAAACCTTGGTATTCTGCTTGATAGCAAGAGGAGCACTGTGTATAATCTTGCCCTTCCGAGGAAGGATCAGGTCATAAAAAAGCCTGCAAGGAGAACCGGTTTGCATGCGGTAAAATGCGATGCCCATGAGTGGATGAGGGCATATGTATATGTTTCGGAGCATCCGTATGTGGCCATAACGGATGCGAGCGGCAGCTTCGAGATAAAGGACCTGCCTCCCGGAAAATACAAGGTAAGGATATGGCATGAAGGATTCAAAGAGGTTACAAAGGATGTGGATGTATCCGCGGGCAAGGCCTCGGACTTGAGCGTGACTCTTACAAAGAAATAGGATGGTGCTATTACAATATCGCAGGGCCTGCCAATGCAAGCCCTGTGATATTGTAATTCAATACAAAAAATTATGAGACGGTTTTTTTTGATAATAGTAGTTCTGTGCCTTACAGCATGTTCGAGGGATAAAGGGGAAAAACCTCTTCCTGCCGAGTTTACCAGAGACCATGCATGTAATGTATGCGGAATGATCATAGTGGATTTCCCAGGTGCAAAGGCGCAGATGCATTATAAAAACAAGAAATACGATGCATTCTGCAGCACGCTGGATATGTTCCTGTTTTACCTTCAGCCCGACCGTCCGGGGAATATTGTTGCCATATATGTGAATGACATGGGAAAATCCGATTGGGAACACCCAAAGGGCAACTGGATAGATGCTGAAAAGGCACTTTATGTATATGGAGGGGATGTGATGGGGCCAATGGGCGAAGCACTGGTTCCATTTTTAGACATGAATGATGCCGAGGCATACATAAAGAAACACGGCGGCAGGATAATCAGATTCAATGATGTGACAATGGAGATACTTAAGCCGAGGTGAGATTCTTAAATGAAGGCCAATAAACTGATAATAACGATTGCCTTCCTTTTGGTATCATCCCTGCTTATTATTTTAAGCGAGTGGCATTCATGGAGAAACTATGAGTCTGTGAAGATGAAGGCGTTTCAAGGCTATGTATGCGGGCTTGGGCTCGGTGCTGCTGTAAATCCTGCATGGGGTTTCATAAACTATGATGCGAGAATCGATTCTGTGGACGAGACACAATTATGGCCCATACCCGGAGGGTATAGCTATTCCCCTGACAGGGGACTGTCTGTAAGTGATTTCAGAGAGCTTACTTTTGAAGTAAGCCGCAAATAGAACCGACGAGGAGGTAGATAACGATGAAGAAGACATTCCTATCAACATTAATATTTTTATGCGCAGTGACAGTATTGGCAGGATTTGTTTTTGCAGAAGGTAAAAAGGTGAATCCTGCTAAGAACACCTCTGCAAGCAATATTCTTTATGTATGCAACTGCGGTCCTGAGTGTAAGTGTAATACCGTATCGACAAAGACCGGCAAATGTGCATGCGGCGCCGAGCTTGTGCCGATGCATATCCTGAAGATCGAAAATGACGAGGCCATTCTCTGCACATGCGGCAAGGACTGCACATGCAAGCTTGACCCTAACGATCCTTCAAAGTGCGGCTGTGGAAAGCAGGTAAAAAGGGTGAGCATAAAGGGCATGTATGCGTGCAGTTGCGGCGCCGGCTGCGAGTGCAACACGGTGTCTGACGAGCCCGGCAAATGCAAATGCGGCGCTGATTTGAAGAAGATATAGACGGAGGTCTTAATGAACAGAAGAAGTGTTTTTGTTTTTTTTGTTTTAGTGTTTTTTTGCATCCCGGCAGTAAGTGTTTTATCTGCCGAGAAACTCGATATCGAGCATCCAATCAAGAATCCCAAGAAATATACTGAAAAGGAAAAATGCGACAACTGCGGCATGAATATGAATAAGTGGGCAAGGACGAGGTATGAGTTTCAGACATCAAAGGGTACATTCCATACATGTTCCATACACTGTGTTGCTGTAATGGGCATGAAGCTGAAAGAGGAACCTAAAAACGTGAAAGCGGCTGAATATCTCCATCCAGAGAATATGCTCGATGCTGAAAAGGCATTTTTTGTCGTAGGTTCTACAGCGCCCGGGACAATGACCACAAAGAGCAAGATAGCATTTCCATCAAAAAGAGAGGCGGAAGGGTTTGCTGCCAAATACGGCGGCATTGTGACCAATTTTGAAGGCGCACTGTCCGAGGCAAAGAAGGGTGTTAATGTCGGACACAATCACTGATCAAATAAGGGGACAGTCCCTTTTTCTGAGAGGGACTTGTCCCCTTTCACGGTGGACTCTTTGAAGCACTTTAATCTTTTATATACTGCTATAGGGAATATCACAAGACATAAGCTGAGGAGCATTGTTGTGATCCTCTGCCTCGTGGCTATCCTGTTTCCGTTCATATCCGCAATCGCCATCCTGGACGGCGTTAAATCCCAGTCCCGCATTTCTGTGGATGAGGGAGCAAACATATATGTGACAATGGATATGTACGGCAGAAACGGTGTTATTCCCATCGAAATGGTAGAACCGATAAAAAAGGTGGACGGCGTCATAAAGGCAGTTCCGAGGGCTATCGGCAGAATATATATCAGCGGCAAGCTATCAGTCCTGCTCGGAATACCAATGGATGAATTGTCATCGGTGAGTTTTATCAAGGGGACACTGCCGAAGTCCGGTGAAATAGTCATCGGCAAAGGCATGGCAGATGCCCTCAATCTGAATATCAACGACAGCATAACCATCGGGGTAAGGATAATGGCCATTATCGATGATACGCCGTATATAATAAAAAGAGAGTATCGCATAGCAGGGATATTCGACTCCCAATCAGGCATATGGGCATCCGACCTCGTTATGATGAGCATCGATGATGCCAATTCTGTTTTTGAGACAGAGGGTTTTGCAACAGACATTGCAGTGTATGTAAAGCCCGGATATGAGGCATCTGTGAGTAAAAGCCTTCAGAGAATAAATACATTTTTCAGGCTACAGACAAAGGGCCTTGTTAAGACCTATTTTGAGAGGGGATTTAATATAAAGGGCGGCATCTTTGCTGCCCTCTACACCCTGGCCTTTGCCCTTGCCATCCCTGCAATCCTTGTCTCATCGGGCTTCGGGATGTCAGAGAGGAGGAAGGAAATAGGGATATTGAAGGCAACCGGCTGGCAGACCCATGATGTGCTCGAGACGGTTCTTTTTGAGAATATGGTCCTTGCCATGATAAGCGCTCCGCTTTCCTTTATCATTTCATTCGTATGGGTGAGGTTATTCAACGGCTTTTTCATCGCACAATTCTTTATTGCTGGCATAGAGAGCATTCCTTCATTCCCTGTGCCGTCTAAATTTATGCCCCTGCCGTTTTTGCTCTCCATATTCTTTTCCCTTGTCCTTACAATGGTAGGGAGCATCTATTCTGCATGGAGGGCAGCCACTGTTCCTCCTGCCGAGGCATTGAGATGAGTTTTATCCGGTGCGAATGCGTATGGAAGATTTACAACGAGGCCAAACCCTATGAGGTCAGGGCACTCGAGGATGTGAGTTTGAACATAGAGAAGGATTCCTTTGTGATTTTCACGGGGCCGTCAGGCTCCGGCAAGACAACCCTTATAAGCATAATAGGTTGCATTGACAGACAGACAAGGGGAAGGGTATATATAGATGGAAAGGACCTGACCGATTTATCGGACATTGCACTTTCTTCATTAAGACAGAAAAGGACAGGTTTTGTGTTCCAGAACTTCAATCTTATACAGGGGCTTCCTGCATGGGAGAATGTATCCATGCCCCTCATTCCAATGGGCATAAAGGAGAATAATAGAAAACATACAGCCATTCATCTCCTGAAAAGGGTGGGACTGTCAGAGAGACATGAACACTCTCCTGAAGAGATGAGCGGAGGAGAACAGCAGAGGGTTGCCATTGCAAGGGCACTGGTCAATAATCCTGACATAATCATTCTCGATGAACCCACATCGAATATAGATGTTGATGCCGTAGGTCTACTGATAGATATTCTTTCTGATTTAAAGCGGGAAGGCAAGACTATTCTCATGGCATCCCATGACGAAAACATGCTGAAAAACGCTGATATAATCCATGAACTGAAGCGCGGCCGTTTAGTAAAATGATACTCAACGCTTTCACCATAATAATGCTCTTTATCACAGTCCTAACAGGCGTCCTCGCAATCCCCCTCGGCATCCTCTCCTTTAAGGTTTATCAGAGGTGGGGCAATGCCCTTTACGACGAGGAAAAAACCGCTATTATAAACAGGTCTTATCTCCTCGGTCTCATGGCCACTGTAATACTCTTTGTCAGGCTCCTTTCATGGCCCTTGTTTTATGCAGCACTCCAGAGCTATGTTCCTGACGTCCACGGCGCAATGTGCATATTTGGCGTTACAAGGCTCCAGCCGGGTTTAACAGGGATTGTTCAGGTATTAAAGCCGCTCGTCTTTTTCTCCATCGGGGCATGGCTCCTCCTGAACCGGCTTGACAGGGCAACTGAGACCTCTCCACTCTTCAGGAGGAAATTCCTTTTCCTTTCCATTGTGAGTGTTATGATAATCATGGACAGCGCAGGAGACCTGATATACCTTACCGGATTTGACGTAAAGACATTTGTATCGTGCTGCACCACTTACTTTGATCTGCCGGAAAGGCCTACGGCAGTTATCACAGAGTCCTTACTGGGTAAAGGTTATGACAGCTATATGCTTCCTCTGTATTATCTATCCGGCGCCTTATTCATTGCCTTTCAGTTTATCTCATACCATCGCATGAGAAAAGGCTTTTCACATTCTATTAAGATCGGAATAATCGGTTTCATCATCGCTGTAATAAACGCAGTGATTACCGTTTTAGCCATGTTTGAGGTAATTGCACCGGAGGTTATGAATATGCCTTTGCATCGCTGCATTTATTGCATGTGGCAATATTCACCGCATTCCATCCTGATGACAGCCCTGTTTATCATAGGCACATTTTCGCCGGGATGGTCGCTTATCCTTAATATCGCAGGAAGGGACAAAGAGACAACAGCGACACTTGAGAGATACCTTAAAAATCTCAATATACTCGGCATTGCGGGAATAGGCACATCAATATTAATGGCTGCAGTGCATTTACTCTAACTTTTAAATTTTCAGGCCGCAGCCTTTAAGCCGTTGATAGGCAAGCATTTGCAGTTGGTGGCGGGGAGTGGATTCGAACCACTGACCTTCGGGTTATGAGCCCGACGAGCTACCAGGCTGCTCCACCCCGCTGATGATTAGCTTACCTGAACGTTTTGAATGTTGTCAACTTTTAGCCATCCCGAACCATAATCCGTAATCATGGATGGCAGGTATTCCTCAAAGCCTTTAATAATGCGATAAGAAACCGTATTGCCTGTTTTTCTGCTGAATGTAATATGTGATGCTGAAATTGCCCTTAAACAGCGCGAGGGTTCGGCTTTAAGGTATCGCTATTAAATGCTTTTCAGAACACCTGCCATCCATATCAAAGAATTTTATAAATAGAAGGAAGGGCATTGTATTGGAAATACTGTGCCCTTCCTTCTATATAACATATTTGAGTTTTTCCATTTCATATGCTATGTTATGGGGCTTTATGGAAATAGTTCTTGCTACAAGGAATAAGAAAAAGGTCGAGGAGATGTCGAGGATCCTCGAAGGAATGGATATTGTCATCCGCACACTTGATGACTTTCCATCCTGTCCCGAAGTGGAGGAAGATAAGGATACCTTTGAGGGGAACGCGGTAAAGAAGGCAATATCGATAGCGGAATGCACAAATAAAATAGCCGTTGCCGATGATTCGGGTCTCGAAGTATACGCCCTAAACGGAGCGCCGGGCGTTATGTCCGCAAGATATTCCGGAGAAAATACCGGCGATGCTGCAAATATCGAGAAACTTCTCGATGAAATGAGAGACATTCCAGATGAAAAAAGGGTCGCCCGGTTTGTATGCTGCATTGCGCTTGCATTTCCTGCGGGTAATTTTGTAACATTTGTCGGCTTCGCGGAGGGGAAAATAGGCATTGAACCGCGTGGAAGGATGGGATTCGGCTACGATCCGGTATTTTATCCGGCAGGATACGGAAGGACTTTTGCGGAAATGACGCCGGGCGAGAAAGACGCCTTAAGCCACAGGGGGAAGGCCATTGAAAAATTAAAGGACTATCTGACAAGGACTATCTCCGGTGATTGAATGACAAATATATAAGGAATTTTAATGTAATAATTATAATTTTAAACTTGAATTAAATTTAGTTTTTGATTAAGTTATATCGTTTTTCAAAAATCACTTCATTTTGGAGGTTCTTTCATGAGATTAGTTCTTTTGGGTGCGCCCGGGGCCGGAAAAGGCACGCAGGCAAAGATAATAGTCGAAAAATACGGCGTTCCTCAGATTTCCACAGGAGACCTCTTAAGGGCGGCGGTAGCGGCCGGCACAGCTCTCGGCAAAGAGGCAAAATCCTATATGGATAAAGGAGAGCTCGTTCCGGACAGTGTTGTTCTCGGCATGGTGGAAGAGAGGCTTAAGCAGGATGACTGTAAAAAAGGATACATACTCGACGGCTTCCCGAGGAATACGAAGCAGGCAGAAGCGCTGGATAATATGCTTTCATCTTTAAGCATGTCTTTAACCGCTGCGCTCAGCGTGGATGTGCCTTTTGAAGACTTGATGAAAAGGCTTACAGGCAGAAGGACATGCAAGGCGTGCGGCCAGATGTACAACGTTTATTTTAACGCGCCGAAGAAAGAGGGCGTATGCGATAAATGCGGCGGCGAACTCTTCCAGAGGGACGACGACAAGGAAGATACGATAAAGAAGAGGCTCGAGGTTTACAATGCGCAGACTGCGCCGCTTATCGATTATTACGGCAAGAAAAATATATTGAAATCGGTTTCCGGTACCGGCAGCATTGACGATATATTCAAAAAGGTTTGCGAAGCTTTAGGTCTTAAATAGACAGTTCAAGCATTGCTTTGAAAATATACAAAAATAATTAAACAGGAGGAATCAATAATGTCTTTGATTAAACCCCACGGTTCAGACGAACTAAATCCGCTATATGTATATGACACGGCTGAAAATGAAGCCCTGCAGAAAGAAGCTAAAGGTCTGCATTCTATTGTTGTGAGCTCAGCTACTGCAGCCAATGCAGTTATGCTTGGCGGCGGTTATTTCAACCCGCTAACAGGCTACATGAATAAGGCTGATGCTCTTTCCGTTGCTGCAGACATGAAAACAACTGCCGGTTTGTTTTGGCCTGTTCCAATTTTAAACCTGGTGAAAGATGCGGGCGACATTAAAGCCGGTGACCGCATAGTGCTTAAAGATCCGAACGTCGAAGGCAATCCGGTGCTGGCGGTTATGGATGTAAAGGCGGTTGAAGAATTCAGCGATGCGGATATGGCGATGATGTCTGAAAAAATTTATCGTCCCAGGGCCGGGGAAGCGCATCCGGGCGTTGAAGCATTCAACTCACAGGGTAAAGTTTGCATATCAGGTCCAATCAAAGTATTAAACTTTTCTTACTTCCAGGACGAATTCCCGGACACCTTCCGTACCGCGGTTGAAATTCGTAACGAAATCGTTGAGCGCGGCTGGAAGAAAGTTGTTGCTTTCCAGACCCGCAACCCAATGCATTTGGCTCACGAAGAACTTTGTCACATGGCAATGAAGCGTTTAGATTGTGATGGTCTGGTCATTCACATGTTGTTAGGTAAGCTGAAAAAGGGAGATATCCCGGCGCCTGTTCGTGATGCCGCGATCCGTAAAATGGTTGAGCTGTACTTCCCGCCGAACAGTGCAATGGTTACGGGTTACGGTTTCGATATGCTGTATGCCGGTCCACGCGAAGCTGTATTGCACGCTGTATTCCGTCAAAACATGGGCGCAACCCACTTCATAGTCGGTCGTGACCATGCAGGTGTCGGCGATCACTACGGCGCATTCGATGCTCAAACTATCTTTGATAATGAAGTGCCTGCAGGCGCGCTTAAAATTGAAATCTTTAAGGCTGACCATACTGCTTACTCGAAGAAACTGAACAAAGTTGTGATGATGTGCGAAGCGCCCGATCATATAAAAGAAGACTTTGTTCTGCTTTCAGGCACCAAAGTCCGTGAAATGTTAGGTAAGGGCATTGCGCCGCCTAAAGAATTCTCACGTCCCGAAGTGGCTGAGATTTTGATTAAGTATTATCAGAGTCTTGAAAAATAAACTCAAATATTCGGAAGGCGCATAGATAAACAAAAAGGCGATAGGCTATAGGTAATAGGAAAGAAAAACCTATAACCTGCTTTTAATGAAAAGGGAGGTGAAAGCGGAAGCATCAAACAGAGAGCTTAAGCAAAACGGTTTTGATATCAGGCAGAGTTCGATAGGCATCACGCGGTGATGCTAATAAAATCAAAGAGGAGGTATTTAAAATGCCAAGTTTCGTAATCACGGAAAAATGTGACGGTTGCAAGGCTCAGGACAAGACAGCATGTCAGTATATCTGTCCTCACGATTTGATGGCCCTCGACAGGGAAAAGATGAAGGCGTATAATCAGGAGCCGGAGCAGTGCTGGGAGTGCTTCAACTGCGTAAAGATCTGCCCTCAGCAGGCGATAGAGACCAGGGGTTATTCGGATTTCGTTCCCCTCGGATCCAGTAACATCCCGATGAGAGGCACCGACTCCATCATGTGGACGATCAAGTTCAGGAACGGAATACTCAAGAGGTTCAAGTTCCCTATCAGGACTACTGCTGAAGGTTCTGTTGAGCCGTATGCAGGCAAGCCAGCGCCTGATTTCGCGACACTTAAACAGCCGGGATTCTTTAACGGGCCGGCAAGAACAGAATAGGAGGGACATATAAATGGAAAAAGAAACTTGCACATTTTCTTATTGTCAGAGACCTGAAGTAACCGAAGTTGAATGTGATCTCCTGATCATGGGCGGCGGTATGGCAGGTTGCGGCGCTGCATTCGAAGCAAGCCGCTGGGCAAATGAAAAGGGATTGAAGGTTGTCATGGTTGATAAGGCGGCAACAGACAGGAGCGGCGCGGTCGCAATGGGTCTGTCCGCAATTAATACTTATATCGGCGAGAATAAGGTGGCCGATTATGTTAAATATGTAAGAAACGACCTGATGGGCATCATCAGGGAAGACCTTGTATTCGACCTCGGCAGACACGTTGATAATTCCGTTCAACTCTTTGAAGAGTGGGGCCTTCCGATATGGAAGAAGGGCGATGACGGGTTCTCTCTTGACGGCTTTCAGGCTGCTGAGGCCGGAAAGAAGTCATTAAAAGACGGAGGCACGCCGGTCAGATCCGGTAAATGGCAGATCATGATCAACGGTGAATCATACAAGGTTATTGTTGCCGAGGCTGCAAAGAAAGCCCTCCAGACCAACAGGGAAGCAACCGGCATGGCTCAGAACCATTTTGAAAGAGTATTCATTGTTAAGGCTGTAATGGATACCAACGGTAAAAACGTAGCCGCAGCCATCGGGTTCAGCACAAGAGAAAATAAGATATATTCCTTTAAGGCTAAGGCAATGATTTGCGCGACAGCCGGAGCGGTTAATTGCTTCAGGCCGAGATCGGTCGGCGAAGGCATGGGAAGAACATGGTACCCTGTGTTTAGCAGTGGTTCAGGTTATGCCTTCGGAATGCAGGCAGGAGCAGAGCTTACCTTGATGGAAAACAGGTTCGTACCAGCAAGATTTAAAGATGGTTATGGTCCTGTCGGCGCATGGTTCCTTTTCTTCAAGGCAAAGGCTACAGACAGCTTCGGAGAAGACTATTGCACAAACAAGGAATATTTTGATGATGCTGTAGCCAGATATGGAGATTATGCAAAGGGTCTCGGCACGGCTATCAGGAACCATCTCATGATGAGGGCAATGAAGGACGGCAAAGGCCCGATCCTCATGAGGACACATGAGGCGATGGAGGCTTTAGGAAAAGAGTTCACTGAGAAGCTCGGTGAAAAAGAAGGCAAAAAGAAGATGAAACACCTTGAGGCAGAGGCATGGGAAGACTTCCTTGACATGGCTATCGGACAGGCATCCATATGGGCGGCAAATAATATTGAGCCTGATAAGACTCCTTCTGAAATTATGCCGACAGAGCCGTATCTCCTCGGTTCACATGCAGGCTGCGCAGGGTTCTGGGTAAGCGGCCCCGGCGATCTTCCCGGCACACCGGAGCATTACAGTTGGGGATATAACAGGATGTCAACCGTGCCCGGTCTTTTTATGGCCGGCGATGTTGTCGGAGCATCAGGCCATAAGTTTTCGTCAGGATCTCATGCAGAGGGCAGACTTTGCGCCAAGTCCGCAATAGCATATATCCTCGATCATCCGGACTACAAGCCGTCGCCCAAAATGTCTCTCGATGAGATTGCGGCTGAACTCTATACGCCGTTTGAGATCTATGAGAAACATAAAGTATACACAACAGATCCCGAGATTAACCCTAATTATATTAGTCCAAAAGCGCTTCAGTTAAGACTGATGAAGATCTCTGATGAGTATTTTGGCGGGTGTGCAACATGGTATATGACCTCAAAGACAATGCTTGAGATGGGACTTCAGAAGCTTGAGATGCTCAAAGAGGATGCAGCCAAGATGGCGGCAAAAGACCTCCATGAGCTCTTAAGGTGCTTTGAAAACTATCACAGAATTCTTTCGGTAGAGGCACACGCAAGGCATATCCTCTTCAGGGAAGAGTCAAGGTATCCTGGATATTACTACAGGGGCGATTACAACAAGATCGATGATGAGAACTGGAAGTGCTTCACAAACTCAAAGTACAATAGCGAGACTCATGCATGGGAATTCAAAAAGGTTCCCTATGTCCAGATGTATCCGTAGTTAAATATTTTTTGGGGAGGGCATTGCCCTCCCCTTTCTCTTTAAATATAATTCCTGCCCCGAATTAAAAAGGTGATTCCGGCAGGAATTCGGAGACGGGTGCAGTTGTCACTCTGAGCGAAGCGAAGTGGCGCAAGATTTGTAAATGCGAATATCCTTCGCTTAGCTCAGAATGACAAGCAGGGTTCTTAGGGAATAAGGAGGAAAAACATGGCAGATAACAAAAAGGTTTTAGTAATAGGCGGCGGTTTCAGCGGGCTTACCGCAGCAGTAGAGACCGCAGAGGCAGGGATTGACGTTGTCATGGTCGAGAAGACCCCCTTTTTAGGAGGCAGGGTCACGCAGCTCAATAAATATTTTCCAAAGCTCTGTCCGCCGAATTGCGGGCTTGAGATAAACTTCAAGAGGATCAAGAATAATGCAGGCATTACATTCCACACGCTTGCAGAGGTCGAGAAAATATCAGGGCAGGAAGGCAATTATGATGTCACCGTTAAGGTAAATCCCCGGTTTGTCAATGATAAGTGCGTTGGATGTAACGCATGCGCCGAGGCATGTCCGGTCGAAATCCCGAATGAATTTAATTTCGGCATGGATAAAACAAAGGCCGCTTATATTACGCATAATCAGGCATTTCCTTTCAAGTATGCAATAGACGGCAGATACTGTAAAGGAGCATCCTGCGCGAAGTGCGCCGAGGCATGCAAATACGATGCTATTGATCTTAACATGAAGCCGGAAACAATCAGCCTTAACGTGAGTTCGGTCGTGCTCGCAACGGGATGGGATTCATATGATGTCTCAAAGCTTGATAATCTCGGCGGCGGCAAGATTGCCAACGTCATTACAAATATGATGATGGAGAGGCTGGCGTCTCCAAACGGCCCGACATCCGGAAAGATACTCAGGCCTTCCGACGGCAAGCCTGTCCAGAGCATCGCCTTTGTCCAGTGCGCTGGGAGCAGGGATGAGAATCATCTCCCTTACTGTTCATATATCTGCTGCATGGCATCCATGAAGCAGGCAACCTATCTCAGGGAGCAGTATCCGGATTCGACAGCAAGAATTTTCTACATTGATTTAAGGACGCCGGGCAGGTACGAACAGTTTTATTGGAAGGTTAAGGACGATCCGAAAGTATCATTCACGAAGGGCAAGGTTGCAAAGATCACGGAAGACCCTGAAACAAAGGATGTTATTGTCGAGGCCGAAGATATTCAGTTAGGCAAAAAGATAAAGGCAAAGTTCGATATGGTAGTGCTTGCAGCAGGCATGGTGCCTTCTACAAAGGCGTCGAAAATACCGGGTGACATAACATATACAGCGGACGGATTTGTGGCATCATCTTCATTGAATAAAGGCATATATGCTGTGGGCACTCTTAAGAGCCCTGTCGATGTCTCGAGATCCGTGCAGGATGCGACCGGAGCTGCCATCAAGAGCATTCAGAGCGTAAGGAGGTCTAAATAGAAATGGAAAAGAAATTCGGAGTTTATATATGCAAGGGTTGCGGCATCGGCGAATCCGTCAATATAGAGAAACTGGTTAAATCCTCTGCTATAGCCGCAAAGATGCAGCCTGATGCCGTCAGGGTTCATGACGTGTTATGCGGCCCTGCCGGTATTGAGATGATAAAGAATGACATGAAGGAAGGTACGAATACCCTTATAATCGGCGCATGCTCCCCTCGCGTAAAATTCGAGGAGTTCGATTTTCCGGGCGCAATAACGGAGAGGGTCAATCTCAGGGAGTTTGTGGCATGGAGCCAGGACCCCAATACCGATGCAACGCAAAGCATAGCAGAGGATTACATGAAGATGGGGGTAATAAAAACACAGAAAGGCAACTTGCCTGAGCCTAATATACTTCCGGATCTGAGCAAGACGATAGTTGTTGTCGGCGGCGGCATATCCGGCTTGACGGCTGCTCTTGAGGCGGCTGAAGCGGGCTATGAGGTTGTGCTTGTCGAGAAGCAGGCCGAGCTCGGCGGTTGGGCGGCAAAATTATACAAGCAGACTCCGAGGGAATACCCGTATGAAAAACTCGAAGAGCCTGCAGTCTTCGGTAAGATAAAGGAGGTTGAAGCTCATCCGAATATAAAGGTTTACAAATCGGCCGTAATTGAAAAGACAGAGGGGCAGCCCGGACTGTTCGATGTGACTATAAGAACTAACGGCACGGGCGAGACTATCAAGGCAGGCGCGTTTATTATGGCAGCGGGCTGGCAGCCGTATGATGCGTCAAAGCTCGGGCATCTTGGCTACGGCAATCCTGATGTTATAACGAATGTTCAGATGGAAGAGATCGCAAAAACAGGGAAGATAACAAGGCCTTCCGACGGCAAAGAGGCAAAAAAGGTTGCGTTCATACAATGCGCCGGTTCGAGAGATCCCGAGCATCTGCCTTATTGTTCGTCTTTCTGCTGCGCGACATCTCTTAAGCAGGCAAAATATGTCAGGGAAAAGAACGGCGATGCGGTCGCTATGATATTTTATAAAGACATCAGAACTCCGGGACAGACCGAGATATTCTATAAGAACATGCAGAATGACCCGGGAGTTTTATTGACAAAGGCTGATGTGACAGGCATAAGCGACGCCGGAAACGGCAATATGTTTGTCGAGGCTGAGAATACTCTTCTCGGTGAAAAGATAAAGGTCGAGGCCGACCTTGTTGTTCTCGCCACCGGCATTGTGCCTGCTACGCGCGCTCCTCAGGAATATCTCGACGGATTGACCGAGGCAGGTAAAAAAGGCGACGATGCGAGGAAGGCTTATATAGAATCTACTCCGAAACCTGAATTTATACTGAATCTTGATTACAGGCAGGGGCCTGAAATACCTTCGCTCGAAGGCGCATACGGTTTCGCAGACTCAAACTTTATATGTTTTCAGTACGAAACAAGGAGGACAGGCATATACTCGGCAGGTTGCGTAAGGCAGCCGATGACAATGGCTGATGCATCGGACGATGCCGCAGGAGCGGCGCTTAAGGCAATTCAGTGTGTCGAGCATGTCGCTCAAGGCATAGCTGTTCATCCGAGGGCATGGGATATGACATTCCCCGACCCTCTTATGATTAAATGCACATCATGCAAAAGGTGCACCGAGGAATGTCCTTTTGGAGCGATAGACGAAGATGAAAAAGGCACGCCGTTTTATAGGATTAACCGCTGCAGGCGCTGCGGCACATGCATGGGAGCGTGTCCTGAAAGGATAGTGTCTTTTAAAGATTTCAGCGTCGATATAGTCGGTTCCATGATCAGGGGCATAGAGGTGTCCGAGGATGAGTTCAGGATAGTTGTTCTGGCATGTGAAAACGACGCTTATCCGGCTTTGGACAGCGCGGCTATTAAACGCAATAAGATTAATCCGAATGTCAGGATTATTCCTGTCAGATGTCTCGGTTCGACAAATCTTGTCTGGGTTACCGATGCGTTTTCAAAGGGTATAGACGGGCTTATACTGCTCGGCTGCAAGTACGGCGAAAATTATCAGTGCCATTTTGTCAAAGGCAGCGAGCTTGCGGATTATCGCTTTAGTAAAGTGAAGGAAACGCTTGATAAGCTTCAGCTTGAATCCGATAGGTGCCAGCTTATTCAGGTAGCGATATCGGAATATGACAAACTTCCGGAAATTATAAATGACTTTGTAGCAAGGGTTGAGGAAATAGGACCGAATCCGTTTAAGGAATTTTAAGGAAGGCTGAGGTTAAGGTTGAGGTTAAGTTCAAAAACCTTATCGCAAATATTATAGGAGGAGATAAATGCCAGAACAGATAATGACACAGGTAATAAGTCCGGATTTGAATTTTGTTAAAGATATCATAGCCTCCGGAGGCGAATCTCTGAAAAAATGTTATCAGTGTTCGACATGCACCGTAGTTTGCAATGTAACGCCGGATGACCAGCCTTTCCCGAGGAAAGAGATGATGTACGCCCAGTGGGGCATGAAGGATAGGCTTGTCAGCAACCCCGATATATGGCTCTGCCATCAATGCAGCGACTGCACGGCATACTGTCCGAGAGGCGCAAAACCCGGAGAAGTGTTGGGGGCGGTAAGGAAAATCTCTATTCAACATTACTCCCCGACCCCTCTCGCAAAAATGGCGGGCGATCCGAAATACCTGCTGATACTTTTTGCTATTCCAGTATTGCTGTTCCTTGCCTATATCGTACCGAAAGGGTATCTCGATTTTTCCGCTATTCCGAGGGGTGAAGACGGCGGGATCGTATATTCCAAATTTATGCCCGTGTTCCCGCAGATAGACGTTACCTTCGGCGCTGCCGCTTTCTTTGCGGCGCTTTGCTTCGCGGCCGGAATAACCAGATATTGGGCCGATATGAGCAAAGGCGCAAAAACGCAGGGCGGAAACATTATCGGCAGCATAAAGGAAACGGTAATGGAAATTCTTACGCATAAGAGATTCGAAAAGTGCAATGTAACGAAAGAGAGAAAGACATCGCACCTTCTCGTATTTTATGCCTTTGCGGGGCTTGCCATAACGACAACCCTCGCTATCGTTTACCTATACGGCTTTAAGTACGAATCCCCGTATCCGCTCTACGATCCTCTTAAGATCCTCGGCAATATAAGTGCCGTAGCATTGCTTTTCGGAATTACCTTCGTTGTGAATAACCGCTTGAAGAACGCGGACAAGGCGGGCAAGGGGAGCTATTTCGACTGGCTTTTTATTATGGTTATATACGCCATCGCGTTGACAGGAATATTTGCGGAGTTGTTCAGGCTTGCGGATATGGCAGTGCTTGCGTATCCGACCTATTTCGCCCATCTTGTATTCGTATTTTTCCTCTTTGCCTATGCCCCGTTCTCAAAGATGGCGCATATGGTTTACAGGGCGACCGCAATGGTGTTTGCGCGGCACACAAATAGAGAAAGTTAACGGGAGGTGAAAGGGGAAGGAAAAAAAGCTATTTGCACAGCGGAATGTTTTCTGTATTAACAGTCAGTATTAATCCAACAAAATTTTAATAAGGAGGAGAGAAGAGAGATGAGTACAATTATTCTCTTTGCCCTTGCATGCGGAATAGCCGGCGTAGCCTACGCCCTTTATACCGCGGCATGGGTATCCAAACAGGATGCAGGAAGCGATCGCATGCAGCAGATCTCAAATGCGGTCAAGGAAGGCGCATACGCGTTTCTTGCCCGTGAATACAAGACTGTAGCGGGCGTTGCGGTTGTCTTGGTGGTTTTGCTTGCAGCGTTTTTAGGAGTCTGGACTGCAGCAGGATTTATTATCGGAACGGTGGGCTCGGCATTTGCAGGTTTTGTCGGCATGTGGGTTACCGTGCGCGCAAATGTCCGCACAACACAGGCAGCATCGAAGGGGCTGCAGAGCGCCCTGACCCTTTCTTTTAAGGGCGGCTCCGTTACCGGACTTATGGTCGTCGGATTGGGCATTATAGGAATTGCCGGTTATTATTTTATAGCTAAACAGGCTGCCGGTGAAGAGGCATTCCATGCCCTCATCGGCCTCGGCTTCGGCTGCTCGCTCATGAGCGTGTTTGCCCGTATCGCCGGCGGCATATATACAAAGGCGGCTGACGTAGGAGCCGACCTCGTCGGAAAGGTCGAGGCAGGAATCCCTGAAGACGACCCGAGAAACCCGGCGGTTATCGCGGATAACGTGGGCGATAATGTCGGCGACTGCGCCGGAATGGCTGCCGACCTGTATGAAACCTATACGGTTACATTGGTTGCCGCTATGCTGCTCGCAAAGTCGGTATTCGGCGCCGATAGCCCGTGGGTTGAATTCCCGCTTTTATTGGGCGGCGTTTCGATTATCGCTTCCATCATCGGCACATATTTTGTAAAACTCGGCGCTAACAATTACATTATGGGCGCGCTTTATAAAGGCCTCGCGGTTTCAGGCGTTCTTGCCGCTGCCGCATTCTACGGAGTAACCCAGTGGTTTATGGGGCAGCTCGGAGGAGATACAGGCGGCTTCACACCGATGAGCATTTTCGGCACCGCCGTTATAGGTCTCGCGCTGACAGGCCTTATCGTATGGATTACCGAATACTATACCGCTAAAGAGTACAGGCCCGTGCAGATAATTTCCAAGGCCAGCCTTACAGGGCACGGCACTAACGTTATCGCAGGTCTCGCAATGAGCATGGAAGCGACAGCGCTTCCCGCATTGGTTATTGTCGGCGCCATCCTCGGCTCTTACGGGCTCGGAGGCGGCTTCAGCGGCAATATGGGCGGCGGACTTTTTGCAATCGCCCTTTCAGCGGTTTCAATGCTTTCAATGACAGGCATTGTTGTTGCGATTGACTCCTACGGCCCTATTACGGACAACGCCGGGGGCATCGCTGAAATGGCTGAACTGCCGTCTTCTGTCAGGGACATTACCGACCCGCTCGATGCTGTCGGCAATACTACAAAGGCTGTTACCAAGGGCTATGCTATCGGTTCAGCCGGTCTTGCCGCGCTCGTTCTTTTCGCGGAGTATGCGAGAGAGCTTGTCAAGAAGATGGGCGGAGTTACATTTGATCTGTCAGATCCCTTAATTATCGCCGGTCTCTTTATCGGCGGTCTTATCCCTTACTACTTCGGCGGCAGGCTTATGCTTGCGGTCGGCAGGGCTGCGGGAGGCGTTGTTGAAGAAGTTCGCAGACAGTTCCGCGAGATAAAGGGAATTATGGAAGGCACAGGCAAGCCTGAGTACGGCAAGTGCGTTGACATCGTTACAAAGTCGGCCATTAAAGAAATGATGATCCCGGCCCTTATCCCGGTAGCAGCTCCTATCTTTGTCGGTTTTGTCTTCGGCCCCAAGGCGCTCGGAGGCATGTTGATAGGCAGCATCCTGACAGGTCTCTTCCAGGCCATTGCCATGACAAGCGGCGGCGGCGCATGGGACAACGCTAAGAAATCCTTTGAAGACGGCGTTACCGACGACAAAGGCGTTATACACAAAAAAGGGAGCGATGGACACAAAGCCTCCGTCACAGGCGACACGGTCGGCGACCCGTATAAAGATACGGCAGGTCCGGCTATCAACCCGATGATCAAGGTTATCAACATTGTCGCGCTTCTGATCGTTCCGCTTTTATAGTAGTAGATATTCCAAAGGCCGGTCCCCAAGAAAAATCGGGACCGGCCTTTTTTTATATCCGTTCATGATATAATGAAAAGTATTTTTATAAGCAAAAGAGGGTAAGGCATATTCATGGCAAAGGTATTGATTGTAGATGACGAAAAGGACTTGCGGCAGGCGCTTATAGATTTTTTGGGCAGCGAAGGCATTGCCGCAATCGAGGCGCGGAGCGGCGCAGGCGCAGTCAAGATACTGAAGACAGAGCACCCCGATGCAATACTTCTCGATCTGAAGATGCCTGTCATGGACGGAATGGAGGCGCTCGGTGAAATAAAAAAAATAAATCCGCATGTGCCGGTTATCATGCTTACCGCTTACGGCGATATACCGACCGCAGTGGAGGCCATTAAATGCGGGGCATATGATTTTACGGTCAAGCCTCCTAACTTCAGCCAGCTTATAGTTACCATCAAAAGGGCGATAGAAAAAAGCAGACTTCAAGCAGAGATAAGGAGGGCGACTACAGCCATCGACCTTTCCCTCGAACAGACTTTCGGCAAGAGCAAGGCCGCGAGGGCTGTTATAGACCGGATAAAGCAGGTTTCGGCCACGGATTTTTCCGTGATTGTTCAGGGAGAAACCGGCACCGGTAAATCTTTTGTAGCCGGCGCCATACACAATATGAGCGGAAGGGCCAAGGAGCCTTTTGTAAGAGTGGATATAGGGTTGATACCCGATACGCTCGTGGAAAGCGAGCTCTTCGGGTATAAGAGGGGCGCCTTCACAGGGGCCGACCGGGATAAGGCAGGTTATTTTGAGACCGCGCATAAAGGAACGATATTTATAGACGAAGTCGAAAACATGTCGGTCCACATGCAGGGCAAACTGCTCAATGTTATAGAAAGAAAGAGCATATATCCGCTCGGCAGTTCAAAATGCACGGATATAGACGTGCGGATAACAGCCGCAACCAACAAGAACATAACCGAGAGCGTCTTTAAAAAAGAATTCAGGGAAGACCTGTTCTACCGCCTCGGCGAGTTCGTAATCAATCTACCGCCGCTCAGGGAACGGGTCGAGGATATCCCCTTCTTTGCCGATAAATTTCTTCGAGAGGCTTGCATGGAACTCGACAAGCGTATAAATAAAATAAGCGACGACGGTTTGGCTCTCCTGATGAAACACGCATGGCCCGGCAATATACGGGAACTGAAAAACGTCATAAGAAAGGCGGTGCTGCTTTCAGAAGGAGATGTCATAGCGCCCGAAGATATAGATATACCCATAGGCGATCGGAGCGATGACGACTCTATATCGCTTAAGGGAGTCGCTAAAGAAGCCGAAAAAGAGGCCATCCTAAAAACTTTGAAACTCACGAACGGCAATAGATCAAAGGCTGCAAAACTATTGAATGTAAGCTATCGTTTTTTCCTCGAAAAAATAAAGAAATACCGCATCGGTTAATACTTTTCGTTGACCATGCTTTTTTCAGCATACTAACACTATTTCCCTGCCTTCAAATACCCATATAAAACAACGAATTTTATTTTATATGTGATTGGTATTGTTTTTGCTTCTTATCTATCCTTGGGCAATCTTAATTATTTCCATACAGCATTCAAGGGGGATGAACATGCATATCGAAACCGTAAGCAGGCAAGAAAAAGAATTCAAGAGGCATCTGTTCACCGAAAAATAGACATAGACATTAGCATACCACTTGATTAGCCTATTTAAAGGCATTTTAAAAATTGTTTAAGTAGCAAGCCAATTGAGAATGTTCTGTATTTTGCCTTTGCTGCCCTTTACTGTCTCAAAAATCTATAAAATTACCTTCTCCGGACGCACCACTGCATTTCGTTTATTAAATCCTGCCTTTAATCCCTGTTTTTCAATAGGGCAAGGCAGCTATAGCCTCCATCCTTTTCATCATCCTTATGTAATGATTAAACTTCTCTAAGGTAGTGATAAAGGAAAAGGGGACAGGCTACTTTATTGAGCCAAGGGACATAAGGAAAAGGGGACAGGCTACTTTATTGAGCCAAGGGACATAAGATATGCCGAGAATTGTAAGGAATGGGAATGGGGAATGGGAATGGGGTCAGACACAAAAATAGATATTTCAAGCGGGAGGTATAACTAAATTTTTATGGCACGGAAAACGAGAATCGAATTTGAAGGGGCCTTTTATCACATTATCACGCGCGGTAATCAGCGGCAGAAAGTATTCAAGCATGAGGATGATTTTATAAAGTATCTAAAGACCGTGGCCAAATACAAAGAAAAATACGGCTTTGCATTATACGCGTATGTGCTGATGAGCAATCATACTCATTTGCTCATAGAGACAGGCAAAGTTCCGCTGTCGAAAATATTGCAAGGCATAAATCAAAGCTACACGGTTTATTACAACAAAAAATACCGGACTGTGGGACATCTTTTTCAGGGCAGATACAAAGCGATACTATGCGATAAGGACGAATACTTGCTTTCACTTCTCAAATATATCCATCTTAATCCCACGAGAGCGAAAATAGCGGAGCCGTGGGCATATGAATGGAGCAGCCATAGGAGTTATATAAGCAGAGAAAGCAAAAATCCTCTCGTAGATACCGAAAAAGTGCTGAATATGTTTTCAGGAAATAAAGCTGCTGCCTGTAAGCTCTACAGGGCTTATATGGAAGACACCGCTGCGCGTATCGAAAAACAAGATGTTTACGCCACGGTAGACCAAAGAATACTTGGCGATGAAAAATTCGTTGAAAGAATAAAAAAAAATGTTTCTGCCGCAATAAAGGAACGAAAGAGGGCAAAGGCTTACAGTCTGCCGGAGATAGCCGGAGCGGTTGAGCAGATATATGGAGTGGAAATGAAAGAGATACGGCAGCGGGGCAAAGCACGGCGGCTGACCGAGGCAAAAAAGATGATAAGTCTTATTGCAAACGAGTATGGCTATAAAAACAAGGAGGTGGCGGAGTATATAGGAAAGGACCCGATGATAGTGACGAGGCATTTAAAAGAGATGGATAACTCCAGAGGAGAGATAGAGCGAGTGGTTGATTATTTGAAAGGAGCGAAGGCAAATGTCTAAAGGTGAGTCTGACCCTAAACGATACACAGACCCATCAAGCTACATACGCTTGTAAAAAAGCTTTTGAAGAAGAATTCTTGACAGAGCGGTTATTGCTTGCTAATGTTTGATATACGTAAAAATAAGGAGGGCAAGGAAAAAATGAAAGAGAGAGTAAATAAAACCGTTCAACTGAAATTTATTTTGTTTTGCATCATCGGTATTTTATGTATTGGTCTTTTTATGTCGAGCTGTAAGAAAAAAGCAGACAAGCCGCTTGACCTTGGATATTTCACAAAAATCGGTGACCCATCCATTTCATATGACGGTAATCAAATACTGTTTGACGGATGCGGCCACAAAGACTATCCGCGCTGCACTATTTATCGTTTTGAACGTAGCACCGGCAAGCTCTATAGGTATATGCATAAAAACGAATCCGAGCTTATCAGGGATGGGCGTTACTCGGTCAATTCACTACGATTTGCGCTTATGACCGTGCCACTTGATGTAAAGAGAGAGCAACAATACAGTGATATGCAAATCGCAATTGTAAATCAGGATGGCTCCGACTTTCAGAAAGTAACTATCGGTGAGGGTGTGAAAGTAGCGCCCATGTTGAGCCCTGATGAGAAAACCATAGTTTTTTTCAAGGGGCAGGAAAGAGAAAGGGGTAAAAGGACAGCAGCAGGAAAATTTGACTTGTATAAAGTTGACTTGCGGACAGGCAAAGAGACCCAACTGACACGGCTTGCATTTTACGGTGTAAGTAAGCCCTATTTTACGCTGGACGGCAAGAATATCATTTTTGAAGGCGATTCACCGATGCGTTTGCCGAACACCAATGATGCCCGACAGTTTAGAGAAGAGTACAAGCAGCGCTATTGCAAGCATATTATTCTTAAATATCCAGTTGATGGCTCAGGTATTGAACGAGAGCCTGTGCCAATTATTACGTTTAATGAGAATGTTGATGTTCAATTGGATGAATCGTTCGTGAAGATGCCGAAGCAAGCTTGGGGTTGTGGGCCTGGCTCCAAAATGCCGATGGTAACAAATGACGGTTCTATCTGGTTTGAGGGGTATGTTGGTGCAAGTGGAGGCATACACTATTACCAGCGGTTTCCCAACGGCAAAACAGCCGAGATAACTTATGAACAGCTTGGCCTTTCACCAACAAAGTTTTTACTTAAAATGGCAGTTACCCCTGATGGCCGCTGGTTAGCAACTCTGAATGAGGAAAGAAGCACGGGCAATAACAGATCTATCAGGGTTTTAGACACAAAAACCAATGAGCATTATGAACTGACACTGCATGGCAGTGTAGAAAACATATTTATTCAGTAAGAGGAGGATAACATGTTATTACCATTAGTACCGCCAGATATGGAGATAGGAGTAGCAAGAGGAATTATTGCAATAGCAAAGGAAGGATTAGCTGAGAAATTGCAGAGTCCGGAATCGTTTAACTGGGTTGATTTCAGCAGCGAAAATGTGAGCAGTTGGGTTCCTACGCATGGAAATTTTGCAGGGCCGGGATTATAGCGCAGGGCAACGAGCAGAAATGACGCGAGAACAGATAGTAGCCGGTGAAGTGTATAGAGTCTATGATTCATCTCTTGGAGACTTTAGGTCTGACAAAATTGATGAGTTTGCAAAAGATCATGACCTTGCATATTTTGATGCCAAAGGCGATTCTGATTATTGGCAGCAGATAAAAGCAGCCGACCAGATATTGGTTGATAAGCTTAGAGCAGTGCTTTCAGCGGACAGTCTGCCTGATGGTGGAAAGTTGACAGATGGCGAGCGCAATTACGGCATAGCAATGCTTGAGTTGTTCGAAATGAAGCTGAAATATATCGATCAATACGGAGCGCTTATCGAATATTTGGGGCAATCCGGGTATTCTCTATCGCAGATAAACGATATGATTACGAATGTCGTTTCTTTGGTTGCGTTTTATCCCAACCCATTAGCGCCTGCGGCAATGCTCTTTGATTCATTCGTGTCTGTTTTTACTACAGCCTCAACCACTGCTCAACGCCGCGACCCATTGATATTGGATTTAGACAACGACGGCGCGGAGACCATAGGAGTAGACGCTGGTGCATTTTTCGATCATGACGCCAACGGCTTCGCAGAGCAGACAGGGTGGGTATCGCCGGATGATGGATTACTGGTAAGAGATATAAATGGTAATGGAACGATTGATACCGGCAGGGAGTTATTCGGTGATAACACCCTGCTTAAAGACGGAACATTGGCAACTGACGGATTACAAGCATTAGCAGATTTGGATGACAATGCTGATGGAAAAATCGATTCACAAGATGCAGCCTTTTCGCAATTGAAAGTTTGGAAAGATACCAATTCTGACGGCATCAGCACTGCGGATGAATTGAAAACATTAAGTGACCTCGGCATTAAATCCCTCAACACCACCTACACCGTAACCAACATCACCGACTCAACCGGCAACATACAGACCCATCAGGCGACTTATGAAACTACAGACGGCAGCATACAATTAATGGGCAACTTCCTCGTGCAGAGAGACACCGCATATACAAAACCCACAGAAACCCTTCCCGTACCCGAAGGCGACATATCCCTGCTTCCCGATCTGCAGGGCTACGGCAACGTATACGACCTGCAACAGGCAATGATAAGAGACGAAAGCGGACAGCTCAAAGCCCTCGTAGCCAAATTTATAGAGACCACTAATGCCGCTGATCGCACTCTCCTTATGGATCAAATACTCTTTAAATGGACAGGGAGCGAAGGAATAGACCCCGCAAGCAGAGGCGGAGCTGTAGACGCCCGCATATTAGGAGTATTGGAGAAATTCTTCGGACAAACATATACAGGAACAACAGGCTCTAATCCGCATGTACAGGCAATCCCATTTCTTAGCCAATCATATAAAGGACTTTATGAGATGTTCTATTCGCAAATAATGGCGCAGACACATCTCAAAGACCTTTACGGAGCAATTAGCTACACATGGGACGATGCAACACAAAGCGTAAAGGGTGACCTCAGTGCGGTTACAACCGAAATCCAAAACCAACTTGCTGTAAATCCCGAAACCGCTAAACAAACGCTCGGTGAATTTGCAAGAACCATTCGCGGCTTCGGAGCGCAGGAGATGATGAATTATTCTGAATTTCGTGAAACCCTTGCCGCGCAAGACCCGGAACTTGGCCGGATAATCGACACTTCGGGCAAGAATGCAATAACAGGCACGGCAGGGAACGATACAATTTTCAGCGCCACCGACGCTGACGCAATAGACGGCGGAGACGGCAATGATTATCTTAGCAGCAATGCAGGAGACGACGTTCTATACGGCGGCAGTGGATACGACAAGCTGTTTGCTGGAGAAGGCAACGACGTGCTTGAGGGTGGAGCGGGCAACGACCATATGGAAGGGGCCACGGGGAATGACGTATACCGGTTCGGCAGGGGAAGCGGAGCAGACAACATATACGACTATGACACTACCACGGGCAATGTGGACGCCATAGAGATGGCATCGGATATAAAGCCTGAGGACATAGTAGTAAAGCGCGAAGGCAATGCTCTTATGCTTGAGATCAAGGGTACGACCGACAAACTGCAAGTCGAATACTTCTTCAAACCTGAGAGCACCTACAAGATAGAAGAGATACAGTTTGCGGACGGAACGGTGTGGGATGTGGCAACAGTCAGAGAGATGGCGCGATTCGTAAACGGAACGGAGAGTGCAGAAACACTCTACGGATACGAAGACAATGATGTAATGAATGGACTTGGCGGCAATGACAGCCTTAACGGCGGGGATAACAATGACATCATTGATGGGGGAGCAGGCAACGACACACTTAGCGGAGGCAAGGGAGACGACGTTCTATACGGCGGCAGTGGATACGACAAGCTGTTTGCTGGAGAAGGCAACGACGTGCTTGAGGGTGGAGCGGGCAACGACCATATGGAAGGGGCCACGGGGAATGACGTATACCGGTTCGGCAGGGGAAGCGGAGCAGACAACATATACGACAACGATACTACCGTAGGAAACATAGATGTTATAGAAATGGCATCGGACATAAAGCCCGAGGACATCACAGTAACGAGGGATTACCAGAATCTATATCTAAACATCAAAGGGACAACGGACAAACTGCAAGTCGAATACTTCTTCAAACCGGAGAGCACCTACAAGATAGAAGAGATACGATTTGCGGACGGAACGGTGTGGGATGTAAATCAAATAACAAGCATTGCGAACAATACATCACCTACCGGAGCGGTAACAATAAGCGGCGAAGCCGAGCAAGGTAAAACCCTCACAGCCGTCACAGGCACTCTTGCGGATGCCGACGGATTGGGAGAGTTCAGCTATAAGTGGCAGGCGTCCGCTGACGGAACAAGCTGGACGGACATAGCAGGAGAGACAGGCAGCAGCTTTACACTAACCCAATCGCAGGTCGGACAGCAGATCCGAAGCACAGTCAGCTACACCGACGGGCACGGGACAAAAGAGACGGTAACGAGCGCGGCAACAGGAGCGATAGCAAACGTAAACGACGCCCCTATTATCAACAATCCTATAGAGGATACGTCGGCAACAGAAGACACCACGTTCAGTTATGTCATTCCGGCTGACACATTCACCGACATAGACGCTGGAGACACCCTCGCATATACGGCAACCCAAGCTGACGGAACGGCATTGCCAAATTGGCTGAATTTTGACGCGGAGACCATGACATTCGGCGGTACGCCTACGAATGATAGCGTTGGAACACTCAGTATTAAAATAACTGCGACTGATGCAAGCGGAGCAACTGCAAACAGCGTGTTCGATCTGAATATTGCAAATATGAATGATGCTCCTGAAGTAAACCGACCTATAGAGGATGTGTCCGTTAATGAAGATTCATTGTTTAGCTATACACTGCCTGCAGATGCATTTAAGGACATAGACACCGGCGACACTCTTACATGCACAGCAACATTGAGCGACGGCAGTGCGCTGCCGGATTGGTTGACCTTCGACGCAGAAACAAGAACCTTCAGCGGAACTCCGACGAACGACAATGTCGGCAGCATATCAATCAAGGTAACGGCTACGGATGGAAGCGGCGCATCGATATCGGATGTGTTCGATATGGCAATAGCAAACATAAACGATGCTCCTGTGATTAACAATCCTATAGAGAACACATCGGCAACAGAAGACAGCGCATTCAGTTATGTCATTCCTGCCGACACATTCTCCGACATAGACGCTGGAGACACCCTCACATATACGGCAACTAAAGCGGATGGTTCATCATTGCCGGACTGGCTGAACTTTGACGCGGAGACCATGACATTCAGCGGAATGCCTACAGGCGACGAAGTAGGAACTTTATCGGTCAAGCTTACTGCTACTGACGGTTCTAACGAAAGCGCAAGCACTGTGTTTGACATAACAATAAAGAACATAATCGGGACCGACGGAGATGACAATCTATACGGCGGAGCAAGCAACAACAAACTTTACGGTTTGGAAGGCAATGACGCCCTCACCGGCGGCACAGGCAATGACGAACTCATCGGCGGACAAGGCAATGATACATACGTCTTTAACCTCGGTGATGGGGTAGACACCATTCAGGACGTCTCTACCGATACCGAAGGCAACCTCATCGTATTCGGAGAAGGGATAACCAGAGACGATTTAAAGCTGGCAATAGGCAATGGGCAAGAGGCTATAGGCATATTGACCATACAAATAGGCACGGGTGGAGATGCGATTCGTGTGCTGAATTTTGACGCCGACAATCCCAATATCAGAACAATCGAATTCAGCGACGGCACGCAGATTGCGCTCAAAGACCTCCTTGACCCCGGCACGGAAGGAGACGATATCATCAACACAGGCGCAAGCGACGATGTAATCAAAGCAAAAGGCGGAAACGACATAGTCAACACCAATGGAGGCAACGACACCATTATCGGCGGCACAGGCAACGACATTCTTAACGGAGGCGAAGGAGACGATACCTATATCTATAACCTCGGCGACGGCCTTGACAGCATAAGCGATGCATCAGGCACGGATATGCTCAGAATGGGGCAGGGCATAGATTTTGACCACACAATCATCCGAATAGAGCAGGGAGTTGCCCATTTACGCCTCCTCGATGCAGAAGGAAGCGAAACATTGGAAGGAATGAATATCACACTCAACCCGGACGGGACAATCCCGCTCGAAACAATCGCCTTTGCAGACGGCAGCAGCC
>JAJYVD010000039.1 GCA_021792185.1 Nitrospirota bacterium | reverse complement strand
CTCTCTCAGAGCCGTCGGCGTCCACCACTTCTGACTTCTAAACTGGCATCCCTTACGCCAGCGGAACCCTATCTCATACTGTTTTCATAAATCCGTCTCTTTTTTCATGAAACTTTTGACATTACCGGTTTATTTTTTACTTGCGGTTTTTTTAACCGCTGCGCTGCTTTCTTCGGCAACCGCGTTGCCTTCAAACCTTCCTCCGACCCTCATCGGATCTCCTTTGTATCCTAAAGCCTTCCAGTCAAGCCGTTTACCTTCCATATGGCAGTCACGGCATTTTAGCGAGATCTCTTTTGGGGCTACCTCATGGTTTATGCTTCCATAGAATGCGGTGGATACGAATTCGTGCTTACCGCTGTATGGAAGGCCTGAGCCCTTTGCGCCTTCTGCAAGCCCCTTCTCCCAGTTGTAATGGCTCCACACGCCTTTATATGTCTGCGGGATCAGCAGGTATTTATGAGCCGAATCCATAGGCTGTTTGCCGGTATGGACTTTAAAAGGATATATCTTTGAGCTTTTGTCTTTTATGTTTCCTGTCGGTTTCGATATGTAAACTGTTTTCGAAGGGTCTTTTATCCTGTCTCCTTTGATATATCTCTCGATTTTGCCGTCATACCATGCGTAGGCAGGCACAACATTCATTCCCCATGTAAAGTGCCCTTTGTGCTTTGCGTATGTTTCTTTGCCGAATTGTTCATCCGGATCTATATCTTTACCGAGGGTCGACCAGTCCCAGCTCATTTTCGTTGCCTGTCCGCGCGCGAAGGACGGTATATGGCATGTCTGACACGCAACGGTCTTCGTGTGTTTCGAGAGAATTTTGCCGGCTGTAGATTCTTTATGTGGGCTTCTGTGGCAGTCCTCGCAGCTTACTCTGCCGTCGTTGGTTGCGAGGAATGTGGAGGCGCCGGATATCTTATGCTCTTTTGTGACATGACATGCCTGACAGGTCATATCCGCGGGCCCGCCCATGTGGATATCGTGGTTTCTTTTAGGTTTGCTCATTGTGGTATCGAGGTCTCCGTGCTTGACGGCATCGCCTCCGCCCCCGTTAAAGTGGCAGACCCCGCAGTTGTCCCTGTTCGGGACTCCGACGCTCTGCGCCGCTTTAGTCAGGGACATCTTGCCCTGTTCGATGAGTTTGCGGTCGGGTTCTCCCGCTATTCCTTTTCTATAATTGCCTTCCCTCGCGTGACATATAAGACAGTCTATTTTGGTCTTGTCCTTGAAATTGAAGGTGTTGTCTTTCCAGCCGTAGCTCGGATGACATTTAGAGCAGAATTCCTGATTCGCGCATTTGTCGCCGCCTTCTATAGAGATGCAGAAATTGTTGATAAGATTTGCCTTGCCGTATTCTTGCTTGCTGTTCTCCATGCCTTTGACGGTCCTCGGCGATCCCTTCCATTTCCAGTGAGCGGTTTTTATCATGTCTTCCGCCTGTTTGTCATGGCACTGAAGACACGCCTTGGTGACCTCTTCGCCGCTTTTGAATGGACCCTCTAAAAACTGGGAATGATCCGCAGGTGCGGACATTCCAAATGTGGCAGCCAAAAGTAAGATGGCTGCCGCTACTGCCGTAATAACCTTGATTTTCACAATAACCTCCCTGAAGATTTTTTATTGTTACAAGGTAACAAATGAGCAACACCTGTCAAGTTTTAATGTATAGAAAATCTATACATATAATTTTAAGCAATACGAGTATCATTGTCAATAGATTTCTAAACAATGTAACTGATGCATTTTTGTAGCTGCATAATCCGCAATTAGGGCATGGAAGGCACGGCTTCAAAGTCTTCAATGAACACAAAGCGCAAATCCGCTTCAACGCCTTTATAAGTGTTGTTTCTTGGGCAAAGCAAAGATGCTCTATGTTTCATCAAAAATAGATGCCGCCGATGCTGATGACGGGTATAAGAGAATGTGGATAGAAAGTTTTGTCGATAAAGTCATTGAAGCGAACCCGCGCTTTGTGTTGAATTTCTCAAATATTTGCTTGCAAGTTATGGGATGTGAGGCGTACTGAAAAAGCCTTTACTCATATGGAATATCATTACAACATTCTCTTTCCCGTGAGCTACAACATTGCTTTGTTATTCAATAGATACAGAGGTAATCTCCGGATTGCACGGGCAATTACACTTAGTAAAGGCTTTTTCAGCATGCCTCATATCCCTATAAGTACTGATTATAAACTTGACCATTACGGTAATCGTTGTATAGATTAGAGCATGGAATTAATCAGGATTCCCCGGATAATGCGTGAAACATCGAAGCGGCATCTCTCTAAGGGCAAGACAATAGGCCTTGTGCCCACAATGGGGGCATTGCATGAAGGGCATCTGAGCCTCATAAAGAGGGCTAAAAGCGAGAACGACATCATAGTCGCGAGCATATTCGTAAATCCCATTCAATTCGGGCAGAGCGAAGACCTCGATAAATATCCGAGGGATATGGATGGGGATATGGCGAAACTGAAAGGCGAGGGTGTAGATATCCTTTTTATGCCTGAAGTTAAGGCCATATATCCCGAAGGCTTTTCGACGTATATAACGGTGAAGGATTTGTCCGATAAGTTATGCGGAGCATTCAGGCCGGGGCATTTTACCGGAGTTGCGACAGTAGTGTGCAAGCTATTTAATATAATTGTGCCGACGAGGGCTTATTTCGGGCAGAAGGATTTTCAGCAGACAGCGGTGATTAAAAGAATGGCAGAAGACCTTAATATGGATATAGAGCTTATAATCTGTCCGACAATAAGGGAGAGCGATGGCCTTGCGATGAGTTCGCGAAATGCGTATCTGAATCCGGATGAGCGAAATGCCGCGACTGTCATATATAAGGCATTGAAGACCTCATCAGAGCTTATTAAATCAGGTAATACGAATCCTGCAGGCATTAAAAAACATATGCATGACATGCTCACGGCAGAGCCTCTCATATCCGAGATTCAGTATGCAGGCGTTTATAATATCGATACGCTGGATGAATTGAATGAATTCAATAAGCAAAACCTTTTGGCAATAGCGGTAAAAATCGGCAATACAAGGCTGATAGATAATATGCCGGTGGAGTTTTAGCTTACGCTCACCTGTTTCTGCTGTTTAAACATCTCGATGATCTCTTTTACCGTATTTGAGTCTTCGGCCTTTTTGTCGAATCTGATAAATCCTGTTGACCTCGGAAACCTTAGGGCATAGCCTATGTCCTCTTTATCCCTTCCGGCAGTATGAGAAGGAGAGCGGGTTATCTCGTCAGCCATAACAGTGATAACATATCTCGGCTCTACCCATACATCCGCATCCATTACAGAATCAACGCGCGGATGTTTACGCTTAAGGGCTATTTCATCGAGCAGTTTTTTGAGCTCGAAAAACTCATCCTCTTTAAAGCCGGAGCCTACCTTGCTCACGGTCCTGAAGGTATCTGTCTTGGGATCGTAAACCGCCCCAAGAAGAGCGCCTAAGCCGAATCTTGCCCTTGCGCCTTTGCCCCTGAAATAACCGACTATGCATACATCAATAGTATCCGCAAGCTCTCCCTTATAGCTCCTCTTGAGCTTTATCCAGTTGAAGTTGCGGGCTCCGGCAGAGTAGGGCGCGTCGAGCCTTTTTGCGACGACTCCTTCCAGTCCCCGCTCGATCGCGCTTTCAAAATATTCTATTATTTTGTGGGGATTTTCCGTTATAAAAAGCTCGGACGGCTCTATGATGTCGTTCTTTTTTATTATCGATTCGAGCTTTTTTCTTCTTTCAGAAAAGGCTTTCTCCGTATAATCAATGCCGTCCAGATAGAGGAGGTCAAACGCGAAGAATTTGAGAGGAAGTTCCTTTGAAAGCTCTTCAATGCCGTGCTTTCTCTTTCTCTGGATGGTTACCTGAAACGGGAAAAGCTCGCCTGTTTCTTCGTTATACGCAAGAGCTTCGCCTTCGATTATCAGCTTTTTTGCTGCAATGTATTTTTTTATTGCTCCCGCGATTTCAGGGAACATGTGGGTTGTCCTTTCGAGATTTCTCGAAAAAAGCTCTATGTTTTCTCCGTCCTTGTGACACTGCACCCTGAAGCCGTCGTATTTCGCCTCTATTGCCGCCTTTCCGATTTTTTGAATAATATCCTCGGATGACGGAAGTCTCTCGCATAATGCCATCCTTATTGGATAGCCGACCTGAACCTTGAATTTTCCGACCCCTTCCATTCCTTTTTCCAAAATGGTTTTTGCAACGAGTCCTAAATCCGAGCAGAGGTTATACGCCCTTTCGAGTTCGGGCCTCAGTTCGCGGTTGCCTATGCTCAATGCAAGCGCTTCAAGGACCGTAGGGTCTCCTATACCGAGCCTTAATCTGCCTATCACAAACCTCGCAATGTATTTTGCCTCTATGGAAGATACACCTTTGAAGAGATTTGATAATATGCTTATCTTCTTCTCAACGCTCCCGTGCCCGCCTGTTTGCGCTATGTCCGTAAGCTCTCCGTAAACTTGTTTTACGGTAAGGTCATAGCCCTTTCTTTTATTAAGTTCTTCCACCGTTCTTCCCATATCTCCCGTATGCCTGAATGCCTGTTCGACTTTTTTTGTAGGGGTATCCGTCGCATCCGATACCGCCCTTATGAGAAGTTTGTCGGATATGCCTATTTCGAGCCCGTGAAAAGGAGGAAGGAGCTGTCCCTGGCTCAGATAGATAATCTTATCGATATCGTCTGAAGACGCCTCTTTGAAAAGCTCCGCAAGGATATCGAACATCGCAAGACGCTTTGTAGTTTCTTCGAGCCTTTCAAAATATTCGCAGAGTTTTTTAAATTTCATATTCCTATAGCCTATAGCCCATTGCCTATAGCCTTATTTTGGTATCCAGACTTTCCCTTTATCTATAATATGCTCCACAAGCCATCCATTTCCGTGAAGCTTGCGCGCTATCCACCGCCTGTGGCACTTCCACGGGAAGCGCTCGGCACATATTATAACAGCTTGGTTCTTTCCGGCAATGTTTTCGAGAACATCGATGCCCCTTTTGAAGTCTTCAGTATTTGTATATGCTTCATATCCGCCTTTTCTGAAGCCGCCGAGTTCTACGCCGAGAAATATATAGGCAATACCTTCTCTCTGTAAAAGGTTTTCGAGATATTCTTTTGTGTAGGTCTGAAGTTTGCTTTTCGGAAATCGCCGGACGTCGATGACTGTTTTTATGTCATAAAGCAACAGTATCTCTATAAAATCCTCTTCGCTTCGCCTGCTTGTGCCGAGAGTGTAAATTCTTTTCAAAGTTTTCTGAAATCGGTTCCCTTTGGGATGACGACTATGCCGTTAGGGCTTACATCGAATTTTTTTCTGTCTTCGTTCAGGTTGTAGCCTATCACGGTCTCCGGCGGGATATAAACATCCTTGTCTACGATTGCCCTTTTTATCTTCGCGTATCTGCCTATCTCAACATTTTCCATGAGAATGGAGTCTCTTACGGATGACCAACTGTTTATCCTTACGTTCGGCGATAAGACCGAATTTTGCACCCTGCCGCCGCTGATTATACATCCGTCGCAAACGATAGAGTCGAGCGCTATTCCAAGCCTTCCGCCTCTTTGTTCCTGTGCGAATACGAACTTTGCAGGCGGATTCTGATGCTGGTGCGTTCTTATAGGCCACTTTGTATCGTAGAGGTTCAGTAGCGGGTCTACAGAAATGAGATCCATATTCGCCTCCCAGTAGGCGTCTATGGTTCCTACATCCCTCCAGTATTTCGCCTCTTTTTTGTTTTCATCCCTGAAGTTATAGGCGAAGAGTTTTTTCGATGCGAGCATGTCGGGTATTATATTTTTACCGAAATCGTGCGCCGATTTCTGTTCCGCGTCCGCCTTGAGTTCTTCGATAATATCCTCGGTGTTGAATATATATACGCCCATAGAGGCGAGACATTGATCGGGGCTGCCCGGAATGGTTTTCGGTTTTTTAGGTTTTTCTTCGAATCCCATAATTCTCCAGTTCTTGTCCACCTCCATAATGCCGAAGGACGACGCTGTTTTTTTATCCATTTCGATCGCAGCAACCGTTCCGGCGGCCTTTTTCTCTACGTGGAAGGCTAACATCTCCGAGTAGTCCATTTTATATATGTGGTCGCCCGAAAGTATCATCAGATAAGAAGGCGCCTCTTTTTCTATAAAGTAGATGTTTTGGTGAACGGCATCCGCGGTGCCCGCATACCACCGTTCGTCTATCCTCTGTTGAGGGGGTATGGAGGTAATAAATTCGTCGAGTTCCGGCGAAAAAAGGTGTTCCCATCCCAGCGCGAGATGCCTGTCGAGGGAGAGGGATTTGTATTGAGTTATTACCGCTATTTTTCTTATGCTTGAGTTTATGCAGTTACTGAGGGTGAAATCGATAATCCTGTATTTGCCTCCGAACGGGACGGCCGGTTTTGCCCTGTGGATGGTGAGGGGATGAAGACGTTCTCCCTTGCCTCCCGCCAAAATAATGGCAAGTACGTTATTCATTTCACCCGCTTTTTTGAACCGGTTCATAACAGAAAATATATCAGGAAAAGCACCCCATGTCAACGAAAGCGGACAGCGGATTAAAAATGACTGGAAAATAGAAACCCTTCTCTGCTAAAATGATACCCGATTTTCATCCGGGGGTAAAAAAAATCATGAGAGGACATACGGCAATAATAACAGGAGGCGGCCGGGGCATCGGCAGGGCCATAGCGGAGTCTCTCGCGGGCCGGGGTGTGAATATAGCGGTTGTAGATGTGAACCTCGATATAGCGAAAGAGGCAGCCGAGGCGCTCGGAAAGATGGGAGTTAAAAGCATAGCATTGAAGGCCGATGTCTCTAATTCTTCGGATACGGCAGCTATATTCGAGAACGCCGTGAAGGAATTCGGTAAGGTGGAGATACTGGTCAATAACGCGGGTATCACGCGGGACGGGCTGCTTTTGAGGATGAAGGAAGAGGATTGGGACGCGGTATTGAATATCAATCTCAAGGGCACGTTCCTTTGCTCCAAAGAGGCCGTTAAGGTGATGTCGAAACAGCGGTACGGCAGGATTATAAATATCGCTTCCGTTGTCGCGTTCATGGGTAATCCCGGACAGGCCAATTACAGCGCATCGAAGGCAGGCATCGTCGGGCTTACCAAGACCGTTGCCAAGGAATACGCGAGCAGGGGCATTACGGCAAATGCCGTAGCTCCCGGCTTTATTACAACGGCGATGACGGATGCCCTTCCTGAAAATGTAAAGCAGGAAATGTTCAAGGCCATCCCGATGGGTAAATTCGGCACTGTCGAGGATGTTGCCAATTCCGTAGTATTTTTCGCGCTTCCCGAATCGGGATACATAACCGGACAGGTGATACACGTAAACGGCGGCATGTATATGTAATTGTTGTAGTTATGATTTATGAAGTCTGAAATCATAAATCTGGAATCGTAAATAAAAAACGGAGGTAAGTGATGGTTGATGAAAAAGTAAAAGAGATTATATCCAAGCAGCTCGGAGTGGATCAGTCCGAGGTAACGCCGGAGGCGTCTTTTGTGGAGGATCTCGGCGCCGACTCTCTGGACACCGTCGAGCTGGTTATGGCCTTTGAAGAGTCTTTCAATATCGAAATTCCCGACGAGGACGCGGAGAAGATCGGAAAGGTCAAAGACGCGATAGATTATATAAAAAATAAAGTAGGATAAAAAAACAGAAATCCTAAATTCTGAACATGCGGTTCCGTTATTCCGTCATTGTTTGGGATTTAGGATTTAAAATTTTCTATGAATAAACGGGTAGTCGTTACAGGATTAGGGCTTGTTACTCCGCTCGGCATCGGCGTGGAGTCGTCATGGAAGTCTGCGCTCGAAGGAAAATCGGGGATAGTTCCAATTACGCAGTTTGACGCATCTCAGATGCCTGTGCGCATTGCAGGCGAAGTCAAAGACTTCGATCCTGCTCTTTATATCGAGGCAAAAGAGATAAAGAAAATGGACAGGTTTATCCATCTTGCCATGGCTGCGGCCACAATGGCGATGGAAGACTCGGGATTGAAGATTACCGATGAAAATGCCGAGATGGTAGGAGTGATTATCGGCGCCGGCATGGGCGGACTGCCTGCCATCGAGCATTATCATAAGATATATCTCGAAAAGGGATACAGAAGGATATCGCCGTTTTTTATCCCCATGCTTATAATAAACCTCGCGTCAGGGAACGTCTCCATAAAATTCGGGGCAAAAGGGCCTAATTCCGCGGCAGTTACTGCATGCGCGACCGGAAGCCACTCGATAGGCGACGCTTTCAGGCTGATCCAGCGGGGCGAAGCCGATGCCATGATCGCCGGCGGCACGGAATCCGTTATAACACCGCTCGGAGTCGGCGGTTTTGCGGTTATGAAGGCGTTATCCACGCGAAATGACGAGCCTGAAAAGGCAAGCAGGCCGTTCGATAACGGGAGGGACGGTTTTGTAATGGGAGAGGGCTCCGGTGTGATAATACTCGAAGGCCTTGATAACGCATTAAGAAGAGGGGCGAAGATATACGCCGAGATAATAGGTTACGGCATGTCGAGCGATGCTTACCATATTACAACCCCGGCTCCGGAAGGAGAGGGGGCTGCCCGGTGCATGAAGGCGTCGCTAAAAGATGCCGGTATCGAACCCGAAAAGGTCGATTATATAAACGCGCACGGCACGTCGACAAAATACGGCGATGAACTCGAAACAGCGGCGATCAAAAAGGTCTTCGGCGAGAATGCCTATAAGTTATGCGTGAGTTCTACAAAATCCATGACAGGGCATCTCTTAGGCGCTGCAGGCGGTGTAGAGGCGATTTTTTCCATACTAAGCATTCATAACAGCGTAGTCCCTCCTACCATAAATCTCGAAAATCCCGATCCGGAATGCGACCTCGATTATGCGCCTAATAAAGCTAAACAGATGGACGTTGAGTATGCGATGTCAAATTCATTCGGTTTTGGTGGAACAAATGCCTGCCTCATTTTCAAAAAATACAGAGAAGCTTGAAGATTCCTTAGGGTATCGGTTTAAAAATAAGGCGTTACTGACGGATGCCCTCACGCACAAATCCTATCACCATGAAAACCCTCAGAGTGCGCTGCGCTATAATGAAAGGCTTGAATTTTTAGGCGACTCGGTTTTGGGTCTCGTAATAGCCGAAGACCTTTTCCTAAAGGACGACGTTTTAACGGAAGCCGATATGTCTAAGATGAAATCATACCTTGTAAAAGAGTCGGTACTTTTTGAAATTGCATCGAGGCTTTTACTTGGAAAATATCTCAGGCTCGGCAGGGGCGAGGAATCGACAGGCGGCAGGCAGAAAAGGTCTGTCCTCTCCGATGCGGTCGAGGCCCTGTTGGGAGCGGTTTTTCTGGACAGCGATTACGATACGGCAAGGTCGGTAATAACGAGACTTTTTAAAGAAGAAATTTCTTCCGCCCTCTTCAAAAAAGAAGGATGCGATTTCAAAAGCGAACTGCAGGAAAAAAGCCAGAGCTTATTTACCGTCCTTCCGGAATACAAAATCGTCAAACAGGAAGGAGAGGAACACAAAAAAGTTTTTACCGCAGAAGTTTACATAAACGGGCAGTTATACGGCAGCGGAACAGGGAAAAGCAAAAAAGACGCGCAGATGTCCGCAGCAAAAGAAGCGCTCGAAAAGATGGGATAAAGACAATATTGATTTTAATCCCGGGTTGCCAGCCTCAAGGCATTCTGCTTTATCTCTATCTTTGCCGGCGTCATCCCCAAATAATCCCCGTCGATCTGTATATGCGCGTTGCCATCTATCTCTATTTCGGAAGTCTTGAAATAACTTATATCCTTAGAATGCGGATGTTTTCCGGCAGCAATTTCCGCGATGTGCTTGAGAAGGTTTAATCTCCTTTTATTGTGCGTTACAAACACGTAAAAATAAGGTTCGAATAGGCTCGCATCCGGCGTTATCTTAAACTCGCCTCCGTAACATGACGCCTTGCCGACAATCGCGGCGTAGCCGATCAGTTCGGAGTTTGGAGTTTTCATTTTTAGAATAATCCGTGAAGGATTATATTTAAAAAGGGTTTTTATTCCGCTAAAGATGTATGCTCCCTTTCCGGAAATCTTTTTAAGCTTTTCATTAACACTATAAACGGTGTCGCCGTCAAACCCGATACCGGCCATCAATATAAAGTGACGGCTGACATGTAAGGAATGCCGGGTGCAGGTTATTTTGCCGAGATGGATAGTCTGTATTTTCCCGTTCAGCGCTACATCAAGGGCGTTCTCCAAACCATCGGGTATCTTCAACTCTTTTGCGAGCACGGACGTTGTGCCTAACGGCAGTATTGCCATCGGAATATCGGAATAGACCAATCCGTTCGCCGTTTCGTTATATGTACCGTCGCCTCCGGCAGCGATGACTAATAATTCCGACCGCTGACCGCCGACCGCTGACTGCTGAGTGATTTCTCTTGCGAATGCCTCCGCATCTCCTTTTCTGGCAGTCAGCATTAAATTCACATTGCATCCCCTGCCTTCAAGGAGAGCGACCGCCCTTTTAATCTTTTTTAACGCGCCGCCGCCTGCGATCGGATTCCCTATGAGGATTATGTTTTTCACGCCATAATAACCGGTATTTTTTCCAGGTAATCGATCATCATTTTTATATTTACACCTTCCTTAACGAAGAATACCCTTCCGCCGTGCATCTCGCCGCGGTTTTTGATATTCGGTATTCTTAAATATCCGAATTCTTTTGACGAGATATAGCCTGTCGTGTAATCCGGGTCGTCCGAGATGCAGATTTCCGCTATTATATCCGGATACGATGCTGTCTTTGAAGCAAGCAATAGAGCCTCTTTCACTGTGTCGGTATTTATTTTTATTCTTGAAAGCATTTTCGATAATTTTTTCTCATCTGGTTTTTTTATGCCGAGCCTCGAAACCCTCACTCCACGTTCCTTATCAGGTTCCATACGCGTTCCGGATTCTTGGAGAATCAGCGAAGCGCCGCGCATTGTCTTTGTTGATGTCAAAATCCTGAACGCGTTTTTAACGGCCCTTTTCGAGACGCCGACATTAGCAAGTGCTTGCGATATGATATTTCTTGCTTCATCGGAAGAACTGCACTTCAGGTTTTTTACCGGCAATATTCCGGCTTTCTTTGGTTTTTGTTTTACATCTTCAATCGAAATAACAATCTTATCCGGCTTCCCTCTCGGATGATTTAACGCCCTCTCAGTATATGCTTTAACAATCTTTGAAATCGCCGATTTTTCATATATCCCTTCAGCGCCGGAAATGTGATGTTCCCGCCGGTTCTTTGTTTTTGATGCTCTCATCCTTATGCTGATCATATTGGTAAATTATACTACATCGCACTGCCCATAATCCGCGTTATGCCGGAGGGCGGTCTGCTTCAAAGCCTTTACAAGCGCCTTTTTATATTTCTATCAAAGATATTTTACGCATCCCTTAAGCGGACTCCGCCGATGCGGATGACGGGCACAAGAGAATGTATTTTTAAAGTTTCGCTGGCAAAGTCTTTTCAGCATTCCTGCCCTCCAGCATGGAGAGGTTTATTGCTTGAACAAAACATTTTTCGTGTAGTAACATAACAATGTCTTTGCGGGCGTAACTCAGTGGTAGAGTGTCAGCTTCCCAAGCTGAAGGTCGCGGGTTCGAATCCCGTCGCCCGCTCCATTCATTAAAATAGTTCTAATAACACGTCTTTGATAGTATCTATATCCACTATGATGTTATATCGTTCTCTGAGTTCGCGAGTTATATCTTCTTCGCTATGGATACCCATATCCTTTATCCTTTTGACAAAGCCTGTCAGGTCTTCATAGATGTGCCACGGAAAGATGATCCACCGCCATTTTGTAATCTTGCTGACAAAGTAATCAGGCATGATTGCAGAACATGTTTTGTGTATAAGCACCGCAGTTTTAATATCTTCAGGCTCAAAAGTTTTTAGGTATTCCATGGAAACCCTGAGCGTATCTCCTGTATCGGTTATGTCATCCACAAGCAAAACCTTTTTATTTTTTATATCCGCACAAAGAGGGAATTTGATGACCGCTTTTTCTGTCTCTGTTGCAGCAATCCCCCAGTGTTCCACCTTTATTGATGCGAGGTCTCTCATCAGTAGGTAGTCGCAGAGTATCCTTGCAGGGACATAGCCACCTCTGCCGATTGCTGCTACGATATCAGGCTTATAACCCGAATCCTTTATGTTTTTCGAAAGCTTTTTTGTATCCCTTACTACCCTGTTCCATGAAAGGATTTCGCATCTGAATCTTTCTTTAGAAGGTAAAGGCACAATGCACCTCTCTTACTATCTTTTATGACAATTATATCCTACTACGCATTGTATTTTGCTGTATACTAAAAATTGACCATGAGGCGAATCCTTCACATAGACATGGATGCGTTTTTTGCCGCCGTTGAACAGAAAAGGCATCCATGGCTGATCGGGAAGCCTGTTGTAATAGGCGGTTCCGGAGATCCGACGCAAAGGGGAGTCGTATCTACGGCGTCTTATGAAGCGCGGAAGTTCGGAATACATTCCGCGATGCCTTTAAAAACGGCATACAAACTTTGCCCCGATGCTATTTTTTTACCCGTGGATTACAAGGAATATTCGAGGGTATCGGGAGTCATTAAAAATACGCTTAAAGAATTCACGCCTATAATCGAAGATGTGGGAATTGACGAGGCGTTTTTGGACATATCGGCTATAGAAAAGCCGCCGGAAGAGATCGCAAGCGAAATTAAAAAAAGGATAAATGAAGAGACAGGACTTACATGCTCCATCGGCATTGCGCCCAATAAGCTTCTCGCAAAAATAGCTTCGGACATGCAAAAGCCCGACGGCCTGACAATAATTACGGAGAGCGACGTAGAGGAAAAAATATGGTCTTTGGCTGTAAGAAAGCTTCAAGGAGTAGGACCCAAGACAGAGATATATCTCAAAAACATAGGCATTGAAACAATCGGAGAACTTGCCGCCTTGCCCCTCGACACGCTTATCGGACATTTAGGCAGGTCTTTCGGGAATTATCTTTATAGCGCATCGAGAGGCATAGACGACAGTCCGCTCATCACTCGATGGGAACCGAAATCCACCAGCAGAGAAACTACTTTTCAGAAGGACACGAATGATTGGCAGTTTCTTTCAAAGAGTCTCGCGGAACTTGCAAGGGAAACGGTAGAAGATATGAAGCAATCCGGTTATCGCTGCAAGACGGTTACGGTTAAGGTGAAGTTTCATGATTTCAAAACAGTCACAAGGGCGAAAACACTCGATGCATTTACAGATTCCCTCGAAGTTATAAGGAGGGCTGCCTTCGATTGTTTCGGCAGAGTAGAGCTTAAGAAAAAGGTGAGGCTTATCGGGGTAAGGGTCGGTAATTTAGAAAAGACAGACGCTGTACATTGACGGTTGACCTTTCTATCCGTCTTGTGTCATATTTATGACATATGGATGGCTACTTCCAGAATAACAACAATCCCTTTCAAATTATCGGCACTTCCAAGGTCATCAACCGTATCTACGAACTTATTGAAAAAGTTTCGAATTCTGACAGCACAGTCCTTATCCTCGGTGAGAGCGGAACCGGAAAAGAACTTGTTGCCAAGAACATTCATTTCAGCAGCATAAGGGCTGAAAAGCCCTTTATTCCGGTCAACTGCGGAGCAATACCCACGGAGCTTCTCGAATCCGAGCTCTTCGGGCATGAAAAAGGAGCTTTTACAGGGGCTGTTGCAGCGAGGGTCGGAAGATTCGAGCTTGCCGATGGAGGAACGATATTCCTTGATGAGATAGGAGAAATGCAGTCCATACTTCAGGTCAAACTCTTGAGGGTGCTTCAGGAAAAATCGTTTGAAAGAATCGGAGGAACAAGGATTGTAAACGCGGATGTCAGGATAGTAGCGGCTACCAATCAAGATCTCGAAGAAGCGGTTTCCGCAGGCAGGTTCAGGGAGGATCTTTTTTACAGGCTGAATGTTATACCTATCAGTATTCCGCCGCTCAGGGAGAGAAAGGAAGATATACCGCTCTTATGCGATTACCTTATAAATAAGCATGCCGGTAGGGTTGGAAGGAATCCGATACGCATTACGGATGAAGCCATGAAGGTGTTTACCGGCTACCAGTGGCCGGGCAATGTGAGGGAGCTTGAAAATACCATAGAGAGGCTTATAGTTCTTAAAGACGATGATGTTGTGACGCCTTATGACTTATCGGGAAAAATGACCGGCAGGAGCATTCCTAATTTACCTGACATCAAGGATGATGATAATAATCCTTTTGTGAGCGGTATAGACCTGAATGCGGCCCTTGAAGAATACGAGAAAAGGCTTATACTCCACGCTCTCGAACTCCATAATAGAGTAAAGAGTCAGGCAGCGAAGTATCTTAATATTAACCGGACGACCTTAATCGAAAAGATGAAAAGATTAGGGTTGTCATAATAATAACGGTAAAGTTAACTGCTTTAAGGCATGTCCAGTCAGATAATTGACCATATAAAGCGTTATAGCGTTGTGCGTTATAGCGTTCATTGCGTTATTGCATTTAGTTTTGACGCTTAACGCTCTGCGCTTTACGCTATAACGTTATGGCTGGCACAATTCTTTCAATAAAAAGCATGGAAACTTATGAGTTTTAATGATACCGCATATACAATGAGGAAAAAGGAACATCTATCGAGAGGATTTTTGATTGCCTTAGCGGTGTGCTGCGCGCTGCTTATTGCCTATTATTTTGCGGGTCCGGTAATCGCCTCCGAAGACAAGCTTAAAAAGGCGGATGAATATTTCAGTAAAAAGAGTTATATAAAGGCAAAAGAGCTTTACAGGGAGATATTTCTTGCGGAGAAGAAAGGGACTTTGTTCGACAGGGCATTGTTCGGAATGGGGAAGGCGGATTATTATCTCCAAAACTATTATGAGGCATGGCAGAACATTAAGCGATTCGTTTCGTCAGCCCCAAACTCAGAGTATATAAACGAAGCGAATTTTTTCCTCGGGTATACTGCCCTGCATCTCCAGAAATTCAAAGAAGCGGAGCAGTATTTGGATATGGTAGGGGAGCCGTTAAAAGACAAGGCTTCCATAGGAAAAGCGGAATTGGCGTTAAAGTTTTGGGATCTCAAAAAGGCCGAAAATTTGCTGGAAGGGGTCGGCAAAAAGACGAGGGAAACAGACCCGCGCGCCCTCTATGTGCGCGCAATGATAAACAGCGGCAAGGGGTTTCATAGAGAGGCTGTGGAGATTATCAACAAGATAGCTCCGGCCGTTCTCAAGGAGCAGGATATAAGGGCGGAAAAAGTGTGGATACTGTTTTATGCGCGAAAGACGAGGGACGCGGAAATGCTCACAAGGTCCATAATAGACGGCCCGGGTTCGAGGGTTGAAAAGCTCAAGGCGAAAAGGATTTTGCTTATGATCTATGAAAGCGCGGACAAGATCGACGACGCCCTGAAATTGAGAATTGAATTATTGTCTTACGAGCCCGGAGATGATTTCAAAATGAAGATAGTCGCATTGTACGACAAAAAAGAAAATGTCGAAGGCGCCCTTCGATATCTCACCTACGTGAAAGATAAAAAAATAAGGTCCGCTGAAATGGAAAAAAGACTTAAGAACATTATGAATTCGGGAGATCCCAAAGCTATGGAATACCTCTCGAGGTTCTCGTGGCATATAGCCGAAGACAGCCCTTTTTTGATGGATGTTTCGCGGTATTTTATCGCAAGCGGCAAGAAGGCGGAAGGCACGGCGCTGCTGAGAAAGGCCGCGCGGAGCTATCCGAAAGGAGAAGCCGCCCTTTATTTGTCCGAACTTCTTATGGGTGAGGGGAGATATCCGGAAGCCAAAAAGTTTCTCGAACCGATCATGGAGGATGCCCGTTACGCGCCGAGGGCCGCTTCGATGATAGCGGAGATCATGGAGAGGGAAGGGAAGTATAATGCCGCCATAGATTATCTCCTGAACATAGTGAAAACCGCAAAGGATTACAGACCCGCCGCAAAACTCGGCGATTTGTATTATAAGAAAGGAGACAAGTCCGGCGCATTGAAATATTATGTTATGGCGTCGGACAAGGGCGACGGGCTTTCATCTCTTAAAGCCGGAGATATCTATTATATTTCCAAAGATTACGCAAAGGCAAAAATGTATTATAAAAAAGCGCTGGATCGCGATATAAAAGACCCCAAGAGTCTCCAGTGGGTTTATTATCAGTACGGGAAGCTGGCAAGAAATGACGAGTATCTTAAAAAGGCGGTCAGCGGCGGCGGAGACGTCGCGACAGCCGCCTCAGCCCTTATTTTGGAAAGGAATTGATATGGCGCATATCGAGAATAATGCCGATTTGTTGAACAGGGCGATAGAGACATTCAATTCCGTTTCAGCTACCCTTATGCAGTATTACAGCACCCTTGAGGATAAGGTCAAGCTTCTGACGGAAGAGGTAGATCATAAGAAGCAGTTGCTGGACAGCATTCTCGACAGCATAGATGTCGGAGTTGTTTTTTTCGACAGGGACGGGATTGTCAGGATTGTAAACAAAGCGGCAGAGAATATGCTTAAGATCGATGCCGGCAGCGTCATAGGAGGAATATCGATACACGCCTCTATAAAGGAGGAGGTTATAGTCCCTGAAAACGGCAGGCCTTTTTATGCCCTCGTATCCCGTTTGGACGTAAAAGGCAGGGATGGAGATATTATCGGGCATGTGTTGATATTCAAGGATATAACAAGGCTGAAACAGCTCGAATCCGAGAGCGAGAGGAACAGGAGGCTGACTGCCATGGGAGAACTTGTGATGAAGATAGCCCATGAAATAAGGAATCCTCTCGGCAGCATAGAGCTTTTTGCGAGTCTGCTTTCCAACGATTTGAAAGGGACCGATCACGGCGATTACGCAAACAGGATATCCGGTTCGGTAAGGTCGCTGGTGAATACTCTCGACAATATGCTCAGGTTTACCAAAGAGATAAAACCGAGGCTTGAATACCATTGTTTAAACGACGTGATAAGGGAAACCTGCGATGACTTTAAAGAACTCTTCGCAAGCAGTAAAATACAAATTGTTTTTTTCGAAAACGGCATACACTGGTTGTCTCTTGACAGGGGGCTTATAAGGCAGGCGTTGATAAATATCCTCCTGAATTCGGTGCATGCGATGCCCGGCGGAGGGACGATAGACGTTAGGATACAGGATGCGGGGGATAGCGGTGAAATAGAGCATCGGCACAACGTAAGATGCGTCGGGATTACCGTTAAAGACAACGGCGCCGGCATGGATGAAGAAATAAGATCGAGGATGTTCGAGCCTTTCTTCTCCACGAAGGACAGGGGAACCGGGCTCGGCATGTCCATAACCGCCTCGATAATAAAGGCGCATAAAGGACATATAGACGTAATAAGCGAAGCGGGGAAGGGAACGGAGTTTATGATTACGCTGCCGATAACCGGGTTGGAGAATGAAGCGGTGAAGGAGTTGCTATGAAATCCGTATTGATAGTCGACGATGAAGCGGACATGGCGCTGGCGATACAGGAATCTTTAAAACGGTTCGGCTTTAAGCCGACGGTATATAACAATCCCGTAGACGCTCTTAACGAGCTTAATCTTTCCGATTTCTCTCTTGTTATCACCGATATGAAGATGCCCGGGATGAACGGTATAGAGTTCCTTCATGAGATAAGAAAAAAGGGAATATTCGTTCCAGTTATAGTGATAACCGGTTACGGTACCGTGGAAAACGCGGTAGACGCAATGAAATTGGGAGCTACCGACTACATTATGAAACCCTTTTCCTTCGAGTCCCTCAAGAGGGTTATCGACAGGATACTCCCGTCTGAGGAAAGTGATGTAGTAGCGGAATCACAGGTTATGAAGAACCTCATGGCCGTAATAAGAGAGGTCGCTAAAAGCGATATAACAGTGCTTTTATCCGGGGAAAGCGGGACAGGAAAGGAAGTCATAGCGAAGGTTATCCACAAAAACAGTTTAAGGGCGGATAAGCCCTTTGTAGCAATAAACTGCGCCGCAATATCGGAAAACCTGCTGGAGGCGGAGCTATTCGGGCATGAAAAGGGCGCATTTACAGGCGCCATTGATAAGCGGATCGGCAAGTTCGAGCTTGCCGATAAGGGGACGCTGCTCCTCGATGAGGTGAGCGAGATGGCCTTCCCGCTGCAGGCAAAGTTCTTGAGGGCGATACAGGAGCGGGAGGTAGACAGGGTAGGAGGCCGTTCGCCAATTCCTGTGGATGTCAGGATTATAGCTACCACAAATAAAGACCTCTTGTCCGAGGTTAAAAAAGGGCGTTTCAGGGAAGACCTCTATTACAGGCTGAATGTGTTCCCGATAAAGCTGCCTCCTCTCAGGGAGCGGCGTGAAGATATAATACCCCTTGCGGAGTTTTTTATCAGGAAGCTTTCGCAAAAGATGGGTAAGACATTTAAGATGTCAGGAGACTTCGAATCCTATCTGTTGAAAAACGCGTGGGAAGGCAATGTAAGGGAACTCGAAAACCTTATTTACAGGACAATCGTTTTATCCGCAGAGACGCTCTTGCCGCCTGTCGAAGGGGTAGGCGTTCAAGGGCAGGAGGCTGGGGGGCAGAATGAGGCTGCAGGCAGGATGAAAGACATGGAGAGGGATTTGATCGTTAATACACTCAGGGAGACCGGTGGTAACAGAACGAGGACTGCGCAATTATTGGGGGTAAGCGTAAGGACTATACGTAACAAGATAAAGGAATACGATATTTCCGGAGAAGAGACAAAGAGATAACGGGAATGAAATTTGCATTAAATTTTATAACGACTTAAACGATTTTGAACGGCTTAAACGGTTTGAACTCTATAGAATTTACGGAGGGATTTATGCCGGATAATACCATTAAAACGCTTGAAAACATGCTCGATGTAGCGGCCTTCAGGCAAAAGCTGCTTGCCTCTAATATCGCAAACGCGGATACGCCCGGTTACAAGGCAAAGGATATATCGTTCCAGAAGGAACTCAATAAAGCCATAGGAGGTCAGGGCTCGAAAGAGAAAAGTTATGAAGTCTATGAGCCGCTAAGCACCATGCCTAATCGGGATGGAAACACGGTGAACCTCGATATAGAGATGGCAAAGGTTGCTGAAAATACTCTAACATATAACACGGCAATCCAGTTGATGACTATGAAGATAAGAATGATGAAAGACGTAATCAGAGGAGGCAGATAATGAAAGAGATGTTTATGCCGTTGAAGATCAGCGCGACAGCCCTCGAGGCGCAGAAGATAAGGATGAACGTTATAGCTTCCAATATCGCGAACGTAAATTCCACCCGTACGCCGGAAGGGGGGCCCTACAAGAGAAAGGATGTGGTTTTCGAATCATACCTGTTCGACGAGCATTCGGCAGGCGTAAATATACCCAAGATAATAGAGGATCAAAGACCTTTCAGGATGGTTTACGATCCGGCGCACCCTGACGCCGACAAGGGAGGCTATGTAAGTTATCCTAACATCAACACCATAGAAGAGACGGTTAACCTTATTTCCGCCACCAGGGCATACGAGGCTAACCTGACAATAATCAACTCGTATAAAGAGATGTTTATGAAAACTTTAGACCTTACTAGGGTATAATACGTTATAGCGTAAAGCGTTAGGGGTTATAGAGTTGAAGGAAATTAATTATATCGCAATAACGCATTGCGCTATAACGCAATAACGCTTTTTTAGGGGGTGACGTTATGGACGAGATAAAGAAAATAGGCGGAATAACGCAGGGTGTTTCGAAGGCCGCGCAGGCCGGCGGAAAAAGCAACGCGTCCTTTGAGGCTGCTATAAGTGACGCCTTAAAGGAGGTATCCCAGATCCAAAACGAGGCCGAGAAGGCTATAGAGGACTTTTCTAAAGGCGAGGTCAAGGATATCCATACCGTAGTTATCGCTATGGAAAAGGCCGATATGTCCCTGCAGACAATGCTGCAGGTGAGGAACAAGCTGCTTACCGCTTATGAAGAAATAACAAGAATGCAGGTATAATTGCGTAAAGCGTTTATAGAGTATAGGGTTATAGCGCAAAAGAAAATAAAGCATTCGCAATAACGCTAAACGCTATAACGCAATAACGAGGAGATAGAATGGCGGCGGATATAATCGATAATATTAAAGCGTGGCCTCTAAAGAGGAAGCTTTCCCTTGTTTTTGTGATACTGTTGAGCGTTGCCCTAATGTCCGGAATAATGCTCTGGAGCCAAAGGCTCGATTTTCAGGTTCTTTACAGCAATTTAGGCCAGGAAGACGCCGGACAGGTAGTCACGAAACTGAAAGAAATGAAGATTCCCTATAAGGTCGAAGGAAATATTATTTATGTCCCCGGCAACAAGGTTTACGAACTTAGGCTCGAACTTGCATCCCAGGGGATACCGCAGGGAGGCGGCGTAGGATTCGAGATCTTCGATAAGACGCAGATAGGCGTTACCGAATTCGTACAGAGGCTTAATTACATAAGGGCTATTCAGGGCGAATTGACGAGGACTATAAGGCAGCTCTCCGAAGTAGAACAGGCGCGGGTGCATATCGCCATTCCCGAACGCACGATATTTACCGAAAAGGAAGAAAGACCTACAGCATCCATAGTGCTTAAGCTCAGAGCAGGAAGGGTATTGAATCAAGGACAGATAGGAGGCATAGTCCACCTTGTATCGAGCAGCGTTGAAGGCCTCCAGCCGCAGAATGTTACGGTAATAGACAATATGGGAAATCTCCTTTCAAGGCCTGCTGCCGGGTATGCCGTCGCTGACTCGAAACAACTCGAGTATCAGAAATCCGTGGACAAGGAATATGAAAGCAAGCTTCAGAGCATGCTCGAGGGGATCGTGGGAAGAGGAAAGGCCATAATACGGGTTGCCACAAAGATAGATTTTACTCAGGTCGAAAGGACCGAAGAGAAATTCGATCCGGATACCATTGCGGTCAAGAGCGAACAGCGCACGCAGGAAAAATCAGCAGGGGCTTCGACAGGCGGGGTTCCGGGAGTATTGTCCAATCAGCCGGGGCAGCAGCCCGCGCAGACAGGCGGTTCTTCTCCCTTATCGCAGAGGCAGTCCGAAAATATAAATTATGAGGTGAGCAGGAGCGTCAGCAAAATAATACAGCCGAGGGGCGAGGTCAAGAGTATATCCGTAGCTGTGCTCGTGGACGGCACTTATAAAAAAGAGAAAGGCAAAACGACGTATGCGCCGAGGAGCGAGGAAGACTTGAAAAAATACAGGGAGCTGCTGATGGCAGCTATAGGGTACAACAAGGAAAGGGGCGATCAGGTTATTCTCGAGAACGTGCCTTTTGAAACAGGCGTGGAAGAACTGCCGCCGGCAAAAGTAGATTTTCTAAAGATTGTAATGTCAGTAGTAAAATATTTTATTCCGATTGTAGTCGTGGTCATTTTTATACTTTTTGTCGTCAAGCCGATTGTGGAAGCGCTCAAGACTCCCGTGATAAGGAAGATGCCTGAAGGAGTTATGCCTGTCGGCCCTGCCGCTGTGGCCGAACCGGAGGAGATTATACAGGAGGATGTGCTCGAAATGGTTAAGAAAGACCCGAGGCGGGCTTCCATGATATTAAAGGAGTGGCTGGCGGAGTAGCATGGTAAAAAAACTCAGCGGCGTAGAGAGGGTTGCGGCTTTTCTTTCCGTAATAGGAGAGGATGCGGCTACACAGATATTCAAGCACCTCGATCCCCTCGAACTGGCGCGGATAGTCCCGATGATGGCGAAGGTAAAGCTTGCACCGGAGGAAGCAAAAACGGTGATAAAAGATTTTTACGAAAAAGCCGGTACCGCCATGCTCGGCGTCGACGAGGAGTACATCAAGAAGATATTGACTAAGGCGTTCGGCGACGATCAGGCGAAAAAGCTGATGGATAAGATAGAGAGCGGCGCCAGCGCGTTCGATATACTGAGATGGCTGGATTCGGGCGCCGTGGCCAACATGCTCTCACGCGAGCATCCGCAGACCATCGCCATTGTTCTTGCGCATCTCGAGCCTACCCAGGGCGCCGAGGTGCTTGCAAAGCTTCCCGAGCATTTAAAAATAGATGTTTCGCTCAGGATCGCAAGCCTTGATCAGATATCCCCGACCATATTGGGAGAACTGGAGGACGTCCTCCAGTCTCAGCTTCAGAGTTATACCCGTGGTAGGAAGATAGGGGGAATAAGAACGGTAGCCGAAATACTTAACCAGCTCGACAGGTCATCCGAGGACATTATCCTGAAAAATATCGAAGAAAAAGACCAGATACTTGCCGATGAAATAAGGAAATTGATGTTTACGTTCGATGACCTTACCAATATCGACGACAGAGGCATACAGATGGTGCTGAAGGAGATAACTACGGACGACCTTTCACTTGCGCTGAAGATGGCATCCGACGAATTGAAGGCTAAGATATTCAAGAATATGTCGCAAAGGGCGGGGCATATACTAAGGGAAGATATGGAGGCAAGGGGAGCGGTGAAGGTTTCCGACGTAGAAAAGGCTCAGATGAACATAGTAAAAGTAGCGCGGAGGCTCGAAGAAGAAGGCAAGATCATTGTTGGAGGCAAGGGTGGAGAAGAGGTTATCGCCTAACAGCGGTTTAAATTCGGTTCGCCCTTACGAGCCGGTAAGATTTGAGGAAGGCCGTGATAAAGCGGTATTCGGCAAGGGCCTGAAAAAAGGGGATGAGGGCAGGGAACTCGAAAAAGAGGGTTATGAAAAGGGTTATGCGGAAGGCTACGACAAAGGCGTAAAAGACGGAGAAAAGGATATCGCGGCGAAGCTCAAAAGGCTTGAAGGTATTATCAAGGAGATAGAAGGGTATAAGGAAAAGAAGGTTAATGAATTGCTGCCGTTGTTTATAGACCTCTCGTTGGAAATCGCAAAAAAGATAGTCCACAAAGAAGTAGAGCTTGATAAAAACATTGTTATGTATATAGCGCGGGATGCAATAAAAAAGGTTGAGGAGAGCGAGGAGAGTATAGTCATAAAGGTAAATCCGCTCGATTATGAAGTTATCATTGCAAAT
>JAJYVD010000038.1 GCA_021792185.1 Nitrospirota bacterium | reverse complement strand
GCTGGCCTCTTATAATTCACAGGGAAAGGAGGTCGTCTATAAAAACAAAAAAGCTGCCTAATTCTTATAGCTGCAGACCGGACAGTTTATTTGCTCTATAACCGGACATTTCTATTTGTTGACAACATTGATTTTATAGACATAACGCAAAGCTCATGGGGAGGCGGGGCAGTTTCCCGCCTTTAAATCGAAAGTCTTCTTATCGCTCTTTTCTCTACCAGTGTCATTTACGGTATTTGAGGCCTGCTTGGTAATCTTATAAATATATACGCCTGTTTCTAAAAGGATAACATTTGAGCAAATTAACCCCTTATCTTCAGGTATTCACAAGCAGGCGGATCGCGGCGGTCACTCTCCTCGGATTCGCTTCCGGCCTGCCTCTGGCGCTTGCGAGCGGTACTCTGCAGGCATGGATGGCTGTGGAAAGCGTGGATATAAGGACTATCGGCATTTTTGCGCTTGTCGGCCTGCCCTACACTGTCAAGTTCCTCTGGTCTCCTTTTATGGACAGGTTCGTGCCGAAATTGGGAAATCGGCTTGGAAGAAGAAGGGGCTGGATTCTCATAACGCAGATCTCGCTGATGCTCGGCATCGCCGCAATGGCCTTTAATTCGCCAAAACAAGCCCCGATGCTCATAGCTGCCTTCGCCCTTCCATAGGGCATGAGGAACAGCGCCCATTTTCTTGACATCAGTGCAATTTCCCAAAAAATGCTGAATTGTTTCTTTTTCAATAGCATCTGGTATAATTTATCCTATGAAAAGACGAAGGATTTATCTAGATGTGTGTTGTTTAAATCGTCCGTTTGACGATCAAACGCAGGACAGGATACATCTTGAATCAGAGGCAATTCTGTCTATATTAAACTACAGTCAGGCTTTGAATTGGAATATTATCGGCAGCGAAGTAATAGATATAGAAATATTCAAAATTTCTGATAGCGAGAAAAAACTTAAAGTCGGCATTCTCGCATCAATGCATCAGTCATACGTTGCCGTTGATAGAGGCATTGAAGTTAGAGCCAAAAATCTTGAGGAATCGGGATTTAAGTCATTTGACGCTCTGCACATTGCTTGCGCTGAGAAAGGCGGTGCGGATATCTTGCTTACGACAGATGACGGCTTATTAAGCAAGTCTGCTCGGTTCAAAAGTAATTTAAAAGTAGAAATAAGAAACCCGCTTGAATGGGTGACGGAGGTAATTAGATGATCACTCAAACAATGAGTCCCGTAGTTTTAAGAAAAGCTGGTCTGGAGGCTGTAGCTAAGGCATTAGGTCCTTTAGGCTTGGTTCGCTTCCTTCAACAATTTGAAACAGGAGCCGGTGATTATACTAAAGAGAGAGATAGAATGCTGAAAGGGCTGAATGTTCAAGAAATTGTATCGGAAATAAAAAGCAGACGCAAAAAGAAAATTTAATCGACGCGGTATAATTTACAGTTTATTATGCCGGAGCAATTCGACAGATAGTCTGCTAAAACATCCTCACCATTACCTCTTCCCCTGCCTCGAGTCCGAGCTTATTCTGAGGGATTATGACTATGCCGTCCGCTTTTACGAGCGTGGTTATCAACCCTGATTTGCCCAATACCGGAACTGCAAGCAATTCGCCGTCTTTGGCTTCAACATAAACCCTTATGTGGTCTTCCCTTCCAGCCGCAGATGCGATATTTTTAGCCATTTTAGCGGTAACTGTCTTAATGAAATTCTTATTCGATTTAAAACCGCCGAGCCTCTCGATCATCGGTTTTATGAAGAGGTTGAAGCATACGACCACGGCTGCCGGATGTCCCGGAAGACCCATAATCGGCTTGTTATTCACAATACCGCCTATCATGGGTTTGCCGGGCTTCAACGACAGGCCGTGAAAGACCACGCCCGCGCCGCCCTGTGAGCGCGCGATGTCGTTTATAATATCCGCTGTCATGTCCTTTGTGCCGGCTGATGTGCCCCCGCTTATCAAAACCATATCGGAATCTTTTATAGAATCCTCGATGATCTTTTTTATTGTCCCGTAATCGTCTTTGAATATTCCCTTTTTAACCGGTACTCCTCCGTTATCGCCTATGAGCCCGGCCAATGTAAAGGAATTAATGTCCCTTACCTGCCCTGATTTTAAAGGACTGCTCGCCGGAACTATCTCGTCTCCGGTTGAGATTATAGATACAGACGGCTTTTTAAAAACCTCTATTTCGGTTACACCGATGCCTGCGAGCGCGCCTATATCCTGAGACCTCAATTTATGGCCTCTTGTAAGCACTGTTTTACCCTTCTGTATGTCTTCACCCTTTTGAATAACATTTTCACCCGGAGCCACGGAGCGCATCGCCTCTATCATGTCGTCGGAAACCGCCTGCGCGTGTTCGAGCATCAAAACCGCGTCAGCGCCTTCAGGCATCATTCCTCCGGTCGGTATCTTGGCGGCCTCGCCTGTTTTTATCTCGAAATCTGCGGATGTCCCCATCATTATTTCGTGCCTTACGTTTATATACGCGGGAGATGTATCTTTCGCGCCGAATGTATCCCTCGCGATGAGGGCGTAACCGTCGACTGTGGAGCGGGAAAATGCAGGAAGGTCTTCCGGGGCTATGACATCAGCCGCTATAACGCGGTTGTAACATTCCTCTATCCTTAATCTTTCGACAGTTATACCCGTGTCAGGGATGGATGATAAAAGGCGTTGAAGCGCCTCGGCGGGTGAAAGATAAGCTTTATCGAACATAATTATAACGGGCTTTTAGTCAGTACAGAGGCGTCTTTGCCGTTTTGGAGCAGATCGAGCATGCCCGCTATGGATTCGTCGTGGAGCGTGCGGATGTATTTCTTATCCACACCCCTTTTTCTCTTTTTGTTCAGGACGGACAGAAAAACCATGCTCTTGTATATTCTCTTATTAGTCTTAAATGAAAAAATAAATCTGTCGAGGGAGTCCTCGAGGAACCTGTCGTTTCTCCTCTTGACTGCCCTGTTTATTGTCACATACTCAAACCAGTAAGCTTTATTGATAAGGCTGTCGGCCTTCATCTCGACCCATGCGTGTCCCATATCCCATTTGTCTTCCGTGAGATGTTCGTGCGCAACAGTGTCTGCCGCGAGGTGGCTCAGATAGCCGTAAACAAACGCTTTTTCCTGCCCCTTTTTTGCCTGCTCCAGAAGCTTAAGTCCGACATCCCAACTGTGAGAGCTTTTGTCGTCCGGAAGATATTTCTTTCCGAGTATCATATCTGCCATCAGGTTTCCGTAAAGAAAATCCTGGCGGTATTTCTTCAATAAGGTCATAATTCCTGCCGGGATTAAAGGAGCATACGAATACATTTCGCTTCCTAAATACATGTGAGTCATCGGCCCCCAAGCGAACGCGAAGGACGGAATGAACAAAAATCCGAGAAATGCGAATAAAAAGATCATTTATTTAATCTCCTTCAAGAAATTAAGCACCAATCTTACCCCCATCGCCGTAGCGCCTTTAGGTGTATAGGGCTTATCCTTATCGCTCCACGCGGTGCCTGCTATATCGAGATGCGCCCACGGCGTGTCGCCTGCGAACTCTTTAAGAAAATAACCCGCCGTCACGAGAGAGCCGTTCCTGCCGCCGCTGTTTTTTATGTCCGCGACGTCGCTCTTTATGTATTCCTTATACTCTTCATAAAGCGGCATCTGCCATACCCTTTCGTAGGTATCCTCCGATGCCTTCTTCAGTTTTTCCATAAGCCCTTCATTATTCCCCATCAGGGCTGCCGCCTCGCTGCCGAGCGCTATGGAGCACGCGCCGGTTAATGTCGCAATATTTATCACGGCCTTCGGTTTGTAATATTTTATTGCATATCCGATGGCGTCCGCAAGGACAAGGCGACCCTCCGCGTCCGTGTTTATTATCTCTATGGTCTTGCCGGTAATGGCTTTGACTATATCTCCGGGCTTTGACGCGCTGCCGCCCGGAAGGTTTTCGGTAGCCGGAAGAAGTCCGACTATATTAAGCGGCAGGTTCAATTCCGAAGCCGCTTTGATCACTGCAAGCACCGCCGCGCCGCCGGACATGTCGTATTTCATCTTTTCCATGCCCTCGGCAGGTTTCAGGGATATGCCGCCGCTGTCGAAGGTTATGGACTTGCCGACTAAGGCCAACAGCGCGCCTTTACCGCCTTTGTATTCGAGAATAATAAACTTAGGAGGTTCGGCAGAGCCTTTGGATACGGAAAGATACGCTTCCATGCCCTCTTTTTCCATATCCTTCTTTTCGAGCACTTTGACCTTTATCTTTTTGCCGGAGATTGATTTCGCGATCCTGCTTAAGATTGCCGGAGTCATATCATTGGAGGGAGTATTTATAAGGTCTTTTGCGAAATTGACCGCAGATACGGTTGTTTTAAGCCATTTGATGGATATGCCCTTATCGGCGCCGAGTATAATTGCCGTTTTTATCTCTTTGCCGTTTTCAGATTTCTTGTATCTCTCGAAGCGGTAGAGGCTTAAGAGGCCGCCTTCGATAAAATAAAACGCAGGCATTTGCGAAGCTGCAAAGTTTTTGGGGAGCTTTGAAAATATTCTGCAGGACAAGGCTGCGTTCTTGCTTCCGGTTCCTCTCAAATAAGAAAATGCCTTACCGCCCGCCTGCCTTATTCTGTCAGGCGTTATGTCGGATTGCTTGCCGAGCCCTATCAATAAAATCCTGTTGCTGTTTATGCCTTTAACATGAAGTAGTGTTGTTTGGTTTAGTTTGCCCGTGAATTCTTTGGACTTGATGACATCGCTTATCAGGCCGCCGGTTGCCTTGTTTATGTCAGAATAGATATTGTCCGAGCCTTCAAATAAAGGGAGGATCAAAGCATCCGCTTTTATCTCCTGCTCGGATATGTTTTTAAAGAGAAGGTTCATTATGTTCAGCTTTTATCGGCCTTTGCGGATCGGTTGTATTTGTTCATAGCCCTTTCGACGCCTTCTGCCGCTATAGACGCTACAGCTTCGGCCGCTCTTATTATACCATCTTTCGCCTGTATTTTTTCGGACGGCCTAAAATTCATAAGCACATATTTTTCTACCGGGATGTCATTATCCCTGCCTATGCCGACTTTAACCCTGATAAAATCCTTTGTCCCTATCTCCTGAATCACGGATTCGATCCCCCTGTGTCCGCCCGAAGATCCTTTTTTCCTGATCTTTATTATTCCGGTATCCATATCGAGGTCGTCCTGAACGACTATGAGATTATCCGGAGAGAGATTTTTTTTCTTGAGGATCTTTTTTACGGCAAGCCCGCTTCTGTTCATAAAGGTAAGAGGCTTTAGAAGGATTACATCAACTCCTTCTACAGCCCCTTTGCCGACTATATAAATATCTTTTTCTTCGAGCGGAATATCGTATTCTTCCGCTATCCTGTCTATAACCTTGAAGCCGACATTATGGCGGTTTCCGGAATATTTAGTGCCCGGATTGCCTAAACCGGCAATAACCCACATCTGTCGTTACTCCACTATTCCTTCGCTTCTTCTTTTTTGCCTTTCTTTATAACTTCAGGCTCGACCGTTTCCGCAACTGCTTCGACCGGCGCAACAACCTCTTCCTTAATACCTATTACAGATGCAAGAACATCGTGAGAGTCCGTAAGGATACGGATGCCCTCTCCCAGTTTCAAATCGCTGACATGGACGGATTGTCCTATCAAGAGATTTGTTACATCTACATCTACGTGGCCCGGAATTTTATCAGGCAGGCACTCTATCTCTATCTCCCTAAGACCGTGCTGGAGTATGCCCTTATCCCGCTTTACGCCGAGGGCCTCGCCTTTTATGACCACATGCACCGCTACCCTCATCGCCTCTGTAGCGGAAATTTCCTGGAAATCCACGTGGAGCAGATCGCCTATAACCGGGTCTTTCTGATAATCCTTAACTATTGCCTGCTTAGTGTCCTCCGAGAATTGAAGGTTCACGATCACCTGTTCTCCGGCAGTCTTGCTGATAAACTTGGAAAGCTCCTTGCCTGAAAGCTGTACAGACATGGAATTACCGCCTTTATAAACAATTGCAGGAATGATTCCGCTCCTCCTCAAAGACCGTGCCCCGCCTTTACCGGATTTCTCTCTTTTTTCTACATTAAGTGTTACTCTTTCCATATCTCCTCCTCTTAATTATACAAACAATGAACTTACAGAAGTCTCTTCGTTAATCCTTTTAATGGCCTCCGACAGAAGGGGTGCCACGCTCTGTACCTTGAGTTTGCCGCAAACGTTCATTTTATCGTCCATGGGAATCGTATCGGTAACTATGACCTCCTCAAGCACGGAATTGTTTATCCTTTCGATGGCAGGTCCCGACAACACGGCATGGCTGCATGCGGCGAATACCCTTTCGGCGCCGCTGTCCTTAAGAGCCTGAGCCGCCTGGGTAGTTGTCCCTGCGGTGTCTATCATATCATCGAGGATAATAACATCTTTACCTTTAACGTCTCCTATGACATGCATAACCTTTGAAATATTCGCGGCCTCGCGCCGTTTATCGACAATGGCAAGGGAGGCGTCCAGCCTTTTTGCGAAGGCGCGCGCCCTTTCCACGCCGCCCGCATCGGGCGATACTATGACGAGGTTTTTAAATTTAGATTTCTTTATATAATCCAATAAAACAGGCGCCGCATACAGGTGATCCACCGGGATATTGAAAAAACCCTGAATCTGCGCGGCGTGCAGATCTATGGTGAGAACCCTGTTAGTGCCCGCAGCCGTAAGCAGGTCGGCAACAAGCTTAGAGGATATGGGAACCCTCGGCTGCACCTTCCTGTCCTGCCGCGCATAACCATAGTAGGGGATTACTGCTGTTATCCTCTGCGCGGAGGCCCTCTTGAGGGCATCTATCAAAAGAAGCAGTTCCATTATGTTTTGATTTACCGGAGTGCATGTAGGCTGAATGACAAAGACATCCGCGCCTCTTATATTTTCATTGATCTGAACCATTATTTCGCCGTCGCTGAATCTCGTTACGGTCGTGTCGGTCAACGGTATGCCGAGATGTTCGCTGACCTTCACCGCGAGCGGCCTGTTTGCGTTACCAGTAAGAAGCTTAATACCGTCAGGCATTTTTACCTCCCAAAAAATATCATTTACACACTGGGGCGCCAGGATTCGAACCTGGGAATGGCAGATCCAAAATCTGCTGGCTTACCGCTTGCCGACGCCCCAATCCGGCTATACTAAAGTCTCTACAACCCTGTTCCAGTACGAAGAAAAACGGCTCGATACGCTGATGGCCTTATCCCTGTCCTCAAAAAGACCGAAAACTGCCGACCCGCTTCCGCTCATAATCGACAGCAGCGCCCCTGCATTTAGCAGTTCTTCCTTAATGAAGCCGATAACAGGATATTTCCGCTTTACCGCGTCTTCAAAGTCGTTATGAAGTTTTGCCTTAAGAAAAGACGTATCTCCTTCCTTAAGTGCGTCATAAATTAACTTGATATTATTAATCTTATCCCCTGTTTTTGTCAATTCCAAACGCCCTTTTTGCCCGGCCCCCTGTCCAACGAGCCTCTCGCCTATTTTTTCGTAAGCCCATGCCGTGGATACCGATATCGAAGGCTTTACAACGAGCAGCGTATAAGGAACAGATATGCTTAAAGGCATTAAGATTTCTCCCTTCCCTTCGGCAATCGCGATAGGACAATCGAAAAAGAAAGGCACGTCGGCCCCAAGCCCGCTGCCCATATCTTTCAGTTCTCCCGCATCAAGCCCGAGACCCCAGAGTTTATTCAATCCTATCAGCGTATACGCTGCGTCGCTGCTTCCTCCGCCGAGACCCGCGCCTGACGGGATTTCCTTTTTCAGGGTAATCCTTGCTCCCATTTTTGTTCCGGCATACGACCGGAGTTTCACGGCGGCTTTATAAACGAGATTCTGATTATCGGGTAAATCCATATCCGAAACAAGTTCAATAGTATCCGAAGGCTCGAATGTCAGCATATCGTAAAGCCCTATGCAGTGCATCAACGAAACTATATTATGGTAACCGTCGTCCCTTTTATTCAGAACGTATAGGGACCAGTTTATCTTCGCAGGAGCCTTTAAGACAAGCGGCGAGTGATTAGTAGAAGAGGATGATGAATTCATGAAGTAATTAATTTTGAATTTTTAATTTTACGTTTTGAATCTTCTTCTCGACCCTGTCCTTTAATCCATCTTCCTTTTCATGAAACTTCAGAGACTCGGTCCATGCCTTAACCGCATCATCGTATTTTCCGAGGGCTTCGTATACATCTCCGATATGTTCATGGAGGACCGGATCATCCTTAACAAATTCGAGCGCCCTTTTAAGGGTTATTAACGCGTCTTCGATTTTGCCGAGTTTGAAATATGCCCAGCCGAGGCTGTCGATTATATATCCGCTGTCGGGCTTTAATTCGAGAGCCTTTTTAATGAGCGATAACGCCTCCTGCAGGTTTATACCCTTATCGGCGTAGCTGTACCCCAAATAATTCAGTCCGTCGGCATGCTTGGGGTTCAGTTCTATGGTTCGCTTCAGATGAGAAAACATATCGTCGGCCCTTCCGGTCTTCTCATACACGACCGCGATGGTAAAATTCAACTCGTCGCTGTCGGTGAAGAGTTTCAAACCTTCCTTCAATACCGTTTCCGCCTTTCCGTATTCTTTCATCTGTATATACGCGTTCCCAAGGTATACGTATATGTCGGACTTCCCTTTTTCAAAGCTCAATATCTCCTCATATATCTTGACGGCATCCGCGTACCGGTTCTGCCGCGCGTAAATCAAGGCGAGGTTCAAAAAGGCATTAATATTTTTAGGATCGGCCGATACTATCTTTTTCAATTCTTCCGCAGCCTCATCGTAGCGCTTTAACTCCGCAAGCGCGATGGAAAGATAATATCTCGACGCTATATCGTCGGGCCGCGCCTCAAGAACCATCCTGAACTCGGAAACAGCCTTATCATACCGCTTCTCCTGAAGATATAAAAGCCCGAGCCTCTGGTGAATGTCTATATTCTTCGGCATCTTCTTTGAAATTTCTTCGAGTTCCTTGATGGCCTTTTCAAAAGATTTCTCGGTAAGGTATAACTGCGTGAGCCTTTCCCGCGCAAACAGATTGTGAGGATTAATAATAAGAACCTTTTTATAATACTCTTCGGCAGCCTTCAGGTTGCCCCTCGTTTCGCTTATAAGCCCCAGATTTACATAAGCCGCATCGAAAGAAGGATTGACCTCTATAATTTTTTTAAACCTTTCTTCAGCCTTTTCATAATCTTTTTCTTCCATTTTGATAGAGCCTATATAATACATTGCCATCACATTTTCAGGATCCTTTTTTAAAATGCCTTCGAACGTATCTATAGCCTTTTGGAAGTCCCCTTTTGCGGCATACAGTACCCCTAAAAAGATGACTGCCTCGTTCTTTTCCGGGGCTAATTTCAGGACATTCTCGTATATCCTTATTGCATCGTCAGGTCTCTTCTGCGAGTTGTATATCTCTCCTAACAACATGAGGGCAGGCACATTATCAGGATAAGTAATAACGATATCTTCCAGCGTTTTCAACGCTTCCTGAATCCTTCCGAGCCTGACCAGCATGTAGCTTATTTGGGTCTTGATATGCGCTGACGTAGGATCAAAGGAAAGGGCGTTGGAGTAATGCCTTAAGGCATTTTCCCATTTACCGCTGATCTCGGCATCATATCCGAGCAGATATTCCAAATACGCCTTGTCGGAAGATGGAAGGTTATCGGCTTTTTGTGACGATGCAACATCGATCAGTTCATTAGGTTCCTTCGACGCGGCCGAACACGAAACGACAAAAATAAATACGCAGGTTATAATGAGCAGATTTTTAAAAGACATTTCTAATTATGGCACAAAGGGTTTATAAATACAAACCCGAAAAATGCAATTGAACATTAGAATTATGGAGGCATGGGCTGAAATTAAAGACTTTCAGCAGTCCATGCCTCCATATAAACACATCATTGGGGTTAGCAGGAGCCTTTGCATTTGCAGGTTGTTGCCCCCTTTTTGGAGACCTTCTTTATTACCATATCAAACACCTCCCTTTCTTAGGGTTAAGCGGACTTCATGTCCGCTTTTTCTTTAATTATACCATATGCATGGCATCTGTAAAGGTCTCTTTTATTAATATCCTCCGCCCTGAACCTGCAGCCTCCCCTGCATGAGTCCATAAACTGACAGGATGCGTGGAAGCATTCCAGTTCTTCAAGCCTCATGGGTTTCATTTTTACCCATAAGGTCCTTAATCCCTCTTTTATATTTCCTACAGGCATATGGGAATAAAAGGCGCACTTGGCTGCATCGCCGTTTGCAAGTACGGACATAAGATGCAAACCGCAAGCGAAACCTTCGCCTCCGCCGTGCAGGCCGTCCCCGAAGCCGTAATTCAGATATTTTCCTGCGACTTCAGGCGCAACCTGAAAAAGAGGGTTATCTCTCAAATTGCCCGAAATGCAAGGTGCATCGACAGTCCAATCTTTGATGCCGATTTCCCTGAACAGGCCGTCCATCTCCTCGAATTCTCCAAGATTCTCCCTGTGGATCATTGTGGCTGCGGACACCGCAATGCCGTTATCTATAGCCTCTTTTACCTTTCGCATAACGATTTCATACGTACCTTTCCCTCTTATGGCCTCATGTCCGTGCTTCATCCCGTCAACGCTGAATTGGATTTCATCGACATGTAATTCTTCGAAAAGCTTTTCAGTCAGCAACAGGCCGTTTGTAAAAAGTATTTTCCTGAAATTGTATTCAGGCAGCAATGAATTGATCTCTTCAAACCGGCTGTGCATTAACGGCTCGCCTCCGGTTATCAGAAGGCGGAGTCCCTGCATCGCCTCGAATTCATTCAGTAACCCCTTTATTTCACCGACAGAAAGTTCATTGTCCAGCGGTTTGCCTATATAGCAATGTTTACATTTGAGATTGCACTTGTCGGTTATCTGTAGTTCGAGATAACGCAATGATGGAACAGGCGACTTTATAAAAAGCGGCCTTTTAACATTAACCGGCTCTGATGTAAGTATACCTTCCGAGAGGCAGTACTCGATAAATCCCTTATCCGCGCCCTCGCCTTTGCATCCCTCATTACCCGAGCATTTTTTCAGGAATTCAAACGCATCGTCGTCGAGTTCGTAAAGCTCATCATTCTTGATGTCGTAAACGGAAGGGGTTTCGAGCAGTTTAAGGACGAAACTATTTGAAAGGTAATATCTCATCACTTATTTTAACCTATATCGTATTATTCATAAATTAACACTTGAACTAAGTGAGGATATTGTATTGGAGCGACTTCGGCAGCCCAAGCGCAACAGGGATGTTTAAGCGGGCTGGCGTAGCTTCGGAGAAAGGCTCGGATGCCTTTCGAGAATGAAGCGGAAATACTATGTCCTCACTTACAATTTTGGCTTATTAATTAATTATTGTTTCTACCCTTATTAATTTGATAAACTTTTCCATGTCTGCATTAGAAAGAAAACTCTATCAGCTTATCATCTCAAGGCTCGACGGAGATAAAATCCACAACGCCCAATATCGCGACAAGATATTCGATCTCGTCAAAAAATGCATCGGCGGATTCATAATCTTCGGCGGCGAAAAAGACGAAATAAGGGAATTCATCTCCGGATTGCAGTCTGCCGCAGGAATACCCCTATTCATCGCGTCGGATATAGAGCGCGGAGCGGGACAGCAGTTCAGAAATGCGACGTACTTCCCGTTTCAGATGGCTTTGGCAGCCGCTATAGATAAAAACAGGCCGGAGGATATATTGCTCCTCGACATCGTAATACAGGCTATAACATACGAGGCGATAGATATAGGGATAAACATGCCTTTGATTCCGGTAATGGATATAAACCAAAATCCGGACAATCCCATAATATGCACAAGGGCTTTTTCGGACAATCCCAAAACAACTGCATGGTTCGGCTCGCACTATATAAAATTTCTCGAAGACTTAGGCTTAATAAGCTGTCCGAAACACTTTCCGGGTCATGGGGATACGGCCGTAGATTCTCATATCTCCCTTCCTGTCATTAATAAATCCAAAGATGATCTGATGAAAACAGACCTCATGCCTTTTATTAGGGCAATAGAGGCGGGCGCCAGCAGCATAATGATAGGACATCTGCAAATTCCTGCGTTAGACTCAAAACCCGCAAGCCTTTCAAAAAAGATAATCACGGATTTGTTAAAAAAAGACTTTGGCTTCAGCGGCCTCATAATCACCGATGCCCTTAATATGAGCGCCCTGAAAGACTTCGGAGATGTCCCTGCCGAATGCATAAAGGCAGGAGTTGATATCCTGCTCCATCCTGTGGATGCGGATGTGACGGTAAAGGAGCTATTATCGGCCATCGGCTCCAAAGAGATCAGCGAAGATCAGATTGACGGCGCATTAGAGCGCATAATCAAAGCAAAGGAGAGGTTTAGCAATATCAAAAAGCCGGATGTAAATTACAAAGCCCACGCATTAATTTCAGAACAGGTATCCGAGATGTCGATAACGCTTGTAAGGAGCAAGCCGGATATATTGCCTCTTTCAAACGATAAAGATGCGAACATTGTGTTTGCGGGCGACAGTGAGATTTATAAATCATCTATATTAAAAAATCATTTCAACCCGGAACTCCAAACTCATAACTCCGACCTTTTAATTGTCGCGATATTCACAAGCGTTGCCGCATGGAAGGGAAGCTCCGGGATAAGCGATGAAGAAAAAAATCGCATTAATGCGCTTATCCGGAACTCAAAAAAATCCATTGTTATCTCATTCGGCAGCCCTTATGTTTTAAGGCACTTCAAAGAAGCGGATATGCTCATTGCGGCCTATGAGCCTTCAGAGCAGGCGCAGGCGGCTGTAATAAAATGCATAAGCGGAGAGATTGATTTCAGCGGGAAACTGCCTGTGAAGATTTATTGAATTTGTTCGATTGTTTTGTAGGCGTAACTACATAGCTCAGCGGCGGCGAATATGCCGCCCCCTGGATTGACTTGTTAGACGTGATCGTCTTTGATTCAACCACTTCTTAAATGATTCTTGGCTCTCCCCGGATGGTCTACCGGCCAATAGTCCTTCAACACTCAAGTCCTCATCAATATCTTCCCAGTGAATACCATGACCTCTGCCAATTAATCTCCAGTTATTCCTCTCTTCCTGTGAAGCATTTACTAATCGTGGAAACCATTCCAGAGGAACTAAAATTGTTCTTCCATCGCTCAAATCTACGCTCAGAGTATCTTCGGATACTCTTACTTTTTCTGCTTTTGGCAGTTCTATCTCAATTGCCGAAATATTCATTCCATGCCTCCAATAATTTTAAATGCCTCTCGTTTATAATTCTATGTATTTACGAACTGTCGTCTTTTCCGAAAACTGATTAAAATATAGCATACCTTGAAGATTTTTTAAACAAAAAAATCGCAGAAAATCAATCATAAACTATTCCAGCAATTTCGTATTTTGTGTTAATATGGACTTCGTAAAACACGGCAGGATACGCCTGTTTCTAAAAGGATAACACTTGAGCAAATTAACCCCTTATATTCAGGTATTCACAAGCAGGCGGATTGCAGCCGTAACCCTTCTCGGCTTTGCGTCCGGGCTGCCGCTTGCATTAACGAGCGGCACATTGCAGGCATGGATGGCAGTGGAAAGCGTGGATATAAGGACCATCGGCATTTTCGCGCTCGTCGGCCTGCCGTACACCGTCAAATTCCTCTGGTCTCCGTTTATGGACAGGTTCGTGCCGAAGTTAGGAAAGCATCTTGGGAGACGAAAGGGCTGGATTCTTATAACACAAATAGCGCTGATGCTCGGCATCGCGGCAATGGCCTTTAATTCGCCCAAACAAGCCCCAATACTCATAGCGGCCTTTGCCCTTATGGTAGCCTTTTCCTCAGCGTCTCAGGATATTGTTATCGACGCTTACAGAACGGACGTGCTTCGAGAGAAAGAGCGCGGTTCAGGAGCTGCCGTATTCGTAATGGGCTACCGTATCGCCATGCTCGTTTCAGGAGCGCTGGCGCTCATTATGTCCGATCATATAGGCTGGAGAAACACTTACCTTATCATGGCCGGAATCATGGGCATAGGCGTGATTTCGACACTTTTAGGCCCTGAGCCTGAACAAAAGATCATCCCTCCCAAAGACCTTCAAGAGGCGATATGGGGGCCTTTGAAGGATTATTTTTCGAGGCGCGGCGCTCTAATGCTGCTGCTTTTGATCATCCTTTACAAACTCGGAGACGCCTATGCCGGAACCTTAACCACGGCGTTTCTCATAAAAGGCGTGGGCTTCACGCCGACTGACGTTGGAACTATCAACAAGGGGCTCGGCCTTATTTCCCTGCTCGTCGGGGCAATGTTCGGCGGTGCAATGATGGCGCGGCTCGGCCTTTTCCGCTCCCTTTTATTTTTTGGAGTATTACAGGCAGTATCCAACCTCTCGTTTATGGTTCTGGCGTGGCTCGGCAAAAGCTACGGCATGCTCATCTTCGCTGTGGCGTTTGAGAATTTAAGCGGAGGCATGGGAACCGCAGCCTTCGTAGCGCTGCTGATGACTATATGCAACCAGAGATACAGCGCGACGCAATACGCGCTCTTGTCGTCGCTCGCTTCCCTCGGAAGGATTTTTATCGCCCCCTCGTCGGGGTTTATAGTCACATCGCTCGGCTGGGCACAATTCTTCTTCATCACAGCCCTCGCCGCCCTGCCGGGATTATGGTTATTGTGGCGGATGCGGGATGCCCTTTTGGATTTGAAACATTAAACAGAAGGCAGGGTATTATATTGGAGCGGCTTTAGCAGCTCGAAGTTTCGCCGTGATGGCGAAACTGAGCTGGTACCTCGGAGACGGACACGGATGTCCGGCGAGAATGAGCGGAAATATTATACCCTGCCTTCATGCTTTGCTCTTAATACAATCAATCCCGGCTTGCTGTGCATATATTCCTTGAAATCCTCATCCACTACTTTTCTCTTTATAGACGAAGCATGGCGCAGATAAATGCCATTCGCTATTTTAATGATAATCCCCACATGCGACACATCAAGCCCTGCCTTCTCCGAATATATGCCTGCATAATCGCCTGTCTTCAATTTCTCGATAACAAAATCATCACCCGCACCCGGCGGTATATACTTTATCTCACGCCCTCTTGCCTGTATCCCCGCCAAATAACAACTCCCGTCCTCTTTTAGATTCAAAACCTTCAGCGTTTTCACAACATTCCTGCCGCCGATTTCTTCCGTAATATCATCGACAAACTCAGGATTAAATTCTTTCCAGTCCGTAAAAAAATGATTCCTGCTTTTAAAGGAAACATTGCCGGATTTATATCTCACCTCCTTCAAATTTTCTTTGAATTCATCAAAAGAACTTGACAGCCTCATTGCCTCGACATAATCGATAAAAGTAAAACAATCCACTCCTTCGAGATTTACAACAAAGATTTCAGGACTATTTACATCGCCGATTAACGTAGACTCTTTATAGGGAATGCCGAGAAATTTTTCAGAAAGGAACGCTATCCTCTCATCCGCATCCTGAATTTTCGCCGCTTCGCGTAAAATGTCATTCAATCCCGTCTCTGTCCAGCCGCCCCAAATGATAGATTCCATAAACGCTATAATATCACAATTCCTATTCATGGATGGCAGGTGTTCTGAAAAGCCTTTAGTAGCGATACCTTAAAGCCGAACCCTCGCGCCGTTTAAGGGCAAATTCAGTATCACCTATCCATTAAGCAGAGAAACAGGCAATTCAATGATCTCATCGCATTAGTAAAGGCTTTGATGAATACCTGCCATCCATAAATTATAGACTATGTTCAAAACGTCTGATTATGTATTAACATATGACTATGCAGAAAGTAATAGACGTTCATACTCACGGCATCGGCGGCTATGACACGCGGACTACGGTTGCGGAACATATACTCAGGATAGCCGAAATACACGGAGAACAGGGCGTATCTGAAATCATACCCACGATATACCCCGCCACCATAAAGATAATGCGTGAGAACATAGCAGTTATAAAAGAGGCGATGGAGCTTCAAAAAGCTGCCGACTCAGAACTCTCAACTCCCGACTCTCAACCCTCAACTATTATTGGCGTTCACCTTGAAGGCCCGTTCCTGAATCCGATCAAATGCGGAGCGTTAAACGCAATGACCTTTATCGATCCGACCGAAGATAATCTGAAAAAACTTATCGAGGGTTTTGAAGATGTCGTGAAGATAATCACCATCTCGCCGGAACTCGAAGGGGCGGTCACAATTATAAAGACCATAACCGATATGGGAATAACAGTCAGCATGGGGCATTCGGACGCGACATATCTTGAAGCTGAGAAAGGTTTCCGTGCCGGCGCAAAAGGGATAACTCACATTTTCAACGCGATGCGGGCATTTCACCACAGGGAACCGGGCATCGCGGGCTTCGGGCTGACGAATACGGATATTTATATCGAGGTCATAGCGGACCCGTATCATCTGCACCCGGCAACCCTCGAACTGATTTTCAAATCAAAAAATTCGGACAGGATAATCCTCGTGTCCGATACTGTAAGAGAAACGATCCCGTCCGCTAAAAGCCGTGGTATTACCAATAAGCACGGGAACCTCTTAGGCGGATGCATGACAATTGCCGAATCGGCCAAGAGGCTTATCGAAATGGGATTTGATGAGGCGCTTGTAATGAAATCCATCTCTGAAAATCCCGAAAGGTATCTAAAACAATAATGCGCAATATACTTCTTGTTTTTATCTCACTGCTCATCACCTCTTACTCTTTACTGTCCGGCTGCGCCGTCAATCCTGTTACGGGCCGGCAGGAGCTTATGTTCGTATCCGAAACCAAAGAAGTGGAGATGGGGCAGGAGCTTTATCCGAATGCCCTGTGGGGCGATCTTGAAGGCGGCGGAGAGTATAAGGACGAAAAATTGAAGATGTATCTGAAAGACATTGTTCTCAGAATACACGGCGCGTCGCATAGGCCGAACCTGCCTGTCGAGTTCGCAATACAGAACAGCTCGGTGCCGAATGCGTGGGCGATACCAGGCTATGTCGTGATAACAAGGGGATTGCTCGCGTCGCTCGAAAGCGAGGCCGAATTCGTGTTTGTGATGGGGCATGAAATGGGACACGTATCAGCAAGGCATTCAGCGCGGCATATCACATACAGCATGATCCAGCAGATCGGACTGGGCGCCGCGGGGATCGCCCTGAGCGGAAAGGAATATTCGGACATCGGACTGCGGCTCGGCGCTATGGGCAGCAGCCTGCTCCTTTTGAAATACGGCAGGGACGACGAACTCGAAGCGGACAGGCTCGGCATCGAATACATGACAAGGCTCGGATACCGTCCCGAAAATGCCGTAAACGCCCACAAAAATCTTGAAAGGGCATCCGAAGAATATATGAAATCGCTCGGCAAAAATACGGAGGAGAAGGGATTCTTCGACAGTCTCCTCTCCACCCATCCAAGGACATCAGTACGGATCGACGAGATACAACAGCTTATAACCGGCATGGAACCGTCAGCGATTTACGGCAACGGGACAAATAAGGAAAAATTTCAGGCGATGATCGCGGAATTGAAAAATACAAACAGGATTTATGTCGAATCCTACGATAAAGCGGTAAGGGCATTCGGCAAAAACGATCTCGATGAAGCTGATTATCTCGCTTCAAAGGCGATAAACCAAAACGATAGGCAGCCGGCCTTCCATACCCTAAAAGGCTTTGTAAGGCTTAAGAAAAAGGATTACATCGAGTCCGAAAAATATTTCAACGCGGCGATGGATATCGACAAAGATTATGCGCCTGCTTTAAGAGGCATGGGCGCTATCAGATATTATAAGGGCGATTATTCGGGTAGCGCGGGCTATCTTAAGAGAAGCCTTGCTATTTTCCCTCAGGATATACCGGCCCGCTACTTCTTAGGAATGAGCTACTACAAGATGCGGATGTATAAAACAGCCTTGCCTCATCTAAAGATGTTTGCGGACGTGCAACCGAGGCATCCCGAGATACACGCCATCCTTGGAATATGTTACGAAAACATAAACGACCTTTATTCGGCATACAGCGAATATGTCGCGCAGATTAAGGTCGCTCCCAATAATGAAATGGGCAAATACGCCGCGTCAAGAATCGGAGTGCTGCAGTTTATCCTTGAGGGGCCGAGAATAAGAAGGTGACTGCCTGAAATTTTTTAGTCTCCTGATGATGTCATTCTCCCTGACCCCGTCAGGAACCTGAATGAACACAATATCCTCATTTTTAGCGGATGTAATATTCATGCCTTCTTCATCTCTCATCGATATTATCTCAAAAAGTTTTTCTTCGAAGCCTGAGGAAAGAAACTCTATGGAATCTCCTATATCCAATTTGTTTCTTAGAGCAACCTTCGCGGTATTCCCGTCAATCTTAAGGATAATGCCCACAAGTTCATGGCTCATCCTGTAAGCCTCTCCGTCGAAGTTATAATCCTCATCCGGCTGTTTGCCGAAAAACATTCCTGTGGTATATCCCCTGCTGCTGAACATCGAGAGGTCCCTGAACCACCGCTTATTTACGATGTGAGGTTTTCCTTCTTCAATCGAATCAACAGCCTCGCGGTAGGTCTTTACCACGCCCGCAACATAATTTATACCCTTCATCCTGCCTTCTATCTTAAAACTGTTTATCCCTGCCTCCGCAAGCAGGTTCAGATGCTCTATCATGCAGAGGTCTTTGGAACTCATGACATATGTGCCCCTCTCGTCTTCGAATACCGGGAAATATTCGCCGGGACGCTTCTCTTCCATAAGCGTATAGTTCCATCTGCATGAATTCGTACATTCGCCCATGTTGGCGCTTCGCGACGTGAGAAAGCTGCTCATATAGCACCTGCCCGAATATGATATGCAGATCGAGCCGTGCACGAAGACTTCAAGTTCGAGTTTTGTCTTATCCCTTATCTCCCTGATCTCGTCTATCGTCAGCTCCCTTGAAAGAACGAGCCTCTTCGCGCCGAGTCCTTCCCAAAAACGCGCGGATTCGCTATTTGTGATATTTGCCTGAGTGCTGACATGAATATCTATCTCAGGCGCTCTATTCTTGAACATGGTAAATACGCCGGGATCTGAAAGTATGACAGCGTCGGGCTTAACTTTCTTCAATAGTTCTATATGCCTTTCGATATGCGGAAGGTCTCTATTGTGAGGGAAGATATTAGTAGTCACATAAGCCCTGACTCCCCGTTCATGGGCATAATCCACAGCAGCCTTCAGTTCAACGGAATCGAAATTCCCTGCCTTGCCTCTGAGGCTGAAACGCGAGTCGCCAAGATAAACGGCGTCGGCTCCGTAATGGAGCGCAGTCTTCAGTTTTTCAAAGTCTCCGGCCGGGGCAAGGAGTTCGGGCCTTTTCATCTTTGCATCGCTTTTTTGCATTTCTTTATCTCTTCTCTCGCGATCTCATCGCACCGTTCATTCTCTATATGTCCGTTGTGCCCTTTTATCCAGATCCACTTTATATCATGAGGCTTTGAAGCCTTCAAAAGCCTCTCCCATAAATCTCTGTTCAGGACATCCTTTTTCTGCGAGTTCTTCCAGTTGTTTTTTATCCATCCATGAATCCACTCGTTCATGCCTTTAACCACATAGTTGGAGTCTGTAGTTATTTTTACTCTACAAGGCTTTTTCAGAGCTTCGAGCGCAGCGATTACGCCCATGAGTTCCATGCGGTTATTGGTGGTCATATCCTCGCAGCCGGAAATCTCTTTCTCTTTTCCGCTCGCTCTGAGTATCGCACCGAATCCGCCCACGCCGGGATTTCCGCTGCATGCCCCATCAGAATAAATTTCGACAAAAGTTTTTTCTTTATCGGTCATATCTTATTTTAAACTATTAGTGCATAAGTAATGCAAAGCAGGTATGCGAAAAGTCTTTAAGCGCGATACCGTAAAGGCGAACCCTCCAGCCGTTTAAGAGCAATTTCTGGGTAACTTTTCCATTAAGCAACAAAACAGCCAATTCAATAATCTCATCGCATTCTTAAAGACTTTAAGTCATGCCTGTTTTGCAATTGTCTATCAATTCGTATAGCGCCGGATATTCGGACTTCAATGGAAGTATATCCTCTTTCAAAAGTCTTAATGCTTCCGGAATGTGCTTTAAGAAATATTTTTTACCTTTCTCCGTCGAAAGGAATCCATATGCTCCGAGCGCCTGCATGTGCCTCTGAAGGCGACAAATAGCAAGTGATTCCATAAATTCATCAGCGATGAATTCAGCGCTCTGAATTTCTTTTATTTTATCAATGTAATAATGCACAAGCCTTTCCCTCATCGTGTCATCGAGCCTGTGATATGGATCCCACAGCATCGAGGCTATATCGTAAGCAGAAGGCCCTATTCTCGCTCCCTGATAATCGATCAATCTCGGCAAACCGTTTTTAATCATAATATTTTGCGACTGAAAATCACGGTGCATTATGGTCTTGGGGAAAGAATCAGCTTTTGACGCGAGACTGTTAAGCTCCTTCTGCAATATTGCGTTATACTTAACATCCATCCCTTTTATCCCCTTAACAAATCTATCGATAAAATATTCGGACTCCCATCTGAAATGTTCGTAATCAAATATCCTTTTCTGGAGCAGAGGACATTCATTCAAGCTGTCCATAGTTATTGTATGAATATGAACAACAATATCGAGAGCCTTCCGATACATTCCCTCTGTCTGCTCTTCGCCCCCTTTGCACTTGAGCCGGCTATAAAGAGAGAGGTCGCCGAGGTCTTCAAATATTGCAGCCATATTTTCAGCATCAACTTCGGACAACTCAGGGACAGGAATATTATGCTTCATAAAAAATTTGGTATACTCTATATGCCTGAGAAAATCGGGATCGTCTTTTTTGTATTTCACGAGCACTGCAGTTGAACCGTTTTTTCTCATCCTGTAATACTTCCTGTCAGAGCCGCCGGTGCCGATAAGTATTAATTTATTATCTTCTCCGGCATCCTTATCAACTCCGAGCATTTCCGCTTCGCTCAATGGTATTTCAAAGTCATGACCGATTATGCAGTTTTCGTATCTTTTCGATTCGACCCGGCCTCCCTCAAGGACAATGCAGTTTCTTAGGGATGATTCCTTATCAAGCACACAGCCCTTCTCTATCGCGATATATCCGTCCATCTCCGCATTTGAACAACCGCTCGAATTTTCGTGAATATATATTGTCTCTCCGTCAACCCTTAACGCATCCACTACTGCTAATGCATATGCCGAGGGCGTTCCTATGTCGTTCCAATAGCATCCGGTGAAATCAAGGGCTTTTACCTTATGTCCTGCCTTTGCAGCAGCAAGCCACGCTACAGTGGCGTGAGAAACTCCTTCAGGCAGAAATTTCAGGATTTCCGGAGAATAGACCGCAATGCCTGTATACGCGGTCTTTCTTCCGGCAGTCTCAGGGTCAGGCATAGAAGTCCCGGCATTTTCGACATCTATGACATATCCTTTATCGTCCAGAACGACATTGTTATATTTCGGATAGTCGTGAGTCGCGAGTGTCGCGATATTTCCTTCCGAAAGATGCGTTTCTATCAAGCGTGAACAATCAATATTCGAGACAATGTCGGAGTTGTGAACAAGGAAATGCCCGTTTGAGAGAAATCTCTCGGCGTTCTTCAATGCGCCGCCCGTGCCGAGGATTGGGTCTTCGTAAAAAAATTCAATACGCCCTGAAAATGCCGAATTCCTGCCCCACTCTCTCAGCATATCGGCTTTATAGTGGAGGTTTATGCCTATCTTGCCGGAGGATATAAGGGAAAATTTTTCGATGATAGTCTTTATTAACGGCTTGCCGAGTATGGGTAGCAAAGGTTTCGGAGTGTGATATGTAATCGGCCTGAGCCTCTCGCCGAGGCCCGCGGCGGGGAGAAAGGCATTAATATTTTTAGTCATAAATCAAAGGATGCCCATCAAATATCTCGGTAATGGCTCTAATGACATCTATCTGGTATTCCTGATTGCTGTCGAAGTGGAGTTTCATGGATTGTTTATTGCTTTCTGTCTTCAGCTTTTCGCTTTTTACTCCCCATCACCTTTTTCACTTCCCTATCAAAGTCGCTCTCAAATTCCCTATCCTGAATCACCCTGAACTTTTCATATTCATCTTCCGCCAATTGCTTAGCTACGGAGTTGCTTACCTTGCCTGCATTCTTCAATATCTGGTATTCATTGAATTTAAGAAATGCATCCAGCTTTTGTACCCAATCCTTCATCTTCATCGGAATCTGGCGGGCTGCCTGATTTTCCGCATAATCAAGATACATTGTTACTACCCGTTCCAGTCCCTTGATTTCCTTTTCTATAAGGTAGTTTTTTGCCACAGTTACGTCTGTTTTCAATATCTTGCCTTGCGGCGCATTTTTCCATGTTTGCAGTCCCATATGCGGCTTGTCAGCCTTTGCCCTTTCAGCTATGATTTGGGCGGCGGTTTTTCCTGTGATTGCCCAGTGCAGCTTGTTCTGCACGGTCTTGAAAAAGGTCTCGGTTATCTCTGCTTCCTTATCATAATCAATGCTGCACTGCTGATATATATCGGTAATTTTCTGATAGAAACGTCTTTCGCTGGCCCGTATCTCCCTGATTCGTTCCAGGAGTTCATCGAAGTAATCTTTCCCGAACCTTTTTCCCTGCTTGAGTCGAACATCATCGAGTACAAAACCCTTTACGATAAACTCCTTCAGAGTCTTAGTAGCCCAGATACGAAATTTTGTAGCCTGACGGCTATTTACCCTGTAGCCAACGGCTATAATAGCGTCAAGATTATAGTATTCCAGTTTGCGGGAAATCTTTCTGCCACCCTCATCTTGAACTGTCAAAATTTCTTTGACAGTTGCTTTAGTGTCCAATTCTTTCTCCTTATATATATTCTGAAGGTGGTAGCTGATATTCTGTTTGGAACTGCCAAATAACTCTGCCATTTTATTAATTGTAAGCCAGAAGGTTTCATCGCTGAAGACCACTTCAACATGGATATTACCTTCCGGCGAAGAATAGAGGATAATATCCGAAAATTGAGATTTTGATTTATCATTCATATCGTCCTAAAATCCACTCCCGCATCGCGCACCTGCAATGAGGTCGGATGTCAATAGTTGCCTTGATATTCATAGACTTCCCCCCTCGGTTATATGTCGTATTGTCAAAAGTTTTTAAGCTAAAAGCTTTAAAACCCTTGTCCAGTAATACATTGCTTCAAATAAGCTTGCCTCCCCCTATTTGTTTAGGGTTAAGTTAGTAGTGCGACCCACCAACAAGGAG
>JAJYVD010000037.1 GCA_021792185.1 Nitrospirota bacterium | reverse complement strand
GCGGTGAGATTACCGTTGAAAGCGAAGCTGGTAAGGGGAGTTTGTTTACGGTATACTTACCGATAAAAAAATAGGTTAAGGTTAAGGCTAAGGTTAAGATTAAAAGAAACTTTTTATTGTTTTCTTAACCTCAACCTTGACCTTAACCTGCCCCTGAAGGAGGCAATATTGGTTCAGGCTAAGATCCTTGTTGTAGATGATGAGAAGTTTATAACATGGTCGCTTAAGCAGCATCTTGAGAAAGAGGGCTATGAAGTTTTTACTGCAGAATCAGGGGAAGACGGGCTTGAAATATTCAGGACAGAGCTGCCTGATATTATTCTGCTTGACATACACCTGCCCGGAATAAGCGGTCTTGAGACCCTCGAGGCCATAAGGAAAATCAACAAGGAAGTCATTGTGGTTATCATAACCGGCCATGGAGATATAGAGACCGCGGTTTCTGCTATAAAGTTAGGGGCATACGATTTTGTTGAAAAACCGTTCGATTTGAATAGAATCTCTGTCCTTATTAAAAAGGCGCTGGAGACTATAAACCTCAAGAGGGAAGTTACCTATCTGAGAGAGGAGCAGTACGATAAGTACAGTTTTAATAACATAATAGGCGATTCTAAGGGCATGAGGGAGGTGATTGCCCTTGCAAAGAAGGTTGCAGAGAGCGATGCCAATATCATACTTATTCAGGGCGAAAGCGGAACAGGAAAGAATTTAATAGCAAGGGCTATCCATTACCATAGTTCAAGGGCATCAGAACCATTTGTTGAGGTTACATCAACTGCCATCCCTGAAACGCTCATCGAAAGCGAATTGTTTGGCTATGAAAAAGGCGCATTTACAGATGCAAAGGCTTCCAAAAAAGGGCTCTTTGAACTTGCCAGCGGCGGCACCCTTTATCTTGACGAAATTGGCGACATCAAGCCTGCTACGCAGGCAAAGCTATTGAGGGTTATAGAGGATCAGACTTTTAAAAGAGTAGGTGGGCTTAAAGACATAAGCGTGAATGTCAGGATCATAGCCGCTACGAACAAGAATCTCGATAACGCCGTTAAGGACGGCAGCTTCAGGGCAGATCTCTATTATAGGCTTAAGGTCATCCCCATATTTATACCGCCATTAAGGGGAAGGGAAGAAGATATACCCCTTCTTACAATGCACTATATCAAGTTCTTTAACAGGGAGTTCAAAAAAAGTGTAATAGGCATATCTCCGGAGGCGCAAAAGCTTCTTGTAGATTATCCATGGTACGGCAATACGAGGGAGCTGAAAAATGTTATAGAGAGGATTTGTATACTCGAAGATACGGACATAATATACCCCGAACATATACCTTCTGAGATAGCGGACTATGTAGGGACCGAGGCAGTGCCTGCCGAAGATGAGAAGGCAGCGTTTGATATACCCCCGGAGGGGCTTTTCCTCAAAGATGTCGAGAAGGATTTGATTGTGAAGGCTCTGCAGATGGTTAACGGCAATCAGACAAGGGCTGCAAGACTGCTCGGCATATCGAGGGATGCCTTCAGGTATAAGATGCAGAAATTCGGACTATTATAAAGACAGGTCAAGGTTGAGGTTAAGGTTAAGAAAAAATATTACTGAATTTATTTGTTCCTTAAACTTTACTTTTTATGGCATGAATTGCATAAGGTCATGGGTTCTAAGCGCAGCATCATAGGCTCTTTGGAATGCTGGTCATGGCATGTGATGCATGTAAGCTTGCCGTCTTTAGTGAGAGGAAAATTTTGTGGAACCTGGTATTTGGGAATTATATCGACAACGTGTTCTCCCTCCTGTATTCTCTCTTTATGACAGGTGACACATAACTCGGTAAGCGGTTTTTTTACAGGGCCTCCGCTGTGGGACACATGGCATACAGTACATTCTTTTGTCTGAAGCGCATCTGTCAGATGAAACATCAACATTGACAAAACAATTATGAAAGTAGAAATAATGTATTTCATAGAATAATAGTTTATGTTATCTGGTTAACTGGAAAAATTTTACCACAAAAAAAGGTAAAGGTAAAGATAAAGAAAAAATAATCTCAAAGTAGTTCTTTACCTCTACCTTTACCTTTTCCTGTTGTTGTATTTTTCTCACCAACTGCGTGATATTGCGCATCTAAAAAGTTTGCAGCAGGTAGTTGCATCATGTCATTGCGAGTGACGAAGTCCCGAAGCGATCCCATACAAGTGAGATATGATCTAAAAATCAAGTAAAAACAAATAGATTGCTTCGCTCTGCTCGCAATGACAATTAGTCGAACCATTAACTTTTCATGCTGGCATGGGGTTTGCTTATAAATTGTCAAGAAGTTTGAAATAATTTATGGGGGTGAAGATAATGATGGCCAATATGATGGAAAAAGGAATAACTTTAAAAAGCAATAAAACCAAAAAAACGGAGGTGAGTAAGATGAAAGGAAAGGTTTTGGTATTAATAGTGGCGGCAATCGCACTTCTTGGTGCAGGTGTAGCTCTGGCAGGTATATCTGTAACAAAGCATAATCTGAGTTCCGGTGGTCCAGGCACAATTAAGGCAAGTGCAGGACAGCAGAATGATGAAATCTGCGTATACTGTCATACTCCTCACTTTGCCAACACAGCCGGAGTCGCCCCACTCTGGAACAAGGCAACTCCATCAGCTACTTATACGATGTACGGAACGACTTTAGCAGGTACAGCCCCTGATGCAGCACCTAATGGAGTAACAAAGGCATGTCTTTCCTGCCATGACGGCGTAAGCGCCATCAACTCTATAGTTAACAGTGCAGGCGCAGGCGGTGTTGTTACCGGCGGTACTAACGTAGCATTCGGTACAACTACTGCTGGAACAGCAAAAACAATGCCTGCTGGAGCAACAAACATTGGAACAAACCTGGCAGATGACCATCCGGTATCAATTACTTACACTGCCGGTAAGGCAAGCCTGGTAGCAACTACAACAGCACTTACAGGCTGGGAAGGCGCTACAACAGTAGCCAATCTGCTCAGAAGCAGCAAGGTTGAGTGCTCGAGCTGTCATGACCCTCACACAAGCACAAATGGCTTATTTCTGAGGAAGGCCAATACTGGAAGCGCCCTCTGTCTCGGTTGCCACGGTAAATAATGCGATTTCTTCAAAAAAAGGGGGAGTTTTCTCCCCCTTTTTTTTGGGGTTCTCTGATTTGACATATATATGGCATTAAAGACAGGTAAAGGTAGAGACTGTTTTAGCATGGAAAAGACAACTATATATTTAGACAAAGACATAAAGATGCATTTGTTGGAAATGGTCGCCGATATGAGTAGAAAGCAGGGCAAACGGGCTGCTATGTCTGATATAATACGGTATGCATTAAGAGAATATTTAGAAAAACAGGGGAGGCATCTAAACAATGGGGGCAAAACAGAGATTGTATAAAAGAAAGGTTAAGGTTGAGGTTAAGAAGAAAATTATGTTTTTTAACAGGTTGTTTTTCTTAGCCTTGACCTTGACCTTAACCTTTCTTTTGTCTTCCTGCGCTCCGTCTGCAGTTAAAGAAGTCAAACTTATCTGGCCGTCACCTCCTGAGGAACCGAAATTGGTATATCTGAACAGCTATAAAGGGGAAAGCAACTTTAAGAAAAAGGGTTTTCTCGAAGCTGTTCTTGGAGAGACGCTGTTCAGCACTGAACTCCAGAAGCCTTATGGCGTTACCGCTTATGGAGATAAGATGTATGTTACCGACACGCAGAGCGCCGTTGTATTTGTTTTTGACCTGAAGGAGCAGAAAGTAACCTTTATGGGACATAAGGATATGGGCAAACTTGCGCTTCCGGCAGGTGTGGCTGTAACTTCTGACGGTATAGTCTTTGTGTCGGACGCAAAGCAGAAGAGGGTGTTCGGTTATGATGCCAATGGAAATCTAAAGGTAGCCCTCGGGAAAAAGGATGAATTTAAAAACCCGGGCGGTATTGCCATAAACAATGATATTGGAAGACTTTATATAGTTGACAGTTACGGACATGCGGTTCATGTTTACTCTACAAAGGGTGAGCCCCTCTTTATTTTTGGCAAAAGAGGGGACGGGGATGGCGAGTTCAATTATCCGTCCAATGCAGCCATCGAGAGAAAGACAGGCAATATTTATATAGTGGATACGCAGAATTTCAGGGTTCAGGTTTTTGATAAGGATGGAAAGTTTATAAAGAGGTTCGGACAGATCGGCGATGCGCCCGGGACGTTCACAAGACCCAAAGGCATAGGCATCGACAGTGAGGGGCATATATATGTAGCCGATGCTGCATTCGATAATCTCCAGATATTTGACGAAAAGGGGCAGATACTCCTTTTCATAGGTGGACCCGGTCATGAGCCCGGTTATTTCTGGCTTCCGGCAGGCGTATATGTGGATGCAAAAGATAAGGTGTATATAGTGGATTCCTTTAACCACAGGGTGCAGGTGCTTCAGTATCTGAGCGAAAAGTGGAAGAAGGAAAATCCTGAAAAATACAAAGAATACCTGATGAAATAAGACAGGTAAAGGTAAAGATGAAAAAATTTTTTAAAAGAGTTGCTTTAAGTTTTTTCTTTGCCTCTATCTTTACCTGCCTTTCCGTCTCTGCCTCCGATTTGAAAGAGACCAGGGTAGTGGCAACGGTGAACGGCTCTGCCATAACTCGCGCAGATCTGGACATGGAAATCAACAGGTTAGTGCCTCAAGAGCTTTACCATCGAAGCATATCCCCTGAAAAACAGAAAGAGATAGAAAAGAAGGCCCTCGATAATCTTATAAATACAGAGCTTTTTTATATAGAGGCAAAGAGGCAGGGGCTGAAGGTTGATAATTCGGAACTCAAAAAGAGTATAAACTCTCTTAAGTCATCTTACCCGTCGGCAAAGGTATTTGAGGATACGCTGAAAAAAAACGGCGTGACAATGTCTGTTTTTGAGGAGAAGGTCAGGAAGAGCCTTGCGGTTGAAAAACTCATTGAGAAAGAGGTCAAAGTTTCCATTACGGATGAAGACCTCGAAGAATACTATAAAAAGAACACCGGCAAATTCAAGGAGCCCGAGGCATTAAGAATCAGATATATTTATATAAAGATAAATCCGTCGGAACAAGACGGGAGAAAAAAGGCAAAGGAGAGGATAAAAGAGGCTTATTCGAAGATTAAGTCCGGCTCTGATTTTGCGCAGATCGCGCAGACCTATTCTCATGACATGAGCAGGGTGAAAGGCGGAGATGTCGGATTCGTACACAAAGGAATGATGCCTCAGGATATAGAGAAGGCGGCTTTTTCATTGAAGGTTGGACAGGTAAGCGAAATTATCGAGACGGACATAGGGCATCATATCGTAAAAGTCGAAGAAAAAAGGGCATCGAGACAGGTGCCTTTTAAGGAGATAAAAGACAAGCTCAAAAAAGAGCTCACAGAGTCCATGCAGAAAAACAGATTCGAAGACCTTATAAAAAGACTTAGAGGGAATGCAAAGATACAATATGTACAATAAAAACAGGCTAACGTTGAGGTTAAGGTCAAAGGAAAAATGAATGCCAATAAAAATATAAAAACGAAAATCTTAATTTTAGTCTCAGCCTTGACCTTAGCCTTAACCTGTCTTTAATGTGGGGGAAAGTTGAGGGGGATATGGATTTATGTATTAATCTGTATGATTAGCCTGATGTTTCCCATGATATCATTTGCACAAAAAACAGGCGGGCTTTCGGGCTTGATTCAATCTACGTACCAGAGGGATAAAAACAAAGATATAGACTCTGAGTCTAAAAAGAGCTCGTTTACCAAGAAATATAAATTACAGTATCAGGGGTCTATTTACAGCCCGAGGCTTTTAATGTATAACATTGGAGGAACATTCAGAGAAGAGGATTCCAAGACCGAAGAATCCAGAGCTGGAAGGACGACTGCTACTGCAAAAAGCCGTGATTACAACCTCAAGCTGGACTTTATTCAGGGCACAAAATATCCGTTTACCATATTCACAGAGAAGGTAGAGCTGCCCACATGGACAGTTCAGCCGACTCAGACCTTTCAGACAAAACAGACGAGCGACAGATACGGGCTTTTCGGCAATGCCTTTTTAGGCAAAGGGATAAATATGAGGTATGACATCCGCAATGACAATACAAAGACTTCGGGTCAGGCAGAGACAACGGATAGGGCGAACAGGACTTTCATGTTCGGAGTCGACAGCAGGAAGGAAGACAAGTTTATAGACGCTACCTATTCTTACCAGCACAACATGGGGAGAATAAAAAACCAGTTTGAAGCGATTAATGATGCAAAGGTTTCTGTTGGACTTAAACCGGGTAAACCAACGAACTTCAATATGAATATAAATTACAATGACAACAGTTATAATGAATTTACGACTGCAGCCTCTAATATGAATTTCAACTATATGCCATCGTCTGACTTTAATTCTAATCTCAGCTTATATGCAAACCGAATAAAACAGAAGGAGAAGACCGGTGACTTTGTGACCTTTTACGAAAATTCAACATATAGACTCAGCCAATTTTTTACAACGAACCAGAGCCTTATGCTGTATAAAAGCAGCGGTGACTTCGGCAGCGACTCTACAGAATCCCTCACGGTTGGACTTAATTTTTTAAAACAAATGCCGGAAGGTCTTACATTTTCTGCAGATACAACGGTAAACGGCACGGCACAGCAATCCGATATGTCGAAGGGCAGAAATTCCAGGTCATACTCAATAGGTGGACGTGTCTCCAAATTTTTCGATAAGATAAATTCAGAAATAAACGGAGGGGGGGCGTACTATTTGTATCAATCATCTCTCGGAGGCAAGACAACAAGATATGCATTTAACGGCGGCATTATAAGTCGTTTTATACAGAACCTCACCTTCCAGAGCCTTTTGAATTACTCGGAAGAAGAGACAATCGGCGATGAAATAGAAGGCAAGTCATCCTATTCAAGGACGAAGAGAATCATTTCGGATAATTCCCTCGGATATTTCATGCAATTGGGATTCAGAGGAAGCATGGATGCAAAGGCTGGCACCATCTTTGAAGCAGGCACTGCCCAGAGGACATTCCGATACGGCAATCTGACTTTCAGGTATGTGTTAAGAAGGGATTTGTCCTTGAATGCAGGGCTGAACGTTTATGAAGAGAGCGTTAGTGATGCCACGACAATTTTAGGTTCTTTTGGTGTAGAATATAGGTTAAGGGGCATTACCTTTAACCTGAGAAATGAATTGTGGAAGGAAAAAGGGCCGACTGGAGTAAAAACAAGGTCGAAAACATTCTTCCAGACATCGAGACCGTTTTAAGACAGGTTAAGGTCAAGGTTAAGGTTAAGAATGTATAAGAGTTTTAAGGATATGAGATTATGGAGAGAGGCTATGGATGTTGCAGTTGAGATATTCTCATTAACAGAAAACTTACCACGGAAAGAAGATTACGGTTTTACATCGCAGGTTAGGCGAGCTGCGCTCAGTATTTCTGGAAATATTGCAGAAGCTTATGGTAGAAATCATACTTCAGATAAGATAAATTTCTATTACATGGCAAGAGGTTCGATTACTGAACTGCAAAGCCATTTGGAATATGGCAGGAGAGTTGGTTATTTAGATGGACAGAGGTCAAATGAAATTGATGGTAGACTCGCTAAACTGCACAGCGATTTAAACAAGGTAATAGTTACCTTAAGAAATAATATAAGTTTAAAAAGAAAGGTTGGTAATAACAATGAGATGGTACCATAAATTTATTTTTATTTTCTTAACCTTAACCTTAACCTTAACCTATTCCTTTGCCATGGGGCCAAAGGCCGATGTGCAAAAGAATAAGGAGCACATAGTATGGCCGCCGCCGCCGTGGGAGCCGAGGATAGAATTTCTATATTCGATTACTACACCTGATGATCTCCAGATTAGAAAGGGTTTTTTTCGCCGTTTGTGGGAGTTTGTTGCAGGAGAGTCGAGGGAAGGTGTTGTAAAGCCATTCGGCGTTTTTGCAGATGACAGCGGCAAGGTATATGTTACAGATACTGCCGATCAGTCGGTGCATGTTTTTGATCCCAAGGACAGCAAATATTTTGTTATCGAGGGTATAAGCAAGAAAACCGCTCTTTCTTCCCCTATAGACGTGGCGACAGACAGTGAAGGGAACATATATGTATCTGATTCGGTAATGAGAAGAGTGTATGTCTTCAATGAAAAAGGAAAGTTTGTCAGAGAGATAGGCGCCGATAACGCTATGCAGAGACCTACAGGGATTGCTATAGATAAGGCATCGGGAACGCTCTATGTAATCGATACCCTTGCCAGCAATATCCTTGTCTATAGCCTTGATGGTAAACATATAAAGACCATCGGAGAGTATGGCAACGGTAACGGTCAGTTTAACCGCCCGACCTTTATTGCGCTTGGAAGGGAAGGGAACTTATATATTACCGACACGATGAATGTCAGGGTGCAGATACTGGACAGGAATGGAAAGTTTATTGGGAAGTTCGGCAAAAGAGGGACAAGAGCAGGAGATTTAGCCAATCCGAGGGGAATCGCCCTTGACAGCGAAGGTCATATATACCTCACAGACACCATCTTTGAGGCAGTCTCCATATTCGATAAGTCGGGACAGCCTCTGCTTGTGTTCGGCAGACAGGGGACGAAACATGGAGAGTTTGCACTGCCCGGAGGCATCAGCATTTCCAGAGATGATAAAATATATGTAGCAGACTCATATAATATGAGGGTACAGGTGTTCAGGTATATAAAAAGTTCACAGCAGAATAACAGTACACAGCAGAAGAGGTAGTGTGTCATTCCTGCAAAAGTAATGCAGTAAAAAGAAGCGTTAGGGACAGAGACAGATAAGTGGCATTAAATTTGCAAATTAAAATAGTGAATTGCGAATGAACTAAAAGAGGAGAGCATAAGAGTATATGAAGCATTTTGTTCAAAAACAGGTAAATGAAAAGGCAAAGATAAATACACATATCTTCTTTATTTTATTAGCTTTTTTAGTCTTAGCCTTAATCCTTACCTGCCTTTCTTACGCCGGTATTGCAAACACTAAGCACAATATGTCCACCAGCGGCCCTGGTGGTATAAAGGCAACCACCGAGACAGAGATATGCGTGTTTTGCCACATACCCCATAATGCGCAGCCCGGCAGACCGTTATGGAACCATGACATGCCGGCATCAGGCTATACCATGTACACCAGCGAGTATCTGCACAGGGCGGGTTACACCGTCCCTACAGGGCTTGGAACTACCACCGGCACTCCGGGAATGCTTTCAAGGCAGTGTCTTAGCTGTCATGATGGAACAGTTGCAGCAGGCGCTGTTTATATGGTTAGGGGGACAATATTAGGAGACGGCCTTATTGCAATGTCCGGGGTTACAGGGGGTGGAGCCATACCAACTACCGCTGCAGGTTATATAGGCACAGATCTTACACGACACCATCCTGTCGGTATTGAATATAATGCAACCATAAATATTGCCTTTGGTTCGGGATCAAGGACAATAGAACTCATATCGAGTCCGACCTCAACGGATATGAAACTCTACAGGATAAGCAGCAAGGATTATGTGGAGTGTTCATCCTGTCATGACCCTCATATAGATACAGGCTATGCTAAACAGAAATTTCTGAGGGATACAGATGGCGCAAACTTGGCGGCAAAGATAAGCAATACATGCACAGCGTGCCATACAAAAACAGGCTGGACCGGAAGCATCCACCAAACAGCTTCAAATGCTTATTCGGACGCAACTGTTAATACTACATTTGATGCAGGTACCATAACATCTCTCGTATGCATGAACTGCCACAGAACACATAAAGGCCTTGGCGCGCCTTATCTATTAAGGCAGGCTGAAGAGACCACATGTTTTCAGGGTGCATCGAGTTTGACCACCGAGACCGCATGTCACGGCTCAAGCGCTACAGCAACTACAAACAGGATTCAGACAGTTATAACACGGACATACAAGCATCCGACAACTACAATTTCAGGGAAACATACAGACCTCGATGTTCTCTATCCAATCGGCGGCACTCCTGCCGGAAGTCTCGGACTCGACTGGTCGAATGCCAAACATGCTGAATGCGTTGACTGCCACAACCCGCACAAGGCAAAGAATACGCCTGCACGTGTGGGAACAGCCGCATGGTATCCAACGACTGTTGATAATACATCCAACCAAACAGCAAAATCAGGAGCCCTTACAGGCGTTACGGGCGTAGAACCGGGTTCTGCCGCTAAATGGACAGTTCCTACAACCTTTACCACGCAGGAGGCTGCAACATATGAATACCAGATATGCTTTAAATGCCATTCATACTGGGCATTGAGGGATGGTGATGGTGTTACAACATATACATCTGCATCAGGCGCTACTATTACGGATCAGGCGATGGAATTCAATCCGAACAACTATTCAGCACATCCGGTGGTGGTGACATTGAATAACCAGACGGGATCGTATGCTCCAAAGTCGTTGACAACTTCTCAAATGTCTTCGCCGTGGGCGACTAATTTGGGCAATCAGACAATGTACTGCTCTGACTGCCATGGTACTGATAACGAGACATCAGGAGACCCTAAAGGACCTCACGGGGCGAATGTGAAATATTTGCTAAAAGGGACGAATAAATACTGGCCAACTAAAAGCGATTATGCTACCTTATGGAAACTTTCTGATGTATCAGGGGGCGCTGCATCAGGTCTTTTCTGCCTGAACTGTCATCCAATGTATTCAGGCGGGACATGGTATAACAATGCCCACAGTAAACATGTGAGTAGACAAGGAATATGTGTGATGTGCCATATTGCCGTACCACACGGCGGAAAGAGGTCAAGATTGATTGGTTATACTTCGGATATTTCACCTTATAATTACAATGGTGCGGGTACATATGACAAGCTTGTCCTGACCGGCTTCAAGAAGGCAAGCACTCCGACAGGTTATTCACGATCCAATTGCTATAGCACAGTAACTGGATGTACCGCGCATTATTATAATGCCGGCGGCTATGACCCGTAAGGAAAAAAAAGGACGAAAAAGGGGACAGGCTGCTTTTTTAAGGGAAAAAAGGGGACAGGCTGCTTTTTGATTGATTTACCCATAAAATCTGCTGTTTTACAGCATAAATCTTTTTCTCAGGAGGTTCCATGTTTTTTCTCAGAATGTTTATTGTAGTTATCGGTCTTCTTTTGCCTCTGAGCGCCTTTGCTTTCGGAGGCCATGACGGTCTTGTCTGCACAGGCTGTCACGGTCTTCACACTGCAAAGGAAGGGGTCGTGATTTTTGCGGTGGAGGCTAATAAAAAAGACATTAGTCCAAGGACAAAACAGTCATTTGGTGGAATAACCGCACTCTGTCTCGGTTGTCACCAGACGCCAGAGAAGGGCGGCATGGGTATTAAGCCCATATCGGCACACATGAGCCATCCTTACGGACTTAGCAGTGTAAACTCCAAGGTAGCCCACGTTCCTGAAATGTCTTTAAGGGATGGCAAATTCGAGTGTATCGGATGCCACGACCCGCATCCATCAAATCCGAATTACAGGTATCTCAGGTATGATGCCGGAGCTAACGGCTCGAAGATGGAGAATTTCTGTGCAGCATGCCATCCGATGAAGGCAGATCCAAAGGCAGCAAGCGCAAAGCCCCAGGGATTCAACAGCATGGATGAAAGACTCTTCGGCGGCTCTGGCTCATATGTCCCGGCAGCAGTCGAAGCTCCTGCACCTAAACCAAAAAAGAAATAAATTACATGGGCTGGCATTAAGACAATGCCAGCCCGTATTCCTGCCCCAAAGTATGTTAATTTAAAGTAACTAATGTTAGAATGTCGTTGTTAAGGTAAAAATTTGAAAATCATTGAACGATTTTTTAAAACCATAACAAAACCCAAATTTGTCATAACCCTTATCATTCTGACACTTATAGCCACCTTTATAGGCGTAATGGTTCCTCAGGTCAGTGATAAGAGTCCCTCTTATTTCGAGGAATGGAAGCTCAAGTCGCCAAAGACATTCTATATCGTAAATCTCCTCCAGCTTAACAGGGTCTATACCTCTGCATGGTTTCTGGCACTTGTATTTATTATCCTGCTGGCACTGGGGTATTCCCTATATCAGCAAATTAAGAGGAATATTAAAAAAAGAGAATTCGCTCCACCGGCTGCAGCCGATTGGGATTTCATAGATACCGAAACTGTAATTGAACAGGAAAGCCTTATAAGATTTATGAGAGGACGGAGATATTTCCTGAAAAACAGGAGCGACGACGTTCTTGTATTCTCAAAGAATTCTATTAACAGATGGGGAGGCGTGATATTCCACTCCGGGTTGTTTTTGATAATTATTGCTGCGCTCGTTGGTCTTGCCTTTCAAAAGAGGGGATTTGTTCAGGTTATGGAAGGCGAGGTGTTTTCGGGGATGCATGAGGATTTTCTCGTTAAAGATTTAGGTGCTCTCCAGCAGAGATTCGATGTGGGGTTTAAAACCCGATTATATAAGTTCAATCATGAATACTGGGAAACCGGCCAGATAAAGGATATTTCGAGTTCGGTGAATATTATCGATAAAGATGTAAAGACTAAAGAAAAGACAATAAATGTAAATAGTCCTCTCAAGTACAACGGCATAAATATTTACCAGTCCTTTGATTACGGCTATGCCCTCACATTTGTTTTGAAAAGGCCTGATGGAAGCGAGACCGTTACCCATTTTCTCCTTGACCGTCCTGACAGAAGGACAAAGCCCTTTGTGGGTAGTACCGACTTTCCCCAGACACCGTATATTTTTAGAATGAAATTTTATCCCGACATATCAATGAATTCATATTATCTCGGCAGGCCCATACTCTATCTCGAAGTCTTCACAGGGAATAACATGATATTCAAGGGCTTGGTTATTCCGGGGGACATGATGGATATCGAAGGAAACAAGGTAAAGTTTGAGGATGTTCGGCACTGGAGCGGTTTGATTTATGTAAAGGGTGTTGATATGTCTATTGCATATATCGGCTTTTTTATAAGCTGCATAGGGGCATCGATAATATTCCTTTTGCCATACAAGGAGATATTTATGTCTCATAAGGGCTCTATGTTATCATTATATGGTAGGACCAACAGATACAAACCGCTTTTTGCGGAAGAAATGGAAAAGATTAAAGAGGAATTGAGTGAACAGTGAACTACAGATAATCTTCAACTGGATAGCCATAGGATTTTATATTGTCTCGACGGTCTTCTTTGCCTACAGCGTATCATTCCAGAAGGAAAAGACATTGAAGCCCGCAATATTATTGGCTTTGATCGGACTTATTCCCCATGCAATCGCTATTGCTATCAGATGGAAAATCACAGGTCATGGGCCATATATGGCAAAGTATGAGGTTTTATCATCCAATGCATGGATAACTGTTTTATTATTCATTATTGCTGCATGGAGAATACCGAGACTCAGACCTGCGGGCGTTATCGTAATGCCCTTGAGTTTTTTGATGATGGCCTTCGGGTTGTTTATGAGCCCTGAGATCAGGAGACTCCCGCCGTCCTTAAGAAGCATATGGCTGATAATACATGTAATATTCAACAAACTTGCGGCAGGTGCAATAATTATCGCCCTCGGAACATCGATGCTTTACTTACTAAAGGAGAAGCGTCAGGAAAGTGATTTTTATAAAAAACTACCTTCTCTCGATGTCCTTGATGCTTACAGTTATAAGTTCATAGGCTTCGGCTTTATCTTCTGGAGCATTACGATAGCAGCAGGCGCTATATGGGCAAACGAGGCATGGGGAAGATATTGGGGATGGGACCCTATAGAGACATGGTCGCTCATAACATGGCTTCTTTACGGCTTATATCTCCATGCACGATACTTTTTAAAATGGCAGGGAAGAAGGGCTGCATGGCTAATGGTGGTGTGCTTTGTGTTTTCGGTGTTAACGATATTCATTATTCCCTTTGTGGTGGAATCATTGCACTCGGAGTATTTCAGATGAGTAGATTCATTCGTTTCTTGACCTTAGCCTTAACCTTTGTCTGTCTTTCCTGCGCTCAGATAGAAAAGTCTCAGGACAAGATGCTGGTCAAGGATACGATTATGAGTTACAACAAGTTGCTTATCGAGGCTGCAAAGACCGGCAATACCGAGCCATTGAAGGACTTATTGATTCAGAGGGAGAGAGAAAAACTTAATCACTGGATAGCTTCGTGGCATGACTCCAACGTGTACATGGACGGCAGGCTTGAGAACATCAAATTTAAAAATATCACCATATCCGGAAATGCTGCAAATGTTATAACATCAGAGGACTGGGTATACGAGTACAAAAATCTTGAGACCAGACAATCGGTATTGCCTGCTTCAGCTATTTACTATGAGATGGAATATATATTGCAAAGAGCTAATAAAGAAGATAAAAAATGGATTATTAAAGAGATAAAGATAAAGGCAGAAAAGAAGAAGGAAGAAAAAGGCAATAAATGAAAAAGGTAATGCTCATAACACCTCCCTACCATTCTGGTGTGGTCGAGTCGGCAGGCACATGGCTGAATCTCGGCTTTGTATATATTGCAGGAAGCCTGAGAAATGCAGGTTATGATGTGGAGATATACGATGCAATGTCCTATTTTCATGATTATGCGGAGATTACAAAGAGGATCGAAGCATACAAGCCCGATGTAGTTGCAACAACGGCAATTACGGCTTCCATCAATGACTGCATAGAGGTATGCAAGTTATCAAAGAAGATAAACCCAGAGATTATTACCATTCTTGGAAATGTCCATCCAACATTCATGTGGAAAGAAATCCTGAATGAATATCACACTTATGTGGATTATATTGTAAGAGGCGAGGGTGAGATAACTATTCCTGAGCTTCTTGACTGCCTTTTTTTAAAGGGTGATTTATCAAAGGTAAAGGGCATTGTATTCTGGTCTGATGACAGGGCAATTGCCACATCTGCAAGGGAATACATCACAGACCTTGATTCCATAGAAGGCGCATGGGACCTTGTTGATTGGGGTATCTACACATATCGTCCTACGCCTGATTCTGTGCTTGCCATTGTGAACTCTTCGAGGGGATGCAATCAATATTGCAGTTTCTGTTCTCAGCAGCTTTTCTGGAGCCGCAAATGGAGGGCAAAATCGCCTGAGAAATTCGTTTCAGAGCTTGAACATATCCATATGGAATACGGCGTCAACGCAGCAATGATTGCGGATGAGACACCAACTTATGACAGGCAGAGATGGGAAAGGATATTGGATTTGCTCATCGAAAGGTCCATGGACATAGAACTCTTCATGGAAACAAGGGTGAAGGACATTGTAAGGGACAGGGATATTCTATGGAGATATAGGGAAGCGGGGATAGTCCATATCTATGTTGGTGTCGAATCCACGAGCCGGGAGACCCTGAAAAAGTTCGAAAAGGATGTGAGCATTGAAGAATCGAAACTCGCAATTGAACTGATAAACGAACACAATATAATCTCAGAGACATCCTTTGTTCTTGGAATGCCTGAGGAGACAAGGGAATCTATTAATACGACCCTCGATCTTGCAAAACACTATAACCCCGATATGGCTTTTTTCCTTGCCATAGCACCATGGCCGTATGCGAATATATATAAAGAGCTTGAGCCCTATGTAGCTACGAAGGATTACAGCAAATATAACCTCATAGAGCCTGTTGTAAAACCTGCAAATATGACGATAGATGAGTTGAGGGACGAGCTTAACAGGGCTACGAGATTTTTTTATATGGATAAGTTCTCAAGGCTGAAGAGTATGACCTCTTTTAAGAGGGACTATATGATAGCTGTCATGAAGCTCCTTATGGAGCATTCGTATCTCGGTTCCCAGATTAAATCCATACATGACTCCATGCCCGAAGAGATGAAAAGGTTTATCAAAGACTTTGCAGAGCATTTCTCGCCCATTCCATAAAATCAACATACTACCTTTCTGCTAAATTTCCCTCACCGTGTGAGTAAAATCCCGCAGTTGAAACAGATTAAGGTTAAGGTAAATAAAATAAGGACATTAAATTTTTGCTTACCGCAACTGTCATTGCGAGCCGAAGGCGAAGCAATCTCTTGATTTTGCTTGATTTTTAAGATTGCTTCGTCGCTATCGCTCCTCGCAATGACATTAAAACCTCCTTTAGTTATCGAACATCCTTGTCTTATTGGGAATGATTTTTGCTATAAAAATCGTATAGTTATATAGAGGCCGATACAATCTATGAAAATTAATGCAAACCTAATTGTTTTAATAATTTTCCTGATGCTCATGATAGCTGTTGTTGCGTATGGCGCAACCATTGTAGGCTCAAAACACGATATCAGTACCAGCGGAGAAGAGATATGTGTATACTGCCATACGCCTCACTTTTCTAATACAGGTTCAAAGCCTTTATGGAACAGACAGACTACAACAAGCACCTTTACGCCTTATTCAAGCCCGACTATGAATACATCGTGTCCTGCTACTCCCAATCCCCGTTCCCTTGTGTGTTTTAGCTGCCATGACGGCGTCAATGCAAACAATAAAATGCATGTTTTGATTAACGGTCCAGGTGCTGGCAGCATACCTGATACAACTTCAAATCCAAATTGTAATAGATGTCACTGGACAACTGATAATAACCTACGACTCTTTGGACAGAACCCAACACAGCCTTTAAATCTCAATATGCATCATCCCATCTCAAATACATATCCCACTGCGGCGCAGGATCCGGCATTTAATACGCCACCTGACACCCAGAAGGGATGGAGTGATGTAAAGTTAGATAGTGGCAGGGTTGAATGCATTTCCTGCCATGACCCTCATGATCCAAGCAGGGGTTCTTTTTTAAGGAAGTCAAACTCAGGAAGCGCATTGTGCTTCACATGCCATATAAAGTGAATAGATACAAAGATAAAAAAAGAAAATGAAAATATTGGTTGTAGATGATGAAGAGCTTATATGCTGGTCGCTGAAAAGGACCTTTGAAAAGCATGCAGGCCATTCGGTTTGCTGTGTCTATACAGGAAATGAAGCCATTAAGAAGATCATGGAAAACCAGTACGATGTGGTTATTACTGACTTAAAGCTTCCTGATTTCAATGGTGCGGAACTTGTGAGGAAAATAAAGGAGTTGGGAATCGATACTCCTGTAATTGTTATTTCATCATATCTCTCAGAAGGTATTCTGAATGATGTTATTAAGCAGGGCGTTCTCAGATGCATTAACAAGCCGTTCCAGATAGAGGATATCCTCAATGATGTAGAGCATATAACACCCGCGCTTAACTCACATGCATAATTTATAAACTTTGCTATGAGAGAGGGATAGTATTTTTGCACTATGTCCTCTCTGCTTCTAATTTTACGAAACGATAGCGCCGTCTTTTATAAGTATAGTTCTTTTTGTATGTGACGCGATATTCTGGTCGTGGGTAACTATTATAACGGTCTTTCCGATTGTGTTCATCTCCGCAAGGAGCTTTATTATTTCCGCCGCAGTTTTACTGTCGAGTTGTCCCGTGGGCTCATCGCATAAAATCAGCTCCGGATCGTTTATCAACGCCCGCGCAATAGCGACGCGCTGCTGCTGTCCTCCCGACAACTGGTTAGGCCTGAACTTTGCCCTTTCTTCCAGGCCGACAAGCCTTAAGAGTTCCATTGCGCGCATATCTACCCCCCCATTGCCCCCCCTTGGCAAGGGGGGGATAGGGGGGGTAGATATGTAGAGCGTGGGAAGCAGCACATTTTCTAAAACCGTAGCATAAGGCAGCAGATAGAAGTTCTGAAATACAAAACCTATATGCTCGTTCCTGATTACCGAGAGTTCGTCGTCCGTAAGACGCGAGACCTCCCTGTCTGCGAGGATATAGCGTCCTTCGGTAGGCACGTCGAGGCATCCGATGAGGTTCATGAGGGTTGTCTTGCCCGAACCCGATGTGCCCATGATAGCCGCGAACTCACCGCGTTCTATGCTCAGATTTATGCCGCTTAAGACTTCTACTTCTTCCTCGCCTATTTTGTAGGTTTTCTTTATGCCTTCCATCAGGCACAAGGGAGAAATAGAGTGTCGGGGCGCTGAAGTATTGGGGCTATGTAGCGTTTTCACTTTTTATTTGTTTTTTCTTTTTGTTTTTCTTTTGTCGACACCGGCAGGATAAGTTTCACGGCAAGCTCGTCCCCTTCTTTGGCGCCGGACAATATCTCTGTTTTTTCCTCGCCCCGGATACCTATTTTTATTTCTACCTTCTGTACTTTGTCGGGCCCGATTACTTTATAGGCGATCTGTTTGCCTTTCTCGAATTTTATGGCGGCATTCGGCGCTGTGAGAATATCCTTTTTTTCGTCGAAGATTATCTTTACGTGCGTGGTCATTTCGGGCTTTAACATCAATGCATCTTCACGCGGGACTTTAACTATCGCGAGATAATAGACGATGTTATCCTTAACTACCGGCTGTGTGTATATTTTTTCTATTATGCCGTTGAATATTTTATTGGGAAAGGTATCTACGTAATACTCGGATTTTTGACCTAACTTTACCCTTCCTACATCCGTTTCATCGATATATATCCACATTTCGAGGAGGGTAGGGTCGAGAACAGTAACTAAGTTCGCTACCTGAAGCCCGGCAACGATAGTCTCTCCCTCCTGCGCCGTCACGTCGGAGACGATGCCGTTTATCGGGGCGTAAATCTTCGTATAGGTAAGTTTCGTCTCCTGCTGCTTTATCTGAGCGGTAAAGTCGTCGATTTTTGCCTTTGATGCCTCGAACTGGCTTTTTGCCTTATCAACAGCGTCTTTTGTGGTATATTCCTGTTTCAGGAGTTCTTTTTCCCTTTCGTAATTTATACGCGCATAGTCGTAATTAGCCTGCGCTTCGGCCAATGAGGCTTTTTGCTGCTCGATGGTATATCTTATTTCCCTGTCGTCTATGAGCGCTATGGTCTGCCCTTTTTTTACCCTGTCGCCGATCTTTACGTTCATTCTGATAATGGTTCCGGTTGCCCGCGCGCCTATTTTCACTACTGCGCCGACCTGCGGTTTTATAATGCCTGTTTCTACAAGCACTCCTCTTATATTGTCTTTTTCAACCTTTGCGGTTTCTATGACCTTTGTTGCGGGCTTGACAAAAAACCTTTTATATATATATAAACCGCCTGTGACAACTGCTGCGGCGGCAATGATAATGATGATTTTTTTCACGATTCCTCCTACTTTCCGTTTGCCGATTCGAATCTTTCGACCCCGGCGGTCTTTTCGAGAAGCGCTTTGGACAGAACAAGATTCAGCCTTGATTGGATCAACTGTTCCCGCGCGGTTGAAAGAAGGCTCTCCGCCTGTACGAGCGAAAGTATATCCGCTTTTCCGACCTTATATTCTCCGAATGCCTGTTGGTAATTATGTTCCGCCTGCTTCAACTGTTGTTCCGCTACTTTCAGCTTATTAGACGCGGTAATGAAATCTTCGTATGTCTTATGCACGTCGAGGAGAAGTTTTCTTTTTGTATCATTCAGTTTTTCGGATGAAACCTCAATATCGAATTTTGATGACTTATGCTTAAAGAATTTGCCGAGTTCGAAGATGTTCCATGTGGCTGTAACTCCTACGCTTCTTTCATCCGGAGAGGAAGTTGTTGTTGACGACCTTCCGCCGCTTGTCCTCGTATAAGAGGCGTCTGCCGAGAAAACCGGATAAAAGGCGCTGAGAGTAAGCGATTTGCTGCTTTCAGCTATCTTGAGAGAAAGTTCCGCCTGCTTGATTTCGGGTCTCTGCAAAGAGAGGTCGGACAGCATTTTCACATCCGGAGGCTCCATGCCTATATCGAGAGAGCCCTGTATCTCAAACCGGCTGTCGAGAGCCTTGCCTATTATGGAGTTGAGTTCGGAAAGCGCTTTATTAAAGTCTCCCTCTGCTTGAACCAGATTGAATTTTGCCTGTTCGAGTCTCACCGATGCCTGAAGCACGTCCGAGAGTTTTGCGACGCCGAATTTATACCTGCCTTCGGCAATTTCAAAATCTTTCTGAGCGTCCTGAAGCTGTATTTTCCTCTGATCAAAAGCGTCTTTTTGGGCAATGGCGGTATAAAACGCGACCTTGACATTGAACACAAGCTCGATAAGATTTTTTCGCAAATCTTCCTTGTCCGTATCGAAATTAAGAAGCGCGATCTCCCGGTTCGCGCTCCTTTTGCCGCCGTCAAACAGGGTATATGAGAGCGTCAGGTCATAGACCCTCGAATCGTAATCGTTTTTGGAGGTATAGGTACGGTTGTATTTGGCGGAGGTATCTAAACTCGGCAGATACGGCCCGAGGGATGCGTCGTACAATGCCTCTGAGGATTTTGTTTTAATGAATGACGCTTTATATGACGGAAGCTTTTCTTTTGCGAGAGCCAACGCCTCATCGAGGGTCAATGAATAGGCCGGAGAGGCGATAAATGCGAAGACGCAGATCACAGCGGAATATAAGTAAATCCAATTGATATAACGTTTCATGGCTATTAAATTAACACATTGAACTCAACGAACACAATAAAGCTTAACGATTTCTCCGGCTATTTTTTTGACGGGAATGCCGGTCTTTTTTGCTGCGGTTTTTATGTCGTCGTATTCCGGCGTCATGTTTGTTACCTTGCCGTTCAGCCGCGATATTTTTATTCTGACACTGCCGTATTTCGTCTTCACTTTCTTTATAGTTCTTTCTAATGTTTTACGCTGCGCTTCGTAAAATCTTAAACCTATTGTAGTGGTCTCTTCGAATATTATATCCGTCAGACTTTCAACATCCGGCGTCTCCGCTATGACCGTCAGCTTCACTGCAGGACGGCCTTTTTTCATAATGATATTTTCCAAAAACACATCGAGCGCCCCGACTTTAAATAATTTTTCCATGACATTTTCATACATCTGGGGGTTCATATCGTCTATGTTCGTCTCGATGACCGTTACCGTTTCCGCGTTTCTGGAATCTTTTGTCTGCCGGCCGATAAGGATCCGAAGGATGTTCGGCATATGAGAGATGTCCTTGTTTCCAGCGCCGCAGCCGATCTTTTCTATTGTGATTTCAGACCGGCTGTAAGGGTCTGCCTTCATGCCGGATATTATGACCGCGCCGGTAGGGGTGGTAAGCTCAAAAGGAATATCGGATGAATAAACCGGATAGCCGGTCAAGAGTTCAGCCGTAGCAGGGGCCGGCACAGGAAGCATGCCGTGCGCTGTTTTTATCATGCCGCTTCCTAAATTGATGGATGATGTGTATATTTGTCCGACTCCGAGCATATCAAGCCCTATCAGCGTGCCGAATATATCCACAATGCAGTCGATGCCGCCGAGTTCGTGCAGATGGACTTTCTCGAACGGCTCGCCGTGAACCTTTGCCTCAGCCTCAAAGAGCTTTTTAAAGATATGCAGTCCTTTTTGTTTGATGCTGTCGGACAGCGACGAAGTTTTAATTATCTTTTCAATGTTCTTCCATCTTGTTGTCCTGTGACTATTGCCATTTGCGCTTTTAATGATTACGTCAACTTTCGTTGCCGATATTCCGCTGCGCGTAACTTCTTTCGATACGAGGCGGTAATCCTGTATCGGAAGTTTTTTAAGTTCTTTTTTCAATGCGGACAAGCTTACGCCGGCGTCAACGAGAGCGCCGAGGCACATGTCGCCGCTTATGCCCGCGAAACAGTCGAAATAGGCGATTTTCTTATTTTTCGGCATAAGGTATTTTACACTTTTGATCCCTCTGAGAGCAAAAAATGTTGAACGCTGTTATGGCGCAAGACAAGGCATTTCCGCTTCATTCTCGAAAGGCATCCGGCCTTTCAACGACAGGTTAAGGCTAAGGTTGAGGCTGAGTTTTTCTTTCTTAACCTTAACCTCAACCTTAACCTGCGTTACGCTTGGGCTGTCGAAGTCGCTTCAATACCATACCCTGTCTATTATTGAGTTCATTCTATTTGTTGGGTTATACTGAAACTCATTTATGAGAATTATTTCGGAGCATAAGATTAACAATAAGATATTAAGGCTTGTTCTTGGAGACATCACCGGGCGGGATGTGGACGCAATTGTAAACGCTGCAAACTCCCATCTCCAGCACGGCGGAGGAGTTGCGGGAGCCATTGTCAGGAAAGGCGGGCAGGTTATACAGGACGAAAGCGATAAGATAGGCTTTGTCCCTGTTGGGAATGCAGTTATTACCACAGCCGGTAAACTTCCTGCAAAATTCGTCATTCATGCGGTTGGACCGAGGATGGGGGAAGGTGATGAGGATAATAAGCTCAAAAACGCGGTTATAAATAGTTTGAAGCTTGCATCCGAAAAAGGGCTTAAAAGCATATCAATGCCTGCCGTAAGCTCCGGAATATTCGGATTTCCGAAAGACAGGTGCGCTAAAATACTTGTAAGCGAGGCAAAGAGCTTCCTCGAAGAAAATCCAAACACCTCTCTTGAGCTTGTAGAATTCTGCATTTTCGACGAGCAGACGCTTGGCCATTTTAAACAGGAATTTGCTAAACTAACTAAATTATAGTTGAGGAGTTGAAATAAAATTTAATTACTTAATATGAACTTTAACTCTTAACTCCTAACTCTAAACTCTGTTTTGCCGGGATAGCACAGTGGTAGTGCAGCTGATTCGTAATCAGCAGGTCGAGGGTTCGAATCCCTTTCCCGGCTTTTGTTTTATCTTCAAAAAATTCAATCCTTTAATTTTCGTTGATTTTCATGAAATTCAGTGCTACCCTATAGATAGGGGGTGAGTTCTATGGCTATCGATACGAGTTTTTCTACGAGGGCGATAGAGGCATACAGCACTCAATTATCAGGGGCGCTTGAGCGTCTTTCCACCGGCCGCAGGATAAACAGGGCGTCCGACAATCCCGCAGGACTTGCGATAGTCGAAAAGCTGAACGCGCAGCTTAAGGGCATAGAACAGGCAGAGCGAAATGTCCGGCAGGGCATGGGTATGCTGCAGGTTGCGGAGGGCGGCATATCGACCATAGGGGAAGCCCTCGCAAGGATGAGGGAGCTTGCGGTGCAGGCCGCGAGCGGCGAATTGACCGCCGAAGACCGGGCTGTATTGGGCAAGGAATTCCAGGAACTAAGGGCAGAAGCAGGCAGGATTTCGGAGACTACCGAGTACAATCAGAAGAGGCTTTTGGAAGGAGGCTCCGCAACGAATATTCAGGCAGGCCCCAATGCCGGACAGCAGATAACGGTAGAAGCCGTAAACGTAACTCCAAATGCACTGGGAATCTCAACTGCCGATATAGGCACTCAGGAACAGGCAGAGTCAGCCTTATCGTCTATAGATACCGCAATAGAGCGCCTTTCTCAGGAACAGGCTAAAGTAGGCGCTGCTGAAAACAGGTTTAGCTTTGCGGCAGAAGCGTTGAGCGTAGCCGGAGAGAACACAGCAAGTTCGATCTCGACCACAGCCGATACGGATTACGCGTTAGAGGCGGCGGCAGCCATAAGGAACAGGCTTCTTCTTCAGGCTTCGGTTTCGACGCTTTTTAAGTCGAACACGGAAAAAGGCAGGATAATCAACCTGTTGGTTGAATAGTAGGCATTGAAATAGAACCCTTTAAAGTTACCCGCCTTAAAATCCGATAATATATTACAGTCAATTTTATGACAGAAGGCAATTGCTTTGCGTCAAAATTATCGGTTAATTGCAATGCCCCTAAAGTAAATGTGCTTTTATATTCAATTAGGTATCGCTTAGGTATCGCTCTATTTATTATAGGTATGATTGCATTAGTGTCCGACAGTTTTTAACATGAAAGCATATAACCTATTGAAAGCGTAACATAAAATGACATTAGCATCTGTTATCGACTTGAAAAATTTGCAGCCAGACCGTCATCATTCCGGGAACAC
>JAJYVD010000036.1 GCA_021792185.1 Nitrospirota bacterium | reverse complement strand
GCGGACTTCAAGCCGCATTGTTTGAGGTTATTATGTGCTGTAGTTGCTGTTTGCATTGCCTTATTGTCTGATCTGCTCAGTCTATTAACTCCTTGTCAAAATCTATTCGCTGTTATTGAACAGCCTCCTAATAAATATTATTCAGCTCAATCCATAAAAACAAAAAGGGCGTGCAAGGCACGCCCTTCTATGAATTTTATATCCTTCCTGATAAGTCAGGAAATCTGTCTGTCTGTCTGTCTGTATGTATGTCTGTCTGTCTGTGCAGAACTAATGCCAGTTACCCCATTTACGCTACTCCTAAAAAGTATTTGCATTCAATATACAAAAGAGCAACAAACCTGTCAAGGTAATTTTCACCTTCTGAACCTTCTGACCTTCTGTTACCTACAGCTTGCGTCCAATATAGTTATCCCAACAATCTTATTACCGTCTTTTCTTATCAGAATGCCGTCATCGGTTTCTACGGTCTTTGTTGCCCGCTGGGGCTTGCGAAAACTAAGGTAAAGAACATCCGCCTCTTTATCATAATCAACCCACATATGTTCAAACGAAAGCTTAACCATATCAGATGCCATTTTTATGCATTTATCAATATAATTGCTTTTTTTCAATGTTGCTTCCATATAATTTCTCCTTTTGGCCTGTTATCAAGAAAATATGCTGTTATTACAAAACCGTCTGTTTTAGACCCTTCTTTGTAAATAACCACCATCCATTTATTCTTGCCGAAATTTTTTGCTGCCTTCAATGCGTCTTTATTGCCTCGCACGACAAAATCGGGATTCTCAATAGCCTCCAAAACTTCATGGTAATAGCTTGCCAGATCATCATGGTTTTCTACAATATGATACCATCTTTCGTATGTTAACCGAATCGGAACATTGGTTACCGAATGAACTATATCCACCGCTCATCTCTCTGAAACTGATAACTGATATAAGAAGAAACTATTGCCATATATATCGTTCTCGCTGAGATAAAGATACTATAGCCGGACAGAGCAAATCAAGGTAATTTTCACATCAGGCACCATTTTCACATCAGGCCATTTCATCGTGGGGGGAGCGATAATCGCTTGATGGCGAATATATGGAATTAAACAAGACTTACTCCTTCAAGACGCTCAAAATGTTTTTTGTTCAGCGTAAATACCGGTATGTCATAGACAATTGCCGTAGCTGCTATAAAAATGTCCTTAACTTCAATAATGCGGTTTGATTTCTTGAGAGCAATATACAACTCGCCTGCCTTGACTGCAATATCATGGGTAAACGGCAGAGTTTCAAAGGCACTGAGTGTATTTGCTATGTCTGTCTTTTTCCTTTCATCCGTAGCGCCTGCGTACAGCTCAAAAATGCTTACCGCTGATATTGAAAGCTCATATTCATCTATGCTCTTAAAGAGCGCGCTTGCGCTTTTATTGCTCTTCCTGAGATGGTCGATAACTATTGAAGTATCGGCTAATACTTTGCGATGTTCCATTTATTGATGTCTTTCCCTATTTCTTCAAAAATCAACAGATCTTTCTTTGACCAGACAGACACTGATAGGAGTTTATCCTTGATTGCCTTCTGCCCTTTTTTAGGTGCGCGTTTTGCCGTAAGGAATTCGATAAAATCATATACCTCCCTCCTTATATCGGAAGGCAGGTTTTTGATTTTTGAGTCTATTATGTTTTCCGCTGTAGTTCTCATTTTTAACCCCTTGCTGTTTTTAACTATTCTAACAGTTTTCTTGTCTCTAAACAACAAGAGCCCTGCTTCCTTGGAAGCAGGGCTCTTTATCAAATCAAAATTTTATTCTTGTTATTACGCGCAGACTGCCGCTTCTTTAAGCCACAGAAGCCTTGAGCCGTTTATAACGGATGCGTTAACAGATTCGATCATCTCATCGACCTTAACATCGAGGCCCTCTTTACGTTCGAACGGACTGAATACAGGCTTTACTTTCACCTTGGCTAATTTTTTAGTTTCGCTCTCTTTTGCCTCTTTCATGTCCGCGCCCATTGCCTTCGCAATATCCACGAATATCTCTCTATGCGATTTCGCATCGCCTGCAGGCTCGACGGCCTTGGCAACATACTTAAGCCTTCCGTTATAATCGACCATTGTCCCGTCCGCTTCAAGGAATGCGGCGGACGGAAGGACAACGTCAGCCTGCTTCGCAAGCTCTGTCATATGAGAATTCTGTACAACGAGGAAATCCGCTTTCGGTCTTGTGTTTAAAGGGACTTCGCCTATCGCATAAAGAAGACTCGCTCCGCCTGATGTCATCTCTTTATAAGACTTGCCCTCTGTTGTAAGACCCATCATCACAACTCCTTTTGCATTGCTCTCTACCGGAACCGATACTGCCGTTCCCTTTAAAAGCGCAATATTGGCCGATGCCGGATACATCGCAGGTGAAGAAAGTATCACAGGATTTTTCGCCTCTGCATAAAGTGCTGCCGCCTTCTCAACCGCCTCCGAAACATTTGCGCCGGCAACCGCCGACTCAAGCTTCTTGTCCGCGGTCAGCCCTTTATCGATCAATGCCTTTGTCAGTGACATCAGCGCGGAAGACTCGTTCTCTATAAGATTTATCGTTGCGACAGATGCAATCTTCGGCTCGGATGAATTGACGACAATTAGCTTTGCGCCGGCATTTATCCTTCTCCTTATGACCGCGTCAATTGCAGGCAATACCCTTTCCCACTGGCTCGGATTAAGGTCAACGAGTACGAACAAGTCCGCCGAATCAAGCCCAGTGCTTCCGGAAAGCAGCGTATCGGCGCTGCCGTAAAGGCTTGCCGTGGTATCGGCGTTCTTTGTTTTGACAACGTCGGAGGCGAACTTCTTTAATGTAAGCGCGTCTTCGTTAAGAATTCCAGCCGTCGATATGAATCCGGCATTACTGCCCGCCTTCTTTAACGCGTTAGCTACCGTCTCTACGGCATCCTTCCATGTTGTCTCTTTGAGTTCTCCGTTTACGCGTTTCATGGGAGTTGTAACGCGGTTGTCGGCCTCTATACAGTCGAAGCCGAACCTTCCATACGCGCAGATATATCTTTCCGGCGAGCCTTCAAGAGCGCCTGCATTGATTTTTGCGACAGAGCCGTCCTTTGTGCTCACTGTTATATCGCAGCCGTTGCCGCAAAGGAGACAGACCGATTTCACTTTATCATAGTCCCATTCCCTGCCCTTTCTCCATCTGTCAGCCTCGAGGAGCGCATTGACGGGACAAGCATCAACGCAGCTTCCGCAGAATGTGCATCCGGATTCCTGAAGGGGTTTGTCATTCGCAGTAACGACCTTTGAGCCTACGCCCCTTCCCATGAACTCAAGGACATTTGTTCCCTGATCCTTGCAGACCCTCACGCACCTGCCGCAGAGCACGCAGTAATCGGGATCGCGTTTGATAAACGGGTTTGCTTCATCTATCGCAAAACCGAATTTCTTTCTCGTAAATGACGATTCCTTCAATTCGAAATCGTAAGCATACTGCTGAAGGTTGCAGACGCCCGCCTTTGTGCAGGTCATGCAGTCGAGCGGGTGCATGGAAAGTATAAGGTCTATGACGAATTTCCTTACCTCCTGAACTTTTTCGGTCTTGGTATCGACCGACATGCCTTCTTTAACTTTAGTAGTGCAGGCTATCATCGGGGACTTCATGCCCTCTATCTCCACGAGACAGAGCCTGCATGCACCTATGCCTTTCAATCCCTTAAGGTAACAGAGATTGGGGATATGAACGCCGCCTATTTCAGCCGCGTCTATCAGATTCGTGCCTTCGGGGGCCTTTATCTCCTTGCCGTCTATTTTAAGATTCACCATGTTTGCCATCTATGCCTCCTACTAAATTTTAGGTTAAGGCTAAGGTTAAGATTAAGAAAACTGAAACTAAACCTTAACCTCAACCTCGACCTGTTTTTTTTGTATTATTACAATCGCATCCGTAGGGCATACGCTTATGCAATCGCCGCACTTGACGCACCTCTTCTGCCTTATCTCAAAAGGCATGTAGCCGCTTTTATAAGATTCTTTCTTTTCGCCGAGGATAGCGCCGTATTTGCAGACATTCTTGCAAAGGCCGCACATAATACATTTCTCGGGGATTATCCTGTATTCGATAAATGCCGCGCATTCCCTCGAAGGGCATCTGCCTTCGATATGTTCCTTATAGACGCCGGTTCCCATCCATTCGAGGATAAACTTGGCGGTATCCTTTCCTTTTTTGCAAAGGGAGCCTTCGGCCATATCTTCGGCAATCCTTTCAACCGCAGACAAATCCGCCTCTGTTCCCCTGCCTTCTACAATGTTCCGGAGCCTTATCTTTGCCTCATACGTGCCCAATGCGCAGGGGAAACACCTGCCGCACATGGGTCCGGAAAGGAACTCGGTAATATAGTAAAGCGCCTTCTGTACCGGACAGCCTTTTTCCTCAGCCGATTTTTTTATATCCTCAACCTTTAATTCCTTCGCCTCTGTCATGCGTTACCTCTAATATATCTCTTCAGCCATGTAAACTATTTCCGGAAGCACATACGAGACCAGGTCCCTGTATGTGATCATCCCGACAATCTTATCGCCCTCCACAACGGGTATATGCCTTATCTTTTTGCCTGCGACAACAGATATTGCCGCGCTTATCTCGGTGGAGGGGTCGAAGGTTATCATATTTTTGCTCATGACATTATCTATTATCTCCGTGTCAAAAGAAACATTTGCGGCAAGGCAGCGCACCACGTCCCTTTCGGTAAACAATCCGACCATTTTGTTGTGTTCGTCGACAATTACCACCGCGCTTATGCTTCTGTCATTCATCAGCCTTATCGCTTCCGTAACCTTCGAATTTTTATGCAGCCCGATGATCTCAAAAGGTTTCGTCTTCAAAATATCTCTTAAAGTCATCTTTGCCCTCCCTTCGATTATTTCTATGCTCTCGGAAGGTATCTTGAATTCCTCCTCAAGCTTCAGATGTCTCGGCTTCCTGACCTTTACCGCGCCTATAGGACATGCATAATAGCATGCCTTGCAGCTCGTGCAGTACTGCCGGTCTATAAAATACTGTTCCCTTGTCTCCTTCACCGCGTCAAAGGCGCACGCCTCTTTGCAGAGGCCGCACTTGAAACATTCGGTCTGATCTATAGCAAATGCGCCGAGTCCGCTGCAGACCTTTGCCCTGCAGTATTTGTCATATATATGTTCTTCAAATTCCTCGCGGAAATATTTTATTGCCGAAAGCACAGGGTTCGGCGCGCTCTGGCCGAGACCGCAGAGAGATCCCTTCTGAACAAGTTTGCCTATCTTCACAAGCCTTCCTATATCTCCCGGCTCTCCGTTGCCGGCTGTAATCTTTTCGAGTATCTGCAGCATCTGGGACGTGCCGATCCTGCACGGAGGGCATTTGCCGCACGACTCGGACTGAGTGAACGAAAGGAAATATTTGGCAAGATCAACCATACATGTATCCTCATCAACAACAACCATACCGCCTGATCCCATCATCGAGCCCACCTTGGCAAGCGAGTCGAAATCCACCGGAAGGTCGAGATAGCTCGCGGGCAGACATCCCCCTGAAGGGCCTCCTGTCTGAACAGCCTTAAACTCCTTACCGCCCAATATCCCGCCGCCTATGTCGAAAATAATCTCCCTTAACGTCGTGCCCATCGGAACTTCCACAAGGCCAGTATTCTTGACCTTTCCGGTGAGCGCAAAGACCTTGGTTCCAGGAGAGGTCTCAGTGCCTATGCTCCTGAACCAGTCCGCCCCCTTTTCGATTATCGGGGGAATGCACGCATAAGACTCTATATTATTCAGATTGCTCGGATACCCCCATAACCCACCGCCCTTTTCCGAAAGCCTCGGAGGACGCGGCCTCGGGAATCCCCTCTCTCCTTCAATGGAAGCGACGAGCGCGGTGGATTCGCCGCAGACGAAAGCGCCGGCCCCTTCCCTCACGTCGAGGAAGAAGCTGAAGTTAGTTCCGAGTATGTTCTTGCCTAAAACGCCTAATTCCTCGGCCTGTTTTATCGCGTGTTTTAAGTTTTTGACCGCGAGCGGATATTCGTGCCTCACATACACATACCCGTATTGAGCTTCAATCGCATATGCGCACAAAAGCATTCCCTCAAAAAGGCTGTGCGGGTCCCCTTCCATTATCGACCTGTCCATGAACGCTCCGGGGTCTCCCTCGTCTCCGTTCGCTACGACAAACCTTATCTTCTCCGGAGAGCCTTTTGTATGCTTCCACTTCTTGCCGGCAGGAAAACCTGCGCCGCCCCTTCCTCTCAGGTTAGCCCTGTCCACTTCGTTAAGGACATCGTCGGGCGTCATTGAAGAAAGCGCCTTTTCGAGCGCCTTGTATCCTCCCACGGCAATGTAATGGTATATGTTTGTCGGGTCTATCTTGTCGTTATTTCTAAGGGCAATCCTTACCTGTTTTTTGTAAAAAGGCAGGTCCATCATTTCGAGGGACGGCTCCTTAAGGATGTCTTCCCTGTAAAGCGCCTGCCGGTAAGGCATTCCGCCGACAAAGGTATAGCTCATCAAGGACGACGCCTGCTTGGGCTTTACCCTTTGATAAAAAATATCCGAAGGCTCGGCCTTCATGACAGGGCCTTTCTGGCACATGCCCTGGCATCCTGTTTTGACTATCTCTATATCAAGTCCCTTTTTATTCGCCTCTTCCTGAATGGCGTCTATCACCTTATAGGAACCGGTGGCCGTGCATGCAGTTCCGCAGCAGGCCCTTATCCTCGGCTTATCAGGCGGGAACATTTCAGACGAAAGTTTTTCCCTAAGCTTTTTAAAATCATCTATGCTATTTAACCTTTCCATCATTCGCTCCTCTGCCCTAAGACTTAACCTTATCTGCGGTCTTAACCCTTTTTATGATCTCGTTCACCTTTTTAGTCCCTACATCTCCCACGACTTCTTCATTAACCGTTACAACAGGCGCAAGGCCGCAGCACCCTACGCATCCTACGGTTTCGATCGTCATCGACAAATCGGGCGTTGTCTCGCCTTCCTTAACGCCGAACTCCTCCTCAAGTTTATGAAGCACCTTTGAGGCGCCTCGCACGTGGCACGCCGTCCCCATGCAGACGCAGACAACGTTCTTGCCCCTCGGCTTGAAATAGAAGTGTTTGTAAAACGATGCGGCGCTGTAGACGTCGGCAAGGGGAATGTCCAGCTTCTTCGAAAGCTCCCTCAACCTGTCCTCAGGGAGATAGTTATACTCTTTCTGTATCTGCTGGAACGCGTATATGAGAAGCCCCCTCTTTTTCTGATCCGTTGTGAGGACGCCTCCCGTCTCTTTATAGTGTTTATCGATGTCTATTTCCTGTATCTTCATCTAACCTCCAAAGTTTTAGACTAAGGTTAAGAATTCTTTTGCCTTTGTCTCGACCTCAACCTTAACCTTAACCTTTCTTATAACCCTATATGCGGCTTTGCCGCCCTTTCGATCTCGCGGCGCGCGGCCATATCCATGAGCACACGCTCTGCGCCGAATTTGCCGGGCTCGTATTTCTTGAGCTTCAAAGCAGCCCTTGCCTTGTCGATGTAATCGAGCGTAAGTTCGAGTATCTTTTCGGGGTCCGGCTCGAAGTGCATCGCTCCCTTGAATCTCTCGAACCATACATCGGTCATTATCCTTGTAACTTCTTCGCTCGATCCTACAGGGGATTCTCCGCCGAATATGACCGGCACTCCCGATGCTGCAAAATAACAGCCGATGGCTATTGCCTTCTCTGACATCCATTCTGGCGCTATACCAACAGCAGGCATTCCGCCTATTTCATCAGAAAGGCCGCCCTCTCCCGCCATCGCACTCGCAATAGTTAATATCCTCGTATTATCAACACATGCGCCTAAATGCAGTACCGGCGGAATTCCAATTGCCTCGCATACCTCTCTTAGGCCTGGTCCTGCGTGATCCAGTGCCATTTCCGGCGTCAGATAACCTGCTATACCGCAAGCCTGAGAACCGCAGCCGGTGGTTATGACAAGGACATCATTTTTAATCAATTCCATTGCAAGGAACTTGTGTGTGCCCGTTGCTGGAACCCTCGGATTGTCGCATCCCACAACACCCACGACTCCACGGATCCTTCCTGCCATAATTGCATCATTCAGAGGTCTGAAGGATGCCCTCCATCTTCCTCCCTGCATATACTCAATGTACTCGTGAGAGAAGCCTGCAATGACAGGATATTTTTCTGTTACATGGCTTCCTTCCTTCTTTCTGTTCGCGAAGTTATCGACTGCAATCTTTATTATTTCCTTTGCTATCTCCCTTGCCTTATGTTCATCAAAGCTGATGTGAGTTGCACCAGGTATCTTTGCCTTTTCAGATGTCGTTATAACCTTTGTATGGAATTTTTTTGATGTCTCTACAATTGCAGGCATTATGCACTGGACATCAACAACCATCGCCTCTACAAGCCCTGTCATAATAGCAAGTTCCTGATTGGTAAAGCCTCCTGCCGTTGGGATTCCACGCCTCATCAGCACTTCATTTGCCGTACAGCACAAACCTCCAATGTTTATCCCTTTTGCACCTTTTGACTGTGCATAAACTATCATTTCAGGTTCTGATGCCACATCTACTATTGTTTCTGCAAGGGATGGTTCATGCCCATGTATAACAAGATTAACCTCGTTCTCTTTAAATATCCCCAGGCTCGCCTCTGCTTTTATCGGCATCGGTGTGCCAAAGAGAATATCAGTAACCTCGGTGGATATCATGCTGCCGCCCCATCCATTTGCAAGGGCAGCCCTCAGTCCCTGGGTTAAAAGGGAGTCAGGATCGGCGTCCATACCTATGGTGGTTCTGTCCATCGCCTCAGCAATTTCCCTATCTATACCTCTTGGGGTAATGCCCCATTTCTTCCACCTTTCCTGTGTCTTTTTTGGAGCCCTTTTTATAAAATTAACCTCTCCTCTTTGTCTACCGTAGTCTTCCAAAAGTTTCGTTGCAACATCCTTTGCCACATCATTTACAGGCCTCCCCTCGAACTCTATATCGAGTATTCCTGCAATCCTGTATAACTTTCTAACGTCCTTTATCTGAAAATCCTTTGTCTCACCATTCGCAACAGCCAACAGGGTGAATACCATGTCTCTTCCATGATCGCCATGACAGGCAGTTCCGGCAGCTATCATCCTCACCATATTTCTTGCCGCCACTGTCGGCAATGTCGCGCCGCATACTCCGCGAGCTTCTGTTTCGGCGTTTTTGCCTACGAGCCTGCACGGCCCCATATGACAGACCTTGCAGCATGCGCCGGAGGCGCCGATAGGGCAGGGTTTCATCTTCTCCGCCCTTTCAAAGCAGGTCTCTATCTTATGCTCTTCGCCCCACTCTACTATTTTTTCTGCCGCTTCATTCGCGCTCTTTATGTGCTTATCCATTCTTACCTCCATTCTTTACATTTTCGCATTGTCATTGCGAGCGAAGCGAAGCAATCTCTGCCTTCCTTTTTAGATTGCTTCGTCGGTCTTACGACCTCCTCACAATGACATTAATGCTTATATCATCGGATCCATTTCCAGCGCGGGGTGTCCGACGCTGGAGAGGTACTCCAGAAGTTTCTCCGAATCTTCGCATATGGTCTCATCAGCTATCTTGTCGAGGAGATCGGGAATACCCGCATCTTCCGCGTTTCTCTTAAAGTCTTCGGCTATCCTCTCTTTCAGGGCCTTCGGCATCCAGACGATTCTCTTTACGCCGCCGTCGCCGGAGAGGAATTTTTTACTCGTTATGAAATTCACTCCTATTCCCATAAATCCGGGCGTCTGCGCTCCGCCGCCTACAGTTCCGGCAAGCGTCGAAAACTTCATGCCGATAGGCGTCATCATTGTCGCGCCTCTGTTTACTATCATGACACCATTTGCCTCGGGGATTATTGCAACTATGCACTCAAAACAGCCGCACGACGTCATCGGGTTTTCCATTATTGTATAAAGGTTCAATGTCTCTACAGCGCCGCCTGATGCCTTCTTAAGATAATCGTCAACACCCGTATATCTGCCGAACTTCGGATCGAGAAGCTCTCCCTTGGGCACCGGCTGGTTTCCGCCTGTGGGGTCTATCTCGTATGCAGCTTTTCCGTCGAGCCAGTTGTATGCCCCGCATAGTCCGAGCCTTTCGGGTGTGATAACGCAAACATGGGCCGGAGCAAATGACTGGCAAAGCAGACACGAATAAAATGTGTCTACAGCATCGTCTGTAAGCGCTCCAAGCCTGTGGTCTCTTTCTTTATAGGCCGCTCGCGCTTCATCTCTCAACCTGTTGACATCGGCTTCGTCGGTATATAAAGTCACCTGGACTTTATCTACGATTGACTTAAAGCGGTGTTTGACCATAGTTGCCTGTATGATCCCTATATCTTCGAGTGTTACACCGGATCCCTTTGCCGCCTTGCTTATCCTTATCCAGTTAACATCTCTCTGTCCCATGTGCCAGAGTCCCTGTCCCTCGTTTATATTGTGATGAACCTTTCTTTCAATGATGGACTCGAAGTCCTTCTGCATCTTTCTGCCGGCGACATCTATCACTATGCCGAGGGGCATCTGTCCGCCCTGCTCATACCTCTCCTGCCAGTTAGTGCCGACAATAGTAATCTTTCCGTCTTCCACTTCCTCAAGCTCTCTCATCCTTGCCCATTCGAATGCGGGAGTCCTCTGTCCGCCGAATTCAATAAACATGTCCTCTTTCCTGATTCTTTCACCTTCGAATGCAGGACCATAGGCAACAGGAATCGGGGGCTTTTCGACTATAATCTTGAGCCCTCTTACCTCAATCGCTTTCTGGACAATCTTTGCGTGATCGAATTCCTTATCGACCTCTTCGTATATGCATACGCCGGTCGGATGTATTACAGGGACGTCCGTATCGCAAATGGCAGGGAAGCCCATGTTTATCGCTCCCGCTCCCGTCGTCCATTTGATGTCGTCGAGGGGGCCGAGCGCGAGGGCGAATGCAAAGACCCTGTCCTTCTGGTATTTGAGATGTTCCTTGAAATCTCCGGCCTTTTTGCCGCCGAATATCAATGATGCCCTGATCGCCCAATCGAGCGCATAAAGCGTATGCTCGGTGTCAGGGCCGAGAGGGACTATTCTCGTATCCCATCCGAGTTCGATCCCCTTTCTCTGAAGCTGTTTTGTAACGCTGTCGCCGTTTGACTGCCCTGATAGAAATGTGAGGATATTCTTTTCCTGAAGCTCACGGCATATATTGACTGCTATGTCGTCGGTCGGAGCCGCTCCGATAATTGCGGCAAACCCAGGCATGGTGCCGTCAACGAGCTGTATGCCGAGGTTTCTCTGTATCGTATCAGTTATGAAACCGTTATAGACATAACCGGTATCGGGGTCTTTGAAAGGCTCGAGTCCGTAGATGTATTTGATCGCAAGTATTATCTCCTCCGCAAAGAGGGTTGCCATTCCCGAATCGAGGGCCTCGCCCAGATACGGTTTCCATAAGTTATCTTCAGGTTCGTCGTGAAGAAGCTCCTTCGCAAAACCGAGGGCTGCCTTCATATCGCCTACGGTCTTTACCGGAAATCCGGTCATTGCGTATATCATCGGCAGATAATATGCGGTATCCGGGAATTCAAAGACAAAATCCTTGCCCTTTTCTGCGATTGCTTTTTCAATCAGTTCTTCGGCCTGCGCTACGAGCCCCTTGGCGCCCCTTATAGCGGCCGATGCGATCAACTTGGACATCCTTACCTCCTGTGCCTCAAACTTTTATGTAAAAATTTTCATGAAACTGCAATACATTTTCAGCCGCGCGATTTCAGGAACGCAGGAAGCGCGTTGGCCTCTCTCGGCCCCACCGTAACCTTCCAACCAGGAAGCTTATCTTCGATGGCGCCGCTGAGTATCGCGACATAGCCGGGTATTATCAGTTCCTTATGGGTTATTTCATTCTCTATTCCGCTCTCCTGAATGAACTGCGCGATCTTGGAAGCGGTAAATTTGCCGGCAGCCCATGCCGTAAGCACGGACAGGCCTTCGCAGTCCATTACGGCAAGCCTTGTGGGAACCTTGCTGTTTTCGATCTCGCCGGAGACGATAAAATAGGTAAGCGAGAAATTCGTGGTAATGGTAAGCGGAGACTCCGGCGTCGCTTCTCCGATCTTGTATACCTTCTGTTCCACCTGCATCGGCACCTGAGGGTCAGTGTATATGTTCTGCCTGAGCGTGAATAGAGATAGATTCTTCCACTTCTTGATGCTGCTCAGCACAACTATCGATGAATATTTTGTAACGCCGAGCGCAGCGATAAGGGCTTCGAGCATCTTGTCGTCGCGCTGCGCCAAGGTTATGACAGGATAACCGAGCGCCTTGAAGTTCTTTTTTATCGCAGCCCTTCTTATATATGTGTTTGCCTCGATAATCTCCTTTGCTGTCTTCGCGCAAGGATCGATAACCATATCTTCGACTCCGAGGCCCTTTATTTTTTCCGTTAATGCCGTTAACGCGTCAAGCCCCTTTGCCGTAACGCCGAGCGGTATTTTATATGTCTTGGCAATATTCGCCATCGCATCCGCGTTGGACTCGTCAGCTCCGTAAAGGAGCGGCTTTTTGTCGGCAACTGCCTTAACAGCAGTCTCTGCTGCTGCAGGATTGTTGGTTGCAATAATCAAAGGCACTGCAGGCGCCTTTGATGCAATGGCCTTCACAACGCCTTCGAACCTTCCCGCGTCATTCGACGCGTTGCTCACAAATATGGCGTCAATCCTCAATTTCTGGCCGACCCTGTCTATCTCTGAATTTAAGACATCATCAACAATCTTATTTATCTCGTCATCGGACATGCTATCCTTCACTTCAACTGCAAAGGCACATGGATTCACGAACCTCTTTTCGTGCCTGAAAAGAACGTTTTCCTCGCCCATCTTAACGGCCTTATCTCCGGAACCTAATGTTATCGAACGTATAGGCGGAGCAGATGCCTCGCCGAGGACCTTTTTTGCCTCTTCGGAAACATCGGGACACGCATCGAGAGATGCCTGCCTCTGTGCCAGCTTCATCGCAAAGGCAAGGCACGTAGGATGTCCGCATTTCTTGCAGTTGGTCTTTGGAAGCAGCTTAAATATTTCAACGCCTGTTAAAGCCATTTCAAACCTCCCTTACATTAGCTCGTCAATGAATTTTTCTACTGCCTTTGCCGCCTCCGGATGCCTCATTATCAGAAACTCCGCTCCGGACATAAGCAATGATCCGGCCGTTATTGTCTCCCATGCGATCCCGCGTTCAGCGAGCAAACCCCATTGCGGAAGATCGGACTCCGATGCCTGGGTCTCCTTTATCTTCCATACATACATTCCCACATCTGCCAGCATGGGCGGCTGCATGGTCGTATCGTTCTGCGTGAGTGCGGCGAGCCTGATCCTCTCCATGACAGAATAGGTATACTCAAGCCCGTATCCGAGGGCCGAACACATAGGGTCGGTTATAAGCTTTTCCTTGTCGAAGCCCATCTGGGTTATAAGGATGTTAAGCTGTTTTGAGAGGTTTATATCAAGCTCGGACATGGCTATCAGCTTATGGTTATTCGCCATTGCCGCTGCGGCAATGGTCTTGTAGTTGCCTTCCTGAGCCTTTCCTATAATGCAGTTCTTGCCCTTTGCCGCCTCCGAAACAGATACAAGCACCGCCGAATCTTTTTCTATTTGATTGCTGCCGAGTATGATCAGCGGGACGTTTATTGCGGCAAGAACATCCTTCACGGTCTTCGCAGCATCCTCGGGAGAGCGGTTCTCCCTGTCCGGATGCGTGCCGACAAGCCTCAAAGCTATCGCCTGAGCGTTTAATGTGTCCTGACAGTATTTCGCCCATGTTACGGGATCGCCGGAAACGCCTTCATAAACCTTCTTGACCGTTTCAGGCCAATCGTCAGGCGGCACATCCTGAATCTCGTAGGCTATCACCGGCCTGTGAGGAATATTTCCTTCAAATGAATGAAAGGGGAGAACATTTTCTCCTCCGAAAACGGCGGTTTTATCGGTTCCTATGGCAACTTCAAATACCTTGCCCGAATACGTCTCCTTTGGTGCAGTGAAAGCCATGTCATCCTCCTACATTTCTAAATATGAGTGTGCGTACAGGGTCTTGCCCATGATAACATCGAGCGTTTTTGTTATCTCCGCCATTTTTTGAGCGTCGTCGATCTTTTTCCCGGCAAGAACATCGTCGATCAGCTTCTTTTCCTGCATTGCTTCCGCCATCTCATGCGCATCGGCAATGGCGGCGGTCAATCCGGCGTTCATCAGCATGATAAAATAATACTTGTTCAAAATCGGCCTGAGCGCCTTGGGGCAGCCGTTTGAAATATTGCTCAGTCCCACCACGGTCTTCATGGGGGGATCGTTCATCTCCTGAAACATTTTTATAGCTTCGATAACCTTCAGAGCGTGATCCTGAGAAGTCGCGATCTGAAGCACGAGGGGGTCGAGATAAATATCTTCGAGAGGCACGCCGTATTCCATCGCCCTCGCCATTATCTCAGCGGCAATCGCCGCCCTCTCCTCCGCATCGGCCGGGAGACCGCCTTTGCCTACAGTCAAGCCGATTATTTGTGAATTGTATTTCGCGGCGAGTTCGAGAATCGGGAACCTTTCGGGATCATTGGATGTAGAGTTGATAAGAGGCCTTCCCCACTCGTTATTATGAACCTGCAGTCCGGCCTCCAATGCCTTTGCATTCGTAGTATCAAGACAAACCGGAAGATGTACCGCCTCCTGAATGGTCGTAACCATCCACTGCATTAAATCCTCCCCGCCGTCTTCGGCAGGCCCAATATTAGCATCGATCATTCCTGAGCCTTCTTTCCACTGCCGGATTGCGATCTCCTGAATCGGGCCTTTATCCCGCTTAAACATCGCCTCCCTGACGCGTTTCGCAATAATGCTCAGTTTTTCTCCTATAATCAGCATGTTTTATGTCTCCTTTCGCTACAAAATGTAATGCCGGCGTTACAAAAGGTAAAAAATCGGATTAAAAACAAAGTTTTTAAAAATAACACAAAATGCCCGCCAAGTAAAGAGCTTCGCGTATTTGTTTATTTTATAAAGCCATAACGCAAGCAGCTACGGTATTTGCAATGAATCGAGCATTTCGAACACTGTCCGCACCGACACCGCATCTTCAGGAAGCTCAAAAACCGGCTTGCCTTGCAAATCGAATTTAAAAATCATCTCATCATGAGGAATAAACCCTGCAACTTTGATGCCGAACCCTTCCGCCATTTTCCCGAGTTCATGGATCTCATTCCCAATAATCCTGTTTACGACCAAAACCCTCCTGTCGATTCCGAGATTAAGCTCGTCCACAAGCTCGTTTATCCTCTTTGCCGTTTGCATGCCCTTCACCGTCGGATCGCTCACTATTATCAACAAATCGACTTTATGAGTAGTCCTCCTGCTCAAATGCTCCATCCCTGCTTCATTGTCTATAACAACATATGGGTATTTATCAGAAAGCAGGTCTGTATATTTTCTTATAATATTATTCGCGGCGCAATAGCAGCCGGGGCCTTCAGGCCTTCCCATCACCATAAGGTCAAAACCATTCGCCTCTATAATTGACTGCTGCACCTGATAATCGAACAACTGCTCCATAGACATGCCGCCCGGCCTGTCTCCGCTGCCCCTTACAGCCTGAAGCGACTCCTCGCGCAATTTTCCTATTGTCGCGTGGATTTTTACTCCGAGCGCCTCATTAAGGCACGCGTTGCTGTCCGCGTCAACCGCCAGAACAGGCCCGTTTCTTTTGCCCAAGAGATATTTTATCGTCAATCCGGCAAGGCTCGTCTTTCCCGTCCCGCCCTTACCCGCAAACGCAATAACAAAAGCCATTTACTCAAACCTCCTTAAAACTTCGGTCAGCTCATCCATCCTGTTTATTATAACATCCGCACCCCCCAACAACTCTACCGGCCTATATCCGTATGTAACCGCAATGGTCTTAATTCCCGCTGCTTTTCCTGCTTCGATGTCGAAATTGCTGTCCCCGACAATCACTGTTTCATCCGAAGCTGCTCCGAGCTTTTCCATAGCATATCGCAGCGGTACAGGAGAAGGCTTTCTCTCAGCCGTTGTATCGCTTCCGACAACCAGATCGAGATATTTTAAAATGCCGAGTTCATCGAGTGTTCTTTTTGAAAGAACCTCTCTCTTGTTCGAGATCACGGCCTTTTTATGATTATTCAGTTTTTTTAATGTCTCTATGACCCCGGGATAGACTATAGTATTGTCGATAAGATGAGATGAATAATGTTCGAGAAACCTTCCAGCCAGCGAGTCCCTGTCAGCGCTTATGCCTTTCCGTTCTATCACTTTTTCCATTAGCCTTGTAATTCCTTCTCCAACGAGGCTTATGGTCTCCTGCACTGTTACAGGCTGCACGCCGTAAGGCTCGATGGCGTAATTTATGGCATTGGTTATGTCTATGCTCGAATCAACGAGCGTTCCGTCGAGATCGAATATGACGAGATTAACAGGCATCTTTTAATGTAATGTAAAAGGCGGCAAAAGCTCAATATTTCCCTTGACTTTGACCTGCGCCTTGTTTTATTTTTCGTATCGAATTCAATTTCAAGGAGCGTTTATGGCTGATATAAAAATCGGAGTTATCGGAGGCTCGGGGCTGGATGACCCTCGCCTGATGAAAGGTGCTAAAGAAAAAAAGGTAAAAACCCCTTACGGCAGTCCTTCATCTCCTCTAACCGTCGGAAAGATAAACGGCGTGAATACGGTAATCCTCGCCAGGCACGGCAAAGACCATTCAATCTATCCTACAGGCGTTAATTTCAGGGCGAATATCCACGCTCTCAAAAAAGAGGGCTGCACTCATTTACTCGCAACTACGGCAGTCGGCTCATTGAGGGAAAAGATACGGCCGGGCGACCTCGTGTTCGTGGATCAATTCATAGACTTCACAAAGCACAGGCCTCTTACTTTCCACGACGAAAAGGTAATTCACACCCCGATGAGTGAGCCCTTCTGCAAAGACCTGCGCGCATTGCTCACATCGTCCGCAAAAGAGCTTAAACTCAGGCATCATCCGAAAGGCACTGTAATCACCATCGAAGGGCCACGCTTTTCCACAAAAGCGGAATCACACATGTTCAGGGCATGGGGCGCAGATGTGATTAATATGTCGACGGTGCCGGAGGTTATACTGGCAAGGGAGGCAGGCATCTGCTACCAGAGCATAGCGATGTCGACAGATTACGACTGCTGGAAAGAGGGCGAAGAGCCGGTTACGTGGGACATGATACTCTTCATAATGTCTAAGAACGCGGAGAACGTAAAAAAGCTTCTCTTGCATGCCATCTCAAAAATAAAAAATACGAAATGCGATTCGTGCAAAACATAGGAGGTTGAGAAATGCCGATCAAATCGAAAATAAGGACAGTGCCGGATTATCCCAAGAAAGGCATAATGTTCCGGGATATTACCACTCTCATTAAAGACCCTGTGGGATTCAGGCTCGTAATAGACAATCTCACACAGAGATATATAAAAGGAGATATTGATTTCGACGTAATCGTCGGCATAGAATCAAGGGGATTCATAATCGGCGGTGCGCTTTCCTACACCCTGGGCAAAGGCTTTGTGCCTGTAAGGAAAAAAGGCAAACTCCCCGCTGAAACGATAAAGCACGAATATGAATTGGAATACGGTACGGACACCATAGAGATGCATAAAGACGCCATAACAAAAGGTGCAAATGTACTCTTAGTTGATGACCTGCTTGCCACAGGCGGGACTGCGCTTGCTGCAGCGGCGTTAATAGAAAAGCTCGGAGGCATCGTATCCGAGATGGCGTTCATAGTAGATCTGCCGGATGTTGGCGGCAGGAAAAGGCTTATGGAAAAGGGCTATAAGATATTCGCGCTTACAGAATTTGAAGGTGATTAACTCACATTCATAAACTCTGTAATGCGAAAGATAAAGCATATTCCGCTTCATTCTCGAAAGGCATCCGGCCTTTCTCCGAAGCTACGCCAGCCCGCTTAAACATCCATGTTACGCTTGGGCTGCCGAAGTCGCTCCAATGCTTTACCTTCCGCCTTGCCTATCGTAATTTATGAATAATACGGGTCAATATATTTTTCTGATATAATCATCTATGAACCTATATTTGATAGACGGCAATTCCTATTTTTATCGGGCGTTTCACGCCATAAGAGGGCTTACCAACTCGAAGGGTTTTCCTACCAACGCAATCTACGGCTTTACGAATATGATCATGAAAATAATCAGGGAGAAAAAGCCGGATGCAATTGCGATAGCCTTCGATTCCCCGGTTCCCACGGAAAGACACAAAATATACGAAGAATATAAGGCGCAAAGGCCCGAAACACCGAGCGACCTCGTTTTACAGATACCCTACATCAAGGAGATAATAAACGCTTTCAACATACCCTCCTTCGAAATGCCGGGCTACGAAGCTGACGACATCATCGGCACTGTCGCGAAAAAGGCGGCGGCGCAAAACATAACCGTATTCATACTGAGCGGCGACAAGGACATGATGCAGATTGTAGGCAATGGAATCAAAATTTACGACCCGATGAAAGATGTATTTATCGACGAAAAATATGTTATCGAAAGGTTCGGATTGCCTCCTGAAAGGCTTACCGAAATAATGGCTATAACCGGCGATGCAGTGGACAATATTCCCGGAGTGAAAGGTATCGGCGAGAAAACCGCAAAAGAACTTCTCTCAAAAGCAGGAAGCCTCGATGAACTCATTGACCATCCGGAGAAAACAGCGAGCGAACGCCTGAGAAAAATGATAGCCGACAACATAGAGGATATAAAATTGAGCAGGATACTCGCGACCATAGACACGGACATCCCTGTGGATGTCGATATCAGGCGGCTGACCGTCGGCGACCCTGACTGGCCTAAACTGCTTCAACTCTTCACCGAGTTCGAATTCAAGAGCCTTATAAAACTCATACCTTCAAAGGGACGCGAGCCGAGAGGACAATACAGGGCTATTACCGATAGAGAGGATTTGAAAAGGCTTTTGGGAAAAACCTAATGAGACAATATTCGCTGTTTGAAAATCAGGCAAAAGGCGATAAGCAAGAGGCAACAGACGAAAAAAAACCGAAAGATGAAACTTTGGGTTCTGTTCCTATAGCCTATAGCCCGTTGTCTATCGCCGAGCTTTCATTCGACATCGAGGCTACCGGCAGAAATCCCATATCGGATTCAATTGTGGGCATTTCCTTGTGCGTTGAGAAGGGTAGCGCATACTATGTTCCTGTCAGTCATGCGCATGGCCCAAACGTAACGGATGCCTTGGTCATATTAAAAGAGACTCTCGAAGACGAATCCATTCCGAAAGTAGGGCATAACCTTAAATACGACATCCTTATATTGAGGCAGGAAGGGATTCATGTAAAAGGCATTCTCTACGACACAATGCTTGCATCATATCTGCTCAATCCTAATAAGCCCGACCACAGCCTTGAGAATGTCGGTCTCGAATATCTCATGTACAAAAAAAGACCGTTTACCGAAGTCTTAGGCAAACTCCATTCATTCGCCGAGGTCCCATTAGACGAGGCAACCCAATATGCCGCGGAGGATGCGGCTCTATCTATGGAATTAAAAAATATCCTCTTTGAGAAACTCAAAAATGAAGGGCTTGAAGATTTGTATTTCAATATTGAGATGCCTCTGATCTATATCCTCATTGACATGGAAGAAGAAGGGGTGAGGATAAACAAAGAAAGGCTCGAAGAGTTATCAAAAGAACTCGATAGGGAACTTGGAATAATCGAATCGCGGATATATGCCATAGCAGGGGAGAGTTTCAACATTAATTCACCTAAACAGTTGCAGAAGATACTCTTTGAAAAACTCGGGCTTAAGCCTTTAAAAAAGACAAAGACCGGGTATTCCACAGGCATGGACGTGCTCGAAGAACTCTCGAAAACCCACGAACTGCCGATGGAGATACTCAACTACAGAACCTTCTATAAATTGAAGACCACCTATGTAGACGCCCTGCCGAAGCTCATCGATAAAAAGACCGGAAGGGTGCACACGTCTTTTAACCAGACCGTAACCGCAACAGGAAGATTGAGCAGCAGCGAGCCTAACCTGCAAAACATTCCCATTCGCGGTGATTGGGGAACAAAGGTGCGGGAGGTCTTTACGGCGGATGAAGGGTGCGTGCTTATCTCGGCGGATTATTCGCAGATCGAGTTAAGAATACTCGCTCATATGAGCGATGATGAAGGTTTGATCGACGCGTTTAAAAAAGATATTGACATCCACACAAGAACGGCGTCCGAACTCTTCGGCATTGCAAAAGAAGCGGTAACGGATGATATGCGAAGGGTTGCCAAGACCGTGAACTTCGGCGTTGTTTACGGGATAAGTCCTTTCGGATTGTCCGAGGCGCTCAGCATACCGCCCAAGGAAGCCGCCGCCTTTATCGAACAGTATTTCGACAAACACCCCGGAGTAAAACAGTATATGGAAAATACGGTTAAGGCAGCGCAGCAGCAGGGTTATGTCTCGACCGTCATGGGCAGGAAAAGGCCGACTCCGGAAATAAACAGCCACAACGCCAATATCCGGCAGCAGGCGGAAAGGCTCGCGATAAATACCCCTGTCCAGGGCACAGCAGCGGATTTGATCAAGATAGCTATGATAAACATACGGAACAGGCTTAAAGAAAAAAATCTCAAGACAAAAATGGTATTACAGATACATGACGAACTTTTATTCGAAGCGCCTGAAAATGAAATCGAAATCGCTATGGGATTAATAAAGCATGAGATGGAAAGCGCGATGACGCTCTCGGTGCCGCTCAGGGTGGATATAGGGCATGGTAAAAACTGGTCGGAAGCGCATTAATAAAGCAATAATACATATGGCGCAAATCTACTTCAATGCCTTTATAAGTGTTGTTTTTTTATGTAAAGCAAAGATAATGTATGCTTAATCAAATGGCCGCCACCGATGCGGAAGACGGGTATAAGAGTATGCGGTTAAAAAGTTCTTACGATAAAGTCACTGAAGCCGACCCGCGCCATATGCTGAGTTATTTTGACTTCGTATATCTTACATTTAATAGTGTTTTGGTATATAATTAGCTAAATCGCTCATTGGGGGGCTGACATGAAGAAGCAAAAGACAACCGAAAAGGGCATTTCAAAGGCAAAGAATAGAAAAAAAACAGCGAGCAAACCTGAAAAAAAGGAACTCATAAGGGCGCTCTCCGGCAAACCGGCAAAGCCAACAAAGAAAACCCCGGCAAAAAAAGCCGCGAAAACGAAAAAAGCGGCCGCGCCTAAAAAGGCAGTTAAAAAGACAATAGCCAAAAAAATAAAACCGGCCATAAAAAAGCCCGCGAAAAAAACAAAAACGACAAAGGCAACGACTAAGACAAAGACCGTTAAAAAGGCCGTTGCAAAAGCTACTCCCAAAAAGCCGGTAAAAAAGACCCCCGTAAAAAAAGCTGCTGTTAAAAAAACTCCGATAAAAAAAGTTCCTGTCAAAAAAGCCGTTAAGCCGGTAAAAAAAGAAATAAAAAAACCGCTCGAAGAACTGAGCGTCACTGAACTCAAAACTCTCGCCAAAGAACTCGGCATATCTTTAAAACCCGGTCTTAAAAAAGCCGATATCATTAAGGTCATAAGCAAGCCTAAAGCTAAAGCCGTAGGAAAACCTGCGCCTGAAAAGATAAAAAAGGCCGCGCCGAAACCGGAGACTAAAAAGGCAATAAAGAAAATTGAGCCTATAAAAGAGGCCGCAAAAGCAGAAAAACCGACGATGGCCGAAGAAAGAAAGCCTCTGCCGCCGGAAAAATATGAGGAAATGCCTCCTCTGCCGGTGGGATACGATGCGGACAAAGCAGTCTCCATGCCTGTTACACCCCGGCAATTATACGTCTATTGGGAGATTACCGAGAAGACCTTATCTCAATACATAGGCAGCCTCAACATTAAGGTAACAAATTTAAAGACAAAGGCATTTTTCTACACCCCTATTTCAGAGAGGATCGGCGAACACTTCCTCGCCGTAGCCCCTGAAGGCGAATATGCAGTCGAGATAGGCATTATCGACTATAAGGGGAATTTTGTTCCGATAGTAAGGTCGCAGACTTCAGAAACCCCTGTTTCGGGCATGGCGCCTAAAGAGGCAAAAAAGGAGAAGGAGGCGGAAGAGATAGAACTGCCCGAAGAGTTCTTTGAAACGCCGGAATCCATAAGCTCTTATTGATTAATCCCTTTTTACCTCGAACCACGCGCTGTTTTTTGTCTGATGACTTTCTTTGCCCCGTAAGACTTGCCGGCCGGTCCGGGTTGCTGCGGTGGACGGGCAAACTCCTTATCCTTCTGCGGCGGAGAGACATCGTAGTTGAAGTCTGTTAGAGTACGGCGCTCAATGGTACTGCCGAGTATCCTCTCTATGGAGCGCACCATATCGGCATCGTCATTTGTGACCAAAGTGTACGCGTCCCCGCTCCTTGCGGCGCGACCGGTCCTGCCTATGCGATGAATATAGGCATCGGTGGTGGACGGGATGTCGTAATTGATAACATGGGATATCTGGGTCACGTCGATCCCGCGCGCGGCAATGTCAGTCGCCACCAAAATCTGAAAAGTGCCGTTACGGAAACCGTTCATCGCGACCTGTCGCCGCGCCTGCGAGAGGTTGCCCTGCAAAGAGGTTGCGCGGTAGCCGTTTTTGATCAGTTGTTCACCCACACGCTTGGCCCGGTGTTTGGTACGGGTGAATATCAATACGGACTCGGTGTCGGTATGGCGCAACAGCTCGATGAGCAGGGGCGTCTTCAGGTGCTGGGCCACCGGGTAGACAGCATGGCTGACGGTAAGAGCGGGTGCGGTTACGTCAACCTGGATTGTGACCGGATTGTTCAGCACGTCCTTGGCCAGATGCCGTATCTCCTGGGGCATAGTGGCCGAAAAAAGCATAGTCTGCCGTTTCTGTGGGAGATGTCTCAGGATTCGTCGAATGTCGGGTAAAAAGCCCATGTCGAACATATGGTCGGCCTCGTCGAGAACCAACATCTCTACCTTTGAGAGGTCGATAGTGCCCTCGCCAATGTGATCAAGAAGCCTGCCCGGGCAGGCCACGACAATTTCGGCGCCGCGTTTCAACTTTTCCACTTGCGGATTAAAACCTACGCCGCCATAGACAGTAACACTTCTAAGGCCTGTTCGCCCTCCCAGACTGCGGATTGCCTCGTGAATCTGTTCAGCCAGTTCACGGGTGGGAGCGATAATAAGCGCCCGAACGTGCCTGCGGCCTCCTTCTTGAAGCAGCCGGTGCAGGATAGGCAGCGCAAAGGCGGCGGTTTTTCCGGTGCCGGTTTGTGCCAGTCCCATAATATCACGCCCGTTAAGGAGCAGCGGGATCGCCTGCTGCTGAATAGGCGTCGGCATAATATAGCCTTCGGCCTTGACCCCTGCCTCGACCAGGGGGTGAAAATCAAATGTCTTAAATTCCATAAATTCCTTAAACTCCTCAAAAGAAAAGCCCCTGCTCTTCGCAAGGGGCCTTCTTTAGTTAATTGTCGGTAAACTAAATTTTTGAAACGTTGATTGCCTTGGGACCCTTAGGGCCTTTTTCGGTATCAAAGCTGACCCTGTCACCCTCGGCAAGGGATTTGAACCCGTTGCCTTGGATGGATGTATGGTGGACAAATACATCACTGCCGTCTTCGCTTGTGATAAAGCCAAAACCCTTTGAATCGTTGAACCACTTTACTGTTCCTTCCATCAGTTGTGTACCTCCTTATGTGTGAATGAGCCTGTTCAACAACTCGCTAAGCCTTGAGAATCAAGGTTCTGCAAGTATTTCTGTTTTCCTTTTACCGCAAATCCTGTTAAAATATCTCATCTTAATTCCATATGGAGGCATTTAGATGAGGAC